>JAKFCW010000084.1:0-40588 GCA_036676455.1 Candidatus Sericytochromatia bacterium
CCATGGCCATGCTGCCGGGGGAGGAGACCGGGCTCTATGCGAAGTCGATGACCGACATGCTCAAGTCGCGGCCGGGCGAGGTGAAGTCGCGCACCAGGTTCGAGCTCGGGCCCTTCGAGGGCGAGCGGCTGGTCATCGCGCAGCGCCGCGACCGGACCATCCGCGAGGTGCGGCTGATCGTCATCGGCTCGACACTCTACCTGTTCAGTGCGGAGTGGCCGGAGAGCGGCACGGGGGCGGCGCGGGCCGAACAGTTTTTCCGCAGCATCCAGCTCAAGTCTGACTACACCAACCTGCTGCTCGTGCAGGAGAAGGAGCGCTTCCGCGAGCTGGTCGCGGGCAACTTCCGGCTGCGCTACGACGCCACCCGCTGGTATCGCGACCCGGCCGACGCCGAGCCGGGCATCTTCAACCTGCTCCGGATCGACGAGAAGGGGGAGGCCCAGCTCATCGCCGAGCCGCAGCCCGTCGAGGGCAGCATCGAGGCCGCCGTGATCAACACGGCGCGGGAGGGCGCGGAGAGCGTCACCGTCCGCAAGCGCGGCTCGAAGCTGCGCGGCGCCGTGCAGCTGACCGAGCTGGAGTTCGCCGCGCGCGTCGAGAATATCACCTACGTCAACCACGGCTATTTCTACAGCGGCCCCGAGGGCGCCGTGCAGCTCCGCGGCTGGGCCCGGGATGTCGACTACAGCGCCGTGAGCGGCGACATCACCGAGTTGCTCGACGGACTGGCGGTCGGCGCGAAATAGCCATCAGCCGGCCTGCCGGATATATTCGTCCAATAGCTCGCGGACGGACGGGAGCAGGTCCAGGGGTTCCACCTCGGCCAACAGCCCGGTCACGAGCAATGCGACGCTCGCCGGGTCGGCGGGATCATCCAAGGCGACATGGAGCGCGACTTGCAGTGCCAGCTGGCGGGCACCCGCGGCAAGGTCGTCGCGGTCACGAAACTCATAAAGCCGCGCCGTTTGCTGCAACAGCTCGGCATAGGTCAGGCACTTGGCGTGGCCGGTGACCTTGCTTTCTCCGGCCATGAGGGAGGCGACCTGCCCGTCCACCGTCTGTTGCAGGAAGTCCGCGGCGGGCATGGGGAAGAGTTTTTCCTGCAGGTGCAGGGCAAGCTGCAGCGCTTGTTCGAGGCCGCCCGTATCCCCTGAACCGGCCAGCTGGGACACGAATTTCCGGAGCAGTTCGATCTGCCGGAGAATATAATCCTGCCGTTGGCCGGCCATGCTAGCTGCTCCGCGCCGCCATGTTCTCCACCAGCGTGGTGAGGAATGGTGCGCCGCCGGGCAGACGGGCGAGGGCGGATTTGGCGGCGTCGGATTGCTCGCGGGCGTGGCGGCGGGAGGCGTCGAGGCCGTGGAGTTTCACGTAGGTGGTTTTGCCGGCCTTGGCGTCCTTGCCGGCGGTCTTGCCAAGCGTCGCAGTGTCGGCGGTGGTATCGAGGATATCGTCGATGATCTGGAACGCCAGGCCCACGTGCTCCGCGTAGCGCGTGAGCATGGCCATGGTCGCTTCCGGCGCGTCCGCCACGTGCCCGCCGAGTCGAACGGCCGCGACGATCAGCGCCCCGGTCTTGTGGCGGTGGATGAAGTCCAGGGTCGCGGCTTCCACCGGCTTGCCCTCGGCCTGCATGTCCACGACCTGACCCTCGACCATCTTCAGGGTCGCGCCGGCCAGCTCTGCCACGGCCACGAGCGCCCGCTCGGGAGGGCAGCTGCGGGGCATCGCCTTGGCCATCACCTGGAAGGCATGGGCAAGCAGGCCGTCGCCTGCCAGCAGCGCCATGGCCTCGCCGTAGACCACGTGGTTGGTGGGACGGCCCCGGCGCAGCTCGTCGTCGTCCATGCACGGAAGATCGTCATGGATCAAGGATTGCGTGTGAATCAGCTCGAGGGCGCAGCCCGAGGTGATGGCCTCCTCGCCCTTGCCCCCGGCGGCCAGGCAGGCCGCGATCCCGAACAGAGGGCGCATGCGCTTGCCGCCCGCGAGGACGCTGTAGCGCATGGACTCCCAGAGCGTCCGGGCGAGTTCCGAGGAAGGGGGAACGATCCGATCCAGCTCCGCCTCGATGAGGGGGCCGTAGGCGGACCAGAGGGTATCCAACGTCGAGGGGCCAGTGGAGCGGGTCACGGGATGTCCTTCAAGTGTTAGTCTGGCGGGCGGTGGACATTATACCACTTCCCGCATGATACACTATCCACACTATCGCTCCGTTGCCCAGTTGTTGGATGCCCCTGGCAGAAAGAAGGTAAGACGTTTGAGCAAGCAGAATGCTGTAAGCACCGCTATCGCAGCCGCCGTGACGGCCCTTTCGCTCCCCATGATGCCCGCGATGGCCCAGGCGGTCGCGGAGCAAGAGGCTCCTGTGGCCGTGGAAGCCCCCGCGCCGATGGCGGATCCGGCCCCCGTGGCGGCTCCCATCAGCTCCGAAACGCTTCCCGTCGTGCCGGCCCCCGCGCTCGTAGAGGATCCGCTGTTGGCCCCGGCCTCCGCAAGCATGCTCGCAGCCCCCGCCAGCCCCAGCGTGATCGCCCTCCCGGCCAGCCCCAGCCTCATCGCGGCGCCGGCGGCCACTGCCAGCGCCACTCCGGTCGCAGGGCCGGCCTTCTCGCTGCCCAACATCAAGCTTCCCTTCTCCCTGTCCCTGAGCTATCGCCCTGAGACGGCCACGACCGGGGGTACCGGCTTTGCCGGATCGGGTGCCCTCGCCACGCCGACCCAGTTCAGCTACCCCGCGGCGAACGGCGCCGGCTGGTCCGGCACCGCCGAGATCGGCATTCCTTTCATCACGCTCGGCGCTCGCACCACCAGCTACGGCGGCCTCGGCAACTACGGCGCCTACGACGCCTCCAGCGTCGCCGCCAGCCTCCCCTACTACTGGCCGGAGGGCGCCTGGTCCACGTACGTCCGCGCCCTGGGCCTGCGCTTCGGCTACATGAACGAGCAGTTCAACGCGGCCACCGGCCATCAGGGTGCCGTCGGCTCCTGGGTGGGCGGCCTCGACTCCGGCTTCAGCCTCTTCGGCCTGATCGGCGTCGATTACCATGCCCTCGCGGGCTGGGGCGTCAGCGGCCAGAACGTCGGAAACCTGGCCACCAGCCACGTCCCCGTGGAAGGAGACGCCAGCGTCTACGTGAACCTCGGCCCCGTCAACCTCCGCGCCGGCTACGTCGCCCGGGCCACCTTCACGGGTGACCCCGCGTCCTTCATGACGATCATCACCAACCCCGCCTCCATCGTTGCGGCCGCTGCCGGCGGCGACACGACCACGCGTGACACCGTGAACGCCACCCGCCTCGGCACCTACATGGGCCCTTACTTCGGAGCAGGATTTACGTTCTAGTCACTGGCGTTTCTTAATAAAGATATATTAAACTAGGAGGGCTCCCCATCCAGGGGGGCCCTCCTCTGCTTGGACGTTGGCACGTTCGTTGTACGGAAGAAAGAAGGGTACGACCATGTCGCATCACTACGCTGTTCGCGGAGCCCTCCTGGCCACGACCTTCGCCCTGATGGCCCCTGCCGCCGTGGCGGCCATGGGATCCTCCGAAGGCCTCCAAATCTCGCAGGCCCGTCGGCCGAGCCCCTCCCCCACCGTTCGTCCCACCCCGTCGCCTGTGCCCACCCCGGTGGCGACCCCGCTTCCTCCGGCGCGCGAGCCCATCCAGCGCGGCACCGAGCCCGTCGAGCCGATCGGCACCACGGGCTACACCGGCGAGGGCGAGGACACGACCCCGTTCGACCTGAACATCGGAGTGGAGTACGAGTTCGGCAATGCCTCCTCGGGTGGTTTCGCGGCGAACACGGGCGGCACGCCCACCCAGATCACCAACGCCACCAATGCGGTCAACGCCTGGTCCGGTCTCGCGGAGGTCGGCCTGGGAGCCTTCGACCTCGGAGCGAAGTACACCAGCTACACGGGAGTCGGCCCCCTCACGGTCGTGAACCCCGCCGGCGGCTTCCTTCCCTTCTACTGGCCCCAGGAGGCCTGGAGCGCCTATGCCCGCATGGGGGCACTGCGCCTGGGGTATCTCAACGAGTACTTCGGCCGGGGCATCGGTGACAACGGCGCCATCGGCTCGGTGATCCTGGGCCTAGACGGCGGCTTCCCGATCGTGGCGGACATGCTCGACCTGGATTGGGGCCTCACGGGCGGCTGGGGCGTCATCGGGCAGGGGCCGGGCCACATCCCCGCCGAAGCCAAGGTGAGCTTGAGCCTCGTGCTCGGTCCCCTCAACCTCTCGGGCGGCTACGTGGGACGGGCGTCCTTCACCGGCGCGCCGGGAGCCTTCTTCACCGCCCTGACCAACCCGGGCGGCCTCAGCAGCGGAGACGCGGCCACGGTCAACCAGACCAGGCTGGGTACTTACCAGGGCCCGTTCATCGGAGCCAGCATCGGCTTCTAGCCGTTACTAGCCTGTCGTTGCTTCAGGTCAGCTTCGCTTTCCCTGTGAAAGCCGCAGGCGCTATGCAACAGCCGCGGGCGCTAATCGGCATCCGGGGGCGCTGCGGCGCCCCCTTTTCGCTTGCCGTCTCGGCTTGGAAGGCCCCGCGCTCGCCCTGCTGCTCGTTTGACAGCCGGAGGGGCGCATGGTACACCCCTACCACTTTGCAACATGCATCATCCCCCCGACGCTCCCGCCGCCCTTCGAGGAGGAATCGATGGTCTTGAAGAACCTGACGACCCTGGCCCTGGCTGCCACTTTCCTGGTCGGCGTCGCCCCCATGGCGTCCGCCCAGGGGTTCACGCCGGTGAGCGAATTCTCGGATGTGGGCCCGAACCACTGGGCTTACAACGCGATCAAGGCCATGGTCGAGAAGTATCAGATCATGGAGGGCTTCCCCGACAACACCTTCCGCGGCGAGCGCACGGTGAACCGCTACGAGATGGCAGCCCTGCTCGCCAAGGTCATGTCGCGCGTCGAGGAGATGATCGCCTCCGCGACCGGCGAGGTGCCGCCTCCTCCTCGTTTGCAGCCCAATGTCTCTTCGGACGACCTGCGCGTGCTCGCACGCCTTCAGCAGGAGTTCCGCGATGAGCTGGCGGTCCTGAAGGGCCGCTTCGACACCTTCGACGGTCGCCTGGGTGCCCTCGAGCGCCGCTTGCGTCTCGGGGGATCGCTGCAGTTCCTGTACCGGACCTACATGGCGCAGCCGGGCACCAAGCAGAACATCCAGGAGTTCGACAACCTCCGGGTGCAGACCAACCTGACGCTGGCCTCGGAGCTGGCCCCTAACATGGCCTTCCGCGGCGCCTACTCGATCTTCAACAATGGCGTCCAGAACTTCCAGAACGGCCATCAGGCCATCGATGGCGGTCTGGGCTCGCTGACCGGGGCGGATACGCCCACGCCCCTTTACGTGCGCCAGTCCTACTTCTCCTGGACCCCGGGCGCGCTCGGCGTGTACGCGGGCATCATGACTTTCAAGGACTCCAGCCTGAAGGTCGGCAGCGTGCTTCCCAGCGCGTTCCGCTCGGGAGCCATCTGGCCGCAGAGCCAGTCGGGCTTCGGCTTCGTGGGAACTCCCCCGGTAGAGCCCACGGCCTCCGGCCTGAAGCTGGTGAGCTACGGGCCGGGGTTGGCGGACACGCCGCAGGGCCGCGTCGCCTGGAACCCGGGCATCAACGTGGCGGAGGATCTCCTGGATCCCAACTCGGTGGATCCCATCAACACGGGCTCGGCCCCGAGCGTGGTGCTCGACGCCGCGCTGGGCCCCGTGGACGTCGGCTTCGGCTACAACCATGGCACTCCGGGGGCCTCGACGGTCGGCGCGCTCGGCAACCTGCCGGATGCGTTCCCGGTGATCGCGGGGCCGGTGGGTTCGGGCTACTCGCTGCTGCGGCTGGGGGCTGACCTGGGACCTGCTCGCCTGGGGCTCTACGGCCGGGCGGACAACACGGCGCTCGGGCGCCTGACGGACTCCACGCCCACCGGCAAGGGCTGGGGTGCCTCGCTGGATCTCGGATCCGAGGCACTCGGCCTGCAGCTGGGCTGGGCGGAGATGAACCGGACGTTCTCGACCACGGGCCTGCCGTACTTCAACGAGGGCACGGTGGCGCTGGTGACCAACAACCTCTTCGGCTCGCTGGAGTTCGGGGTCGCGACCAAGTTCGGCAATGCGGGTGGACTGGCGCCGACGCCCAACCCGATGCTGCCGACGGTCGGGTACAACTGGAGCTCGACGGGCGGATACGTGAGGTTCCCGGGCTTCTCGGTCTTCCCGTCGATCACGCTGGCGGCCCAGCAGTCGGGATCAGATATCCTGAGCTCGAACTACGGGTCGGGCTTCTCGGCGATCGTGGGCTTCCAGCCGAACCCGGCGTTCCCGGTGATCGCGATCGAGTACGATCAAGGGAAGTTCTACGGGACCGAGGGGGGACCGACCGGCCGCAACAGCTTGTTCGGCGGCGATGCCCAGACGCATGATCAGCTGATCGTGGGAACCTCGTTGACCTTCTAGGCGCCCTGCCGCTCCCTGCGCGGCGAGGGCACCTTAAACCAAGCAAGGATGGACGCCTGCCGAAGCGCGCAGGCGTCCATCCTTTTTGGCCTCCTTGCCGATGCCCGCTCGATCCTTTCTCCCGTAGGGTGAGGGCAGAGAGGAGGCCGCGATGCTGGGTGGGGGCAAGCCAAGACAAAATCCAAAGGATCATTCAAACGGTCAGTCGAAGGGCGGGAGCCCGGCTTCTGCCTGGCGTGCCTATGCGTGGCGCGCAGGCGTGGTCGCGGCGTTGCTGGGGGCGATCGCCCTCGACCAGGCGGCGGCCCGCTCGACGCATGGCTCCTCGCGTCCCACGGGGCCGATCTTCGGGATGCAGGCGGTTCCCAAGTTCGACGAGACGCTGGGCAAAGGGGCGTGGGGCGGAACGCGTGAGCGCGGGATGGCCATGCACCGGGATCTCGGCGTGCGCCTGAGTCGCGAGGGCATGATCTGGCGCCTGTATCAGCCGGAGGACGACGGCAAGGTCCCCCACCAGGGTGATTTCGACGACGTCGTCGCGCGCCTCGACGAGGCCGGCATGGCCATCCAGTTCATGGTGACCGAGACGCCCTACTGGGCCTCGTCGGCCAGGGGCAAGCGGCTATCGGATCATCAGAGCTACCGCCAGGCGCCGCCTACAGGGCTTTACCGCTCGATCTTCACTGACGGCACGGACGTGCCGGGCCCTCGCAAGCGTATCAACCCCGACCACCCCTGGGCTTCCTTCCTATCGACGGTCGTGAGGCGCTACAAGGGCAAGGTTCGCTACTGGCAGTGCTGGAACGAGCCGGACTACCCCAAGGGCGTGCTCGAGGCGGCTCCGGGCGATCGCACGCGCTCCTGGCAGGGCTCGGTCAAGGAGTACGTCCGCATGCTCGCGGTCATGCACACCGTGGTCAAGTGGATCGACCCCGACGCCCAGGTGGTCACGGGTGGCCTGGGCTACGCCGCCTACCTCCAGGCGATGATCGACCACGGCGCGGGGCCCTACTTCGACCTCCTCGACTTCCATGCCTACGGCTGGCCGGGCTCCGACGAGGCGCTCAAGGCCTTCCTTTCGGTGCACCAGTCCATGCGCCACGTCCTCGAGCGAAACGGCCTCGGCCACAAGGGCATGCTCTGCTCCGAGACCGGCTACTCCGCCACCGAGCCCAGTGAGCAGGCGGACTCCATCCTCAAGATCTACGCCACGACCATGGCGCTCGGCGTCGAGGGCACGGTTTACTACAGCAACACCAATCCCAGCTGGCGTCAGATGGGATTGGTCGACTGGCGCAGCATGACCCAGCGCACGGCGGGGTACTGGGCTTACAAGAATACCGCCGCGGCGCTTGGCGGTCTGGACTTCGTCTCGAAGCTGCCCCTGCCGCCTCAGATGGTGGGCTACCTCTTTGCCGATCCCAAGAGCAAGCGCGAGGTCGCCGTCCTCTGGGCGCCCTACCGGACGCCGGACGAGGCCGTGCCGCTGCGCTGGACCCGGCCGGGCCAGTGGACCCGCGTCACGCTGGACGGTGACACGCAAGAGCTCGCCTCCCGCGCGAGCGTGAGGCTGCATGCCAGTCCTATCATCCTGGACAGCGATGCTGGCGAGCGCTATGCCCGCCAGGTTCCTAATCCGCCCCTGCTGCGAAATGGCCTGCCGATTCTCGGGATCCGTGCCAGCGGAAGCAGCGACGACGGCTTCCACGGCCCCGAGCTGGCGGTGGATGGTGATACCGACAGCCAGTGGTTGGGGCCGGGAACGCGCCAGGCGACCGCGTCCTTCGCGGTGGAGCTGGCCAAGCGGTCGCTAGTGCGTGAGTTCCGCCTCAAGACGGGCCCTCTCAAGGGGGCCACGCTCGAGCTGCAGGTTTCCGACAATGGTCAGTCCTGGCGCACCGTCCGCTCGGGAGCCCGCATCGACAGCTGGCAAATGGAGCGCCTGGCGCTTCCTCGCCCGACGGCGGCGCGCTGGGTTCGCTTGGTCTGGCGGAACACCCCGGATCGGCAGGTTCAGAGGTTCGAGCTCTTCGAGCTGGAGGTCTACGACTAGCGCTAATCGTCGCTTTACAAGCCATTTCACGCTGCCTATAATGAGCGAACGCTTCAGCACCGGGCGTCGCACCCTCAGACACGCTCAAAGGATTCTGCCTTGCGGACGATTGGTGAGCCTCCTTATCTGTCGACTCTTCCTCTTTATCACGCCCTCCGGGAGACGGGAGTTTCGCAAGACTTCCAGGTCTCTCCCGCGCGCCTCTCTCACCTGTCCGAGCGCCTGGTCAACGGAACGATCGATGCAGGCCCCATCTCGGTCCTCACGTATCTGCAGCACCGCGAATCGCTCGACTTGATCCCGCAGATGGCGCTCAGCTCCATGGGCGCGGGCGGCTCCGGTGTCCTGGTGAGCACCAAGCCGATCGGCACCTCCAGCGAGTTCGAGGTGGCCGTGCCCAGCCTGAAGGACGGCACGGTCTATCTGTTGCGCTGGCTTTTCTCCGAGATGTTCGGCTACGAGCCCATGCTGGTGGAGCGTACGGGGAACCCCGAGCATCTGCTCGAAGAACATGGGGCCGCCCTGCTCTTCGAAGATCAGGCCTTGAGTGCGCGCTTCCATTCGCCCAAGTTGCACGTCTGGGACCTCGGGGATGCCTGGTGGCAATGCACCCAGACGCCCCTTCTCTACATGCTCTGGGTCGTTCGCAAGGAAGTTCCGGAAGCCGAACGCGAGGCGCTCGGTGCTCACTTCGCCGAGGCCAAGCGCAGCCTGCCGGGCCTCAAGACCGCCATCCTCCAGGAGGCCCAGGAGCAGTCGGGATACCCGGCGGAGTACCTCGAGAACTTCTGGTCGCGCTTCAATTATGACTTCACGCCTGCGCATCAGACCAGCCTGCGCCTGTTCGAGCAGTACGTTTATTCGCTGGATCCTGCAATCTAGTCGCTTAGCGGTTAAGCAAGCATTTCGATCGGGTACAAGGCTTCCTGGTACCGGATTGAACCAGGAAGGATGTGTCCTCGTGAAGAAAATTACCGTCCTCGCTTCCTCGCTTTCGCTCACCCTGCTGGCAGTTGCCCTCGCTGGTTGCGACCCCAAGCTCACCGCGGGTGTCGACAAGAAGGACGAGACCCCTGCCACCATGACCGAGGCCCAGTACGTCGAGCGTGGGCGCTACATCGCCAACACCTCGGAGTGCCTCGCCTGCCACTCCCCGATTCGCCCGCTGACCAAGGACGGCACCCCCACCGGTGAGGCTATCCTGGATCCTGCCGGCCACCCGGTGATCGCGCCCGACGTCGAGCACGCCATGTTCGCGGGCGGCAACGCTTGGGTGACCCCCGGGCTGGGTGTTGGCATCTCCATCAACCTCACCCCTTACCCGGGCAGCGACATCGCCACGCTCACCGTGGACGAGCTCGCCGACAAGTGGGGCGCGACCAAGGATGGCCAGTTCCTGCCTCCGATGCCCGGCCTCGGCAAGTACAAGCGCGAGGACCTGAAGGCACTCGCCTACTACCTGAAGAGCGTGCCCGTCAAGGAGAACACAACTCCCAAGACGTACATGTTCAAGGGCAAGGTGGCAGGCGACAAGACCTGGCCGGCTCCCGGCTGGATGAAGGAATCGCTCGGCGCGGAGCACACCGGCGGTGTGATCCCCGGAGCCCTCGAGGCCGTCGTCGCTCCGGGCTTCAACGACGCCTACGGTCAGACCCTGATCGACGCGAACATCAATGCGGCCAACGGCGTGACCCCCTAGTCCGCTCAGGCCAACGTCATCGGGGCCAGCCGCCGGCTGGCCCCTTCTGCTTTGAAGCTGCGATGCCCTGTTCGCGCTATCGTTCCCTTTTCGAAGCGAGTAAGGATTGGTGCCTGCCTGGGTACAAGGGAGTGAAGTAACCGGCCTTCCAGTCGTTGGCCGGTTTCTCACCTGGCAAAGTCCGCTGGTAACATCTAGTTCGGAGTCTGGGTCATGCACATTTTCGGTACAGGATGGTCGGCGCTGCGGTTCGGGCGCAAGCTCGTCCCAGGGCTGCTGGTGCTCTGCGTCGTCTCGGCGCCGGCGCTCGCCGCATCCGAGGTCCGGGAGCTCTTCGCGGGACTGGGTCTGCTCGAACCCGTCAAGCATCCCGAGAACAACCCCTCCACCCCTGCCAAGGTCGCCCTTGGCAAGCGCCTCTTCTTCGACCCCCGCCTCTCGGGCGATGGGAAGCAGTCCTGCGCGTCCTGCCACATCCCCGCGCTCGGCTGGGCGGATGGGCGCACGACGGGCGTCGGCTTCGAGGGCAAGACCTTGCCGCGCAACACGCCGACCGTGCTCAACTCGGCCCATTACGCGTCGATGTTCTGGGACGGCCGGGCCGGAAGCCTCGAAGAGCAGGCCCTGGGTCCGCTGTACAACCCGGACGAGATGAACACGACCCCCGAGCAGCTGGCCAAGACCTTGGCGAGCGCAGCGGATTACCGCCAGCCCTTCAAGGAAGCCTTCGGCACGGAGCCGAGTATCGACGGTACCGCCAAGGCGCTTGCGGCCTTCCAGCGTTCCTTGAGCACCACCAACGCGCCCTTCGACCGCTGGGTCCGAGGTGAGAGCGACGCCATGACCCCCCAGGCCAAGCGCGGCCTCAAGCTCTTCATGGGTAAGGCCGACTGCACGGCCTGCCACAAGGGCCCCACCCTCTCGGATGACAAGTTCCACAACATCGGGGTCCCGGGGTCCGGATCCAGGGACCTGGGCCGCTTTGCCGTGACCCGGAATCCCGAGGACTGGGGAGCCTTCCGCACGCCCGGCCTGCGGAACGTGGCCCTCACCGCTCCTTACATGCACGATGGGTCCCAGAAGACCCTCCGCGAGACGGTGAAGCACTACGAGGACTTCGATCCCCACTTCACCAATCTCGATCCGCTGGTCGAGAAGCATCACCTCACGGAAGCGGAGATCGACGATCTCGTGGCTTTCCTTGAAGCCTTGACCGATCCGAAGGCCAAGGCAGTCCCGTAGCGATGGGTAGGCCCTTCCCGCGCCGGGGTCTCTGGGCGATCGCCACGCTAGGCGTCCTCGTGGCGGCTCCGGCTCTGGGCGCCCCGAGCCTGCGCGAGGTCTTCGGCGGCCTGGGCCTGCTTCCGGACGTGAACGTCCCGTACGCCAACCCCACCACGCCGGCCAAGGTGGAGCTCGGCAAGCGCCTCTTCTTCGACCCCCGCCTCTCGGGAGACGGCAAGCTCGCTTGCGTCAGTTGCCACGTGCCGGGTCTGGGCTGGGCGGATGGCCGCTCGACCGGGATCGGCTTCCAGGGCAGGGTCTTGAAGCGAAACGTTCCTTCGGTCCTGAACGCCGCCTACTATTCGGGCTTCTTCCACGACGGCCGGGCCGCCAGCCTCGAAGAGCAAGCGCTGGGTCCGCTTTTCAATCCCGACGAGATGAACGCGACCGCCTCGCAGGTGGTTGCGACCCTGTCGAGGAGCCCCGGGTACCGGCAGCGCTTCCAGGAGGCCTTCGGCACCGAGCCGACGATCGACGGGGTGGGCAAGGCGCTCGCGGCCTTCGAGCGGACGCTCATCAGCAAGAACTCGGCCTTCGACCGCTGGGTGCAGGGCGACGATGCGTCCATGACCCCGCAGGCGCGCCGGGGCCTCGAGCTCTTCACCGGCAAGGCCGATTGCACGGCCTGCCACAAGGGCTCCAACTTCTCGGACGACAAGTACCACAACATCGGGGTCGCCGGCTCCGGGACGAAGGACAAGGGCCGCTTCGACGTGACCGGGGACCCGGACGACCTGGGTGCCTTCAAGACCCCCTCGCTCAGGAACGTGGCCCTGACCGGTCCCTACATGCACGACGGCTCCATCGCGACCCTGCGAGAGGCGGTGAAGCACTACGAGGAGGTCGACCTGGACTTCCCCAACATCGACCCGCTGATCGATCACTGGGGGCTCACCGACGAGGAGATCGACGACGTCGTCGCCTTCCTGGAGAGCTTGACCGGAGAACCGCTCGAGATCGAGGTCCCGCGCCTACCCGAATAATCCAAGAGCACGCCCCCTGCGACTAAGCCGCAGGGGGCGTGCTCTTGGATGCTAGAAGGTCTTCGGGTCGTTGGGCCGGCCGGCATCAAGCCAGTCGAGAACGTTCTTGATCTCTTCCGCGGTGAAGAGGTCCTTGGCGTACTTCGAGTCGGTGAGCATGTTGCGTAGTCCCGTGGGGTAGAGCTTGTCGACCGAGTACTCTCCCAGGCCGCTCGGGGCGGCGGAGGCCGAGGGATCGGTCGTGTGGCACTCCACGCACTTCGGGCTGCTGGTCACGGTCTTGACGTGGGTGGAGTACATGCGTCCGACGGGCTGGTTGTTTTGACCCACCTGGCCCACGGCTTCCATGCGGTTGGTGCAGCCGGTGGCGAGCGAGAGGGCGGCCACGCTCAGGAGAATGATGCGCCGCATGGTTATTCCTCCGTGTTGATGGTGATCGTGCGCCGCGGGAAGAAGGGGGCATCGAAGTGGGCGTGATACTCGAAGCCGACCCGCAGGTTGTCCTTGTCGGGCGAGAAGGTGCGTCCCTGGGTGGTGCCGGGGCCGAAGCGACCGACCATCAGGACCAGGACGTGGGGGGTGTCGGCGAGCCACCACTGCAGCCCGGCGGACCAGTTGAAGCCGAAGGTGTCGATGACGCTGCGGTCGAGAGGAGCGACCACGTCGCCGACAAGAGCGAGGCCGTCGGCGAGGGCATAGGAGAGGCCTGCCCCCGCGGCGGTCATCCAGCCGGGGTTGACCTTGTAGTCGCCCACGTAGCTGAAGTAGCGCCCCACGAGGCCCACGCCGAGGTTGGGCAGGAGGTTGTTCTTCGAGGCCGTCACCTCGGCGAGGCCACTGCCTCCGAGATGGCTGGTGTAGCCGAGGCGGGTGGTCAGAGCGAACGGAGCGTCCTCGTACTCGTCCAGGAGCTGGTAGCGCACCGCCAGCTCACCATCCAGGGGGGTGTTGCGGGTGGAGGTGACGAAGTCCAGGGCCAGCTGCTTGGTCACGCCCAGGCCCAGGTTGAGGGCGGGCGCGGAGTCGTTGGGGAAGGTGGCCGCGTTGTAACGGTGCGACATGCGCATGAGCATCTGTCCGCGTCGGAGGTTGAGCGGAGAGGTGATGCCGGGGGTCCCGTAGTCGAACTGGAAGGCGGCGGCGGGCATCGCCAGTAGGCACGGCAGGAGCGTGCCCGTCAGCAACCATGGGAGTTTGCGGCGCATGGGGATCCTTTCTCAGAGGGTGAAGCGGGAGACCAGTCCGTGAAGCTCGGAAGAGAGCTTGGTGAGCCCCTGAGCGGAGCCCGAAACCTGGGTGACGTTGGCGGATTGCATGTGGGTGGTGGCGGCGACTTCCTCGGCGCCGGCGGCCGATTCCTCGGCGATGTTGGCGATCGCATCCATCTCGCGCACCATGACCTCGGCCGAGCGCGTGAGCTGCTCGGCGGCGTCGCGGATCTGCTGGATCTCGCGGTCGGTGTGCGCGATGGCGGCGACCACGCGGCCGAACGAGTCGCTGGCCTGGTGGATGATCGACGCGCCCTTCCCGACGCCCTGCTGCCCCTGCTGCATGATCGAGACGGCCCGCTGGGTCTCGTCCTGGATGCTCCCGACCAGCTCGGTGATGTGCTGGGTGGCGTTGCCGGATTCCACGGCCAGCTTGCGGATTTCCTGGGCCAGCACGCTGAAGGCCTGCCCCTGGCTGCCCACGCGGGCGGCTTCGATGCCGGCGTTGAGGGCGAGCAGGTTGGTCTTCTTGGCGAAGCCGCCGATCAGCGTCACGATGGCCTGGATCTGGGTGCTCAGCGAGCCCAGCCGCTCGACCACGCCGGTCGAGTCGGTGAAGACTTCCTGGACGCCATCCATGTGGGTGAGGGCCTCCTGGAGGACCTGTCCGCCGTCGGCTGCGGCCTTGGCCGCTTGCTGGGAGCTGCGCGCGGAGATGGTGGCGTTGGCGGAGACCTGTTCGGCGGCCCGGGCGACCTGAAGGGCCTCGTCCGAGCTCTTGGTGATGCCCTTGACCTGCTCCGTGACGCCGATGGCGAGCTGCTCGATGGTCTGGGAGACCTGGGCGGCGCCACTGCCGGTCTCGTCGGCGGACTGAGCCAGGGCCTCGCTGGAGCTGAGCAGGCGCGTGGAGACGGAGTCGATCTGGGAGACCATGCCGCGAAGCTGCGCGAGGAAGCGGTTGAACCAGAGGGCCAGCTCGCCGATCTCGTCGCGGCGGTCGGAGTTGAGGGTCTTGCTGAGGTCACCCTCACCCTCGGCGATGTCGCGCAGCATGGCGATCAGCTGGTGCAGCGGAGCTGCGATCTGGCGGGCGAAGAGGAAGGCGATCCCCATGGCGAGGATCAGGGAGAAGCCGATGCTGACCAGGAGCTGGACCAGCGAGTTCTTGAACTCTTGCTGGGCTTGCTTCTTCTGGCGATCGACCTCTTTCTCGCTGAGGGTGATCAGCTCGTCGATCTTGACGTCGACGATGGTGGTCATGAGGCGCAGGCCACGCGTGTTGCTGAGGGCCAGGGCCTCCTGGACCTTGTCCTGCTCGACGAGGGCGAGGACTTCGTCGTTGAGCTCGGTCCACTCCTCGATGAGGGGCATGATCTCGTCCTTGAACTTCGCTTCCTGTTCCTTGGTGGCGTAGAAGCGAATGAAGGCGCGGCTGGCGCCGTCCATGTCGAGCACCTTGTCCTCGAGCTCGGGCATGATGCGTTCGCGCTCCTCGGCGGAGCCGGCCAGGATGTAGTTCTTCTGGAGGCGGTCCGCTTGGAGGTTGACCGAGCGGAGGTGGGAGATGGATTGTCCGCTTTCCATGGTGGTGGCGAGGCTGTCGAGCTGGGCCTTCACGCGGCTCATGGAGAGGTAGCCCTCCATGCCGACTCCGACGAGGAGCATGAGCATGAGGACCATCATGAGGAAGAGCTTGGTGAGGATCCGGCGGTTTCTCAACCACCCGAGCGGATCGAGCCTGCGAATGTTCACTTATTTTCTAGCTTTTTCTTTGACATAGCCTTGCCACTCGGCGGGGACGTCGCCGAACCCGTCGGAGGGAAGCGAGGATACGAACGTGACGAGATCCATGAACTGGTTGTCGGAGAGTTGCAGCTCCGCGTCCTCTTCGAGGTGTTTGAGGGCCTTGGCGATGAGCTTCTTTTCGCTGATCTTGCTTGCGCTCTCGATGAGGTTGGGGACCTTCTTGCCGCGGATGACTTCTCCGGTGGTGAGGCCGATGGGGTGGCAGGTCATGCAGGCTTTTCCGCTCTGGCCCTTCATCATGTAGATGGCCTTGCCCTTGTTTTTATCGCCGCCCAGGGCCGCCTGGGCATCAGGCGCGAGTGACGGGAGCATGGCGAGGGCGAGGGCGGCAGTGAGCCATTTTCCGAGCTGCATGTGGAAGTTCCTCCGGTTGGCGCGTCGTCCGCGGCCAGATGGGGCGGCCGGAACTGCTGGGGGGCGTCTTTCGGTTTGACGAGAAACAGCCGAGCAGAGTTCCCTTCGCTTATACCCCCCCTTAAGAGGTTCTATCACGTACTATCGGTGAGATTAAAAATGCGAAGAGCCCCCCGTGAGGGGGGCTCTTCAGTGCGGATGAGAGGATTTGAACCTCCACAGGGAAATCCCTACATGCTCCTGAGGCATGCGCGTCTGCCGTTCCGCCACATCCGCGTGACAAGAATGTATATTAGCACAGCGTTTCGGGGAGGGCAAGAGGTCTTTATCATTTCCTTCAAAGTCCTTGGGCCATGGCGGCATAGTCCTCGGGGGCGATGCGCCCTTGCTCGAGCATGGTCTTGGCCAGCGATTCCAGGAGCTGCCTGCGTTTGAAGGGCTTCGAGAGGTAATGGGTACAGCCCGCGGCCATGCCGGTCTGGTAATCCGAACCGGAGGCCTTGGCTGAGACGCAGATGATGGGGAGATCCCGGGTGCGCGGGTCGGCGCGCAGGGCCTCCGTGGCCTCCAGCCCGTTCATGACCGGCATGAGGATGTCCATGAGGACCACGTCGATCGCCAGCCCCTCGTCGAGCAGCAGCTTCAGCGCCTCTTTACCATCGCTGGCCGCGTAGACCCGGTGGCCCGCGCTGCTCAGGATGATCTCGGCGATTTCCCGGTTCGAAGGTTCGTCTTCGACGACCAAGACATTTAACGCTCTCATGGTCATCATGGTAGCAGCGCCCGCCCCGCCGGGGCTTGGGAGGTTTTGGACGGCATCGAGAGAGGAAGGGGAGCGCCTTGGCCAAGATCGCGATCCTCAACGACGAGCCCGAGGTGGTGACCCTGCTCTCGCGCTTCCTCACCGTCCGCGGCGACGCCTTCATGAAGCGCGTCGGCGACACCGCGCGCGTGATCGACCAGGTCCGCGCCTTCCAGCCGGATCTCATCCTGGTTCCGCTCTACCGCCCCCCCGGCCTGATCGGCCTGCCCCTTCCCAACGGCTTCTCCGACATCCACGGCGCGGCCATGCTCGAAGCCTTCTCCCGGACTCCCGAGCTCGCGCATGTCCCCCTGGTGGTATTCAGCTTCTCCGTGCGTCCCGAGGAGCTTCCGCCTCACTGGCTGGACAGCCGGCGTCATGTCTTCCTGCGTTTCCCCGAGGGCCTGCAGGAGCTCAACCCCGTCATCAGCGGCCTCGTCGGACCCGCCAAGGGCAGCACCGACGACCTGGAGCGCCTGCGCGCCAGCCTGCAAGACCTCAAGCCCCCGAACCCTCCCGATCCGGACGCGTGAGGCTGCCCCGCCGGATCACCCCCGTCCCGTAGCGATCCTTCAGGCGATCGAGCGTCTCTGTCAGCGGGCTCGACTCCTCGAACAAGCTCAGCTGCGCGTCCGCTCGGAAGTTCGACAGGCTCGCCCCCAGGAGCCGCAGCGCCCGCCTCCCGTCCCAGCCCGCCTGCACCAGCTCCCATGCCGTCGCGTAGATCACCTCGTCGTCCTGGGTCGGCGTCCCCAGGGTCATGCTGCGCTCGAGCGTCTGGAAGGTCTTCGCGTCACGCAGTTTCGCCGAGATCGTCCCCGCCAGGAGCTTATGCTTCCTCAGGCGGTAGCCGATCTCGCAGGAGATCTTCAAGAGCGTCCGCCGCAAGAAGACCGGATCCGCCGAGTCCCGCTCGAACGTCTCCTCCCCGCCAATGCTCTTGGGCGGCCCCGCGGGGCTGACCGGCCGCGGATCCTTGCCATGCGCGACCTGATGCAGATCCGCCCCCTGTTGCCCGAAGTGGGCCGCGAGAAAGGCCGGCGACACCCCCGCGAGCTGCCCGACCGTTGATATGCCAAGTTGCTTCAATCGCTCTTGCATGCGCTCGCCCACCCCGGGAATGATCCCCACCTCCCGCGGGTGCAGCCACGCCTCCTCCTCGCCCGGCCGGACGAGACAGACGCCCGCTGGCTTGGCGGCCTTGGAGGCGACCTTCGCCAGCAGCTTCGACGTCCCCCCGCCCACCGAGGCCGATAGACCCGTCTCGCAGGCGATCGCGTCGCGCAGCGCGTACGCCACCGACTCCAGCGGCCCCAGCAAGCGCTCGGTCCCCGTCATGTCGAGGTAGGCCTCGTCGAACCCTACAGGCTCCACCACCGGTGCGAAACGCTCCCAGATCCCCCGGAGCTGCCCGTTGATCTCCCGGTATTGCTCCATCGCTACCGGTACCCGGATGGCCTGCGGGCAAAGCTCGTAGGCCTTGTACAGCGGCATCGCCGAGCGCACGCCGAAGGCCCGCGCCTCGTAGCTGGCGCTCGCCACCACCCCCCGCTTGGTCGAATGTCCCCCCACGATCACGGGCTTGCCCCGCCACTCGGGGCGATCCCGCTGCGCCACCGAGGCGAAGAAGGCATCCATATCTACATGTAAGATCTGCTTCTTCATGCGAGACTTCCTTCGTCTCTAGCCGCGGGCGCTTCGTCTCTAGCCGCGGGCGCTTCGTCTCTAGCCGCGGGCGCTTCGTCTCTAGCCGCGGGCGCTTCGTCTTCGGGCGCTCCTTCGAGGGCTTCCACGCTCCGGGAGATCCTCACGGGCTCCGCCCCGCTAACGATCAAGAGCGCCTCTCCTTCCTCGTCCCCGAGGCTCCCGTCGAAGCAAATCGCCATCCCGCGCCTCAACAGCGGGCTCAGCCGGCGATAGATCGCGGGGAAGACCACCCCCTGGAACTGCTCGCGGCCGTCCGAGAGCGTCAGGAAGACCATCTTCTCGCCCTGCTTGGTGCGGTGCCCGAAGCGCGAGACGATCTCGGCCACCACGCTGACCCGGATCTTCTCCCGGCGAGCGTCTCCCCCTTGGGTTTCGACCTCTCGGATCTCGGTCCCCCGGGTCTTGGCTCCCCGGGTCTTGGCCCCCTGGGTCTCGGCCCAGAGGGCGCGGGCCTCGGCGAAGCTTACCGCCCCGACCACCCGGGGCATCTCCACGACGGTCACGGTGTAGCCCAATACCTCATTCTCGATTTGCTGCCGCTCGCGCGGGGAGTAATCGCCGAGATCGGCCGGGGCTGCCGGAACCTCCTCGGGGAGAGGGAAGAGGCTCGCTTGCAGGCTCTTGCCGCTCGACACGCCCTGCCCCAGCATACCGAGCTGCCAGAGGAGCCCCGGCCGGGAGGGTCTTGGACCCGAGGCCCCGAGGCCCGAGGCCCCGAAGCCTTCGCAGGCCCCGACCCGGATGAGGGTTTCCAGCTCGGCCCGCGAGAGGCCCGAGCGCTGCTTGAGGTCGAAGAGGCCGCGATACGGGCCACCCTCCCTCCCTCGGAGCAAGCGCGACACTCCCGCCTCGCCGATGCCCGCCAGGTAGGCGAGCCCGATCCTGAGGGTCCTCTCGCCTTCCACCGTGTAGGAGGCTTCCGAGCGGTTGACGCAGGGAAGCGCCAGCTCCGCTCCGAAGGATCGGGCGTCCTCGACGTAGACCCGGGGAGGGTAGTAGCCCTGGCCGCTGGAAAGCACCGCCGAGAGGTACTCCACGGGCCAGCGGGCCTTGAGGTACGCCTCGCGCACGGCAAGGGCCGCGCACGAGGCCGCATGGGCCTTCACGAAGCCGTAGCCCCCGAAGCTCTCCAGGAGGTGCCAGACGGCCTCTGCCCGCTCCGGCTCCCTGCCGAGCCTTGCTGCTCCCGCGAAGAAGCTCTCCTTGAGCTTCGCGATCTCGGGCGGGATCCGCTTGGCGATCCCCTTGCGGAGGTTTTCGCAAAGCCCCAGTGGGATGCCCGCGAAAACATGAGCCACCTGCAAACATTGTTCCTGGTACAAGATGCAGCCATACGTGTGAGACAGCACATCACGAAGGCAGTCGTCGGGAAAGACGATGGGCTCTTTTCCGTGGCGGCGCGCGACGTAGCGGGGGGTGATGCCCCCGTCGATCGGGCCGGGCCGGTAGAGGCTGGTGATGGCGGTGACGTCCTCGACGTGCGAGGGCTGGAACTGGCGAAGCAGGCCCTGGACCCCGCCGGACTCCAGCTGGTAGATGCCCAGCGTCCGGCCCGAGCGCAGGAGGGCGAAGGCCTCGGGATCGTCGAGAGGCAGCTCCTCGGCAACGAGGTCGAGGCCGTGGCGCCGGTTGATCAGCGTGACGGCGTCCTGGAGGATGGCGAGGTTGCGGTTGGCCAGGAGATCCATCTTGAGCAGCCCGACCTCCTCGATGCCATGCATTTCGAACTGGGTGACGACGGGGCCCTTGGTCGAGCGCTCCAGGGGAACGACGTCCTTGAGGGGCTCGCGGCTGATCACGATCCCGCAAGGGTGCAGCCCCAGGTGGTCGGGGATCCCCTCGAAGCTTGCGGCCGTGGTGATGAGGGAGCGGTAGGGCTCCTGGTCCACGGGGAGATCGCGACATTCGGGGTTGCGGGCGATCGCCCCCATCAGGTCGTCGGAGCTGAGCGCCCAGGGCATGCGGCGGGAGACGGCGTCGACGATCGCGCTCTCGAGCCCGAGGGCGGCTCCGGCCAGGCGGACGGCCCCGCGGGGACCGTGGTGCTGGTGGGTGGCGATCCGCGCGACGTGCTCGGCCCCGTAGGTGGCGTAAGCGTAGTCGACCACCTCGTCGCGCCGCAGCCAGTGGAAGTCCAGGTCGATGTCGGGAAGCCCCTTGCGCTCGAGGTTCAGGAAGCGCTCGAAGCAGAGCGTGTGCTCCAGGGGGCAGATCTGTGAGATCCCCAGCACGTAAAGCACTAGGCTGCCGGCGGCCGAGCCCCGCGGCACGTGCGGGATGCCCCGCTCCCGGGCGAAGCGGACCAGGTCCCAGGCGATCAGGAAGTAATCGACGAAGCCCATCTGCCGGATCACCGACAACTCCTCGCCAAGGCGCTTGCAAGCCTGCTCGTAGAGCGGCAAGCCGGCATAGCGGGCATTGAGTCCCGACTCGCAGAGGCGGGCCAGGAAGCGCTCAGAATCCTCGCCCGTCGCGGGCGTGAACGCGGGCAGGCGGGGCTGGCCGAAAACGGGAGCGTAGGTGCAGCGCTCGGCGATCGTTCGCATGGCCGTGAGGGCCTCGGGCAGCTCCTTCCATGCGGCTTGCAGCTCGGCATCCGAGGCCAGGTGTCGGGGCCCCGGAGGGGCATGACCCAGGCCGTGGCCCATTTGTAGGGCTTCCCATGCCTTCGCGTCGTCGGGCTTCAGGTAGGACGCGCCGTGGGCGGCCACGATCCTCAGGTCGAGCGCGCGCGCCAGCCTCACCAGCGGCTGCGCCGGCCCCCATGGCCCCAGCTGCACGACGCAGTCCTCCTCCCCGAAAGCCTCCCGCCACATCCCCAGGATCCGTTGGGCAAGCTGGGCTTGGCCGGTGGCGAGGAGCTGAGGCACGGCGCCGTGCTCGCCTCCGCTGAGGACGATGAGGCCGTGGGCATGCTCGGCCAGCGCCTCGGGAGCGAGGGGGCCGTCGAGGTGCGTCCGGCTGATCAGCCGGGAGAGATTGCGAAAGCCCGTGTCGTCGCGTACGAGGAGGGTGACGCGCGCGGGGCGATCGCTGGACAAGCTCGCGAGCGCGAGCGTGAGGTCGGCTCCGAGTAAGGGCTGGAGGCCCGCCTCGCGGGTCTGCTTCACGAAGGGGACCATGCCGTAGAGGCCGTCGACGTCGGTGAGGGCCACGGCCCGGTGGCCGCGCTCCTTCACCGCTGAGAGGAGGGCCTCCAGCGTGAGCATGCTCTGGCGCAGGGAGTAGACGGAATGGGTCTGCAGGTGGATAAGGTCGCTCATCCGATGGGTCTCCGATGGGTCTCCGATGGGTCTCCGGTGGGGCTTCATTGGCTAGAACGTATGTTCGAACCATGAGCCTAAGCCCTGGCTTGACTCTCGGTCAACGGAAGCATGTCAACGTGGTGATCCGAGGCCTCCCAAAGCCAGGAATGCCCTCGAACAGATGGCTGATTGTCAACGTGTGGCACCTGCCCACGGAGAAGGACTGAGGTAGAGGTGCGTTTATACCCCGCTGGGGTACATGGAGCGTGTCGTCCCCTCACGATTCCCTGTCGAGCATGCCATGTCTTCATCGCCTCTGAACGCGCCTCGCCCCCCCCGCAACACCACCACGATCCTCTTCGCGCTGATGATCGGCTTCGGCCTGTTGATGGGGATAATCTTTCCGGTTTACGCGGGCTACTTCGTGGAGTGGGTCCCGGGCCGGCAGGGCTACTTCGTGGCGGGCTGCCTGGTGGCAGGCTTGCTCGTCGGGGGGATCAATTACCTCCTGATGAAGGTGACGATCGGCGCGCATCTCGCTCGCATCACCCAGGTCCTGCGGACGGTGCGTGACGGAGATCTGACCGAGCGCCTCCCGGCTGCCGGGACCGACGTGCTGGGTCGCCTCTCGGAGGACGTCAACGAGATGATCCGCCACATGGCGGAGATGGTCGCGTCGATCCAGGCCTCCTCTCATCAAACCGAGGAGGCGGTCCAGCGGCTACACGGAGAGCTGGGCGTCCTGGCCGAGGCCTCCGTCCAGATCTCGATGACCGTGGAGGGGCTGGCCCTCAAGACCACCCAGCAGGCAGACAGCGTCCAGCGCAGCGCCCTCCACCTGACGGAGATCGATCACGTGGCCAAGCAGGTGAAGGGGATGACCGCCCAGGCCACGACCCTCACCGGCGAGATGGCCGGGGTGGCCGATCAGGGCTTCCGTTCCCTGAATGGCCTGGTCGGCCAGATGCAGGACGTGGTGGAGGCCTCGGACCTCTCGATGCAGCTGGTCAAGCAGCTGAGCGAGCTGAGTGCCCGGATCGGGACCATCACCGAGACGATCAACCAGATCGCGGGGCGGACCAACCTGCTGGCCCTCAATGCGGCCATCGAGGCCGCTCGGGCGGGAGAGCAGGGTCGGGGCTTCGCGGTGCTCGCCGAGGAGATCCGCAAGCTCGCCGACAGCAGCAAGGACTCGGCCTCCGAGATCCGGCAGCTCATCGAGACGGTCCAGCTCAGGACCTCGCATGCGGCCGTCTCGATGGGGCAGAGCAACCAGCTCGTGACGACGTGCTCGGGGACCATCGAGCAAACCATCACCGCCTTCCAGACCATCACGGCGACGGCTCGCACGGCTGATAGCGAAGCGCGCAGCATCGCCCGTGAGATTGATGCCCTGGTGCTGCGTAGCGGCGAGGTCACGCGTGCTCTGGGGACCCTCGCCTCCCACTCCGAGGATACGGCGGCTGCCAGCGAGGAGATCTCGGCCATTCTCGAGGAGCAGACGGCTAACCTCGCCCAGACCCGCACCGAGGTCGATAGCCTGGCCCGGAACGCCCAGCGCCTCGAAGCGATGGCGCAAGCCTTCCGGACCCGGACCGATACGCTCGAGATCCGGCTTCCCGCTTCTCGGGGCTGAGCGTTTCTTCGGGCGCGCTCCGTCAGCGCGAGCCCCTCCTCTCAACCGGCTTTCGCCGTCCTCCGGTAGAAGACCTGTTTCACCCCCTGGGCCACCAGCAGGTAGGCGAGGGTAAGCCCGAGCAGCGTCCCGAGCAAGGGGAGGGAGAGGGGGACGAAGCCCAGGAGGAGGCCCAGCGGGGTGAAGGGCAGGGCGATGGCGCCGAGGGCGACCAGGGAGACGCTGGCGATCAGTGCGGGGCTGGGGCGGCTCTCGAGGGGATTCTCGCGCGTGCGTATCACGAAGATGACCAGTGTCTGGGTCAGGAGGGACTCGACGAACCAGCCGGTCCTGAAGGTGGTGGGATTGGCCTGGAAGAGGCCTAGCAGGATCCAGAAGGTCAGCATGTCGAAGGCCGAGCTGACGGGCCCCATGAAGAGCATGAAGCGCCGGATGAAGCGGATGTTCCAGCGGCGGGGACGCCTCATGGCGTCGGTGTCGACGCGATCGCCCGCCAGGGTCACCTGCGAGGCGTCGTAGAGCAGGTTGTTGAGAAGAATCTGCATGGGCAGCATCGGCAGGAAGGGCAGGAAGAGGGCGGCTGCGGCCATGCTGACCATGTTCCCGAAGTTGGAGCTGGTGCTCATCATCAGGTACTTGATGACGTTGGCAAAGCTGCGTCGCCCCTCAAGGACCCCGTCATGCAGGACGCGCAGGCTCGACTCGAGCAGGATGATGGGAGCGGCTTCCTTGGCGACGTCCGCCGCGGAGTCGACCGAGATCCCGACGTCGGCGATCCGCAAGGAGGGCGCGTCGTTGATGCCGTCGCCCAGGAAGCCCACGGCGTGCCCCGAGGCCTTCAGGGCCCGGAGGATCCGGGCCTTCTGCTCGGGGCTGACCCGGGCGAAGACGGAGGTGCGCTCGGCTACCCGGGGCAAGGCCTCGTCGCGAATCTGATCCAGCTCCTTGCCGTTTACCAGGCGCGTCGCGTCCAGGCCGACCTGCTCGCAGACGTGCTGTGCGACCCATTCGTTGTCCCCCGTCAACACCAGGATCCGGATGCCGTCGGCCTCCAGGTCCCGGATCGCCGCCGCCGCATCCGCCTTCGGGGGATCCCGGAACCCCAGGAAGCCCATGAAGCAGAGCTGATCCTCGTCCTGGGCGGAGTAGGAGTCCTTGAGGGGAACGGCTTTCTGGGCGAGGGCGACGGCGCGCATGCCTTCCCGGCTGAGCTGGTGGAAGGTCTCCAGGAGGCGCCGGCGCTCGGCGGGGGTGAGGGGGCAGCTTTGGCCGTCTTCGCGCAGGGTCTCGCAGCGTTCGATCAGGGCCTCGGGGGCGCCCTTGCTGATCAAGAGGGTCTCTCCCGCGCGGGAGAGGACGATCGAGAGCATGCGGCGGTGGAAGTCGAAGGGGATCTCGTCGCGCTTGAGGCCTGGATCCGCCGGAGTTCCGGCCTTGCGGAGGATGGCGTCGTCGAGCGGGCTGTGGAGGCCGGTCTGGTGCAGGCTGTTGAGGGCCGCCAGCTCGAGCAGGTCGGGGGCGTCGCGTCCGTGGCCGTCGACGAGCGTTTCCAGGGAGAGGCGGCCTTCGCTGAGGGTGCCGGTCTTGTCACAGCAGAGCACGTCGATGCTGCCGAGGTTCTCGATGGCCTGCAGTTGCTTGACGATGACGCGCTTGTGGGCCATGCGCACGGCGCCTCGGGCCAGGGAGATGTCGACGATCATCGGCAGGAACTCAGGGGTGAGCCCGACGGCGAGCGCGATGGAGAAGAGCAAGGCCTCGAGCGCGCGGTGCTGGAAGAGGCTCAGGACCAAGAAGACGGCGATGACCAGCAAGACCGTCACGCGTAGGATCAATAGCGCGAAGCACGCGAGGCCGCGCTCGAACTCGGTGGGAGGCGGGGCCTGGGTCAGCTCGGCGCGCAGCTTCCCGATGGCTGCGTCCTCGCCGCTCAGGACCGCCAGGACGCGCGCGGTGCCACTGGTGATCGAGGTGCCGGCATAGACCGCACGGGCCTCGGGGTCGGCGTCGGGGCGGGCGTGCTTCTCGGCCGGCAGCGACTCGCCGGTCAGCATCGCTTGATCCGCGAAGAGGTCCTTGGCTTCCAGCAGCAAGCCGTCGGCCGGTACGACGTCTCCGGCGCTGAGCATGAAGACGTCGCCGGGGACCACCTCGCCCAGGGGAACCGTCCGCAAGGCGCCGTCGCGCAGGACCTCGGCCTGGCTGCTGACGCGGCGGCGGAGCGCCTCTGCCGCCTTGCTGGAGCGGCTGGTCTGGAGGGCGTTGAGGGTCACGCTGATCCCGATGATGACACCGATGATCGCGGCGTCGAGGGCCTCGCCGAAGGCGGCCGAGAGGGCGGCGGCGGCGGCCAGCAGCAGGACCAATGGGTTGGCGAAGAAGCCGGCGATCGCCCGCAAAGCCGGCCACGCGACCCCGGGGCCTCGGCAGGCATGGCGACGCTGGAGGCGTGCCGCGGCCTCGGCCTCCGACAGCCCCGCGGGTCCGCTCCGCAACTCGGCGAAGAGGGCGTCGCTCGTCAGTTGTGCAAAATCCGACTCCATGCTTGAGTCATGGTCGATATCTCGCTACAGGGTCAAGCGTCGAGAGGCCATTAGGAGGTTCGATGCGACCGCAGCCGCCGTCCCCTGCGGAGGAGGCACCGCAGGGCCACTGGCATCGCCTCACGCCCGAGCAAGCCCTGGAGCGCCTGGGCGTCGATCCGGCCAAGGGACTGAGTATGCCGGAGGCTCGCCGCCGCCTGGAGGCCTGGGGTCCCAACGCGCTTCCGACCTTGCCGCCGCCCTCGCTCTTCGAGCTGGTGATGCGTCAGGTCAAGAGCTTCATCATCCTCCTGCTACTGGCCGCTGCCGCGCTTTCCCTCGTGATGGGTGAGTGGGCCAACAGCCTCGCCATCCTGGCGGCCCTGGTGCTGAACGCCCTGGTCGGCGTGATCATGGACGTGCAGGCCGAGCGCGAGGTCGCCTCCCTCAAGGCCCTGAGCGCTCCGACGGCCCGCGTCCGCCGCGACGGGGTCGAGCACGTCGTCCCGGCCGACGAGGTGGTGCCGGGGGATCTCTTCCTGATCGAGGCCGGGGACCGGGTTCCGGCCGATGGCCGCATGCTCGGAGGGGAGCTGCGCCTCGACGAGGCCCTGCTCACGGGAGAGTCCGTGCCGGTCCTGAAGCAGCCTGCCGCGCGAGTCGAGGAGCGCCTGCCGGTGGCCGAGCGCAGCAACGAGGTCTTCGCGGGCTCCCTCGTCCTGGTGGGAAGCGGCACGGCGGTCGCCACGAGCACCGGCTCGCGCTCGGAGATGGGGCGGATCGGGACCATGCTCACCGAATCCACCGCTCCGGCGGTCCCGCTGATGAAACGCCTGGATGCCTTGGGGCGCTACCTGGTCGGGATCGTGGGAGCCGTGGCCGGCGTGCTGGTGGCTCTGGGGCTCTGGCAGGGGCGCTCCTTCTGGCCGCTGTTGCAGGCCAGTATCGCGCTGGCGATCGCCGCCATTCCCGAGGGCCTCCCGGCCGTCGCCACCCTCGCCCTGGCCGCGGGGTCGCGCCGCCTCATGGCCCGCGGCCTGCGCCTGCGTCACCTCGGAGCCCTCGAGGCCCTGGGCGCCGTTACCACCCTTTGCCTGGACAAGACCGGCACGCTCACGGCCAACGCCATGACCGTCACCCGCGTTCGCCTCCCTGGCCACGCCCTGGAGGTGACCGGCAGCGGCTGGGAGCCCGTGGGAGAGTTCCGCGAGGCCGGCCAAAGCCAGGACCCGTCCCAGGTCCCCGGCCTGTCCGATCTCCTGCGGACTGCTCAGCTCTGCAACGATGCGACCCTGGAGCACCATGACGTCGGCTGGCACGTGCACGGAGATCCCAGCGAGGGAGCGCTACTGGTGCTGGCGGCGAAGGCGGGCCTGAGCGATCCCCGCTCCTCCTGCGCGCGCACGGCGGTCCTGCCGGCGGGGCCCGCTCACCCCTGGATGCTCGTCGCCTGCGACGGGATCCTGAGCATCAAGGGGGCGCCCGAGGAGGTCCTATCCCGCTGCTCCGCCATCCGGACGGAAGCCGGGGATCTGCTCTTGACCCCGGCGGATCGCGAGGTCTGGCTCGAGGAGAACCGAGGCATGGCCGCGCAGGCGCTGAGGGTCTTCGGCCTGGCGACCATGCAGGCCCCCGCCCCCGGGGCTTCCCTGGAGTCGGGTTGGGTCTTCCTGGGCCTGACGGGGATGAAGGATCCGCCGCGCCCCGGCGTGCGGGAGGTGCTGGCGACGGCGCATGAGGCCGGCATCCGGACGGTGATGATCACGGGGGATCAGCCGACGACGGCAGTGGCGATCGCCCGGGAGCTCGACCTGGCCGCCGGCCGCGAGCCCCAGGTGGTCGTGGGCGCCGAGGCCTCGAACGGAGCGGCGGACGTCTACGCCCGGACGACTCCCGAGGGCAAGCTCCGGCTGGTCCAGGGCCTGCAGGTCGCCGGCGAGGTCGCCGTGATGACCGGAGACGGCGTCAACGACGCCCCGGCCCTGCGCACGGCCGACGTGGGCGTGGCCATGGGAGGAGGCTCCGACGTGGCCAAGGACGCCGCCGCCCTCATCTTGATCGACGAGCGGCTCGAGACCCTCCTGGAGGGGATCGCCGAAGGGCGGACGGTCTTCCTCAACATCCAGAAGGCCACGGACTTCCTGCTGACATGTTCCATGGCGACCATGATGGCGGTCCTGATCATCATGGCGGCGGGCTTTCCCTTGCCTCTGCTGCCCCTGCAGATTCTCTACCTGAACCTGCTCACCCATACCTTCCCGGCCCTGGGCCTGGCGCTGGAGCCGAAGGCGCCGGAGGTGCTGCGACGCCCCCCCTTGCCGCGTCGCGCCCGCTTGATGCCTCCCAGCCGCCTTGCGTCGATCCTCTGGCATGGCCTGCTCATCTCGGTGGCCACCCTGACGCTGGGCGCCTTCGGCCTCTCGCACGGGGGAGAAGCGCATGGGCGAACCCTGATCTTCACCCTGCTGGCGACCGCCCTGATGCTCCACACCTTCAGCGATCGCTCGGCCAGGGTCTTCGGGGGCTGGCACGGGGGAAACTCGAAGCTCTTCGGCTTCGTCGGCCTCGCCGTCCTGCTGCAACTCGCGGCCGTCTACGTCCCCCCCTTGAGAACGCTGCTGGGAATGACCCCGCTCGATCCCCATGACTGGCTGAGCGTCCTGGTGGCCGCCCTCGTCGTCACGGTGGCCATCGAGCTCAGCAAGAAGGCCCTTCCCCCGGGGGAAGCATGAGCATGTTTTCGGGCTCGCCACCCCCTGAAATCCCGTGCCTGAAAAAGTGATTTCGATCACCTTCTGACTCGCTTTATCAGGCGATTTGCGGCGTCATTGCTGGCTTTTCTTCGCTTGACAGCCTGCCTGAAAGTAGGGTACCCCTAGAGTAATGGCTTGCTTGTTACAGAAGAATTCGCCCCATCGTCGCATGCTTCGACATGCCCTTGCCTTCCTGATTGTCGCGGGGGTTTCCCTCCCCTCACAGCTGGCTTTCGCGGCCGCTGGACGACCGGCTCAGGTGCAGGTCCACGATCAGGTCTATCGCTTCATCGAGGGAGTGAAGGGCAAGGCCACGGCCAAGCGCTACGCGTCGCTGATCGTGAAGTCGGCGAAGAAGCACGGCCTCGATCCCTTGCTGGTGGCTAACCTGATCCTGACCGAGAGCAGCTTCAACCCCAAGGCGATCAGCCCGGTGGGGGCCATCGGCCTGATGCAGGTCATGCCCTTCCACTACACCAAGCGCCGCATCCCGATCTCGCAGTGGCACGACCCCGCGATCAACATCGACCTGGGCTGCCAGATCTACGCCTCCTACACCGCGATGATGGACAAGCGCTACCCCGGCTTGCCGCCTGCGGCCCTGCAGCACCGGGCGCTGGTGGCTTACAACATGGGGCCGCGAGCCGTCATCTCGCGCGGCATCTATCGCTCGCGCTACTCCCAGAAGATCTCGCAGACGGTTGCTTCGCAGGCGGAGAAGCTCGCTTCCGTGCCCGCGCCCCGGCCGTCGCGTCCCGTCCCGCCGCCGCCGGTTCCCGAGGCCCGCATCGAGGACATGGAGCCGGTCAGTTTCGAGCAGCTTCCCCTCTCGGACACGGCCTTGAGCGTCACGATCGGCGCGGGAGCCGATGACCGCCTCCGGGTAGGCTATCCGATCCCCGAAACGCTCTTCGTCATGCCCACCGATCCCTCGGATTTCTTGCCTTAAATCGGCATCCCACCTTGTAAGCAAAGAGGCGCGCCCCCGCGGGGACGCGCCTTCTGGCTTGATGGGGTCAGCCGTTACTCGAAGGTCCGGTAGCCGCCGTGATAGAGCAGGGGGTTGGTGTTTCCTTGCACCTTCAGGCCCACGACCTCTCCGAGGAAGAGCGTGTGGTCGCCGCCGTCGTACTCGGCCCAGAGTCGGCATGCCACGTTGGCGAGCCCGCCCGAGAGCATGGGAATCGTCTCGTGCCAGTCGTAGGCCAGCGTGGCCTCGACCTCCGGGGTCCGCTTCCCGGCGAAGTAGTTGGAGGCGTCGATCTGATCCGCTGACAGGACCGTGACGCCGAAGCACCTGGCCTCGTGGATGTTGCCATGCATGCTCAGGTTCTTGCCGACGGAAACCAGGACGAGCGGTGGGTTCAGCGAGATCGACGTGAACGAGTTGGCGGTCATTCCGACGACGGCATCGCCCTTGGTCGTGGTCACCACGGTGACCCCCGTGGCAAAGGTCCCCATCGCCTTGCGGAACTCGGAGCTGTCGAACTGCGTCGAGAGGGTGGTCTCTGGTGCGGACATGGCAAACATCCCTTCTATACCAATGCAGTCCCCATTATAAGGCCTGCGGGGCCGGGTCAAGTGCCGGGTCACCCTTATTTCACGCCTGGGACGCGCGGGATGAGCCCGAAACCCCGCCGTTGCAGCCATGGCTACGCCGGTGCGACGGCCAGGTCGAAGGACGCGGCGTCCTCCTCGGCGAACCGCAGCGCCTGAAGCCCCTCTTCGGCAAGCGCGTCGCGGACGGGGGCGGTGAGCGGTTCGAACGGTTCGAGGATCAGGGTCGCCGCCTTGCCCTTCCGGCTGAACCTCCAGGTTCCCGCGACCTTCCCGTCGACCAGGAAGGTGGCGAGGACCTTCAGGTTGGCGGTGACGATCCGGGGGCGGTCCTCCTCGGCGATGATCCGGCTGCGGTCGGCGTGGGCCAGGACCAGGTTGTCGTACTCGGGCAGGAAGCGGACGGGAGCGGCGGTTTCCTCGGTGGGCCTGGGAGCGTCCGGCAGGTCGAAGAGCTCGCGGCCGCGTTCGTCTCGGAAGGTCACGAGCTCGCTTCGCAGGGCTTCGAAGGTGCTCTTGAGGCCCTTGAGTCCCGACCAAGTCTGGGCATCGGCCACCGTGGCGGGGCCGAAGGCCGCCAGGTAGCGGCGTAAAAGCTCCCGGGGATCCGCCTCCTCGGCGAGGGGCTTGTCCAGCCATGTCTCGGCGGTGGTGAAGGCGGAGTCAGCCGGGAAACCCCACGCAGAGTCGTTGGGGACCATGACGAGCGGCAGGTGGGTGCGCACGGCAAAGCCCATGGCGCGCTCGTCGCCGTCGGGGTAGCGCTCCATGAGGTGGGCGCGCAGCTCGGTGAAGGTATGGGGTTCTGCCTCGAAGAAGGCCCGGGCGTCCTCGACCAGGGCACTCACGTCGAGGGTGGCAGCCCGCTGCCGCAACGCGGCCTGCATGCCGGCGCTCAGGACCGCCTGGAGGGCGGAGCGCAGCGCCAGGTAGTCGGCAGCGGTCATGAGGTGCAGGGTGCCGCGCATCGCGGTGGCGCGGACGACCTCGCGGCGGTGAAGCGAGGCCAGCAGCTCCTCTCGGCGAAAGCAGGAAAGCCGCGACCACAGCCCCAGGAAAGGCGGCTTGGCGACCTGGGCTTGCATGCCAGCCAGCCGGCTGATGGCATCGAGGGCGGTCGCGGCTTTTCGCTCGAGCAGCATCTGTCGAGCGAGGGTCGCGCGGTTGAGGGCCTTGAGGGAGAGAACGTCGGGCATGGGAACTCCTGCTGAAGGGGGAGTGATGGGGTTATCCCCCGATTGGGGCGTCTTTCAACTGGTAGCGCAGCTGGACCAGCCCCGACGGCCAGGACTGGCTGCTCTCAAGCATCAGACGCACTTCGGGCTCTCCGCCCGCGAAGAGGCGGATGCCGCTACCCAGCAGGATGGGGATCACGGAAATGGTCATGTCGTCGATCAGGCCGGCTTTGAGGAACTGCTGGATGACCTCCCCGCCGTCGACGTAGATCCTCCGCACTCCGTTCTCTCCGAGCTGCCGGACGAGGGCCTCCACGTCGCCGGAGTAGAACTCCTCGCCGTGGCGGGACTCCGCGGGCCGATGGGTGAGGACGATGACGCGCTTGCCGGGGTAGTACCACTCCGGGAAGCCAAGTACCACGTCGTAGCTATTCCGCCCGAGGATCATGGCGTCCACCGAATCGAAGAATGTCTGGTAGCCGTAGTCCTCGCCCGGCGTCTCGACGATGGAGAGCCAGTCGATGCCGCCGTCAGGGCGGGCAATGTAGCCGTCGAGGCTGACGGCGATGAAGACGGAGCAACGGGGGCGCTGGTTTTCCATGAGGGACCTCGGCTTTCTAAGGACGTCGTTAGAGGCTTCCTTTTGTACGTCGGATGATCGCTTGTTAAACCTCCCTCCGTTCGGACTGGCCGACATCGATTGATTGGGAATTATTAAAAATTGCCTGGGCTTGAATAAGGAATGGTTGATTCACGTAGGGTTTGTCTTTTTGGCGACATAAAAGGGAGAGCACTTTCTCCCGACCTCAAGGAGGCTGCCATGAGCGTGAAGTCCACATCCTCCCAGAAGCACCTGCAAAAATCCCTCAAGGCCCCTGCCGCGAAGCCGAAGGGAACGTCGAAGCTGAGCAACAAGGGCACCCAGCCCTTGAAGACGCCCGCGACCACCAAGTCCGCCAAGACCCAGCAGCTCAGCCAAAAGGTCGATAAGGGGCACGAGCGCATCAAGAACGCTCAGGGGCAATTCGATGCGGGCAAGTCCCGCTACGAGTCCGGCAAGGCGGCCTACGAGGCCATCCAGGAAGGCCGCGGTAAGGAGCACTTGAAGCAGGTGGCTGTCGACAAGGCCAAGCAGACGGCCTACGACAAGACGATCGGCCGGACGCCGATCGCGAGCGCCAAGAACCTCAAGAACTCGCTGAAGGACACCGTTTCGCACCTCAAGGATGGTAACTTCAAGGATGCGGTGAACAGCGCCAAGGAATCGGTTCAGAACGCCAAGGACACGGTCACCTCGACGCAGGCGCTCTTGAAGACCAAGGCCGGCAAGAAGGTGGTCGCGAAGGCGGGAGACACCGCTGCGGGCAAGGCGGTGAACAAGGCCGTGGCCAAGGCGGCCGAGCATGCGGTCGCCAAGACGGCCACGAAGGTCGCTGCCAAGGCTGCGGCTCGTTTCGTGCCCGGCGCCAACGTCGCCATGGCCGTCGCAGACGCCCATCACGCCTACAAGGTCATGAAGGATCCCAAGGCCTCTGGCTGGCAGAAGGGCTCCGCCGCCCTCACGGCCCTAGGTTCGGCCGCCGCGGCCACCAACATCCCGGTCGTCTCGCAGGTGGGGGCGGCGGTCGCGACGGTCGCTTCCATCGCCGAGGCGGTCAACCCCAAGAAGGCCTTCAAGGCTCTCAAGGGCTTGTTCGGGAATTAGCCCTGCGGGTTTTCAGTTCGGGGTCAGAAGCTTTCTTGATAGGCGTCGACGGGCGCAGCGAACTCCACCGCTTTCTCGGAGCGCCTCATCGAGACGTAATGAACCGGCTGGATGACGATTGCAGGCCGCCGTTGCCAAGGGGTGGCGCGCCAGCGAATTGAGCGAACGATGAACCGATCGCGCTTCTCCTCGATGGACACGATTTCGATCGACCCGTCACCAACCACGTCCAGCAGGAACAAACCTTGTTCTTGGCTGAAGTCGAGCGCAAGCTTCGACTCCAGGGGGTAAGTGGAGACGATGGTGTCGCGGTGACTTGCCAGAAGCGCGTCCAGATCCGCCTGCGACCGGAGGACGGTGGCGAAGCCCTCGGGTTTGATGCTGCCACTCCCGCTCCTGACGAGCGAGGTGAAGGGTATCGAGCTTGCGTTCTTGGCCTGCCTCGCCTCCTTGGTCACGAACAGGCTCCCGAAGGCGTCGAAGACGGTGGTGCCACAGCCGGAGACGAGGAGGGTGGCCAGGATGAGGAGGACGGCTCTCATGTCAGAACACCCAAGATGCCCTGAGCGGGGTCACGCTGGTACGGATCCCCATCTCGAAGGACGGAGTGAAGCGATAGCTGGCTTCGAGCAACGGCGGCCCGATGACGAGGCTTTCGAGAGGGTTCACGGTCGTCATTTCCACGAGAACCAGCGTGGGGCTCACTCGAAGCGACGCGTTGCCGAAGCGGTGATGGTAGGAAGCACCTACGAGCTGCCTGAGAGGTCCTAGACGGGGCGTCACAGGCGTACCGCCTGGATACGACCCCAAAGTGCCCCAGCTCTGGTTCAGACCCGCGTGGAGCCCCAGGCTCGCGGATTCGGAGAGGGCATGCTGGAAATCGCCCCATACGGACAGCCAGTGGCTCTGGCCGATCATCGTCATTGCCTGCCCCACGAAACCGATGGGCAGATCCGCTGACGACAATTCGAACTCGGCAGCCTGAAAGGGGATCGCGGGTATCACGGAGACCTTGCCTTCAAACGGTGCGGCGAGGGCAGATCCACTCGTGAGCGCGGTGAGAGTGGCGACGAGACCGAGGGTTCTCAAGGGTGGAAAAAAGGTCTCTGCCCTCAAGGCGACACCTCCACCGATGCCGTTGCCGTCACGTGTCCTGAGTCGGCGAAGACACCTTGCACCGAGTAGATACCCGGCTTGTCTACCGCGACGGTAGTGCCGACTTCGATCACGTGAGGGGTTTGCGTATCGACCGGGAAGATGCCAAGTCCCATGAACGGAAGCGAGCGTGTCCCAAAGGCCGACACTTGAATCACCTTGGCGGTCGTGTCTATCTTTCGGACGGTGAGGACTTCGCTATGGATCGAGCCAACAAAGGTCGCGTTGGCCCCAATGTAGAGCGGCTTGCCCACGCCTTGGTGCCCCCCGATGGACAACGCATTTATCGTGCCCGAGTGCGGGGTGGGAGCGCGGAAGCTACAGCCTGGCAATACCAGGATGGATAAGGCGATGGTCACGGCTGGCAACGTGTAGGTACGCATCATCATGTCTCTCATGTCGGGCTTACCGAGGGGTATCCAGAGCGGTCATCGTAACCTTGGCCTCATCAGCCTCGAAGGTCGTCGAGATTCTTCCCAATGCCCCTTCGACCATTTCCGGGAAGTCCAACTGACCGTATTGAACATCAACGGCCTTTCCGTTCTTGTAGAATTCCACCTGGTAGTCGAGCGAAAGCCGCTGACTAACCATTTTCCTTACCTCCATTTGCCATTCGTAACGTCGCCGACCTCTCTGACTATGGCTCGAACTAATTTAATTGTATGTCAAACAAGCAGGAGTTAAACGTCCAATAATCTGGACGTAGGGTGGGTGGGCTGAGCCTTCAGGTGACAGCCCTTGCGGGCCTCGCATCTGGAATTCTGGACCCAGCGTGAAGGGCTGCCTACGGAGTGGCGCGGGGGATGGGTGAGGTTCAGGCTCAGCGGGTAGGCTCAGCCGTTTCGCTGCGGGCGGCCCAGAACAGCCCCAAGATTGCCAGCCAGAGCAACAGGGCCATGATGCCCACCAGGCTGTTGAGAGCGGCGGGCCCATAGGCGACCAGCAGGACTCCACCGAGGCTGGGGACGCTCACCTGGCCGAGCATGGCGCCGCCGACCTGGAACCCGACCGCATGGTCGGCAAGCCGACCGAGATGACGTGGGGTCAGGGTCATCATGCCGGGGTAGATGGGGGCCAGTGAGGCGCCCACCACGGCGAGCCCCGAGATGCTGAGCCATGGCCAAGGCGCGAGGGCGAAGCAGAGCCCTCCGAGCAGGCCCGTGCTGACGCAGAGGATAAGTAGGCGCCGGACGCCCACGCGGTCGGCGATTGCCCCCAGCAGGAAGCGCCCCGCCGTCAGCGAGATCCAAAACAAGCTCACGGCCGTGCCGGCCAGACTCTGGGACAACTCCCGGTACTGGGTGAGGATCGTGTAGGACCAGTTCGCCACCGTCATCTCGAAGCCGGAGTAGACGAAGAAAACCAGGATCTGGGCGATGACCAGCGGATGTCGCAACGCCTCGCGCATCGTGGCTGGCACTTGCTCGATAGCCGTGGGCACGTCCGCCGGGGGCTGCCCCGCGGGCTCGGAGCCCTTCTGCCAGGCATTTCGGGTCAGCGTGAACAGGGTGGTCATTCCGACCATCAGGATGCACAGGGAGCCGTAGGTCCATTGCCAGGGGATTTGCCTTGCCAAGAGGGTCGCGGCTGTCATGGCGGACAGAGTGGCCCCGACTCCCCAGCAGGCGTGAAGCCAGTTCATCTGGCGGGCCGAGAAGTGGCGGGCGGCGTAGGCGTTGAGCCCGGAGTCGATGGCTCCGGCGCCCAGGCCCGCGAAGACGGCACTCCCGACGAAGACCAGCCAGGCCGGAGCGAGCGCGAATCCCGCGAGGCTGACCGAAACCAGGGCGCAGCTCGCCGCCAGCAGGCCGCCGACCCCCAGCAGTTGCAGGGCTCGCCCCGCCAGGGTGCTGGAGACCAGGTACCCGCATACCGTCACGGCGAGCACGATGCCCAGGTTGTCGGCGCTCACGCCGAAATGCGGGTACACGGAAGGCCAGACGACCCCGAGGATCGAATCGGGCAGGCCCAGGCTGACGAAACCCAGGTAGGTGATGATGAGCAGGAAGAGAGATGGCATGGCGGTCATCGTAGCATCGCGGCTCCTACGATTCGTATGGATGCAATGGGCAGATTTTCCGAAAATGCCAGCCACCCATCAAAAAGCAAAAGCGCCCCGAAACTCAGTCGGGGCGCTTTAGTGGCCAAGGTGGGAGTCGAACCCACACGCCTTTCGGGCGGTCGATTTTGAGTCGACTGCGTCTGCCATTCCGCCACTTGGCCGTGGAAGAGTTCTCATTCTACGCCAAGCGGTCCCGGCGCGCAAGCACCGTTTCAGGAATGCCGGGGATTAGGCCAGGTAGCTCTCTGGATTGACGAAGCTTCCGTTCTTCTTGACTTCGAAGTGGAGGTGCGGGCCCGTCGACATGCCTGTGCTGCCGACCTTGCCGATGACGTCCCGGGCTCCGACCGACTGGCCCCGCGAGACGTTGATCTTGGAGAGGTGCGCGTACGCGGTCTGCAGGCCGTTTCCGTGATCCACCACGACGTAGTTGCCGTAGCCGCCGTTCCAGCCTGCGAAGCTGACCTTGCCCGATTGCACGGCGTGAACCGCGGTGCCCGTCCCGGCGCCGATGTCCATGCCCGAATGTAGCTTGTGGACTCCGGTGATGGGGTGCTTGCGGTTGCCGTAGTTCGACGTCTTGCGGCCGGCAGTGGGCCATTGCCACTTGCCGGAAGGCTGGCTCGGAGCGGGCGTCGGGGCCGAGGCGTTGGCCCCACCCGGCAGGCGCAGCGTCATGCCGACGGCAATCTGGTTGGGGTTGCCGCCGATCACGTCCCGGTTGAGGTCGTAGATCTCGCGCCAGCGGTTGCTGTCGCCCAGCGTGCGGCCGGCGATCGCCGACAGCGAATCCCCCCGCTGCACTGTGTAGCTGGGACCGGGTGCCGGCTTCGGAGCGGGCGCGGGTGGCGGGGTGGGAGCCGGCTGCGGGGCAGCCGAACCACCGGGCAGCTTCAGCGCCTGACCGGGATGGATGACGTTCGGGTTGCTGCCGATCACGTCCTTGTTGAGCTCGTAGAGTTCACGCCAGCGATTGCCGTCGCCCAGCGTGCGCTTGGCGATCGCCGACAGCGAATCCCCCTTCTGAACGGTATAAGTCGCCGCCGGCGCCGGCGCCGGCTCGGGCTTGGCAGGCTCGGGCTTGGCGGGCTCGGGTTGCGCCGGGGCCGTAGGCGCCGGCTCGGCGGGCTTGGGCTCCTCCTTGGGCTGGAGCACCTTCTTCGCGAAGTCGGCGAGCCGCTTCACCAGGTTTTGATACGCCGCACGCAGATCCCCAAGCAGGCCCGTGGCGCTGACGGTTGCCGGAGCAGGGATCGCCGTAGGGGCTGGGATGGCGACGGGTGCGGGAAGTGCGACCGGCGCGGGAAGCGCGACCGGAACCGTCGCAGCCGAAGCGCTGGCAAAGGACGCCGCCTGACGGAGTTGGCCCAACATGGACTGGTACGCGTTCCCCGTCGGGGACGTCATCGTCGTCTGCATGGACACCTCCTGCAACGTCATGGCGGGTCCGGGAACCGGAAACTCCAGAGTCGGGCGTTGTTCGTCCGCTCAACGGGGGCTGAACCTGCTTATCTGCTGTTAAGTACCTGTTTGCGGTTATCGCGCGATTAACTTCAAGCTAAAACTTGATGTCGGGAGCACGGCCTCAAGGCCCTCCAAGGGGGCGTGCTATACTGAGGTGCCACCCCCTCGCCCTTGCACGAACCCCACCGGAGCCCGCATGCCTGCTTCTTCATGGCTGCTCAAAGACGCCGATTCCACCCACGTCGCCCGCCTCGCGCGTGACCTGGGCATCTCGCCCCTCTTGGCCCGCCTTTTGCTGGTCCGCCAGGTCTCGGACGCCGCCTCCGCGCGCCGCTTCCTCGGTCAGGACCCGTCGCTGCTCAACCCCTGGGAGCTGCCGGGCATGGAGATCGCCGCGGAGCGCCTGCTGGACGCCCTGGACGCCCAGGAGCGGATCGTCGTTTACGGAGACTACGACGCCGACGGCGTCACCAGCACCGCCCTGCTTTACAGCTACCTGCAGCGCGCCGGCTACAACGTCACCTACTTCCTGCCCCATCGCTTCGAGGACGGCTACGGCATGAACCTCCATGCCATCGAGGAGCTGGCCGACCAGGGCGCGCGCCTGATCGTGACCGTCGACAACGGCGTGAGCTCGGTTCGCGAGGTCGCCTTCGCCCGCGAACTGGGCATGGACGTGATCGTGACCGATCACCACACCCCGCCGGCCGTGCTGCCCGAGCCTTACGCCCTCTTGAACCCGCGCCTGGGCGGATGCCCCCCCGAGATGAGCGGTCTGGCAGGCGTCGGCGTGGCCTTCGCGCTGGCCGCGGCCCTCGAGCAGCGCGCCCCGTCCTACGGGGTGGAGGACCTGCTCGACCTGGTCGCCATCGGCTCCATCGCCGACATGGCGCCCCTGACCGGCGTGAATCGGACCCTGGTGGGAGCAGGCCTTCACCTGATCGCCACGGCCACTCGCCCCGGCATCAAGGCCCTGGCGGACGTCGCCGCGGTGGCCTCGGTCGCGAACATGGCCGCTCAGGACATCGGCTTCCGGATCGGGCCGCGCATCAACGCCGCGGGCCGCATGGACCACCCCGAGATCGCCCTCAAGCTCTTGCTGGCCGAGGACCTCGACGCGGCCGAAGAACTGGCGGCCGAGCTGGAGCGCCTCAACCGCCTGCGCCAGGAGACGTCCAAGCGAATCGAGGCCGAGGCGCATGCCCTGGTGGCGCTCGAGGTCGATCTGGAGAAGGATGCCGTCATCGTCCTCGCCAAGGAGGACTGGCACCGCGGCATCATCGGGATCGTCGCGGCGCGCCTGGTGGATGCCTACGGCCTCCCGGTGATCCTGATGGGCGCCGACGGGGACCACTGGAAGGGCTCGGGGCGCTCTCCCGACTCCATCCACCTCTTCGCCGCCCTCGAAGCCTGCCGCGAGCACCTCGATCGCTTCGGGGGACATGCCCAGGCGGCGGGTCTGGCGCTGGAAACGGGCCGCCTCGAGGCGTTCCGTGCGCATCTCAACGACGCCGTGAAGCGCCAGACGGGCGGCGAGCGCCCGCAGGGTCCCCTGCTGGTGGATGCGGCGGTCTCGCTCGCCGAGGTCTCGCCCCAGCTCATCCGTGAGCTGATGTGGCTGGAGCCGACCGGCCAGGGCAACCCCGAGCCGCGCCTCGGCCTGAACCGCGTTCAGGTGCTGCGCCAGAAGCAGCGCGGCAAGGACAAGTCCCACCTCTGGCTGGAGCTGCGCGACGGAGTCGAGATCCGCGAAGCCGTCGGCTTCGGCATGGGCGCGCTCTTCCCGGTCCCCGACGTCGTCGACGTCGCGTTCACCCCGGAGTTCAACTTCTGGCAGGGCCAGGCCCGGGTCCAGATGCGGCTGCATGCGATCTTCCCCGCCCACCCCGACCCGCTGGTCGCCCTGGAAGGCCCCTCGGACGTCCAAGACCCACGCTAGCCGGGTATAAGAAATCTCCAGCCGTTGCGGTATAATGGGGATTTCAAGCCTGCGGCGGCTCAACGGAGCCCCGGTGGCCATCAGCGCCGCGGCTGTTGCGACAGGCAGCGAAGCTGACTTAAAGCAACGAACGGCTAGGAAAGTGTGGGGTCGGGAGCGCCAGCGGCTCACGTGGCAGCCGTGAGTAGCGTGACAGAATTGGGGTCGGTTATGAACGGAGCGGTTGCGACCGAGAGCTTGGTCTCTACCATCAGCAAGTACATGGCGCCCGAGGAGGTCAACCTCGTCGAGCGCGCCTATGAATTCGCTCATAAGATGCATGAGGGGCAGTTCCGCAAGTCGGAGGAGCCCTACATCATCCACCCCTACGAGGTCGCCCTGATCCTCGCGCAGCTCGAGGCCGACGGGGCCACCGTCGCGGCCGGCCTCCTGCACGACGTTCTCGAAGACACCGACACCACCCCCGAGGAACTCGCCAAGCGCTTCGGCCCCGACGTCGCCCGCATCGTCCAGGGCGTCACCAAGCTCGGCAAGCTCACTTTCTCGAGCAAGGAAGAGCGCCAGGCCGAGAACTTCCGCCGCATGTTCGTGGCCATGGCCAAGGACGTGCGCGTGATCATGGTGAAGCTCTGCGACCGCCTCCACAACATGCGCACGCTCAAGCACATGCGCCCCGAGAAGCAGCAGGAAATCTCGAAGGAGACCCTGGAGATCTTCGCCCCCTTGGCCCACCGACTCGGTATGGGACGGATCAAGTGGGAGCTCGAGGACTGGTCCCTGCGCTACCTGCACCCCGAGGCCTACTACGAGATCGCCAAGTTGCTCGGCGAGAAGCGCGATGAGCGCGAGCGCTACATCGAGGAGATCGTCGGCCGCATCCAGGACGAGGTGCGCCGGGTCGGCGTCAACGCCAACGTCTACGGCCGAGCCAAGCACTTCTACTCCATCTGGAACAAGATGGAGAAGAACCGCAAGGAGTTCAACGACCTCTTTGACATCACCGCCGTG
>JAKFCW010000085.1:0-2669 GCA_036676455.1 Candidatus Sericytochromatia bacterium
GATTTCACAAGCAACTAAGACGGGCACGACGCTGCTCAAGGTCTCTTCCAAGTCGAATCCGGCCTCCGTGGCGGGTGCGATCGCGGGCATGATCCGGGAGACCGGGCGCTGCGAGGTGCAGGCGATCGGAGCGGGAGCGGTGAACCAGACGGTCAAGGCCATCGGCATCGCGCGGGGTTACGTGGCACCGGGCGGCATCGACCTGGTGGCGATCCCGGCGTTCCTGGACATCGAGGTGGGGGGCGAGGAGCGTACGGCGATTCGCTTCATCATCGAGCCGCGCTAGGGCGGAGGGGGGGCAACCCCCCTCAATCCTCGGCATCCGATCCGACCTGGCGGGGATCTCCCCAGCGCAGCTTGTCGCGCAGGGCGGAGAAGAAGGTGGCCTCCTTGACCTTGACGAGGCGCACGACGTGCTCGGATCGCCGGAAGGTGACCTCGTCTCCGGGGCGCAGGAGGCCCATGGTGAAGCCGTCCGCGGAAAGCAGCGCGCCTTCGGCGCGCTCCTTGGCGACCACGCGCACGATCGTCTCGGAGGCCATGACGAGCGGTCGGGCCGTGAGGGTGTGCGGGCAGATGGGTGCGAGGACCCAGGCGGGCACGTCGGGGGCCATGATCGGCCCGCCGGCGGACAGGGCGTAAGCCGTCGAGCCGGTCGGAGTCGAGAGGATCATGCCGTCGGTGCCGTACTTCGCCACCAGCGAGTCGCCGGCGAAGACCTCCAGTTCGAGCATGCGCGACGAGGCGCCCTTCAGGACCACGCCCTCGTTCAGGGCCGTTTGCCGCGCCAGCGTCTCGCCGTGGCGGTGATGGCGCACGTCCAAGAGCGTCCGCGGCTCCAGCCGGTACTTCCCTGCGAAGACCCGCTCGAGTGCCTCGGGCAGCTCGCCGTACTCCACTTCCGCCAGAAAACCCAGCGTTCCCAGGTCCACCCCCAAGATCGGGGTCTCCAGGGGCGCTATCAGCCGCACGGCCCGCAGGAACGTCCCGTCGCCTCCCAGCACCACCACCAGGTCCACCGGCGGCAAGACATGCCCCGACCCCGGCACCGCATAGACCTGCTTGCCATGGGACTCGATGAACGCCGACACCCGCGGAACCAGGTCCGCGATCGCCGCGACCGTCCCGTTGTAAACGATGCCGACCGTCCTCATGCGCCGGCCGCCTTCAGCGCCCGGTGCGCCTCCTCCACCACCGCTTCCACCTCGGGAAGCACCGGAGGCTTGGCCGATTCGGTTCCGGCCATCTCGGGCCTGGCTGCTTCGGGCTCGGCCGTGCCGGCCTCGGCCGCTTTGGCTCGGCGCCAGTACCCTAGAAACTCGATGTTCCCCTCGGGGCCCTTGATCGGTGAGTAGGTCAGCCCCCAGGGCTCCCAGCCCTCGGCGCGTGCTGCCTCCATCACGCCCCGGATCACCCGGGCATGCACCGCGGGGTCACGCACCACGCCCCCCTTGCCCACGGAGTCCTTGCCCGCCTCGAACTGCGGCTTGATCAGCGCGATCAGATCGCCCGGCGCCGTCAGCAGGCCCCGCACGGCCGAGAGGATCTTGCCCAGCGAGATGAACGAGACGTCGATCACCGCCAGGTCAGGCGCTTCGCCCTCCGGAGCCCCCAGTCCCTCGGGCGTCAGGTGCCGGACGTTCGTGCGCTCGAGCACGCTCACCCGCGGATCCTGCCGCAGCTTCCAGGCGAGCTGCCCGTAGCCGACGTCGATCGCGTAGACATGCGCGGCCCCGCGCTGCAAGAGGAGATCCGTGAAGCCCCCCGTGGAGGCCCCCACGTCCATCACCCGCCGTCCCGCCGGGTCCACCCCGAAGACCGCGAGCGCCCGCTCCAGCTTCAGCGCCCCGCGCGAGACGTACTCAATGGCCGGCCGGTCGACCGACACCGGCGCGTCCTCCGCGATCGGGGTGCCCGCCTTGGTGACGCGCTGCCCCGAGACCTTGACCATGCCCGCCAGAATGGCGCGCTGCGCCTTCTCCCGGGTGGGGAAAAGCCCCTCCCGGACCAGCCGCGCGTCGAGACGCTCTTTTTTCGCCATGGGGTTAGAGGGAGTTCAGCGCGAGGGCCACGAGGATGCCGAGGAAGGCTCCCCCGATGACCTCGAGCGGGGTGTGGCCGAGCAGCTCCTTGAGGTGGCTCTCCTTGAAGCTCAAGGAGTGCTGGAGATCGAAGATGATCTGGTTGATGATCCGCGCCTGCTTGCCCGCCGCCCGCCGCACGCCGGCGGCGTCGTACATGACGACCATGGCGAGGACCAAGGAGACGTCGAAGATCACGGAGGAGAAGCCCTCGAGCAGTCCGACGGAGGTCGCGAGGCCCGCCACGAGCGCCGTATGGCTACTGGGCATTCCCCCGGTGGTCACCAGGGTGCGCACGTCGATGCGCTTTTCGCGGATCAGGAGCGTGAAGAACTTGATGAGTTGGGCGATGACGGCGCCGACGACGCCGGCGATGAGGGCTTGGTTGGACATTTAGCGGTTGCGCTCCGAGACGAAGCGAGCGATCGCCGCCAGCGCCGAAGCCTGCTCGCCCAGAGGGGCGATCGCCTCGAGTGCCGCTTGGATCTGGCGATCCGCCTCGCTTCGGGCCTTGTCGAGCCCGTAAAGGGCGGGATAGGTGGCCTTGTGGGCCACGAGGTCCTTGCCGGGGCTCTTGCCGAGTGCCTC
>JAKFCW010000086.1:0-14127 GCA_036676455.1 Candidatus Sericytochromatia bacterium
ATGTCGCTTCGTCCCTCGGATCAAGTCGACCAATACCGTTCCGATGGCGTCCAGTTGAGACGAGTAATACCTGAGTTCTCCCAGGAGCCTCTCGACCTTTTGTTTCACGGCGACGTCGCCTTGTCCACGGCGCCGATGGGAGTCCGCTCTATTCCCATGGAGGGAAGGGCTGAGTCATGCCTCAGTGTCCTCGACAGGATCAACCCAGGGGCGTTCCAATCTCAGCGAGCAACGGTGCCAGACCTCGACCAACTCGAGTTCGGCCTGCTCCCGCGTCTTTCCGTCGCGCATGATACCCGCAAGGCCGATTTCCCAGCAGACTTCCACCATGCCGGCGATAGAGGCGACAACATCGCTAAGATCCACTACTTCAGTACCTGCGGTTTTCATATTCGATAGGGTCTCCGCGCCTTTCCGGCAGCCCCTCCGGACTCTTCCGGCCTCTCCATCTCCGAGTGGACGGATCTTGTCCGGCTCGTAGAACCCCTGCATCTTCACTGCCACGCCTTGCTACGTTTGATCGCCTGCTGCATTCGCTGTGCTTCATCCTCCCCGAAAAGTTGGGCCATCATGCTGAGAAAATTGTATACGAGGTCTTCACGACGCCCGATGACATGAGTCATTTCGGAGATAAAGCGCTTCAGGAAGACGGCCTTGTTGAAGCCGACCGTGTCTGCCACCTCGACGATGTCGTCCACGTCCTTCTCGAGGAGACGCGTGATCTTTATCAACGCCCAATCGTGCTTCTCAGGGACGAAGACCTGGAGTTTCTTGAGATCAGGAATGTCGACGCGCTTCACCCTGGATTCGTACGAGTACGGCGCATCATAAACAACGACGGTCGTCAACGGGATGTCCAACCCGGTTTCCTTTCGTGCGGCTTCAAGGGCAGGTTCTATCGGAGCGACGTTCGTGACAGCGTCGATGTCTTCCGATCCACGGCCAACAGGAACTCCTGAAGCTGCGACTGGTTAAACGTCGCCATGACAATACTTTAAGAAACAGCTACGGAACCAGTCCACAGTCGCATTCATCCAGAAACACCACTTGGCAGCAACTCTCGGCGTTCTCCTTCTTGCTAAAGCGAGTAGGGGCGCCACCCGCGATCGGTCGAAGAAGTATTCCATCTCCGCCGCCGTGCCTATAAATCCAGCCAGTCTCCTAGCCGCCTTCATGAAACTGTCGTCCCCTAGAAGTTCCGCAAGAAGCGACAGGTAAAACCCAAGCGTGCGCATCTGACCAAGTCTTCTTGCGCCAAGCTCGATCTTCGAAAGAAGAAGACGCGAATGGTGCTTCGCGAAAACAACGGGCCAGACCCTCGCCACATCGCTTCGCCGACGGGCCAGATAAAGAGCCTGGGCAAGGGTTTCCTCCAGGCCTAGCGGATAAGAGGCTTTGCCCTTATTCACCAGGGGGGCCCCAAACCGATTGAGATTCCACAGGAGCGAGGCCTCTTCCCGGTCGATCCTCCGTGAGTCGTTCCCGCCCTTCGCCAGTCGTGGATAGTTAGTGAGACCGTCCCTGACATGATGAAGGCGGGAACGAGTCGCGAAAGACCCGTGCGGGACCGGTCTCACTGAAGGCGATTATAGTTACCAGAAACGGCGTGTCAATCCCTTTTGACTCCGCACCTTAGACGCCGAAGGTGCGGCCTACACGTAGAGGAAGTCCGGGCTCTTCCGGTACGCCTTTTCGACGACCGGATGGACCCATCGGTTTTCCGGGAGAAGCGCGCCCTTCTGGGCGGCATAGGGCCGGTCCTTGACGGGCAGATCGGCGTGCGGTCCGCAGTTCACCCAGTTGTTTTGGCCTCGGGTCTCGGTCGTGAGCGCCGCGCGGGCGAGCGGGCTAAAGGCCTTCGAATGCTGGACCCAGGCGTTCTCTTCGCCCATCGGGCCGAAGCCGTAGCCGTGCGCGGCGTGGCCGAAGAGGTCGTGGACCGCCCGGAACATGAAGTTCTCCTCGCGCGAGAGATACGCGTGATCGTCGCCGCCCGTGTAGACCCAGAGACGCCGGTTCTCCCGGACGTCGTCCATCATCTCGGCTGAATCCGCGTAAGGGACAGGATCCTCGTCCCCGTAGGGCGAGATCGCGTAGTGCTCCGAGAGAAACCTGTACTGGGCCATCACCTCCCGGGCGAGGGCCCGGTAGGCGTCCAGGACGAGCTCGGCATCGTCCCTGAAATCGAGGCTCTCGAACTCTTCGGCGATCACGCGGCAGCGGTCCTCGTCCCATGCGACGTCGGGCGTCTTCTGATAGGGCGGGAGTCCCGCTTCTTCGATGTAGGCCTTGAGCAGGCGTTCGAGCTCTTTATTGGGTTTTCTCCGGCCAGGCGCGCCAAGACGCGGACTCTCATCCTCCTCCCGGAGGATGGCCGGGCGGATCATTCCTTGGATAGTACCGTAATCAACGGCTGGCCGCCAGAGTGGTAGATCGACCGCTCGACGAAGGGCAGGCCCTCGCGGCGTGCCCATGTCCGGAGGATTTCCCTTCCCGGCCAGTCGGGATACTCGACACCGAAGAGCCTGCCTCCCTCGAGGGCCAGCCTGAATACGGGGTCGCCCGGGCCGGCAGGATAATCCCTGAACTCGATGTTCGGATGGCCGGTTGCGAGGTATTTGAGCGGCCATGCGCACCACCAGTCATGCGAAGCGACGATCACCCGGCGTCCCCCCGTCTTTTCGAGGATGAGGGCAAGGACCTCGGCCTTCGGTTCGGAGCCGGCGGTCTTGTAGGTCCGATGGCCGCGACCGCCCGTCCGATCGAACTCCAGGAAGTAGTTCACATGGAACGTCGCGACGAGGAGCGCGGCCGCGCCCGCCGAGAGCCCGATCGCCGCCTTCCGGATCCGCGGGGCGCCGGCTACGAGATGGGCGATCACGCGGGCCGAGAGGAGGAGGACCGGGACCACGAGGGCGAGCCCGTAGTGGAGTTTGAGGGCCGAGGGACCCGCCAAGGCATGGAACGCGAGGAGGGAGAGCGGCCAGGAGACGAGGAGCGCGCGGTCGACGGGCGACGGCCCGGCCCGGACGAGCAGGCGAATCCCAAGGAGAAGCGCCGCGAGCGCCGCGACGGCCGAGATATCGTACGCGGTAAAGTCCATCGCGTGGTGGGTCACGCCAAGATAGACAAAGCCGCCATTCAAGAGCCGGAGATAATTCACCGCCAGATCGCGCCAGTCCATGACCGTCACGAGGTGGCCCGCCGCGACCGAGAGCCAGGGCTTCTCGAGGAAGGTGTTCCCCCTGGCGTAGGCGACGGCCGAGAAATAGATGCCGGCGAGGAGGATGACGATCGCGAGCGTGGAGAGAGCCGTACGAGCCGGATGGGCGGCGAGGGTCTTCCGATGCCGAAAGACAAGCTCGATGGCGACGGCCAGGAGGACCGGGGCGGCGAAGATGTTCGTCGGATGGACGACGAGGGACGCGGCGAAGGCCGCGCAAGCCAGGAAACCCGTCAGGATCCACCGCCTGGCTCTCAACGTATGAAGAGCGAGGAGGATGGCGAGGCCGCTCGCGAGGACGGACTGGGACGGATCGTAGGCGAGCCGCCCGCAGTGGATCGCGACCGGGAAGACCGAGAGCGCCGAGACGAAGACCCAGGCGGTCGGCGGCCCGAAGACCCGCCTGGAGAGCCACCAGAGGAGGGGGAGCATGGCGAGGTTCGTGAGGAGCGGCGCGAGCCGGAGCGCGAAGAACGAAGGTTCCAAGAGGCGATGGATCCCGGCCATCGGATAGAGGAGGAACGGGCTCGTCGGGTTGCCGGAAAGGGTCGTGGGAGCCGGACTCTCGCCTTTTGCCATCGCGACGGCCTGGAGGCCCCACCAGCCCTCGTCGGCGGTCGTCCCCGGGACGGTTGAAACGCGGTAGAGCCGGAAGAAGACTCCGAGGGCGATGAAAAGGAGGGCGCCCCAGACGGGGAGCCTCTTCACTGGATGGCCCCCGGGAGCTCCTCGATCCTGCAGAAACTCCCGCACCGGTGGCTTGGGATCTGGCGCCGGAACTTGTGGTGGAGGATCCGGAGCCAGCGCGCTTGCCTGGTCGTGAGATCCTTTTGGGGGGACTCGCGGGCGATCGCACCCATGTCCCGGGCGAAGCGCTTCTCCCAGGAGCCGGGGACGAAGCGGGAGCGGGAGAGCTCGCCGGCGAGCGTGATCTCCTCCGTGGTCATGTCGCCTTCCCGGTAATGGGCGCGCGGACGCCGAAGGCGATCTCGGGAAGGAGGCCGTCGAGATAGATCGGCGTCGCCGCGCTCCGGAGCTCCTTGCCCATCGACCGCTCCCAGCCGACCGAAAAGCCCTTGACGTCGAGCGGCAGCCTCTCGAAGAGCGCCGCGAAGTCGCTGTCGTCGGTGAGGATGGCCACGCAGTCGAGATATCCCCGTAACGCCATCCCGTGGGCGTCCAAGGCGATCTCGAGGTCGCCCCCCTTGTCCTCCCAATGCCCGTCGGCGTACCTCTTGGCCGGCCGGAGCGAGACCGACCAGCCCAGATCCCGGAGGCGCTTATACAAGGGCTCGCGCCGAAGGCGCTCGTCGGGGTCGTCTGGCCGATACGTGCAGTAGAAGGAGCGGACCGCAAACTCGACGGGCTGGCCAGCGAGGCGAGAGGCCTCGCGGGCGAGGACGCGCGGCAGGGCCTCGAAATCGAGGCGGATCGGCCACTCGCTCTTCCAGTCGAGCTTGTAGATCAGGTTGGCGTTGTCGACGAAGAGGCCGGCCTTCATGTCGCGTTTCATGCCTGCCTCCGGTGTTTGGCTCTTCTCGCCCACATCCGCCGCTCCCGGTCATAGGCGCAGAGCGGGCATCGGACTTTGCTCTGGCGATCCTTCATCCAGCGGTGGCCCTTACGGCACCGCTTCCAGACCCAGACGTCCCGCTCGTCCCACCGCCGCTCGAGGTCGGCCACGAGCGTGCGGTGCCGCCGGCAGAGCGCGCAGCCGTGACCCCGGAACCTCCGGACGCCGCGCCGCAGGTGGAGCTGATGGGTGCGGACGAGGGTCCGTTCCCGGCAGTCCTCGCAGCGGGTCCGGACCGGATCTGGAGGGACGCCCGTGCGCCCGCACGCGACGCAGAGGCGTTTCACGTCTTCCCCCTCCTCGAGAGCCAGGACGTCTCCTTTCCGTCCAGGGCGTCGAAGACCCAGCGGAGCCAGTCAAGGTCGCTCGCGTTCACCTGGAGCGACCACACCTGGCTCTTCGGGGCCTTCGGGTCCTGATCGGCGTTCATGCAGAGGCGATGGGTGTTCGTGTCGCCGTCGTGGGGCTCCGGGACGGGGAGCTCGCCTCCACAGGCGGCGTCGGTCACCCGCCGCTTAAAGTTACAGTCCGGGTAGGGACACCAGGACGGGCGCTCCTGACGGTATTCGGTCACAGGAGGTCCTCCGTTCCGAGCCTTTCTGTCGTCCCTACCGCCGCTTGGGAGCTTTCATTTTTAGAAAGCGTGCGAATTCCTTCTCTTCGTCGCGGGTCCAATAACCAGGCCAATTCTCCTGGAGGATCTGCTTCATCTTCCTGAAAAACCGTCCCAAAGCCTCGATCTTCCGGTCGGTAACCAGAACGCGCCGTTCTTCCAGCTCGGGAACGTCGCCAGGGACCGTCTTGAGAAGCCTCGAGATGCCGGCGCTTTCGATGAGGGCGATAGTGCGCATGGCTTCGATGATTTCCTCGGGCGTTCCCTTAGGCACCTTGATCGCGCCAAGGCCGTGTTGTTCATAGGGGCGGTCGTCGAGGAGGGATGCGAGATCGCTTTCGATATCCAAAGAGATAGCGAGCGCCTCCAGCATTCCCTCGAGATTGCGATAGGCTTTCGACCAGAGGTACTCGGCCCGCACGGCGGCTGCCGTCTCGGCCATCGTATAAAGGATCGGAAGCAGCGCGTCGGTACGCATCAGGCCTCCACAACTTTGAAGAGCCGAAGAAGCGTCTTGAGCGTCGGATTGCCCTTGCCCGCTTCGATCCTGGAAACCGTTTCGGGACGGAGTCCGGCTTTTCGGGCGGCGGCTCTTTGGGTGAGGCCGGCGCGGTTCCTTCTCGCTCTCAGGATGCGGCCGGCCGAAGCCCTGAGAAACTCCAGGGTCTCCGCCACGTGATCCTCGACAGGCATGATTCCATCCTATGCGGGCAGGACTTATATGTCAAGGCGATGTCGCCTTCCCCTGAACGCGCGCGAGTTCGGGGCAGTCGGCCTGGTGGACGATCCGGTACCAGATCCCGCCCGGCTCGGAGAGCGCCGCCGGTTCAGAGGCTGCGGACTCCGCCCCGCACCAGCCGCAGAGGATCTTCGGCACGAGAACCGGATGAAGCCTCCGGGTCACCTGGCAGTGGTGGGCGAGGTAATCGGAGGAGGCCGTCGCCTTCCAGCCGCAGGGACAGGAGGTCGGCATGTGCATGGTCTAGCCCTTCCTGGTTCCGGCCTCACGGACGGGCGTCTTCACCATAGCGTTCCTCCGGGCAGCATCCGGGATCGATACAGCGCCTGGCTTCGACGCTATAGGAGTGGGCCAGCTCGAGATGGGAGGCGATCGCGGCGTAGAGGACGTCGGGATGGCCGGAGTCGCCGCTCTCGTGGTCATAGAGGACCTGACCGCAGACCTTGCAGGCGACCCGTCGGACCAGGCTCCCCGAATAATAGTCCACGGCCAGAAGCGTTTTTGCATCTACCGGCACTAGAACGGCCTCGAGAACGGGAACCCGAAGAAAAGCCGACCCCGGAAGGCGCCCGCCGGCGCGATCGGTCTGGGGGAAGAGACCAGCCCCCTCATGAAGGTCACGTAGTGCCCAGGACCGATATCGGTCATGCGGCCTTGACTGGCCCTCGGGCACTCTCTTAGGGCGTCACGTACGCGCGTCATCTCGTCGGCGCGGGCGCGCATGTTTTCCGTGATGTAGCGGATCTCCGCGGCGATCCGGTAGGGGAATTGGGCCTGTCTCGTACGGTATTCCCCGTACATCGTCTGGGCGATCTCGATCCCGCGCCTTTCGAGTGCGGAAATCCTTTCCCTGTCCGCGGCCTGGAGCGATTCCATGCGGGCGATGCTCTGCCTGAGGGCTTCGCAGTCGCTCGCGGATCGCTGGCCGAGCATGGCCTGGTAGATCGGATGCATGCCTAACTCCTCTCCTGGTTCTCTATTGGGCGGCAGCGTTTGCAGCAGGGTTCGGGATCGACGAGGCCGCCTTCGAAGGCAGGTTCGGCCTCCTCCTCGTCCTTCTCTGTCCAGACGAACTTCCTGCCGAAGCCGGCCGAGGTCAAGGTCATGTCGGGCATGGTCTTTCCTAGTAAATCTGGACGACCTTGAGCGCCGGTCGCTCGATCGCCGGCCACGCGCGGGTCCGCCAGGGGGGTTTCGCGGCCGACACGTAGGCCATGATCCGATGGCTGTCGTTGAAATCGTGGTACCCCGACTCGAGCGGCACAAGGCCGGAGTCCATGGCCAGGGTGAGGAGCCCGTGCTGGGTGAACCTCCAGCGGTCGCATTCGGGATCCCCGTGGATTATCCATTTGAAAGGGGTCGCGAGGACAAGGAGTCCTCCGGGGGCCAGGAGCTTCGCGGCGGCCGCGAAGAAGGTGAACGGGTTCCGGACGTGCTCGAGGGTCGAGCTCGACAGCACTGTCTGGTACTTCCCGAGATGGGCCTCCTGGCTGGCGGCGCCTTCGGCATCGTGGCAGATCTCGACGGGGCCGAGGCAGCTCCAGATATTGCCCGTGACGGGTTTCACGAGTCCGCGCGTGCCCGAAAGGCCTTCGTAATCGGCAAGGTCCGCGTAGGGCACGCCTCCGAGGTCGATCGCCGGCGCCTGGTAGCCATGGCGCCCGAGGGCCGAAAGGATGTAGGACCACTCGAAATAGGTCATAGGTCAGACGGGTATTTTACCCCTTCAGGCTCTTTTCTACCAGCGCCGCGGAGCTGCGGCCAAGCCGTCCGCGAAATGCCAGGTCTTCGACGACGGCCCGGCAGACCAGGCAGTGGGCCATGTGATCGCCCACGACCGGCATCTTCGGAGAGCCGGTAGCGAAAGCGCTCAGGGTGAAATAGCTCGGGTGGGCGCCGCTATCGGCCATGCGGTCGACCAGGTCGTCCAAGCGGAAGCCGTCGTCGGGGTTCATGTCGCCATCCCTATCAAAGACGCGCCTTCGGGCCGATCCACGGGCATTCTCTCCGAAGGCACCCTCGGCCACGCCGGCCGGCGGCCGGTCGAGGTCGGCCTCGACGGCCTCCAGGCACTTCCAGAACCATGCCTGGGCATCGCCGGTTGTCTGCCCCTCCTCGAGCCGACGGTACGCCTCAGCCGCCGCTAGCAGGCTCTCCGGGCCAGAATAGACGCCCACGAGCCACGGGTCCTTGCCGGGCATCCGCACCTGGAGGACCCAGAGCCGCCCGTCGTCAGCGATCACCATGCTGCTCTCCAAACCTAACACTCCCACCCCAGCCGTAATCGGGAGTGTGGATAAAGTCAGACCTTGACTTCGCCAGTCGCCTTGGCCAGCGCCTCGCGGGCCTGCTTCATATAGCTTACCGATTCAGGGACGAGATCGTCGGTCTCGATGAGTTTGACGAGGTCGACGAGAGCCTCCAGGAGATCTGGCGCCGCGACGATGAGACGCGCGTCGGGGTAGTCTTCCAGGTAGTAGATGTCGTCGGCCTTCTTCATGACGCCGCCCATGCGACCGCGATCCTGGCCGGTCCACGCGGCGAAGCGCGGCTGGGCCCCGTTCATCCCCGCCCGCACGAAGTCCATGACGACGAGCAGGCCGCGGTCCGGGGTGCCCAGGAAGACCTCGCCGTTCCCGCGTTTCATCCATTTCCAGGGGCCATGGGTATGCTTCATCGCTCTCCTCCTGCTAGTGGGGCCGGTGGTCCTCTTCGGCCTCGATCCGCTTCCTGAGCGTCCCCATGTAGCCCTTGACGATGACGATCGGCCCTTCGCTGTAGATCGTCGCGGCCAGCTTGAGCGCCAGCTCCGCTATCTTGGCCAGGCCGATATTCGCCGGCTCCTCGTAGTTGTCGGCGTTGAAGCCGCCCACGCTTATCCACTCGTTGAGAGTCCCCAGGAGGGCGCCAAGTTCCTCCTCATTCTCGATGCCGAGCCCTTTTGGGCCCGGACCGAGCCGATGCCGGCGCTTTATGTTGGCCACGGCTTCTTCAACGCCTCCGCGATCCTGTCGCCGAGAGCCTGGGCGCTATAGGGGCCCTCCCATTTCTCGATGATCGCCCCCTCCCTGAGGAGGATCGTCGTCGGCACCGCTGTGATCTTGAGGGAGTCGGCGGCGCTCGGATTTTCGAGAGCGCAAACGAGATAGACCGGCAGGCGCGTATAAGCCGCGAAAGCCTCGATTTCGTCGCGGAAGTGCCTGCACGGGATCGAGAGCCCCTCTGGAAACATGAAGACGACGACGGACAGGCCGTCGCTTTTCAGGACGAGACCCTCGAGGCCGCGGTCGTTCAGGCGCTTCATGAAACGACCTCCACGGCCTGGATCGCGGTATGGGCGAATGGCGTCTCCTGGCCGCAGGCGACGCATCTCATGGCACGCTCCTCCCACATCTCACCGAACTCCTTGGCCGCGTTAGGGACGACCTGGTAGAGGGCGGGCTTCCGCCCGACGCAACACGACGCGTAGTCACCGTGGAGATCAGGGACCAGGAAGCGAGCGCCCATGTGGAGCGAGCTGACGGGCACGAAGGCGGTACCGGCCCGATAAGGCCTGACCTCGCGGCCGCATTCCGGATCTTGGCAAATGCTCATAGAGTTTCAGCGGCTCAGCCTCAGGTAAGTATAACCGCCCAACGCGAGCGTCCCGGCCGCGAGGATCCCCCAGGCGATCCACGGTCGGATACCGGCCGGAAGACCGAAGAGGAAGAGCGCAAGGGCGGCGCCGGCGCCGGCGATCGCGGCTGAAAGCCCAAGGGCCAGGATACGGCCGCGCGTCGGACCCCTGAGTTCGTCGTCGGGACAGGAATACGGGTCCTTCTTCATGTCGCCTTTCCCACAAAGGGCGCGGGGCGCATCATTTCTTGGCCCTCCCGAGCCCCCAGTGGGCCGGGAAGCGCTGGGCCAGGAAGTCATCTGCTTGAAGATCGTTGGCCAAGCGCACGAAGTCGACGAGCCAGAAGTCGACCTCCACTCGCTTGACTTGGCCCTGGTAGAGGAGAACGAGCGCGTGGGCGTTCCCCATGGGAAGGCCGCGCGGCCGCTCCATCTGAAAGCTCATGACGCCGTGCGAGAACCGGCCGCGCACCCAGCCGGCCTCGAAGAGCCCGGCCAGCGCCTGATCGATCTCTACCGTCGTCTCGGGAGTCGCCGGCAGGCCGTAGACCTCCGGCTTGGCCTGGATGGACGTCACGTGGCCGATCACGTCCAGGACCTTTCCCTCAGGCGAGATCCAGAAGATATCGGGCGGCCATGCGGGGAGCCGCCTGGCGAGGCCGCGCTTCTTTTTCGCCATGGCCTAGAGATCCTCGACGATCTCGAACGGCACGTCCTCGTCGACGGCTGCCTGGATCGCGGAAGCCGTGCCCCTTGAGACCCCGTTCCAGAACGCGAGAAGGAAGTCGCACGAGGCGACCATCTGGCGGTTCCGGAGCGGGCCGGCCCTCCTGCCGTAGCGCTCCCAGTCGGCCTTCCAGACCTCGACCTCCACCCCTACCCTCCGCGCGACTTCGTCCGCCCGGCGGTCGACCCCTTCGGCCCCGCCGTGCACGACGACGATCCCCCTGGGAAGGGCCAGAAGGACGCGGTCGACGTTTGCGAGATGCTCGTAGTCGCGGGAGCCGGAGACGCAGACCCTGCCCCCGGCGCGTCTGGCCATCTCCCGAGCGTTTCCAAGCGTGCTCCCGCGGCCCGCGTCGGCGTAGATGATCGCATTCACATCGCGGCCGAGCACCTTCTCCATGGCCCTGATCGTCTCGCCCGATGTGACGACGTTATCGACGATCCAGATGGGTCGGTCGGCGGGAATGTCCTCCGCCAATGCTAGGCTCGCCACCTGCTCCTCGAAGGACGGCAGGGGCTTCCCGGCCCTCCTTAGGAGAACCTTGCTCGGCATCGGCCGCGTCCGCCGGACGGCGTCTACGACAAGGGCATCCTCCACCAACTCCGCGATCATCCGGGCCACTACCAGCATGGCGCTGTTCTTGCCGGTCGAGGACGGCGCCGGGATGAGGATCGCGCCCGCCGGCACGAAGGCGGCCATCTCCTCCGAGACCGCCTCGAGTGCTCGGGTATCGGCGGCGTTCTTCATGCGGTTGGCGAGCTCCCGGGCCAGTCCCGCGTATCTTCGGACCGTCACGATATTAGCCATGGATGTTCAGCTTCCCTCTCATTCACGAAAACGGTTCATGCCGATGTCGGCGTCCGCGCTGAGGCATTTCGGTCTCCCGTACTGGTCATGCGTCCCGAGCAAGATTCCCGCCACCGCGCCGAATCCCTTGCGCGGTGGCGCGGGTGCCCTGTAGGGTCTGACGGAGCATCCCCAAGGCGTCCGTGGTCTGGTATCGCTGGTCAGACTCATGTCGTTGCCATCCCAGCCGAACCCGGCAGCTTTGGCCGCTGCCTTGTGCCGGCCGGTCCAGCCGCCGCTCTTTGGAACGCAGACCCACTTCATCAGATGATCTCTCCGTAATTGATCCGGATGCGTCCCCTCGGGTCGATGGCTCGGATGGCGGCGATGGCCGCCTCCTCCGACGGGTAATAGGGCTCAAGGCCAAAGTCCGTGTCGCCCCCACTGTACCGCTCGAAGGCCCACCAGCGCCCGTTGTGCGTCGTGTGGATCGCCCAACGCGGATGATGAATGTTTTGCGGGTCCAGGGCATAGGTATCTCGATTCATCTGCGCTCTCCCTTCCAGTTCTTCAATGACTCCACTGATCGAGTGCCTCGATCACAGCTCGCCGCTCCTCGGCGGAGATGTATCGCGACGGAGGTCCGGCATTGGTGCGAACCCAGTTCCGTTCGTTCTTGTGATTTTCATCTACGAGGGCCAATGCCATTCGCTGGACAGCCACGGCCCGCTTCAACCGCGCGACTTCATCCCAAGCTGTCTTCGCATCCTCTCCACGGTTCAGGTGGCGATCCACGGCGATTGCAACCTCTACAGCAGTGGAAATCGCCTCAGCGATAGGGCGGCAGATTGAACAAGGCTCAGGCACTTTACCGTGCTCCCATTTCCCAAGACGCGGTTCCAGATGTTCCCGGAGATGCTTGCAGACCTCAACGGCCCTATCGTCTGGTCCAGGACATGCGTTCATCTGGGAATCCTCAACGAAACAATTCGTGATTCTGGCGCTGCCTCCAATCTAAGTAGGCCCTTGCCAATTGGCAGCATCCGCACGTAGGGCTGAAACTTCCGGCGCCTTCAATATGGGCATCACAGCCACCGGCCTTATTTACCGCGATGGCCCTCCGAATCCATTCCGGATCAACCAGAATGCGATCTTCGGACGCATTCTTGATGTCCATCCTCACCTTTCTTTCGATTCGTGCGCGTCCCGGGCTTGGATGTACTCGTGGAGAAGCCGGTCAGAATCGCTCGGCCAGAGGCCGCTCGGCCCGGGAAAGCGAGGCTGCTGCTGCCTTAGCTCCGCGAATTCCTCGGCCAAGGCGAGAGCCGCCTGGACCAGCCTTTCACGGGAATCCATTGCCTCACCCTTTCGATTAGCGTACCCGCCTAGACTTCTTGCTGATCGTACACATCTTGACATTGCACCCCTTCTCGCAGCGGCAGGAGAGATGCTTCGTCCGCTTCTTGCAATCCGGGCAATCAAGTTTCACGGTTCCTCCTTGAAGCCTTAGGCGTAACCCATCAACCGCTTCATCCGGCGGTCGAGATCGGCCGCGAACTCTCTGAGATCCCCGCCCTTGGCCTGGACTCGCGCCATGCAGCGGAGGAGGTCCACGTCGGGGCTGTCATCCGGGATGCCCATGCAGACCTCGCAGCCGGGGACGTGTCGGCTCAACGCACCCTCGACCTGCCTTCCGCACGTCGCGCATCTTGCGTCCATCTGATCCTCCGAAGCCTTAGGTCTTTCTCGGAAGAACGAGTCCGGTTCCTTCGCACTTCGCGCACTTGAACTTTACAAGCTCTCCCCCTCCAACGTAGACGTCCTGGCCGTCGCCCTTGCACTTCGGGCAGATCCGGGCGAGGCTATGCGGATCGTCTATCGGGAGGCCGGCCACTGGACCGCGTTTCGCACCGTGATTCGCTCCGCCGCAACGACACCGACAAACCAATTCCTTGGCGTCTTCGCAGTTCTGAGCAGCCTGCTTGCTCAGGGCCTTCTTTCTGTCGCCAGCGAGTTTCATGGTCCTGCTCATTCGTCGTTCATGGAACACTTGGCCGCCGCGAGCGTGATCTTGGCCTTCTGGAGTAGGCGCTTGTCCGGGTCGTTTCTCTCGGCCAGCGCCATGACGTTTTCGCAATGGCCCAGCGCCCACTCCAAGGCCGCGATCAGGTTCTTGTGCTTGTTCGCTCGCTTGCAGAGTTCCCACGCCAGCGCCTTCGCTGTGGGCTCGCTTCCGGCCTTGATGAACCCGACCGTCCCCTCGTCGTCCCCAAGGGGGACAATCCATTCCCGGCGATGATCCTGGTAGGCTTCGCCGTGGGTCAGCGCACCTACAATCTGCTCTGGCATCATGTCTTTCACGGCCTCTCCAATTTCACTTACGCGACAGGGGCGCCCCTTCCGTCACGTCCCCCGCCACCTTCCAGAAGTATGAAACCACGGGGAGGCACTCCGTCCCACGGTCCACGATGAACACCTGCACGCGGCCGTTCCTGTAGTTCGCCTCGATCCCATAGAACCCGTAGGGCGCCAGCTCGCTCGACCAGGCGACGCGCGAGACCCTCGGTAGTCGCAACTGCTCGATCGCCGCCTTGATCCCCAAGCCCGGCATCGCAGGCGCGTCCTCGACGGGAAGGAGCCGCCACTCCAGCGCGGCTGCCGCCGCGCGTATCCTGTCCTGCGTGCCTGCCCACTCCTCGCGCCCGACGCTCAACCAGTCCTCGCGGTAGGTGAGTTCTTTTGTCGGCATCGTTCCTCCCCTTCAGACCTTCACGGTTCCTTCGGCCTGAACGATGGCGGCGCGGGCCTGAGTCAGTGTCGCACGTTGCTGCGCGGTCCATCCTGGGTAATC
>JAKFCW010000087.1:0-3809 GCA_036676455.1 Candidatus Sericytochromatia bacterium
CTCACCTTCGGCAAGCGCCAGGCCCACGTCTTCCTGGGACGGGACTTCGGCGAGGACCGGAACTACTCGGATGCCGTCGCCAGCATGATCGACGCCGAGGTTCGCCGGATCGTCGAGGACTGCTACGCCCGCGCCCGGGAGATCCTCACCACCCACAAGGACAAGCTGGTGGCGATCTCGGTGGAGCTCATCAAGCGCGAAACCATGGACGCCGAGGAGTTCGACAAGATCTTCCAGGGTCCGGATCCGGTCTACGCGTAACCCATTCCCTCCAGGGGCGGCTTCGGCCGCCCCTTTTCCTTTTCACTGGCGGGCGAACGGGTCGTCCAGGTATCATGGGGGTCCGACAGGAGGACCCCCATGACGCTTCGCTCTCCGGCCATTCACTACTGGGCGCTCTACGACTTCGCCAACACCCTCTTCGCGATGAACGTGGTCTCGCTCTACTTCGCCCTCTGGGTCACCCAGGACATGAAGGCTCCGGATCTCGCCTACTCGGTGGCGTCCTCGGTCTCCCTGCTCGCCGTCGCTTTGCTGTCCCCGACATTCGGGGCGTGGTCCGATCGCATGGGGCGCCGGATTCCCTTCATCGGTCTGTTCACATTGATCTGCTGCGCCACGATTGCTGCGATCACCTGGGTGAGCAACCTCTACGTCGGCTTGGGCCTCTTCATCGTCAGCGTTTTCGCCTACCAGATGGCACAGGTTTCCTACAACGCGATGCTTCCCGAGCTGGCGCAGCCGCATGAGATGGGGAAGGTCTCCGGCTACGGGACGGCGATCGGCTACCTCGGCTCGGTCTTCGGGGTGATCATGGTCATGCCGTTCGTGTCGGGCAAGCTCTTCGGCTGGCAGACTCCCATCCCGGCGGGCGGGAACACGGGAGCCTTCCTGCCGGTGGCGGTGCTGTTCATGCTCTTCTCGCTGCCCTTGCTGCTGGGCGTGAAGGACCGTGGTCGGCCCGCCCCGGAGGCGGGTCGTCCCGGTCTGGGCCAGCTGCTGGAGTCCTGGAAGGCCGCGCGCAAGGTGCCGGGCATGACGCGGTACCTCCTCGCCAACCTGCTCTTCTTCGATGCGCTCAACACGGTGATCGGCTTCATGGCCATCTACGCGACCCAGGTGCTCGGCTTCGACTCCGCGCGCAACGAGGTGCAGATGGTCCTGATGCTGGCGACGGTCTTCGCCTTCGTGGGGTCCTTGATCTGGGGGGGGATGGTCGATCGGATCGGCGCCAAGCGAACCCTGGTCCTGGATCTGGGCCTCTGGGTGCTGGCGCTGGTGGGTTTCATCATGATCCGGGACAAGGCGATCGCCACCTGGGTGCTCGCCCCCATGGTCGGCATCGCCATGGGAGGCACCTGGACGGCCTCGCGGGCGCTGCTGGCCAGCCTTGCGCCGCCGGATCGTCAGGGGGAGTTCTTCGGGCTCTACTCACTGGCCGGGAAGTTCGCGGCGGTCGTCGGCCCGCTCACCTGGGGGCTCATCACCTCGCTCTTCGCCTTCATGCCCATCGGCAAGTACCAGCTCGCGCTTGGCGCTCAGCTGATCTTCGTCCTGGTGGGCTTGGTCCTGTTGCGGCGGGTTCCGGATCCCAGTCGCGCGGTCGTGACGCTCGCCGCTACCCCCTGACGCCAGCAGGTCCTAGAAGCGGTACTGGGTGTGGCAGTCGGTGCAGCTGTTCACGATGACTCCCACCTGCCGGGTCGCGGCCTTGAGGTCGTCCGCCTTCACCGCCCGCATCAGGGTGACCAGCTCGTCGTGGAACGCCTCGTCCTGCTTGATGAAGCCCGCGATATCCTTCCCGTTCTTGGGGGGCTGATACTCGCCGTTCAGGAGGGCCTTCTCGGTGACCATGCGGGCGCCGTGCACCTTCTGGATGGCCGGGGGAATGGCCTGCAGGTTGTTGTTCGCCACCGCGAGCATGATGACGTTCATGGCCTCGCTGAGCGAGAGCATCTCTTGCCGAACGGGGTTCATCTTGACCGTGCCGGCGGGTGACATGGCAGGCGTCTTGGCGGAGGGCGCCTTTCGGGCTGGTGCGGCGTGCTCCGCGTGCGAATGGTGCGGGTCCTCGGCGGCAACCGCTGCGGCGATTCCGACGCCGCCGCCGCCCAGGATGATGAGGCCGGCAAGTGCCAGGTGCTTCATGGGAGTTCTCCTCTTCTCAGACAGGGATCCGCGCTTGGGAAGCCTTCCGAGGCCTGGCGGATGCTTGATACACGAATTGACCCTCCCATGAAGGTATCGGTTCCAGCGCATCCTCAAAATCCAGGTAAACTACGGAGTCCCGGGCGAAGAGATCTTGCGGGTCGGCGTATGCGCGTCATCGGCCGGGAGGGCCCCGGCCTGTCTGTTGATGGTCGGCCGCGCGACTCGGGTGCCGACCGCTGGAAGCTGGATTTCGTATAAAAATCTTGATTGATCCTTTATAAGTCAACTCATTTTTTTCACACTGAATCGGGCTTCGCTGCGGTATAGTACCGAAGGCAAGCGTACTAGTCCTTTCTTCCTAATCAGCCGCCTTAATCCAAACGCATCCTGGGCTTCACGGAGGCCAAACCCCGATGGATCGGGGCAGGGGTGATTTGGCGATGCCAATCCCGGATCTAACAGGAGGTTAGAGGGGATGCACCTGAACGCAACGGTTCTAGAAAATGCAGCCCTTCGTTACATGAGGGGGCACCAGCAGGCCCTGGTCGCGGCCCAGAGGCAGCTCGCCTCCGGGCTGCGGATTACCGGTGCTTATCAGGATGCGGCGGGCTTGTCGATCGCCACCAAGCTGGCTGCACAGATCCGGGGTCATCAGGCGTCAAACCGCTCCATGCAGGACGGCCTTGCGATGTTGCGCCTGGCCGACGGCGGCATGGGCGACGTGATGACCAACCTCCAGGCGATGCGCGAGTTGACCCTTCGCGCGTCCAACGGCACCCTGACCGCCGAGGACCGCATGGCCATCAAGGCGGAGCTCGATCACCTCAGTGCGGGCATCGACCAGATCGTGACGGGTACCCACTTCAACACCATGCGCATCCTGGGAGGCGCTCCCGAGGCGTCCGCTTTGTCGCCCTCCAAGCTGGTCGGACGGACCCCCATCTCGCTTCGCGTCGCGGGGCCCGCCACCACGGCGACCATGCTGGGGGGAGTCGTCGGCCTGAACCTCGGCAACGCGACGCTTGCCACGCGTGCGACCATGGACTCGGGCGCGATCGCCCTGGACACGAGCGGCGCGACGGCCGCAATCAAGGCCTTCCTCACGAGCACGGCGATCACCCGCAACCTCGCAAACCAGTCGGGAGCGACCACTGCTTCGCTTTCGGGCGGCTCGGTCAGTCTGAACACGAGCAACTCCATCGCGCAGACCACGGCGACCCTGGACTCGAACGCCATCGCGCTCAACCTGGACGGAGCCGTGGCCGCCATCCCCGCCACGATGCTGACGGGACCCGTGGTCCTGAACGCGGCTCCTGCGACCCCGGGGACTGCGGCCACGCTGATGTCCAACCGGGTGCAGATCAGCACGTCCGGTAATCCCGCCTCGCTCAAGGGCGACAACATCAGCCTGACCGGAAACAGCACCAACTTCGGCAGCATCGTCATCAACGGGGTCACCACGGTGCTGGGGATCTACAACGGCACTGACAAGGACGCGGCGGCGCAGTGGATCGCCGACAAGATCAACGCCGATGCCAACAGCAAGGTCGTCGCCTCGGTGGGAGCCAACGACAAGCGAATCGAGCTCATCTCGAAGGCCAGCGGGGCCAACAGCTACGTCGAAATCGGCATCGGTACCTCCACCCGGACGGGCTTCA
>JAKFCW010000088.1:0-8737 GCA_036676455.1 Candidatus Sericytochromatia bacterium
GACGGCGTCGGCCATCTTGCCGGCGATCAGCTTGACGGCGCGGATGGCGTCGTCGTTGCCGGGGATGATGTAGTCGATCTCATCGGGGTCGCAGTTGGTGTCGACGATGGCCACGATGGGGATACCGAGCTTGCGGGCTTCCTTGATGGCGAGGTGCTCCTTCTTGGTGTCGACGACGAAGAGCACGTCGGGGCGGCGGTTGGGCAGGTTCTTGACGCCGCCGAGGAGGCGCTCGAGCTTGCCGATCTCCTTCTCGAGGAGGATGACTTCCTTCTTGGGGAGGCGCTCGAAGGTGCCGTCCTCGCGCTGGATTTCCAGCTCACGGAGGCGGTTGATGCGCTTCTGGATGGTGGGGAAGTTGGTGAGCATGCCGCCCAGCCAGCGCTGGTTGACGTAGAACATGTTGGCGCGCTCGGCTTCCTCGCGGACGGTCTCGGCGGCCTGCTTCTTGGTGCCGACGAAGAGCACGTTCTTGCCCTCGGCGACGGCGTTACGCAGGAAGGCGTAGGCGTGGTCGAGGTAGCGCGAGGTCTTGGCGAGGTCGATGATGTAGATGCCGTTGCGCTCGGCGAAGATGTAGGGCTTCATCTTCGGGTTCCAACGGTGGGTCTGGTGGCCGAAGTGGACACCGGCCTCCAGCAGGCTCTTCATAGGAACGACGGGCATAGGAGTCCTCCAAATCAAAAAAAGTGGGTTATTCCGCCGCTACCATCCTCTCCCGCGGGGTCAGGGGGACTCGCCCCAACACCCCCCGATCGGAATCCGGATAGCGTGTGTAGTCCGGGCCCGGCCCGGCGTGGCAGACAAAGGACAAGTTTAGCACGGCCGCGGGGTGGGATCAAGGCGGGCATGCGCTCGTTATAGGGGGGGGGCGGGCGCGGAGGCCCGCGAGGGTTTCAAACGGCGGATCGGGGTGGTGATCGTCGTCATTGACCCGCTAGGGGAAACGCGGTAGGGTTACGGGGATTCGCCCGATCGAGGGGTTGAGGGGCGGGCGGAAGATCGACAGAAAGGAAACCCGCATGCCGACGGTACAGACGATTCTCTTCGAGAACGTGGAGATCGACGTCTCCAACAACAAGCAGCTTTTCATCCATCCGATTCACCGGGTGGTGGCCGAGGAGTTTCCGATTCCGATTTCCTTCGCGATCCTGAGCTGCGGGTACGACCTGCCGGCGGGCCCCTACTCGTGCAAGCACACGCTGTTGAGCGACGATCGCAAGACGGAGCTGATCGCGTATCAGCACGAGACGATTGCGATCCCGACTCCCGGGGGCGGCATGGGGTTTAGGACGACCTTCGAGAACGTGGAGATCCCGGCGCCGGGTCGCTACTGGGTTCGCACCGAGCTTTCGGGCGGGATCAAGGGCGACGAGGTGGTCTTGCGGGTCGAGGAGAAGAAGAAGGGCGCGCCGAAGCTGAACTTGCGGGCTTAACCGCTCCTTAGGGAGAGAGCCCCGGTGCAAAAGGGAGAATCCGCCGGATCGGGAAAAATTTAACCCAATCTTTGTATCTGACCCCTCCGGCATGAGCTAGACTGGAGGGCAGGATCGGCGGGAGATCTCCCCGGGTGGGGCAACGGTCCGGATCGGGGCCGCCAGGCGAACCCTTGCTTGTGTTAAGTATCACGGCAACCCCGGCGCAACAAACCGACAATATTGGCGTGCTAGGGTCAAGATCGAAGACTCGGAAAACCCAGACGTGAACGACGCAGGCCACGACGACGCACCCCGAACGCAGCAGCACCCCGGACTATTGGTCAGGCACGAGGAGGAGATGGGCTTGGACAAGCTGGTGATACACGGCGGGAACCCGCTTCACGGGACGATCCCCATCAACGGCGCGAAGAACTCGGCCCTGGTCCTTTTGGCTGGAGCCCTTCTGGCTCCGGAGGAATCGGTGATCACCAACGTGCCGAACCTGGCCGACGTCGGAGTCATCTCCGAGGTGCTGGCGCGGATCGGCGTCCGGGTGACGATGGATCTCGGCGCGCACACCGTTCGGGTGGACGCGGCGGGCCTGACCGACGTGCCTCCTCCCTACGAGCTGGTCACCAAGATGCGGGCCTCCTTCTTCATCCTCGGGCCGATCCTGGCGCGCCTCGGCTACGCCCGGATCCCGCTGCCCGGCGGCTGCTCGATTGGCTCGCGGCCCGTGGATCTGCACCTCAAGGGCCTGCGCTCGCTGGGGGCCAAGATCACCATCGAGCACGGCTACGTCGAGGCGCAGGCCGACAAGCTCATCGGCGGTCCGGTCTACCTCGACTACCCGTCGGTCGGTGCCACCGAGACCATCATGATGGCCGCCTGCCTCGCAGAGGGCACCACCGTCATCGACAACTGCGCCCAGGAGCCCGAGATCGTGGACCTGGCCGAGATGCTCATCAAGATGGGCGCCCGGATCTCCGGAGCGGGCACCCAGACCATCACCGTCGAGGGCGTGAAGCGCCTCCACGGCACCGACCACGAGTGCATCCCCGACCGGATCGAGGCCGGCACCTTCATGGTCGCCGCCGCCGTCACCCGCGGCCGCCTCACCCTCACCAAGGTCCGCGCCGATCACATGCACGCCGTCATCAGCAAGCTGATCGAGGCCGGCGTCGGCATCACCGTCGAGCCCAACGGCGACATCACCGTCGACGGGACCGGCGAGTTCCTGCCCGTCGACATCCGCACCCTGCCCTTCCCCGGCTTCCCCACCGACCTGCAGAGCCAGCTCATGACCTTCCTGACCCTGGTGCCCGGCACCAGCATGGTTACCGAGACGGTCTTCGAGAACCGCTTCATGCACGTCGACGAGCTGCAGCGCATGGGCGCCAACATCAAGACCGAGGGCAACTGCGCCGTCATCCAGGGCGTCGAGGGCCTCACCGGCGCTCCCGTCAAGGCGACCGACCTGCGCGCCGGTGCCGCCATGATCCTGGCCGGCCTCGCCGCCCGCGGCGAGACCGTCATCAGCAACGTCCACCACATCGACCGCGGCTACGAGGACATCGTCGGCAAGCTGAGCGCCGTGGGCGCCCAGATCAGCCGCAGCCAGCGGGCGGAAGCTCTCGTCTAGGATGACCCGGCGCTCTGCGCCCCGGCGCCCCGCGCTCAGTCGCGGGGCGCTTTTGCTTTTTGCTTGCCTGCTCGCATCCGCCCCGACGGCGGACGCCTCCCTGCTCACGTCCCTGCGCCTCGATCCCACGCCCGAGCGCTACAGCCTCACGCTCGACACTACCCGCTCGCTCGACGCCGTTTCCGTCGAACGCCACCCGGAGGTCTGTCGCATCCGGATCCCCGGCCTGGAGGCCGATCCCGCCCTCGTCCCCCCGCTCATGCCCGACTCCCTGGTCAAGGGCCTGTCCTGGCGCCAGGAGGGCGATGACGCCATCCTGGAGATCGCCTGGCAGTACCCCGTGCCCGTCGACCTGCAGCCGGATCCGACCTACCCGGGCCGCCTCAAGCTCCACCTCGAGCGCCTCTTCACCGAAACCTCCGAGCGCACGCTCGCCCCAGGGCTGCGCTACGAGCAGATCCGTCGGGGGCTTCCCCACGGGCCCCTCACCAGCCATGTCCTCCGGATCGACCGGGAACGCCTCATCGCAGCCAGCTCCCTGCGCCTCGGCATGGGCGGTGACGGTACGCGCTTCACCCTGGAACCCCCTAGCCGGATCGCGAAGCGCGAAGGGGCCCTCGCCGCCATCAACGGAGGCTACTTCGCACGCTCAGGTGAGCCCCTGGGCTTGGTCATGCGCGATCGCCAGGTCCTGAGCGGCCCGATTTACACGCGATCCCTGCTGGCCTTCGGAGGAACCTCCACCCCCTTCGTGGACGGCACCCAGATGTCGGGCTCGATCCAGCTTCCCAACGGCGAATCCGCCGCGATCGACGGCCTGAACCAGCGCCGCTGGGACGGCCAGCTCGTCCTGTACACCCCGCTCTGGGGCGCCACCACGCGCACGCAGCCGGATAACTCGGCGATCGAGTTCGCGGTGCTTGCCAGCGGCCAGGTCATCGGGCGCTCGCAAGGCAACCTCGCCATCCCGCCCGGAGGCTTCGTCCTCTCGGCAGCCGGCGCCGAGGCCGACTGGCTCTCCAAGCGCCTCCGGATCGGTGATCGCGTCAGCTACCAGACCGATCTCACCCTCTTCTGGCGCGGCATCGACCATATCCTGGCCGGCGGACCTCGCCTCCTCAGTGAGGGACAGGTCCAGCTCACGACCGTCGACGAGCGCTTCCAGCCCGACATCGCCGTGGGACGCGCGCCGCGCACCGCCGTCGGCATCACGGCCACCGGCGGCGTCATCCTGGCGGTCGTCGACGGCCGCCAGCCACGCCATTCGGTCGGCCTCACCCTGCCCGAGACCGCAGAGCTGATGCGCGAGCTGGGGGCTCAGAGCGCCCTCAACCTGGATGGTGGCGGCTCGAGCGTCATGGTGATCGAGGGAGAAGTCGTGAATCGCCCGTCAGACGGCCGCGAGCGTCCCGTCAGCAACGCCCTGCTTGTCTTTTAGCTCAATGTCTCCCCGTTGCCCATGCCCTGCCAGCTTTGGCGCGTCCGGGAAGTAAATCCGATTTAACATTCGTAACCCCTGATTGCTCGTCTTGCGGGTTTGTACCGAGGAAACTCTCCCTCCTCCTCCGGTAGCCTATGAGCGTGACCGTTTTACCTAGCCCAAGTGGATTGGTGCGAGTGGACTAGTGCGATCGGCCACTGGATAGCCTTCGAAGAACATAGAGGAGATTTGAATGCAGCCAAGACGGATGATGCGTGCTTTGGCCGCCTCCGCGATCGTGGTACTGCTCGGTTGCAGCGAACAGCAAGCCCCCGCAGGGGATGCGGCTGCTCCGAAGGAGGGCACCGCCTGGTGGAAGACGGAAGGTCAGGCTCAGGCTACCGATGACAAGGGTGGCCTACAGGGTGAGCCCCTGGAGGGTTGGAGACAGCTTCCCGCCGTCGACCCGGCGCGGGTCGCTACCGGTGAGAAACTCTATGCGGCCAAGGGGTGTAACGCCTGCCATAGCATCGGCAAGGGACAAGTGGTCGGGCCTGACCTGCTCGGGCTGAGCCACCGTGCGGAGCCTGACTGGGTGGAGCGCTTCATCACCGATCCCGCGCCGATGTTTGAGAGCGATGCCCGGGCAAAGGAGCTCCTGGGGCAGTTCTTGGTCAAGATGCCCAGCCTAGGCCTCACGGGTGACGAGGTCGGAGCCCTGGTCGAGTACCTGCGGGCCCAGGACATCGCTGTGGCCGCAGGCCAGAAATCCACCGAGGAGTAACCGATGCGATCCACCTTCCAACGCTCGGCCGCCGCCGTGCTCGTGACCTTGTCGCTGCTTGCTGGCGGCTGCTCCCAGCAGAAGTCTCCGGCCGAAGAGGTCTACGTCAAGCCCGGCGACCACGACAAGTACTACGCCTTCCTTTCCGGTGGGCATGCGGGCCAGGTCTACGTCTACGGTTTGCCCTCCGGCCGCCTCATCAACGTGATCCCCGTATTCTCCTCCAACCCGAAAACCGGCTATGGTTTCGACGAGGACTCCAAGAAGATGATGGGCAAGTACACCTGGGGTGATGCCCACCACCCGGCCCTCTCCGAGACCAAGGGCAGCTACGACGGCCGCTGGCTCTTCATCAACGACAATCCCCACGGACGTCTTGCTCGCATCGATCTCTCCAGTTTCCACACGGCCGAGATCCTGGGCCCCATCCCGAACATCTCGGGCTTCCACGCGGGCCCCTTCATCACCCCTAACTCGGAGTACGCCTTCGCCGCCTCGCGCTTCTCGGTCCCCATGACCCACAGCCCCGAGAAGACGGTCGAATCCTACGCCAAGACCTTCGATGGCGTGCTGGCCGGCATCAAGATCCATCCCGAGACGGGCAAGATGGACCTGGACTTCCAGGTCAAGATGCCTCCGATGGACTTCGACCTCTCCGACTCCGGCAAGGGCCCGCTCGATGGCTGGACCTTCTTCACCTCGTACAACACGGAGCTGGCGCACAACAAGCTCGAGATCAACGCCTCTCAGCACGACCAGGACTTCATCACCGCGCTGAACTGGAAGGCGGCTGCCAAGGCCGTCGTCGATGGCAAGTTCACCATGGTCAACGGGGCCAAGGTTCTCGACCCCACCCAGGTCCCGGGCCTCGTCTACTTCCTTCCTTGCCCGAAGAGCCCGCACGGCGTGGATGTTAGCCCCGACGGCAAGTGGATCGTGGGATCCGGCAAGCTTTCGCCGGTCGCGGCCGTCTTCAGCGCCGAGAAGTTCCTGAAGGCCGTTCAGGACAAGGATTTTGACGGAGACTGGCGCGGCATCCCCGTCATCCGCTACGCGTCCACCGTCATGGCGGAGGTTCCCGTGGGCCTCGGTCCCCTGCACACCCAGTTCGACGACAAGGGCTATGCCTACACGTCGCTCTTCGTCGATTCGGCCATCACCAAGTGGAAGCTCGGTAGCTGGGAGGTCATCGACCGGATTCCCGTCACCTACAACGTCGGCCACCTCACGGCCGTCGAGGGCGACACCATGACCCCGGGAGGCAAGTACCTCTTGTCGCTCAACAAGCTGACCAAGGATCGCTTCCTGGGCTCCGGCCCGGAGATGCCGACCAACGCCCAGCTCATCGACATCTCCGGTGAGAAGATGCGGCTGCTCTTGGATTTCCCGACCTTCGGCGAGCCCCATTACGCCCAGATCGTCTCGGCTGACAAGATCAAGCCGAAGGCCATTTTCGACCTGGCGAAGAACAACAAGGAAGGCGCGATCCACACGGAGACCGAGGCGGGCGTCACCCGCAACGGCAACCAGGTGACGGTCAAGCTGGCCACCATCCGGACCCACTTCACCCCCGACGTGATCAAGCTCAAGCAGGGCGATGAAGTGACCTTCCATGTGACCAGCCTCGAGCAGGACGAGAACATCGCCCATGGCTTCGGGATCGATCACTACAACGTCAACCTCGAGCTCGCTCCGGGCGACACCAAGACGATCAAGTGGACGGCAGATAAGACGGGTATCTTCCCGTTCTACTGCACGAACTTCTGCTCGGCATTGCACCAGGAGATGCAGGGCTACATCGAAGTCTCGGCGAGGTAGGAGCCATGAACCGATTCATGAGTCGTTGCTGGATGGCTATACATGGTTGGCTCAGCCTTCCTGAACGCCTTCTGATCGGGTTGGCGGGGGGCGGGATCTTGCTGGCCTTGATCCTGCCCATCTGGAGCATCTTCCTGCAGTCCCAGCAGTATCCCGAGGGCTTGAGTCTCTTCATTCACGCCCGCAGCTTGCAAGGAGATCTCCAGAACATCAACATCCTCAACCACTACATCGGCATGAAGCCCCTCAGCATCGAGGCCTTCCCGGAATTCACCTGGATGGCCCCCGTGCTGATGGGGCTGGGGGGGCTCTTCATCCTGGCTGCCCTCGTGGGTCGCCGCGAGTTGATGCCCGTTGTTTCGCTCGTTCTGCTCGGCTTCTGCGTCTTCATGCTCTGGGATATGTCCCAATGGCTTCATGCCTGGGGCCATGACCTGGATCCCCGAGCGCCGATGACCGTCGCTCCGTTCACCCCGCCGGCGTTGGGGTTCAAGAAGATCGCCAACTTCGTCGTCTGGAGCATGCCGAACGGGGGCGGCGTCCTGATCATCCTCTCCTCGATTGCTGGTCCTTGGGTGCTATGGCGCAACTTCCGACATTCATCCTGACCGTCATCCTCGTCCTCCTGGGCCTTTCCGCCGAAGTTAAGGCCCAGGAGGTGCGGGTGACGCCGGATCGCAGCCTCCAGCAGGTGCTGGCGCTGGCGAAACCGGGGGACGTCATCCGGGTGGGCCCCGGGACTTACCGGGGAAACCTCGCGATCACCGTGCCCCGGATCCAGGTGATCGGTGAGGGGCTCCCAGTTCTGGATGGCGAGGGGAAGGGCACCGTGGTCGTGATCCTGGCCGAGGGAGTGACCCTTCGTGGCTTCCGGATCACCCGCGGGGGAGCGAGTCCCTACGGATCCGACGCGGGAGTCAAGTTGCTCAACGCTGCCGGCTGCTCGCTCGAAGACAATGTGCTCGACCGGGTCTTCAACGGGATTTACCTCAACCGGTCTGCGCATGCCCGCATCCTGCGCAACCAGGGCACCGGCGCCGCGCCGGCCGCCAGCTTCGATGCGTGGGGGGATGGGATCCGGCTCTGGAACTCGCCGGATGCTCGCGTGGAGGGAAACCGTATCTCCCAGTTCCGCGACGGCTTCTACCTCGACTTCTCCCCTCGGGCCGTCCTGGAGGGCAATCAGTCCTTCGAGAATCGCCGCTACGGCCTTCACTTCATGTTCATGAACGAAAGCCGCTTCACCAACAACCGCTTTGAACGCAATCAAGCGGGCAGCGTCCTGATGCACTCCAAGCTTTTGCAGATCGAGCGGAATGTCTTCGCCGACAACCGCGGGCATGTGGGCTCGGGAATTCTCTTCAAGGAGAACAACGATAGCCGCCTGATCGGCAATCGGATCCTCAATAACACGGTGGGGCTCTTCATCGATGGGTCCAACCGCAACCACTTCGAGGGTAATGTCGTGGCCGCGAATGGCTGGGGGACCCACCTCTTTTCCAGCTCGATTGACAACGTCTTCACCCGCAACGTCTTCTACATCAACGATTTCGACGTCGCGGTCGATATGCGCATCTCCCGCAATCTTTTCGACGGCAACCACTGGAGTGCCTATGAGGGTTACGATCTCGACGGGAACGGGCAAGGGGACGTCG
>JAKFCW010000089.1:0-61550 GCA_036676455.1 Candidatus Sericytochromatia bacterium
CGACGCCCTCACCTACGCCGAGCGCTACAACCCCAAGGGCGTCGTCGACCTCGCCACCCTCACCGGCGCCTGCGTCGTCGCCCTCGGCAACAACGCCATCGGCCTGATGGGCAACAACGAGGAGTTCATCCAGGAAGTTCGCCAGGCCGGCGAAGCGACCAACGAGCGCGCGTGGCCCCTGCCCCTCTGGGAGGAGTACCACGACCTCGTCAAGTCGGACATCGCCGACCTCAAGAACTCCGGCGGCCGTGAAGCCGGCACCATCTCCGCGGCGGCCTTCCTCTCGAAGTTCGCCGAGAAGTACCGCTGGGCTCACCTCGACATCGCGGGCACCGCGTGGGACGAGAAGGGCAAGGCCTACACCCCCAAGGGCGCGACCGGCATCGGCGTCCGCCTGCTGCTGAACCTCGCCGAGAAGTACGCGGCCGGCAACGCTGCCGCGAGCAACGGCAAGAAGACCGCCGCCGCCAAGCCGGCTGCCAAGGCTGCCGCCGCGAAGGCTCCCGCGGCCAAGGCCAGCACGGCGACCAAGAAGCCGGCTGCCAAGACCACCAAGAAGTAAGACCCAAACGCAAGAGGCCCGGACGCTTGTCCGGGCCTCTTGCCATTTCTCCCTGCGCGTCATTCCCGCGGAAGCGGGAATCCAGCCCCACGGTGTCGGGGGAAGCTCACTGGACTCCCGCCTACGCGGGAGTGACGGAGGCGGCTACAGCCCCCAGTCGCGCATGTAGTGGAAGTCCTTGTCGAGGGTGCGCGCGGACAGCTTGGGCAGGATCGGCGGCTTGCGCTTGAAGTGGTTGCGCCGGATCCGGCCCTTCACGTTCTCCAGCATGGCGGCGTTGAAGCCCATCTCCAGGATCTGCTCGTCGGCGAGGCGCTGATCGACCAGGAGATGCAGGAGGCGATCGACTTCCTCGTAGGTGTAGCCGAGGTCCGCCTCGTCGGTCTGTCCCTCGAAGAGGTCCGCCGAGGGCGGCTTGGTGAGGATGGGCTCGGGCACGCCCAGGTGCCGCGAGAGCTGGCGGACCTGGGTCTTGTAGAGATCTCCCAGGGGGTTCAGCGCCGAGGCGAGGTCGCCGTGCAAGGTGCCGTAGCCGAGCAGCAGCTCGGTCTTGTTGGAGGTGCCGAGGACGAGCGCAGGAAGGGCGGCCGAGGCATCGAAGAGGATGATCATGCGCTGGCGGGCCATGACGTTGCCGCGGCGATGCGCGGACATCTCGGGATGGCGCTCGAAGTAGGCGTCCGTCATGGGCGTGATCTCCTCGACGTCGAAGTCGAGGCCGAGAGCATCGGCGCAGAGCTTGGCATGTTCCATGCTCTGAGGGTTGCTGGACTTGTAGGGCATGCCGATCACGTGGACGTGCTCGGGGCCCAGGGCTCTCACGGCGAGGTAGGCGGCAAGCGCGGAGTCGATGCCCCCGGAGAGGCCGAGCACGACCTTGGAGAAGCCGGCCTTGGTCACTTCCTCGCGGATGAAATGGGCGAGGAAGGTGGAGGTGAGTTCGGGGTTGAGGGTCAGGGGGTGACGGGGCTCGGTGGGGTTGTTCATAGAGGGGCGCTCTCGATATCAAAAGAGGGCGCCTGGCCGGAGACCGACCAGACGCCCTGAAAGGAACACCGTGTTAGGGCTAGACGTTCTAGCTAGCTGAGGTAGCCGCGCAGCTGCTCCTTTTGCGCCGAGGCGCGGAGCTTCTGCAGGGCCTTGGCCTCGATCTGGCGGACCCGCTCGCGGGTGACGCCCATGTCGTGGCCGATGCCTTCGAGCGTGCGCTGGGGCTCGCCGTCGAGGCCGAAACGACGGCGGACGACGTAGAGCTCGCGCTCGGTCAGGTTGGATTCGAGCAGGGTGTTGACGTCCTCGAAGAGCATCCGGTTCATGACCGTGGCCGGGGGGCTCGCGGCGTACTGATCCTTGATGATGTCTCCGAGGCGCGAGTCGTCATCCTTGCCGATGGGAGTCTCGAGCGAGATGGGTTCCCGGTCGGCCTTGGTGATCTCGCGGAGCTTTTCGACGGTGATCTGGAGCTCGGCGGCGACTTCGTGCTCGTTGGGCTGACGGCCCAGCTTCTGGGACATCAGGCGGATGGTCTTCTTGACGCGGGAGATGGTCTCGACCATGTGGACGGGAACGCGGATGGTGCGGCCCTGGTCGGCGATCGCTCGCGTGATCGCCTGGCGGATCCACCAGGTCGCGTAGGTCGAGAACTTATAACCCTTGCGGTAGTCGTACTTCTCGGCAGCACGCATCAGGCCCATGTTGCCCTCCTGGATCAGATCCAGGAACGACAGGCCACGGCCCAGATGCTTGCGGGCGATGGAGACGACGAGGCGAAGGTTGGCGGCAACGAGCTGACGCTTGGCGCGCTCGTCTCCGTTGGAGATTCGGCGGGCGAGCTCGAGTTCTTCGGGGTGGGTCAAAAGACGACGGCGGCCGATCTCCTGCAGGTACATGCGAATGGAGTCGTCCGAGGTCTCGTGTTGGGCGGTGGTGGTGGCGACGGAGATCTTTTTGGTGAGCTCGACAGGCGGCTCCTCGGTCTCCTCGAAGCCCTCTTCCAGCTCATCAACGGGCTGGAAAGCAAGCTCCGGCATATGGGGTAAGGTCTCCTCTTCAAAGGGGACCGGAGAGGCGATGTCCAGGATTTCACCGGCGACGTTGGCCAAGTTTGCACCTCCTCGATGGTTTCGCCAATCAGAGGAACGAGTGGCTCGCTCGGCTTGCGGATTTTCACCGCTGGGGGGATAATTATTCCGCCCCGCTCGGGCCGAGCCCAGCCTGCCGTTGGCGCGGCAAGGACTGAACGCTCCAAGATCGTTTGGCAACTTCCTATGGTAAGCGATCGAGGGAAAAATATCCAGTTAAATTTCCATCTTAGCTTAATTTTCTTTTAATTCGTCCAAAATGGCTTGGGACCAGGGTCATGTACCCTTAACCTGGCCTTTATATCAGTCAAACTAGGGTTTACAGCCTTCTCAAAACCCGATAATCGGCCCCCTTCCTTCGCTTGAGCTAGTTTCATGGCGCTTTACGACGCATACGCTTCACTTTACGACCGCACCGGCCAGAGCCGCTTCTCGCTGCGCATGGTGCTCTATGCCTTCTACCTCTGGGCCCAGCATGCGCCCTACCGGATCCAGCGGGTTCTCGACCTGGCGTGCGGCACCGGGTCGGCGGCGATCGCCCTCGCCCGCAGGGGCTACGAGGTCACCGCCCTCGACCTCTCCGAGACCATGCTGGAAAAAGCCAAGGAGAAGGCCGCCCGCTGCAACGCCAGCGTCACCTGGCTGCAAGGCGACCTTCGCCACTTCCAGGCCGGCGGCCCCTATGACGCCGTCACATGTTTCTATGACGCCCTGAACTACATGTTGGTTCCCGAAGACCTGGAAGAAAGTTTCCGGCAGGTCCGCGCCCACCTCCGCCACGACGGTCTCTTCCTCTTCGACATGATCACCGACCATGCCATCGCCCAGACCTGGGGAGAGACCACCGACACCTCCTTCGACCTCGACCTCACCCGCATCTGGAAGAGCAGCTACGACCCCGTCTCGGAGATCGGCACCCTGCATGCGCTCTTCTTCGAGCGCGAAAGCGACGGCCGCTACCGCCGGATCGAAGAGGTCCACCGCCACCGCGGCTACGCGCCCGATGAGGTCGAGGACCTCCTGGAGCGCGCCGGCCTCGAGGTCGTGGCCGCCTACGAATGTCTCACCGAGCGCGAGCCCAAGCCCAATAGCTACCGGGTCGCCTACCTGGCCCGCCCGTTCCACTCCTAGAGCTAACGTCGTTTCTGTAGGTCAGCGAGCTTGACGATTCAACCTCGTGGCGACTGCCTCACGGCTTACGCTCGCTGCCTTACGAAACAGCCGCGGGCGCTAGAGCGACGCGATTGCGGCCTGGCCGCGGGCTCCGGCCCCACGCTAGGAATCTTCAACTTTGCTCGCCCGTTGTTGGGGTACAATGAAGGACGGCCTTCCGCCTCCCGAGTCGTTGGTGGTGACCATTGAGACCTGCTGGTAGCTTCCGCTTGAACCTGATCGCGCTGGCGATAGCCGTCCCCCTGCTGGGTGGGCTCGCCAGCGCTCAGTCCATGCAAGCCCCAGGTCAGGGCACCCCGGTGGCCCCTCCCCCGGCCGCCCTTTCCCCGATCGACTCCGCCTCTCCCTCCTGGGCCGAGGACCTCTCGAAGGCCAATGCCCTGGCCATCTCGGGAAGCTGGGACGAGGCCGTCACCCTCCTCGAAACCATCGCGAAGCAGGCCGACCCTCACCAGCAGCCGGATCTCTACTTGCGCATCGCCTCGATCCAGGCGCAGCAGAAGCGCTGGGACCTGGCCATCGCCAGCGGCAACAAGGCCATCCAGGCATGGCCGGAAAACGGTTGGGTCTACCTGCCCGTCGCCCAGATCCTGGTGGCCAGCGGCCGTGAAGCCGCCGCCATCGCCATCTGCGAGGAGGCCATGCGGCGCGACCCGGCCGTCCGCCTGGCAGCCTCGGACCTGATCCTCCAGATCCGCTCCGCGCCCAAGACCGCCGATCAATCCCCGCTGCCGCCGTCGCCGCCCAAGCGCTCGCCCTGGGCGATCGCCCTCGGCCTCGTCGCCGGCATCGGCGCTCTCAGTGGCGGCTGGGCTCTCTGGATGATCCGCCGGGAAGCGAAGCAGGCGCCCGACGAAGCGGTGGCGATCGCCCCGCCCGCGCGCGGCACCGCCGGCGCTCTGCAGACCGGTCCTGTCGCCTACGCCCCGGAAGGCCACCGCGTCCTCGCGGCCGGAGAGCTGATCGGCCATTACCGCGTCGAGCGGGTCGTGGGCTCGTCGCTGCACTCGATCCTCTACGCCGCCACCGACACCAAGCTCAACCGCATGGTCGCCCTCAAGCAGGTCAACCCCGGGCTCGGCGCCCACTCGGACATGGCCCGCTCGCGCTTCCACAAGGAAGTTCAGAGCCTGATCGCCCTTTCCAACGTCCACGACGGCGTCGTGAAGGTCTTCGACTACCTGGAGCCCAACACGCTGGTCACCGAGTGGATCGACGGCAAGAACCTCGAAGAGGGCGGCGACGGCCTCGCACTCGACCAGATCGTCGAGATCGGGATCGCCCTCTGCGACATCCTCGCGGCCGCCCACGCCGACGGCATCGTGCATCGCGACATCAAGCCCTCGAACGTCATGCTCACCCGCCGCGGACGGGTCAAGCTGCTCGACTTCGGCATCGCCAAGAACAACGCCATGGGCACCAGCAACCTCACCCTCGACGCGGGGGTTCCCATCGGCACCTTCACCTACATGGCCCCCGAGCAGTTCGCCGCCCCCAACCAGGCGAAGCCCCCTTCCGACCTGTATTCGCTTGGCCTCAGCCTCTACCGCCTGATCACCGGCCAGTTGCCCACCGAACCCTGGCTGGGGCCGCGCACGTTCGGGTTGATTCCTGCCGAGCAGTTCCGCAAGATCGGTCCGGACAGCGCCGCTGTGAAGCTCTTCATGGACCAGCACGGCGTCACGACGCCTCCTGAGTGGCTGGACGAGCTCAACGCCACCCTTCGCAAGGCTTTCGAGGAGCTGCCCTCCAGCCGCTATCCCGATGCGCTGAGCCTGAAGGAGGCGCTCTCGCGCATCTGGCACCGGATGCAGGCGAATGTTAGCCCCGCGGGGTCCTGATCGCCTCGAAAACGCCCATCCACGCGCATTCGGGTAGGAAGCGTCCGTTTGGGGGTAGATTAAGGAGAGATTCCACCCCTGAAAGGAGAGGCCCTCCCATGGCCCAGATCATCGTCGCGGGAAATCCCGTCAACGAGTTCGAGAAGACCGTCGCGCGCACGCTCGGGCACCTGCCGGACGACGCCCTGCTGCTCACCAACGTGGTGCTGCCGGGGTTCTACCACAAGCAGAGCAACATCGAAATCGACATCATCCTGCTCACGCGCCACGCCGTCTACGCCATCGAGACCAAGTACTGGCAGGGTGAGATCAAGGGCCACGTCAACCAGAAGAACTGGGTGGTCTACCGGGAAGGCAACCCTCCCCACCAGATCGAGAACCCCTTGCAGCGCTCGGAGATGAAGGCCAAGACCCTCAACACCATCCTCTCGCGCTGGAACTCCGGCCTGATGGGCAAGCTCCGCACCCAGGCGCTGGTGGTGGTGCCTCCGTACACTCCGATGGAGGTCGACAACCCGACCGACATCGAGCTGGTTCCCCTGGAGCGCTTACTGCCCGTCATCCAGGAGCATGCCACCAAGCTGCCGTCGGAGGCCACCGACAAGCAGCTCAAGGAGATGGCCCAGCACCTGGTGGGTAAGTCGCTGGCGGTCGAGGAGTACCTTCCCTTCGAGAACTACAAGGTGCTTTCGATCCTCAAGAGCTCGGCCCGCAGCATCTCCTACAAGGCCGAGAACAACCTCACGGGCAAGCTGGTCTTCATCAAGAAGCTCTCGTCGGATGTCAACCTGCCGCCCGATAAGCTCGCGATGTGGAAGAACCGCGCGATTCGCGAGGCGCGTGCAACCGCCCGCCTTCAACATCCCAACATCGTCTCGGTGCTGGACGTGCTCGAGGATCAAGGCAACATCTACGTGATCTCCGAGTGGGTCGAGGGCTGGAACCTCGCCGACAAGCTGGACGACCTTTCCTGGCAGGACGCGGTCCGGTACGTGGCCCAGGCGGCCGAGGGCATCGACACGGCCCACCGCTCAGCACCGCCGATCGTCCACCGAAACCTCACCCCGGCTTCGCTGCGGGTGACCCCGCAGGGCGTCAAGATCACCAACTTCTCGGCCGCTCGCATCGAGGGCGACCCGTCCATCGTCTTCACCGAGGTGATTCACGGCCGGGATCCCGCCTATGCCGCCCCCGAGCTCTTCACCAACTCGTCGGGCGCCGATCCTCGCTCGGACGTCTACGGCCTGGGCGCGACCCTTTATCACCTGATCACCAAGCACAAGCCCGAGAGCTTCCTCTCGCACACTCCGAACCCCGAGGCGGCGTCGCTGCTGCCCGAGCTTCCCAAGGAGCTGAGTGTCACCATCGCCAAGGCCATGCAGCCCCTGCCGGCCAACCGCTTCGCGTCGGCCCAGGAGTTCGCGCAGGCCCTGAAGACCCTGGCCTAGATCGAACAAAAACAACCGAGGGGGAGCTGCGGCTCCCCCTCGGTTTTATTTTTTGAGGGCGCCGATGGCGATGCGCTGCGCGTCGGGATGGAAGACCAGGTGCAGGTGCATGGCGCGGGGGATGTAGTGGTTGTCGGCCCCTTCCAGGACGGCGGTGTCGTTGGGGATGCTGATCTCGTCGAGCCCGCCGCGGATCATGGTGTACTTCACCGGGCCCGGGGTCTCGTCCCCGGCGTTGAGCTCCCTGATGAAGGCGCTGTTACGGCTCATCTGGGCGTTGGACGTGATGATCCAGTTGAAGGCATGGGCCATGACGGTGCCGTGCTGCGGGGTGCCGAAAGCCACGTAATGGTCGACGAGTCGATCCGCCCCGAGGTTCTTGATCATGTAGCGCCCGACCAGACCGCCCATGCTGTGCCCGAAGTACTCGACCTTGCGGGTGCCCGTCTCGCGCTGGATCCGCTCGACGTGAAGCTTGGCCTCGGCGGCGTACTCGCGAATGTCGTCAAATCCGGGCCAGTGCTCCATGGTGTAGAACTGCGTCCAGCCCTCCTTGGCAAGGTCCTTGCGCATGTCCACCCAGATGAAGGCCGGCAGGAAGAAGCCGGGAACCATCAGAATGGGATTCTTGCCCTTGGCGTCGAGCTGCGGTCGGGCGTCCAGGGCGCGATGCTCGCGTTCCAGGGCGGTCAGGAAGGTCTCCGGAGTCAGCGCCTGGCCGCCGGCGGCATCGGCGAGGCCCTCGCGCAGCGCGAGTTCACTGGAATCGAGCATGCCGTCGGCGTTGAGATCCAGGAGCTTGAATGCGGACGTCAGCATCTCGGAGAGCTGCGATACCGAGGCCAGGACGCGCGAGGAGTCCGGCCGAGCCTCCCGGTAGGAGATCCAGCCATCCCCGTCCTTGTCGAGGCGCTTGAAGGTCTTGGGAAAGAGGAAAGGCACGTCCGCATGGCTGACCTTGCCGTCCCGGTCCCGGTCGTAGGCGTCGAAGCCCTTGCGCGACTGCCCGGTGACGAGGCCCCGCAGGCGATCCGTCATGCCGGAGCTGGTGAAAAGGGTGTCCGAGCCCTGGGTAGCAGCGGGTGCCAGCCGGCCGCAGCCGGTCATGGTCAAAGCCAGAAGCAGACCGAGTCCGAGTCGTCCCCCTCGACGCATCTTGCCCTCCATTATCGCCTCATCATCAAAGCTTAAGATGAACTTAACCTTCTAACCCTATCGGCGTTTCGGAGGGAAACTTGCTTGCCGAATGGGAAGCGGGGTCGCGCCGGGGATGGGGAGCGGGGCGTCGGAGATCAGATTCGGCCCAGGAGTACGGAGGGCAGGCGCTCGTCGAGTTCCTCGAGCATGGCCGTGTTCACCGACATGGCCGTCGCCATGCGAGCGAGCGCCTCCATGAGGGCTCGGTACTCGGTCTCGCGCTGGGCAACTTCACGGCGGACGCCGGCGACCTCATCGAAAAGCTGGTCGAGCCGCTGATTCAAGGCCCGCAGTTCGTCCCGCAGCGGGGCGCTGCTTCCATCGTCTCCTAACGATGGATTTCCGTTCGCATCGCCGTGACGCTTCACGGAGCTGGGACCGAAGAGGTGAATCAGCTTGTTGAGTTCCCAGCCGACATCAAGGTGCTCCTTGATCCCCTGCAAGAGCTGGACGGAAAGATCATCGAAGAGGTGGCGGCCATGCGCCGCCCGGACCGCCGGTTCGATCTCGAGGCGATCGATCCAGCGGCGCAGTTTCGTCGCACTGACTCCCAGTAGTTCTGAGATTTCCTTCAGATCCCGGTACGTGGACACTCGCCGTTACTCCTTATTCAACTGGCTTCCCCCGACACCTTACCCTCCGTACGCGGAGGCATCGGCGTCAGGATCTGGCCCGCGTATCCGCGTTGCTGGTACTGCAAGACCGCCTGGGTCCGGTTCACCACCCCGAGCTTTGCGTAGATGGCGCTGAGGAGGTTCCTCACGGTCTTCTCGCCCAGGAACAAGCGCTTGGCAATGGCCTTGTTGTCCCAGCCCATCGCGAGCAGGGAAAGAACCTGCTTCTCGCGTGGCGTGAGGTCCTCGGGCAAGGCGGCAACGGGGCGACGCGCGGGGTTCGATCTCGGCGCGCGGCCCCCGAGACAGCGCTGCAGCAAGGCGTCGGCGATGACCCGGTTGAGATGCGAGAGGTCCTGGAGGGGAGTTTGAAGGAAGTCGAAGGCCCGGCCCCGCAGCGCGCCAAGGGTATCCTCGACCGTGCAGGAATCACTGAGGATGATCACCTCGATCTGGGGGTCGAACTCCTTCACGCGCGAAAGCAACTCGATCCCGTTCAGGCCAGGGAGGCGCAGGTGGGTGATGACCAGCTCGATCGACTGTTGTTTGAGCAGCAGGGTCGCCTCGACCCCGCTACCTACCGCGTGGACCTCGTAGCCCGAGCGCGTCAGCCAGGCGCGAAGCTCCTCACGTTCCGTCGCGTCATCCTCGACCAGGAGCAATCTCGAACGCTGCACAGCAAGACCTCGCATGGGTTCACCGCCTTCTCGGGAGGGGGCCGGTGTGAAACACGCCGCGAGACTGCCGCCAGAATTCGTCAGTAGCTTTCCACAGGGGCCACCACGGTCGAAATGCGGCTGTCCGCTATGTTTCCAGGGTATCAGATCACCCGGACGAGCGATCAATAAGTTCGCAATCATTAGCCCTCGACATGACTTGCAACATTCTCCCGGCCGCCAGCGGCAACCCATGAACCCCCTGAATACGCGGGTTAAGCGGGACATCGACGATCCTGGATCCAGCTTCTCACCAGATTCCTGCAAGCCTTCCTCACAAACCGCAAACATTTCAGAACAGAATTTCGCCAGGCTATCGCCTCGTAGTCAGGCAAAAAAGGAGAGGCAGGGAAGTTCCCTGCCTCTCCTTTTTTGCCTGGATGTGATTCGTTCTAGGCGCGAACGGCGTAGACCACGCGCTCGATTTCGCCCAGGTCCGAGCGAATCTCTGCGGGTTGCCAGCGTTTGGACTCGGCCAAGAGGGCGACGACGTCCTGCGACTGCCCCATCCCCACTTCCATGGCCAACATGCCGTCTGTTTCCAGAAAATCGGCGCCTTGAGCGGCGAAGATGCGGTACCAGTGAAGGGAATCCGAGCCTGGAGTCAGGGCCATGCGCGGCTCCCAGTCGCGGACCTCGGGTTCGAGGGCCAGGACCTCCTCGTCCAGGATGTAAGGGGGGTTCGAGACCAGGTAGCGCAGCTTGGCGCGGTAGGGTTCGAGCGGTCCGAGGCCATCCCCCTGGATGAAGGTGATGCGGTCAGCCACGTCATGGGCCTCGGCGTTTCGGCGGGCGATTGCCAGGGCCTCCTCGGAGAGGTCCACGGCCACGATGTGAAGGTAGGGCAGGTACGAAGCGAGCGCGATGGCGATCGCCCCGGAGCCGGTCCCGATGTCGGCCAACCAGACCTTCTCGCCGGCGTCATGCCCGGAAGAGCCCCGCTCCTCCTCGGCGTCCAGGATGGTCTCCACCAGCATCTCGGTGTCCGCTCGCGGGATCAGGACCGCGGGGGAGACCTCGAAGTCGAGGCCCATGAACTCCTGGTGGCCGGTGATGTACTGGAGGGGCTCGCGCCGGGCGCGGCGGTCCATCAGGGCGAGGAAGGCCGAGGCTTGCTCGGGCGTGAGCGGGGTGGCGGTGCGGGTGTGAAGGCCGAGGCGATCGAGGCCGGTCGCCATCCCCAAGAGGAGGGCGACCTCCAGGCTGGCGGAAGGCAAGCCGATATCGCGCAGGCAGCGGGAGCCCTCGCGCAGGGCATCCCCGATGGTCGGAATGGTTTGGGGTTGAAGTTGCGTCATGGGCTCATTTTACCCAGGTTCGAGCATCTTGGCCCGGATGCGACGCGGAGATCGCAGCCGGGCCAAGCTTTGCGCTACGGCTCGAAGCTCACCAGCTCCTGGCGAACGACCACGTCCTGATTCTCCGCGTTCTTGAACTCGTGCGTCATCAGCACGAGGCCGCCGTTCCCCGTGATCCAGTAATACCGCTTGTTCTGGCTCGTATTTCCGGCGGCCGCGAACTTGGTCGTATCTCCCGCATACGTGCCGGCCAGCACCGTGACGGACTCGTAGCCGAGATCCCGCAGCTCGGAGGCCGGCGGGAACCAGCCCGACGCGGTCATGGGCTTGCTCGTCGTCTGCGGCTCCGGAGCGTTGCTGGCCGTGGAGGTCTCGGTCAGCGTGAAGCCGTCCTGCGTGACCCCGGAAACCTCCTGGACGAGGGTCTCGGTGGTCGGCACCCCGGCGACCGTGGTGACGGTCTGGTAGGTCCACTTCATCCCATCCGCGAAGAAGGGCAGGTAGATGTCCAGCATGCCCTGCTCCGCGGGGCTTCCTTCGTTGAGGAGGACCTCGGCGGGGACGATGCTGACGGTGACCGGACCGGTCGGGCGATAGCCGCCCGGCGTGACCGTCACCCCCTGGAAGGTGCCCTGGCCGTTGAAGTCCACGTCGATCAGCTTCACCTTGAGCGTGGTCACCATCGGGCGATCGTCGGTCAGGACCTCCACGTCGACGTAGGAGCCCGAGTCCGTCGTGCTGATCAGGTTCTGGGCGTCGGTGCCCGGCGCGTTGTAGGCATAGGCACGAATCCGGTAAGTCGTCTGCGGCTTGAGGTTGCCAAAGGTGATGAGGCTTCCGAGGCGGGAGTTCGTGAGGTCCTGCGTGATCGGCTGGTTATTCGCGTCGAGCACCGGAGTCTCGACCTGGCCAGCGAGCTCGAAGATCTGGAGCACGAGGTGGTTGATGCTAGCCGCGGTCAGATTGGGGGTCGTCGCCGCCGTCCGGACTCCGCCGGGCAGTACCTGGGTTCGAACGACGATGGAGGCCTTGTTCTCCAGCACACTCACCGTGGGGGTCGTGTTGCGCAGCAGTTCGGCGCAACCGCCAAGGAAGAGGGTTCCAGCCAGCGCCGGAATGATCAGGTTCTTCATTCGGGATCCTCTCGAAGCGGTGGGAGCGTTACAGGGGCTCTGGGATGGCGATGGTTTCCTGGACCGGATCGTCGTTGTCGGTGATGATCAGGTCGTGCGTGATGCTTGCCAAGGGTAGGTGTGCGTCGTCTTGCACCGTGAGCCTGAGGCGATACGTGCTCTGGGCCTCGAGGTTGGCGAAGGTCACCTGGCTGGAGGCTTGCTCCGAGGTGAGCGAAAAGAAGCCATTCGGCACGGCGACCTCGCCCTCTCCCTCGACCTTGGAGAGGGCGCCGTCCAGCACGGCGAAAGGCCAGGTGATCTGGAACGAGAGCGTGCGAGTCGCTCCGAAGGGGGTGTCGATGAGGGTGACGGGGAGGTGCAGCGGGATCTCGGGGCGGTCGTCGCTGCCGACCGAGATCTCGGCATAGGAGCGCTCATCCTGGGTCGAGATGATCGAGGCGCTGGCGTCGTAGGCCCGGGCCACGATCCGGTAGCGCGATTGCGGGCGCAGGCCACTGAGCGGGATGAGCGGTGGTTTCTCGGGATCGAAGGCCTCGAGGCGGGCCTTGAGGATGCTGTCCGGGTCCTCGGAGTCCGTGGCTTCACCCGTCTGCGGCAAGAGCGGCCAGAAGACGTCGTTTCCGACGTGCACGTAGGGGATGACCTCGAGGGTGGCGATGTCCGCCCCGGTCTTGGGGTTCACGACCGCCTGGGTCCTCAGCTTTCCCTCGACGAGGAACGGGCTAACGAGCAACGTCTTGCCGGAAGCGTCAGCGGGCTGGGGCTGCATCGGGGCAGCGCAACCGGCCAGCGACAAGGCCGCGGCGGCTAGCCAGGCAAGTTCAGGGAAGGCTCGGAATCGCATGGATGGGTCCTCGTCTGGGATGGCCTCGGATCCGGGGGGGAATCCCCCCAGGGTATCGTTCCCCGATTGGCCGACCAGCTACCGCCCGATCATGCCGCCGCTCGGCCGGGAGAAAAAAAATAGCGGGCCTCGCTTCAGCGAGGCCCGCGGGATCGGCGGGATTAAGCCGGTTGTCCCATCAGCTCGGCGAGCTTGGCGGTCTGGTCCGCGGAGATGAGGGAGTCGATCAGCTCGTCGAGGTCGCCCTCGATGATCCGGTCGAGCTTGGAGAGGGTGAGCTTGATGCGGTGATCGCTCACGCGGTTCTCGGGGTAGTTGTAGGTGCGGATGCGCTCGGAGCGATCGCCGCTGCCGACCTGCGACTTGCGGGTGGCGGCGTGCTCGGCGTCGATCTTGGCCTGCTCCGCGTCATAGAGGCGGGTGCGCAGGAGGTCCATGGCGCGAACGCGGTTCTGGAGCTGAGAGCGCTCGACGGTGCAGGCGACGGCGAGGCCGGTGGGGATGTGGGTGACCCGGACGCCGGATTCGACCTTGTTGACGTTCTGGCCGCCGGCCCCGCCGGAGCGGAAGGTGTCCCAGCGCAGATCGGATTCCTTGATGTCCAGGTCGACGGCCTCGGCCTCGGTCATGATGGCGACCGTCGCCGTGGAGGTGTGGATGCGCCCCTGGGCCTCGGTGGCAGGCACGCGCTGGACGCGGTGGACGCCCGACTCGAACTTCATGCGGGAGTAGACGGAACCGCCCTTGACCGAGAGGACGACTTCCTTGACGCCGCCCATGTCGGCATCGGACATGGAGACCAGCTCGACCTTCCAGCCGCGGCCTTCGCAGTAACGGGTGTACATGCGCATGAGGTCCCCGGCGAAGAGAGCAGCTTCCTCGCCGCCCGCGCCCGCGCGGATCTCGATCATGATGTCCTTCTCGTCGCGGGGGTCCTTGGGGAGGAGCATGATCGTGATCTGCTTTTCGAGGGCGTCGATCCGGGGTTCGAGCTCAGAAATCTCCAGGTCGATCATCTCCTTGAGCTCGGCGTCGTTCTCGCTGCGGCGCATGCTGACGGCGTCCTCGAGCTGCTTGGTGGCGGTTTGCCACTCCTGATAGACCTCGAGGGTCTGCTCCATGTCGGAGCGGGCCTTGGCATACTTCATCAGGCGCGCCTGGTCGCCCAGGACCACGGGGTCGCTGAGGCGTTCGCCCAGCTCCTGGTAAGTCCGTTCTAGTTCGTGCAGTTTATCGATCTGAAGCTTCTCGAGCATCTTCCTCACCTCATGTCGGCCAAAGGTATAGTATATCACCCTTTGAGCGCCGTTAAAGAGGGCCGCGGAAGCCAGCCGCATCGAGCGAGGGTTGCGGGGGGGTTCGGGCGCTGGCAGCGGGTCTGCGAGATTTTTTTTGAAAAAACTGTTGACGGCTTAATGGGCCTTTGATATAGTTAATTGTGTTGAGCGCAGCGGACGCCGCGGCGAGAAACCAACACCACGCGGATGTAGTTCAGTGGTAGAACACCTCCTTGCCAAGGAGGGGGTCGAGAGTTCGAATCTCTTCATCCGCTCTAAAGAGTCCCTTCGGGGACTCTTTTTTTCGTCTGAAAGGAGGCCCTCATGCGTTTTCTTCATACCCGCCTCAAAGTCCGGGACATGGATCGAGCGATCGCCTTTTACACGCAGCACCTCGGCTGCGAGGTGACCCGCCGCAGCACCTCTCCGCGCGGCACCCAGCTGACGTTTCTCAAGCTTCCCGGGGTCGAGGCCGATCTCGAGCTGGCCTACCTCCCCTGGGATCCCGACTTCCAGCTCCCCGAAGACATCATGCACCTCGCCTTCCAGGTCTCCGACATGCACGCCACCCTGTCGGCGATGCGCGAGGCCGGCGTCAAGATCACCGAAGAGCCCGCCGAGGGCTCGTCCGGCTTGATGGCTTTCATCGAGGATCCCGACGGCTACGAGATCGAGCTGCTCGACTACTCACCGTCCCGATAACCCACGTCAAGAGCAAGAGCGGGAAGCCACCGGGCTTCCCGCTCTTGCTCTTGAAATGGAAAAGAGGGATTAGCGCTGCGCCTTGAGGCTCTGCTCGAAGGCGGCGAAGGCTTCCGCCAGCTTGGGCTTGAGGAGGCTGCTGTATACGCCCAGCGAGCGGTTGACGACCCAGGTCATGGCGATCACCTCGGCCTCTTCCTCGGTGCGACCGTCCGCGAGGGCGGCCTTCTTCATTTCGAAGTAGCTGCTCACGATGGTCGTAAGGTTCGTGCTGAAATGTTCTTCGATTTCCTTGAGGCTGGGAACGAGCTCGAGGGGGAGTTCCTGAGAGCCATGCGGGGTCTGCGACGTCAAGTGAGCACCTCCGAGGTGAAAGGGGGAGCGAAAAGAGACGCTGAAACCAGCGTCTCTCCAGTGGGCGAGGCGGGAGTCGAACCCGCAAGAGGTTTCCCTCGGCCGATTTTAAGTCGGCTGCGTATGCCATTCCGCCACTCGCCCGTACTTCGAGAGCGTCCGAGTCTCTCCTGCCCCGGCTTTCCGGTGGGGCACCCGATTTGAAAACGGTTGATTGCCTCGGATGAACCTAGCATACCACGATCAAGGAATGGGAATAGGCACGGCCTCGGCCGGGGGAATCTTTCCGGTGAAGTGAACCGGGATCTCGCCGGGCATGCCGAAGCCCAGGCGCTCGCGGGCGAGGCGCTGGATTCCCGGGGCGGCCTTGGAAAGGCGGATCTCCGATAGGACTTCCTCGGCGCGCGCCGCGACGAGTTCTTGCTCCTGGCGCAGGATCTGCCCCTGGCGCAGCAGGCGCCACTCCTGGATCATGAGCCGACTCAGGTTGATCCCGGCGCTGATGGTCAGCCCGATGATCACCCAGCGGAGCAGGCGGTTTTCAAGCGCCTGGGCGGCTTTGGAGTGGCGAGCCACGGATCCTCCTCGACAGGTTGTTGACAAGCTGTCTCATGATAGCGATCACCTTTGGCTCGGATCCACGATCATGGTCACAGATTCAGAACCTCGGAGACAGATTGCTTGAGGCGGCGGTAGGGGCGGTGGAGGGTGAAATACATGCGTCCCAGCGCTCCCTGGCGCCGGATCTCGGCATAGGGAAGGGGGTTGGCGCCGAAGGACTCCTTGAAGCGGATGACCCCATCCAGACCGTTGCTGGATCCCAGATCGAGAACGCGCTTGCCGCGGGCATGCCAGAGCTGAGCGGCCTCCTCCATCAAGAGGTTGCTCGGGCAGTGCTCCATCAGGCTCTCGTCGGCTGCCCCCGCCAGGTAATGTACCAGGTCCCCCCAGGCACAGACGATCATCACGGCGGCGGGCCGCCCCTCGTAACGCGCGAGGTGCAAGGCCGCATACGGGTCGCCCGGCGCGAGCACCGCCTCGAAGAAACGCAGCGGGCGGATCCAGGTGACCTTCTCGCCCCAGCGCCGGATCGAGTCGAGGTAGAGCTCGTAGTAGAGCGCAGCGGCCTCCGGGCCCTGAAGCAGCTCGGTCGTGACGCCGGCGCGGCGAGCCTTGTTGCCGCGGGCCCGACAGCCCCGGCTGTAACGCGCCCGCATGGCCTCCGGAGGTCCCAGCTCCAGGACATGCGTCGAATGGTCGACCCGTTCCCAGCCCGGGCCGTCGGGAAGCCCCCCTCCGGCGAAGGGATTTCCGAAGACCTGGAGGTTGGGGTAGCGTTCGGCGAGGACGGCGTAACAGGCCGCCTCTTGCTCGGCACTGAGTGCTCGCGGAGCGAGAGGGCCTCCGTAAACCCCGGATTCCCCGGAGTACCCATGCCAGAACAACCCCTTGGCGTAGGCCTTGATGGTCAGCGGGAAAAGCGCCCAGTTGCCGCCGGGAAAGCGGAACTCGACTCCTAGCACCTGGCCCCCGAAGGCCGCCACCACCCCCTCCAGCCACATCGGAGTGTGGAAGTAGGTGGCCGCCGGGCATGCCGCGAGCCGGTCGAGCCACTCCGCGCGAGTGAGCCCCCAGATTACCTCCATGCCCCCCTCCTTCCCATTCCGTCCCATGGTGGTCAGCGCAAGGGGCGGATACCTCGTCATCCCTGCCAAGGTGTTTCCTACAAAGAAGGGGAATCAGCCGGCGGGCTTGTCGGCGCCCTCGCCTTGGCGAACCAGGCGTGCCCCCCACAGCGCCGCCGAGCGCGCGTGGCCCAGCACCCTGCCGGCGATGCCCTGCCGCTGGGCCAGGACTCCGAGCAAGGGAACGGCTCCGAAGGATTCCTTGAAGTAACGAATGCCCGCCAGCGAGCCGCTGGCCCCGAAGTCGTAAAAGCGGAGGCCCTCCTTGTAGCAGAGCGCGAGCACCGATTCGGTTAGGGCGCTGGAGGCCGAACCCTGGTCATGGCTGCGCTTCAGGGCGTAGATCACGCCGATGCCCACCGCCCCGTAGCTCGCGACCAGACGCGCGCCGATCGGCTCTCCGTCTTGCAGCACGAAGCAAACGCGAAGGCGATCGCCCCCGTAGTCCAGCAGCCGCTCGAAAAAAGCCCTGGGACGCACCCAGCGCTGGCTCACCCACTCGATCACGGCCGCCTCGTAGACCTGATAGAACCGGTCCAGCTCGCCAACCGCCGGCAGAACCTGGATCTGGTAGCCCTCGGACATCGCCTTGCGGCATTGCTTCCGGCGACTGCGCGAGTAGCGCTCGCGCAGCTGCTCGAGATCCGCCAGCGCCAGCGCCTGGGTGGAGGTCTCGATCATCCGGAAGCCGAAGCCCGGCAGCGGGGCGTTGAAGTAATGCTCGAACGGATTGGAATACACGAAGAGCTCGGGAAAGCGCGTCGCGACCTCCCGGTAAGCCAGCTGGACCCAGTCCAGCGGCCAGGGCCTCGGGGTCACCAGCCCCCCGTAGCCGCCCCCCACTCCCGAGACGGCCTCCCGCAGAAGCCCCCGGTACTTCGCGCGGATCGCCAACGGCAGCAGGGCCTCCTCACCATTGGAGAGCCGGATGAGCGCCGGCGCCAGCTCCAGCCCGTAGGTCTCGGCGTTGGCACGATACCACGCCGGCGTGTGATAGAACGTGGCGCGCGGACACGTCGAAAGAAAGGCCTCCCAGTCCGCCTCGGAGATCTGCCACCGGACGCTCGCTCGCATAGACCCTCCTCGCTTGCCTGGAAGGCGGCAGGCCAAGCCGCCGCGAGGATTCTCGACGACCCGGAAGGAAAGCGACTTTGGAAGGGAAGCCAAAGGGTTCTGTCCGCCTTGCACTATCCCCCGAAGGGGTTGCGCGCGAACGCGCCGCGCCGCCCGCTCTCCGGCAGCGGAAAGCGGACGACGGACGACGCACAAAGTATCCGGGCAACTCTTGGCGGGGACGCCCGGAAAGAACCGGGCTTAAAGCGCGGGAAGGTCGGCGCAGCGGGCCTGAAGCTCTGCTTGGCGCTCCGGGCAGAGGCAGTTCCAGAGCGAGAGCGCTACCGACGGACGCCGGATCCGGCGCCAGTCCCGCCCCCCGCAGGCACATTCCGGGGCCTCGGAAGCAGAGGCGAGCTGCTCGCGGCCGCATGCCTCGCAGACGTCGAGCGCATCGCCGAAGCCCAAGAGGCCGGCGCCTTCGGCCTGCATGTCGCGGATCCGCTCGGCGTTCTCCGCGGGCGTGGAAGCGCCGCGCGCGATCAGCAGGCCGTTCCCTCCGGGACAGAAGCGGTGATACGCGCCTTCGCGCGCCAGGCGGCGCGCCAGGGAGGTGGCGAAGTCCGCGGGCAAAAGGAAGGACGCCGTGTAGGCGGAGCGATCGGTCACGCCGGCATGGCTGCCGAAGTCGCGCCGGTCCAGGGTGGCGAAGCGAACAGCCGCCTCATCCGATGCCTGCGCGGAGAGGACCATGTTGAGATCATGGCGCTCGGCCATGGCCTCGACCGTGTCACGCATCAAGCGAACGACCGCCAGCCCGCGCTCCTGGGCCGCGGCTTCCTCCCCGTGATGGGCGCCGAAGGCCAGGGTCAGGGCCTCGGAGAGTCCCACGAAGGTGATGTTGAGCTGGCCATGGCGCAGGGCGATGCCGACCGGGTCGTTCGGGCCGAGGCCCTCGGTCCCGGCGTGAAGGCCCTGGCGCATCAAGAGGGGCAGCTCGCGTGCCTTGAGCTGGCTGAGGACATGCATGCGGTAGGCCAGGTGGCGTCCCGCCAGGTCCAGCACCTGCATGAGCTGGGAGTCGAAGGCCTGGTGATCGCGGCGGGCCAGGAAGGCGATGCGCGGCAGGTTGATGGCCACCGAGGCGACGACCGTTCGGCCCTCCGGGGCGGCTCCGAAGCGATCCGGAGCCAGGCGCATGCCCCCGTCCAGGACGGGCTCGTCGCCGAAGGCGAAGAGCGGCGTCATCCGGCGCGACGCCAGCTCGACGGCGGCCTGGAAGAGGTCGTGATTGGGGTCGCCAGGATTCAGGTTGACTCCCGGGCGCAGGCGCATGACGAGCGAGGGGGAAAGCAGCGGCTCTGCGTCCCGCGCAGCGTCCAGAAGGGCGAAGGCCACGCGGCGGGCAGCAGGCGAGGGGTCGGCGCCGAAGGCGATCGTGACGGGGACGGGGGCGTCGCCGCGCGCGGAGGGCATGGCCAGGGCCTGAAGCAGGGTGGCGACGGCCTCGCGCAGGGTGTCGTCGCCGGCTTCCGATAGCCAGGCGCCCAGAGCGGTATCGAGCGGGTCGAGGGCGATCGCGCCGGCGACCTCGCTGGCGGCGGCCTGGACGGCAAGAGCCAGGCGATGCGCCGCGGCATGGGGGGCGCGAGTGGGCGCGAGGGCGGCCCAGGGGGTGCGCAGGCCGTGCGCGAGGAGGTGCGAGAGTGGCGCCAGCAGGGCGGCAGGGGCCTTGGCGTAGGATTCCAGGCTCTCGACGTGGATCTCGCCGCGCATGTGGGCGACGGCGTCCTCCTCGGGCAGGAGGCGCTTCAGGTAGTACTCCTGGCTGGCGGCGGCGCCGACGGCCCAGAGCTTGCCGGCAGGCGAGCCGGGGGGCAGGGCGGGGTCCTCGGCGGTGAGGACGTCGTTGACGGCGAGCATCAGCTCGGACTTGCCCTCGCGAATGCGGCTGCGGCGAGCGCGGTAGAGGATGAAGGCCTTGGCGGCGCGGGGCAGGCCGGCCTCGATGAGGACGGCCTCGATGGCGTCCTGGATCTGCTCGACGGTGGCGAGGCCGGAATCCGAGTGGCGTTCGACCATGGAGGTGACGCTGAGGGCGAGGGACTCGGAGAGGGCGGGATCGATGCCGTGGACGGCGCCGGTGGCCTTGGCGATCGCCTGGGCGATGCGCTGGGGATCGTAGGGGACGATCCGGCCGTCCCGCTTGCGGATTTGCTCGAGAGTGGTCTGCATGGCGAAACCTCTAGGTAGCCGCGGGAAGGCGCGGGCGATTGGATAGCCGCGAGCGGCTGATCTAGGAAATGGCGCCTGCGCGCAGGCGGGACAGCTCGGCGATGAAGTCTTCGATACTGGAGAACGAGCGGTAGACCGAGGCGAAGCGGACGTAGGCGACCTCGTCGAGGTCGCGCAGGCGCGCCAGGACCAGCTCGCCGATCTCGGTGGAGAGGACCTCGCGGACGAAGCGCTTGCTGAGGTCGGCCTCGACGTCGAAGACGAGGCGCTGGATTTCCTTGGCGGGCACGGAGCACTTGACGCAGGCGCGCATGATGCCCTGGCTGAGCTTGGCGGCGTCGAAGGCCTGGCGGCTGCCGTCGCGCTTGATGACCATCAAGGGCACGGTCTCGATCCGCTCGTAGGTGGTGAAGCGCCGGGAGCACTCGGCACATTCGCGGCGGCGACGCAGGCAGGTCTCTTCTTCGAGGAGGCGGGACTCCAGGACCCGGCTCTCGGCGCTATGGCAAAAGGGGCAACGCATGGGCAATCCTCGTGGGCCGTGGGGCATGCCCATTCTACCCGGGCGAAGGCCGGCTGTCGAGGCGAAAAGCCCGAGGAAAGGCCTGCCTGCTCAGCCTTGCAGCGAAATCTCTCGTCACATGGTTAGCGAGTACTCACTCACCACTCTTGGTATAATGGAAGCGCGAGAGCCTACGGGCTTGCCAAAGCAGGCTGGAAATGGCCTAATAAGGAAGGCTTGCCGCCATTTCGGCCCGCTCGGGCGGCAACCGTCGGCGCCCCGCCGGCGGGCACGGGTCTTGGGACATGGTCAGCGCCTCGGCGATCGTGACCGGGTCTTTGGAAATATGGTCAACGTGGACCGGGCAAAACCCAGAGGAGGGTTCCATTGAAAATCCTGGTTTGTTTGAAGCAAGTCATCGACGTCGAGCTCAACGTGCAGCTGCGTGACGGCCGCATCGTCGAGGAGGGCCTGCAGTACGCCATGAACGCCTACGACGAGTCGGCGCTCGAGGCGGCCCTTCAGCTCAAGGACAAGACCGATTGCGAGGTCGTGGTCCTGAGCATGGGTCCCGATCGGGTCGCTGACGTGCTGAAGAAGGCGCTCGCGATGGGGGCGGACTCGGCCGTCCACCTGGACGATCCGGCCGTCACCGGCGGGGATTCGTACGCCACCGCCCAGGCGATCGCCGCTTACGCCAACGGCAAGGGCTTCGATCTCGTCCTGATGGGCCGCCAGGCGCAGGACACCGACGCCGCCGGCACCGGCCCCATGGTCGCCGAGATCCTGGGCCTGCCCCAGGTGACCAACATCGTCTCCCTCGAGCAGGAGTCGGACGGCAAGTTCCTGACCCGCCGGGTGGGCGACGACGGCCGCGAGGTCGTCTCGGTCGACGCTCCAGCGGTCATCACCGTCTCCAACGACTTCGGTGAAGCCCGCCTCCCCACCATGAAGGGCATCCTGGGCGCCAAGAAGAAGCCCCTGACCGTCGTGACCCTCGCGGATCTCGGCCTCGACGTCTCCAAGGTGGGCGCCGCGGGCTCCAAGACCCAGGTCGTGGGCCGCGAGAAGCCCTCGGGCCGCGCGGCTGGCCGCAAGCTGACCGGTGAAGGCCCGGATCTCGCCAAGCAACTGGTCGAGTACCTGGTCAATGAAGCCCGCGTGTTGGCGTAGGAGGAGAGGTTGATGAAAGTTCTGGTGATTGCCGAAACCAAGCAGGGCAAGGTCAAGAAGGGCACCCTCGAGCTCCTGGGCGCCGCGAACGCCTGGGGCGCCGAGGCCTCCGTGCTGCTTGCCGGCGCGGGCGTCGCGGGCGAGGTGGATACCCTCGGCCGCCACGGCGCCTCCAAGGTCTACGTGGCCGACGACGCTAGCTTGGGCATGTACGTGACCGCTCCTTTCGCCGCCCTGGCCGTCGAGGCCTTCAAGGCGTCCGGCGCGGACCTGATCCTTTTCGCCGACTCCGAGCTGGGCAAGGACCTCGGCCCCCGCGTCGCCGCTAAGCTCGGCCTGCCCTTCATCCCCGGTGCCGTCTCCGTGGCGCCCGAGGCCGGCAAGGTCGTTGCCAAGCGCACCTCCATCGCCGGCAAGGTGATGGAGACCCTCGAAGCCCCGCTTCCGGCGATCGTCTCGCTCAAGGCCGGCACCTTCGAGCCCAAGGAAGTCGGAGGCTCGGCGGCCAGCGAGTCGCTCTCGCTGCCCCAGAGCGACCTTCGCACCATCGTGCGCGAGGTCCTCAAGGAGACCTCGGAGCGCGTGGACCTCGGCGACGCCCGCATCGTCGTGGCCGGCGGCCGCTCGGTTCGCGGCCCCGAGGGCGCCAAGCTGATCGAGGACCTGGCCGACGTGCTGGGCGCCGCGGTCGGCGCGTCGCGCGCGGCCTGTGACTCCGGGTACTTCCCCCATGCCTGCCAGGTCGGCCAGACGGGCCGGACGGTCGCTCCCGACGTCTACATCGCCATCGGCATCTCGGGCGCCATCCAGCACACCGCGGGCATGACCGGCTCGAAGGTCATCGTGGCCATCAACACCGACCCCGACGCCCCGATCTTCTCGATCGCCGACTTCGGCATCGTGGCGGATCTCTTCACCGTGGTGCCCCTGCTCACCGAGGAGTTCAAGCGCCTCAAGGCAGGCAACACCGTCGCCGTCTAGCCCTGAGGGGGGCGCCACCAGGCGCCCCCCGTTTTCACCGTTCTTCAGAACAGGAGCCACGTCGTGGGGCCGATACTCATTACCCTCATGCTGATCGCAGCCCTTGCCGCCTTCGGGTACTACGGCAAGGACAAGCTCAACTTGCTCTTGCGTGCTCGCAAGGACATCACGTTCGATAACCTTCCCGAACGCGTCAAGGGGCTCCTGGTCTATGGCCTGGGCCAAAAGCGCCTGATCACGGGCGATCCCTCCTCGGGATGGATGCACGCCCTGATCTTCTGGGGCTTCCTCATCCTCTTGATCCGCTCCCTGACCCTGATCGCCATGGGGTACGTCGAGCACTTCCACATCCCGACCTTCGTCGGCGCGGGCTACAACATCCTCAAGGACGTCACCGAGGCCGTGGTCCTCGTGATGATCGGCTACGCGGTCTTCCGCCGCGTCGTCATCCGCCCCAAGCGCCTCGAGAACTCCCGTGACGCCTGGGTCGTGCTGATCCTGATCGCCATCCTCATGGTCACGGACTTCCTCTTCGACGGAGCCAAGTTCGCCCTCCACGGCGGCGCGGGCGGCTGGGCCGCCGCGGAGAAGGCCTCCGCCCCCATCGGCAGCCTGATGGCCATGCTCTTCGCGGGCGCCCCCCAGGCGTTCAACCAGGCCATGTACGTCGGCGCCTACTGGATCCACATCGCGACCCTGATGGGCTTCGGCGTCTTCCTGACCGTCTCGAAGCACATGCACGTCATCACGGCCCTGCCCAACGTCTTCTTCCGTCGCCTCGAAACCTCGGGCAAGCTCGACATGCTCAACCTCGAGGACGAGGACGCCGAGAAGTTCGGGACCGTCACCATCGCCGACCTCTCGCAGAAGCAGATCCTCGATCTCTACACCTGCACCGAGTGCGGCCGCTGCAAGACCAGTTGCCCCACCTTCGTCACCGACAAGCCCCTGTCGCTCAAGATGCTCAACGACCAGCTGAAGCATCACCTCGTCGACGAGAAGGCCAACCTCCTGGCCGGCAAGCTCGACGAGCTGCCCCCCCTGGCCGGCAGCATCATCAGCCCCGACACCATCTGGGCCTGCACCACCTGCGGCTACTGCGAGCAGGCCTGCCCGGTCTTCATCGACCAGGTGCCCCGCATCGTCGAGATGCGCCAGAACCTCGTCATGATGGAAGGCGACTTCCCCCAGGAGCTCAACAAGGTCTACAAGGGCATGGAGCGCAACTCCAATCCCTGGGGCATCGGTTACGACAAGCGCGAGGAGTGGACCAAGGGCCTAGAGGTTCCCGTTCCCACCGTGGCCCAGCTCAAGGCCGAAGGCAAAAACCTCGACATCCTCTACTTCGTGGGGTGCATGGGCTCGTTCGACGAGCGCAACCAGAAGATCGCCCGCGCCCTGGCCAAGATCCTCAACGCCGCCGGCCTCAACTTCGGCATCCTCGGCAAGGAGGAAGGCTGCACCGGCGACACCGCGAAGCGCACCGGCAACGAGATGCTCTTCCAGGAACTCGCCAAGTTCAACATCGAAAAGTTCGACTCGTACGACATCAAGACCGTGCTCACGACCTGCCCGCACTGCTTCAACACCATCAAGAACGAATACCCGCAGCTGGGCGGCAACTACAAGGTCATGCACCACACCGAGTTGATCGACCAGCTCATCAAGGACGGCAAGATCAACCTCACCCAGGCCTTCGAAGACGTGATCTTCCACGATCCCTGCTACCTGGGCCGCCAGAACAACATCTACGACCAGCCGCGCGCCATCCTGGACGCCGCGAGCAAGAACGGCGTGATGGAGTTCGACCGGCACCACCAGAACTCCTTCTGCTGCGGCGCCGGCGGTGGGCGGATGTGGATGGAAGAGACCATCGGCAGCCGCATCAACGAGGAGCGCGTCCGCGAAGGCCTGGAGAAGAAACCCTCGGTCATCGCCTCGGGCTGTCCCTTCTGCCTGGTCATGATGAAGGACGGCGTCGCGGCCAAGAATGCCGATCACGTCCGCACCCTGGACATCGCCGAGATCGTCGCCGAGTCGATGGTCATCCCCCTGCAGATGGCGGGAGGCAACCTCCAGATCAAGGTCGACAACCCGCCGACCTTGCCCAAGACCAGCGACGAGAACCACGAGGCCTAACCCCCTCGAAAACGACGCCGGGCCCCCTGCTGGGGACCCGGCGTCTCTGTTTTGCACGGCGCGCAATTTATGGGCGGGATCGTGGGGCGCGCCTCAGGAGCAGCTCAAGGGGATGGGCCCGTGGGGCGGGCCTCCGCGCCCGCCATGGCTTTAATCTAAGCCTTCTCCTGGCAGCAGGGGCAGATCTTGCGCAGGTGCTCGTAGGAGTAGATGCCGGCGTTGTGGCCGTCGCTCCAGGTGACCTGCAAGGCGTAGTTGCCGACCGGCGCCACTTCCGCGGGAACGATGTTGGGAGGGATGGTGCTGGGGTCCAGGAGGGGCGCTCCGGTCCACTCGTGGACGCATCCCGCACACTTGCAACGCTCGCGCAGGTAGCGCGGCGCGAAGCTGCTATGGTGGCCGTCGCTCCAGTCGATTTCGAGCGAACGTCCGGGCCCGAGGGCCATGCCCGTGATGTAAGGCTTATTCTGCGTGGTCATTTTACCTCTTCCAGTCACGATGAAGGCCGAGCCCCTCATCCTATCATGATGTCATACGCGACAGCCGCTGTTACTAGCCTATCGTTGCTACAGGTCAGCTTCGCTGCCTTACGCAACAGCCGCGGGCGCTAGTCGCCGATCAGGCCTTGGGGCCGACCAGCCACTTGGCCTCGGCGCGCGCCACGACGTCGCCTTCCTTGTCCTTGATCAGGACCTCGACGAGGTGCTCGCCGCGCTCGGTGAAGTCGGGAAGCGGGAAATCGCACTCGGAAATCAAGGGGCCGCGGGCCTTCTTGAGGTAGTCGATCGAGAGGCTGGTGATGATGGAGCGCGAACTGGCGGGCATGCCGTAGGCGAAGGCCAGGCCGGTGGCCATCTCCGCAAGGTTCATGAGGGCGATCGCATGGACCGAGTTCAGGTGATTGCGCACGGCCCGCCGGTCCTGCATCACCACCCGCGCCTTGCCCGGAGCGAGTTCGAGGACCAGCGGCTTCACCGAACCCGAATACGGCACCATGCGCCCGAAGAGCGTGCTGAAGAGCCACTTGCCGCCCGGCTTGTCGCTCAGGCTGTCCCACATGGTCCGGATCATCGCGCCGGGCGCGTTTGCTGCGTTGCTCACTAAACCGATTCCTCCTCATGCGCGTCCCCCTGGGTGAGGGTGGGATCTTGCGGGGCTGACGATGGCACGAAGCCCCCGGCCCGGGCGAAACTGGCGACCACGGCACCGGCGGGCTCGATGGCCCGGATGCCCTCGACGCTCTTGCCGGCCTGGAAGTAATCCAGGTAGGACCCGCCCTTGAGCGACGCGTCTTTGAGCTTCCGCGCCGCCATGAGGGTGTAGAACGTGCGCATCCAGTGCTTGGTCTTGCGGTGCTTCAAGAGGGCGCGGGCGATGGGGCCCGCCTGCGTGCCGACCTTCCGGATGTAAGGGGTCGCGATGACCGAGACCGGCACGCCGGTGATGCGCTCGGTGAGCACGATGTCGGCGGCCCCGGCCTTGACGATGGCGTCCTTGTAGTCGGCATGCGCCCGGCACTCGTCGGTGGCGATGAAGCGGGTGCCCATCTGGATGCCGGCGTAGCCCATCTCCAGCAGGCGGACGAAGTCCGCGGGGCTTCCCACGCCGCCGGCGGCCAGCACGGGAACGCCGAGATCGGCGAGATCATCGAGGAGGCGCTGGGGGGAGAGGCGGCCCGCGTGGCCACCGGCCTGGTCGTTGACGGCGATGAGGCCGTCGACGCCGGCTTCCAGGGCCTTTTCGGCCCACTTGCGCTCGGTGACGTCGTGATAGACCACTCCGCCGACGGCATGAGCCTTGTCCACCACCCAGCGGGGGTTGCCCAGGGAGGTGACGAAGAAGCGGACGCCTTCTTCGAGGGCGATGTCCACCCAGGCCTCCATGCGCTCCGCGTAGACCTTGGAGGACTTCTCGACGATCACGTTCATGCCGATGGGCTTGGTGGTGAGGCGCTTGATGAGGCGCAGTCCCTCCCGGAAGTCATGGCGATGAACGTAGACCAGGGAGAGGGGCTGGATGATACCGATGCCGCCCGCCTCGGACACGGCGGCGACCAACTCGGGGTTGGAGCACGGGTACATGGCCCCGCAGACGAGGGGGACCTGGATCCGCGCGTGTTCCAGGAAGCGGTTGAGGGGAGCGATGGTACTCATGGGCCCTCCTTTTGGCGACACTCCCATTGTAGCTTGTTTAGAGCGTCTGTCCCATGTCTCATTCCGCCAGAAGCGCGGACGCGCGGGCGACTACCGCCAGCCAGGCTCAGGCGTCGCGCAGCGGGAGGCGGAAGGATGCCGTCGTGCCCTCGCCCAGGCGGGATGCCAGAGTGGCCTCGCCGCCGTGACTCTGGGCGACGGTCTTGACGATGGCCAGCCCCAGTCCGGTCCCGCCGGACTGGCGGCTCCGCGAGGCGTCCGGGCGATAGAAGGGCTCGAAGAGATGCGGCAGGTCCTGCTCGGGAATCCCGGGCCCGTGGTCACTGACGGTGAAGAGCGCGTCGCGCCCGTCCTGGCGCGTCGCGACGCGGATGGGACCCTTGCCGTACTTGATGGCGTTGTCGAGCAGGTTGCCCATGGCGCGCTCGATGAGGAGGCGATCGCCCATCACTGGCGCGGAGTCGAGAGCCACCACGGGCGTCAAGTCGTGTTGCTGCAAGACCAGCGAGCGCTCGGCGACCAGGTCCTCGGCCATCTGCGCGAGATCGAGGTTCTCCTGGACGTGGGCCGGGGGAGTCTGGCCGCGCGACAGGGCGAGCAGCTCGCCGATCAGGCGGTCCATGGCGTGCATGTTGCGTTCGAGGTGATCCAGGTAGGGGCTGGACTGGCCATCCGCGCGGACGAGGGGAAGGGCGATCGCCATCCGCGACAGCGGCCCGCGCAGCTCGTGCGAGATATCCGTGAGCAGGCGCTCCTTCTGAGCGAGCATGCGCTGGATCCGTTGCCGCATGGCCTCGAAGGCCTCCTCGAGGTCCCCGAACTCGTCCTTGCGGTCGATCGCGACCGGCGTCTCGAGGTCGCGCCCCAGGCGGTGGGCCGTGTCGACCATCTTGCGCAGGGGGCGGATGACCCAGAGATAAAGCGGCGGGACGATCATCAGGGTGACGACCACGATCAGGAAGGCGGCGAAGATCCAGCCGGCGCGGCCGCCGGCCGGCGCGGGGGGCTTGAACTCGATCCGCAGGGCCCCCATGGTATGGCCCTCGGGATCGATCTTGGCCCAGTAGACGTGCGCGGGCGAGAAGGGACGGTGGAGGCTCGTCCATGCCTGGTCGGCGAGCGCGGCGGGGATGACCGAGCTCGACGCGGCCGGGACGTACTCCAGGTTGACGTGCAGCGAGCTGGCGAGGTCGGCGAGCCGGGCAGGATCGGGCTTCCCGTCCCGGAAGCTCGCCTCGACTTCGCGGGCGAAGAACTGCGTGTAATCCGCGCCCAGCTCCCGGTAGGCATCCCCGAGCCCATGGGCGAGCAGCAGGCGGGTGGCGCCGACGGTCAGCACGAAGGTCGCGAGAAAGGCTCCCACGGCGTAGAGGAAGATCTTGAGGATCAGCGAGCGTCTCACCATTCGAAGCGGTACCCCACTCCGCGCACGGTCAGGAGGTGGCGCGGCTGCTTGGGATCGTCCTCGAGCTTGGAGCGCAGGCGGCTGACGTGAATGTCGATGGCCCGGTCGAAACTGTCCACCGCCCCGGCCTCGTCCATCAGCTCGAGCAGCTGATCCCGCGTGAAAGCCCTGCCGGGCTGGTCAACCATGGCCTCCATGATCCGGTACTCCGACGGCGTGAGGGGAACCTCGCGGCCGTCCAGGCACAAGCTGCGGCGGTCGGGATCGAGGCCCTTCGAGGAGGGCTCGGCAGGCGGGGCGGGCGGGATCCGTCGCAGGACGGCCTCGACCCGGGCCAGCAGCTCGAGCGGATTGAAGGGCTTGGGCAGGTAGTCGTCCGCGCCTCCGCGCAGCCCCCGGATCCGGTCGGCGTCGTCGCCGCGGGCCGTGAGCATGATGACGGGCACTGCGGAGCCGGACGCGCGGATCCGGCGGCAGACCTCGAAGCCGTCCGCCTCCGGCAGCATGATGTCGAGCAGCACCAGATCGGGACGCTCCGCGAGGCGCTCCAGGCCGGCGGAAGGACGATCCGCCCAGTCCAGCGCGAAGCCGTGCCTAGCCATGAAGTCCCGCAGGAGTTCAGCCAGGTCCTGGTCGTCGTCGATGAGCAGCAAACGGCGTTCAGAAGTGGTCATGTGGGCACATTATACCGCCGTCTTCGTTTCAGGTGTTTTTCAGGCGGCCGCGATGCCGCGACGCATGGACCGAGACCCTTGCCTCGGGAGACGAGACTCGTTATACTTGCTTGTCAATCAGCAAGTATAACGAAACCCCGAACGAGGAGCCCCGCATGAGCCACGTCCCCTCCGAGCCGGAACGCCGGAGCCGAGATCCCGAACGGAGCCGAAGCGCCATCCTGGACGCGGCCGAAGCCCTCTTTGCCGAGAAGGGCTACGACGCCACGAGCCTGAGAGAAGTGGGAGAGCGCGCGGGAACGTCCCGGGGGACTCCCGCCTACTTCTTCGGCTCCAAGGAAGGGCTCTACGAGGCGGTCCTGAACCGGGCCTTCGGCAGCGCCCAGGAGCTGATCCAGGAGGCGCAGGCACGGGCATCGTCGCGTGGCGGGGGTCCCGAAGCCATGCTAGGTGAGCTGGTCGGTAGCTACCTGGACTTTCTCAGCGCCCATCCGACCTTCATCCGACTGGTGGAGCGCGAATCCCTGAGCGGCGGCAGCCAGCTGGCCCGGAACCTCCCCCATCTGGCGGCCATTCAGTCAGGGCTCGAGGCCGCCCGCAGCCAGCTCGCCCCCAGCGAGGATCCCCGGCAGCTCCTGCTGAGCGTGATGGGCATGTGCTGGTTTCCGCTCTCGCAGTCCGGGACCCTGCTTCCCGCGCTCGGCCTCGACGCCCAGGACCCGGCTTTCCTGGAGGCTCGCAAGCGCCACATCGTCAACATGGTGATCCACGGCTTGTTTCCCCGCTGACGCCATCTGAAGGAGGTGCCTGTGCAAGCTTTCCCCCAAGCTCCCGTTGAAGTCGTCGTGGTGGGTGGCGGCCTCGCCGGTCTCACCGCCAGCCTCTTGCTCGCACGCGGCGGAAAACGCGTCTGCCTGATTGAGCGCGCGCCTCAGCTCGGGGGGCGGGCCGTCACGCAGCGTCAAGACGGCTACGCACTGAACCTCGGCCCGCATGCCCTCTACCGGGGTGGGCACGCCATGCGCATCCTCCGTGAGCTCGGGATCACCCCCCAAGGGGGGCGGGCCTCCACCCGGGGCTACGCCGGGCGCGGAGAAGCGCTCTTCCGGCTGCCCAGCGGTCCCGGCTCGCTGCTGACGACCCGCCTCCTCTCCGGCAAGGACAAGGCCAAGGCGCTGAGCGTCCTCGCAGGCCTCCCCTTGATGAATCCCGAGACGCTGGCGGGCAAGACCGTTAGCGAGTGGCTGGAGCCCATGCCCGTCGAGGTGGGCCAGCTGATCGGCATGTTCATTCGCCTCTCCAGCTACGCGAACGCGCCCGAACGACAGGATGCCGGTGCGGCACTTCGGCAGCTCGTCATGGCCGTTCGCTCGGGCACCCTTTACCTGGATGACGGTTGGCAGAGCCTGGTCGATGCCCTGACGTCGGCCGTGGAAGCGGCAGGAGTCGAGATTCGGAAGGGGAGCGTGACCCGGGTCCTGCACGACGAGCAGGCACGAGGCGTCCTCTTGGCGAGCGGCGAGACGATCGCGGCCCGCAGCATCGTCCTCGCCCTCGCTCCGGCTCAGGCCGTGCAGCTCCTGGATGCAACGGCAGGCAATCCCCTTCTGCGGTGGAGCGAGCAATTGATTCCCGTCAAGGCAGCTTGCCTGGACCTGGCGCTGCGACGGCTACCGCGGCCGGATGCCGGCTTCGCGCTGGGGGTCGACCGCCCGTGGTACGTTTCCGTTCATTCGGGGGCGGCGCGCCTCGCTCCCCCCGGGGGAGCCGTGATCCATGCGGCTTGGTACCTGGAACCGGCTCGCCCCGAAGCCTCCGCGAGCCTCGCAGGCGCGCTCGAAGCCGTCCTCGATCGGCTTCAAGCCGGCTGGCGCGACGAGGTCATCCAGCGGAGGTTCATGCCAAGTCTGACCGTCACCCATGCCCTCGACACTCCCGCAGGACGCCCAGACCCTGATGCCACGGGGATCGCAGGAGTGTACGTAGCCGGCGACTGGGTCGGTCGGGACGGCATGCTCGCCGATGCGAGCGTCGCCAGCGCGGAGCAGGTGGCGAGGCGGATCTTGGCATCCCCTACCCTGGCTATACATCCGACCACCTCGGCTCTATCATGACGACATGTCGAACTTCTACGAGATCCTCGGGGTGACCCCGAACGCCACCACCGAAATCATTCGCCGGGCCTTCCGCGACCGCGCCAAGGAACGTCATCCGGACACGGAGGCGGGCACCGAGGCCGCCATGGTGCGCCTGAACCAGGCGTACGACACCCTCAAGGACGCCCGCAAGCGCCGCGCGTACGACGCGACCCTGGCGCCCCGGATCACGTCGTTCGAGGCGCCGCCGCGTCCGACCCGCCCCAAGCCGCGTCCGACCGGCGGAGCAGACCCGCTGCTCTTCCTGATGCAGGTCTTCCATCCCCTCGACCGCAAGCTTGCGCAGGCGCTGGTGGACCTGCACGCCGCCATCGAGGAAGTGGCCTACGACATCTACGACGACACCTACGTCGCTCGCTTCGAGCGGGCCGTGCTGCAGACGGAGCGGATCCTCGGCGGGCTCGACCAGATTCTCCAGCGCGCGGACTGGCCCGCCCCCCTGATGAACGCCCTCAACCTCTACAGCCAGGGCATCCGCCAGGTCGAGGACGCGCTGGGCGACTTCCGGGACTTCAGCCAGAACTACGACGTGGACCAGCTCGTCCAGGGACGGGCCATCATGGACGCCGCGGGCGAGCTCCTCGACGAGGCTCGCGACGACCTGGATAGGCGCTAGCCATGCGGCTTGAGCACGCCATCGGGCAGCTGATCTGCCCCACGCTCTTCGGAGGCCAGCTGCGCGATCGCCCTTACGATCGCGCAGCGATTCTCACCGACCTCGATCGCTACGGCTGGGGAGGCTACATCCTCTTCCACGGCGCGAAAGATGAAACCCGCGAGCGCCTCGCCGAGTTGCAGGAAGCGAGCCGCGTACCGCTGCTGATCTCCGCCGACATGGAGCACGGTGCCGGCCAGCAGATCCGGTGGCTCTCCGTCTTTCCGACGGCGATGGCCTTCGGAGCCGCGGACGATCCGCAGCTCGCGTACGACATGGGCGCCTGGACCGCGGCGGAAGCCATGGAGGTCGGCATCAACTGGATCCTGGCGCCGGTCGCCGACGTGACCAACAACCCCCTGAACCCGATCATCAACATCCGCAGCTTCGGCGGGGACCCACAGAGGGTCTCGCGCTGCGTGGAGGCCTTCATCAAAGGCTGCCAGGACCAGGGCGCGCTCGCCTGCGCCAAGCACTTCCCCGGCCACGGCGACACCGAAACCGACTCCCACAGCCGCCTGGGCGTGATCCATGCCGACCGTGCGCGGCTCGACGCGGTCGAACTGCCCCCGTTCCAGGCCGCCATCCGAGCGAACGTCGCGGCGATCATGACCGCTCACCTGGCCGTTCCCGCGCTGGGGGCCGAGGCAATTCCCGCCACCGTCAGCCCCGCGGTGATGACCCGGCTGCTGCGCGAGGAGATGGGGTTCAAGGGCCTGACCGTCACGGATGCCCTGGTCATGGGGGGAATCACCCGCACGCAAGATCCCGTGGACGCTGCCATCGATGCCCTGCTGGCCGGCTGCGACATGCTGCTCATGCCACCCGACCCCATCGCGACCCATCACGCCATCCTGAACGCCGTCGAGACCGGCCGCCTCCCGCTGGCCCGGATCCAGGAGGCCGTGACCCGGGTGCTCAGAGCCAAGGCGAAAGTCGGGGCGGGACGCAAGCCACTTCCCCTGCGCTCGGCAGCCTCCCTGGCCGAAGAAACGGCGAGGCAGGCGTTGACCGCCGCCAAGGGAGATCCCGGCATGCGGCTGCCGGAGCGGACGTTCGCGCTGGCGATCGACGACGGCGTGGAGCCCGACCGGCTCGAGGCCTGGAGCGAGGCCCTGCAGCGCCATGGGTGGGAGGGGGCGATCACCGGCCACGGCACCACCGACGCCGACTGGGAAGCAATCTTGCAGCGTTCGGACGCGGCGGAAGCCGTGCTGGTCGGGGTCTTCTCGCCCATCCGGGTGAGCAAGGATCGCAGCCTGCTGCCGGCCTCGCTGGTCACGCCGCTGCGCGCACTCTGCCGCCGCAAGCCGACCACCCTCGTGTCGTTCTCGAGCCCGTTCCTGGTGGGACAGTTCCCGGAAGCCGAGGCCTGGGTGCTGGCGTACGGATCGCGCGGCTTTCAGATCGAGGCGGCACTCGAGGCCCTCCGGCACGGGAGCGGACTGCCGGGACGTCTCCCCGTCACCCTCCCGCAAGCCGCCCTCGACGCGCCCATCGACGACCAGCCCCCGCCCTCAGGCGGACCTTCCTTCGCGTAAGTTTACTGACAAGTCCACGTTGGCACTGAACCACCTGACCAACGTGACGATAAAGCCCCAGAACAACATCGCCTTATCATCATCATGCTGCTGAAGCGCCATGGCGACAAGGCTCAGGTAAATCTCGACGCGGGCGCTCTCCATCACGATCGGCAGGGCCTCGGCTTCGGCGTTGGATAGCGGTCGCACCGTCTGGTAGCCTTCGAGGAAGGTCCGCACGTCCGCGAAGCGAGGAGCCTCCCCGCGGGCGATCGCCGCCCAGTCGAACCCGCATGGCAGCAACGCCAGGGCCAGGTCGTAGACCCATGGCCCCACGTTCCACAGGTCGAAGTCCAGCACCTCCGAGACCTCCTCCCCGGCGTAGAAGAGATTTCGCTTGATGAAATCGCCGTGGATGACGCCCACGGGCAATCGCGCGGCGAAGGGCGCCAGGCGCGCGTGTCGCACCTCCATGAAGGCCTTCAGCTCCGCGAACTCCGCTTGCGCCGCCAGAAACGGCCCCAGGCTCGGGGCCACGTCCAGCAAGTCCGCCAGGCCCTGAGCGCTGGACGGGGCCAAGAGCCAGCGGTAACGCGCGGTGATCCCGAGAAAGGGCTTGGCGGTCGGCAAGGGCAGATCCGCCAGGGCGAGGTGAAAGCGCGCGAGCCATCTGCCTGCCGAGGCAGCTTCCCGCAACGAGTGAAACGGCGCGAAGACCGACGCCTCGCCGTAGCGGTCCTCGCCGCGCGCCGCGGCGTAAAGGGCGTACGCTTCGCCGGCTTCCCAGGTCAGGGTCTGGCCGTCGCGATTGGCGTAGAGCCAGGGGGTGGGGTAGTCGCGAGCCAGCAAGGCGCGGACGATCGTGTGCTCGGCCTCCAGGCCCGCGCGATCGCGCTTGGCGGGGTCGTAGCGCTTGGCGAAGAAGGTGCCGCGCGTGGTCCGAAACAGGCACGCCGCGGTGTTGACGCTGAGGCCGTTGCGCAAGATGCCCTCGAAGCGGCCCAGCTCGGGGGTGGCCGCGACGACGGCCGCCAGGGCCCTGGGGTCGATCCGGGGCGCGTCCTGGGGCATGCCTAGAGGTCCTTCTGGGCGAGCCGGTAGCGCAGCCAGGGAGTGAAGCCGCAGCGGGCGTAGAAATCCAGCAGGTCCGTCCAGTCGATGACCGTCTCGGTGGCGCCCCACTCGCGCAGCTGCTCCAGTGCGCGAACCAGCAGCGCCAGACCCAGGCCGTGGCCACGCAACGCCGGGCTGATGCCGATGGGGCCGAGTGCCGCGATCTCGGGGGCGAAGCCCGCCCATCTCAGGGCGCTGGTGGACCCGGGGGGACCGAGCAGGGCGAAGCCGAGCGGCGTGGAGTCGACGAAGAGGCCGAAGACGTGGGCGGGGTCGCCGCCGTGGGCCAGGTGATGCGCCACGTCGCGGGCCCAGCGGCCGGCGAAATCCTGATTGAGGAACTGCAGCATGCGCGGAGCTTCCTCGGGCCGGGTGGGGCGAAGCGCGATGCCCTCGCGCACGGAGGCGGTCGACGGAAGCTCGGGAGGGCCCGCCAGGTTGCGCCGGACATCCCAGACCTCCTGGCCCAGGGCGTAGCCATGGCTTCCAAAGAAGGCCACGGCCGCCGATGCTTGGTCCGGGGCATCGAGAGGCACGGGAATCCCCGGAAAGACGTGGTGAAAGCTGCCTCCCAGGACGATCTTGCTGGCCCCCTCCTTGCGGAAACGGCTCTCGACGAGCGTTAGCATGCGGGTGCCGACGCCTTGCCGCTGGAAGTCGGGATGAACGGCCATGAGGGTCAGGTAGCCGAGCGGCAAGAAGCGCTCGCAGCCGGGAAAGTTCTCGCGAAAGCGCTTGGCGAGGGCGAAGCCCACGGATCGCTGTCCGCTCAGCGCGACCACGACGTCGTGATGCCGGAAGCTGGGATCCCCCGCGGTGATGGCGTCCCAGAGGGAGGGCATAATGGGGTATCGCTCACCGAAGGCGGCATGCCAGACGGCGAGCAGGTCGGGGGCGAGTTCCGGACGGTAGGGAACGAGGATGATCATCGTGCCGATCTTACGGCGAGCCGGGTGGCTCCGCAAGAGGATACTGGCCCTCATGGCGCTGGTGGCGACCATGGCCATCGGCGCGTGCGCCCCTGCCGAAACCCGGGCCCTGCGCTTCTCCACGTGGGGCTCACTGGACGAGATTGAAACCCTCAAGCCGCTTCTGGCCGAGTTCGAGCGTCAGAACCCGGACGTCCCGGTGGAGCTGATTCACATCCCCGACGCCTACCCGCATAAGATTCGCCTCATGGCCGCCGCCCGCAAGATGCCGGACGTGCTCTTCATGGAGAGCCAGATCCTGCCCGGCTTCGCCGACCGCGGGGTGCTGCGCGATCTGAGCCCGTATCTCGACGCCGATGCCGAGCTCTCGCGAGACGACTTCTACCGCCCCGTCATGGATGCCATGAGCTGGAAGGGCACGCTCTATGGCGTCCCGCGCGACCTCTCCAACCTGGTCATGTTCTACAACCAGAAGCTCTTCGACGAGGCCGGAGTCCCTTACCCCAAGGCAGACTGGACTTACGAGGACATGGTCGCGAAGGCCAAGCGGCTCACCCGCGGGGATCAGTTCGGTGTGGGCTTCGCGCCGTACCCGCTTTACTGGCTGCCGTACCTCTGGAGCGACGGCGGTGACCTCCTGAGCGCCGAGCGCGATCGCAGCACCCTGCTCGAGCCTGCCAGCCTCGCGGCTCTACAGCGCTACCATGACCTCCGATTCAAGCACCATGTCGCTCCCACCGAAGCCCAAGTCGGCAACGCGAGGATGAGTCAGCTTTTCGCCCAGGGGAAGCTTGCGATGATGGTGGGGGGGCGGTGGGTGGTGCCGGGCTTCCGCAAGAAGCTGGATTTTCCGTGGGACGTGGCGCCGTTTCCTCGCGGAAAGACCGGTTCCGTCGTGGACGCGGACGCGTCGGGCTGGTGCATCTCGGCCAGCAGCACGCAGCCCGACAAGGCCTGGCGCCTGATCCGCTTCCTGGCAGGAAAGCAAGCTGTCTCGGCCTTCACCGAGAGCGGGCTGATCGTGCCCAGCCGGCCTGACGTGGCGAACTCGGCGGCGTTCAAGTCGGGGGCGCCGGCCTCCAGCCAGGTCTTCCTGGACGTGATCGAGACGGCACGGCCCACTCCGACGACTCCTTCCTACGACGAGATCCAGTACGAGCTGATCGACGGCCTCGGTCCCGCCTGGAACGGCGAGGAGGAGCTATCAGACGCGCTGAAGCCCATCGTCAAGCGGATCGATGCCTTGTTGCAGGAGGAGGGCCGTTGAACAAGCCGACTCTCGCCAAGCAAGAAGCCCGCTGGGCCTTCTGGTTCCTGCTTCCGGCGCTGCTGGGACTGGGGCTCTTCACCGCCCTGCCCATGGTCGGCTCCTTCGGGCTCAGCTTCATGCAGTGGGATCTGCTGGGCGCTCCGCGCTGGGTCGGGTTCGCCAACTACCTGGATCTGGCCCAGGACCCGCTTTTCTGGAAGGTGATGGCGCAGACGGGCTTCTTCGTGGGGCTTTACCTGGTGCTGGACGTGAGTTTGGCGCTGGGGTTGGCGATCGCCCTCAACCAGAAGCTGCGCGGCCTCGGGATCCTGCGCACGGCGTACTTCATGCCGGTCGTCACCTCGATGGTGGCGGGCGCCATCCTCTGGAGCTGGATCTTCGACGCCCGCTACGGCGCCCTCAACGCCCTCCTGGCCACCATCGGCCTCGATCCCGTCCGCTGGCTCAGCGATTCGCGCTGGGCCTTGCCCTCTCTGGTCGTCGTCAGTGTCTGGAAGAACCTTGGCTACGACATGTTGCTCTTCCTGGCGGGATTACAGGCCGTGCCCAGGGGGCAACTCGAGGCGGCGAGCCTGGATGGCGCCAACGCCTGGCAGCGCTTCTGGTACGTGACCTTGCCCTTGCTGGGCCCGAGCCTGGTGATGGTGACCATGCTCGCGACCATCCGGGCATTTCAGACGTTCGACACCGTCTACTTGATGACCGAGGGCGGGCCACATCGCTCGACCACCATCGTGGGCTACTGGCTCTTCCAGAACGCCTTCACCACCTTCAAGCTCGGCAAGGCGTCGGCGCTGGCTTACGTGCTCTTCCTGGGGCTCTTGGCCCTGAGCGCGGTGCAGTGGTGGGGCCGCAAGCGCCTCACTCACCAGGAGGACTGAGATGAGCCCGTTCGTGAGCAAGCGCGTTTTCGCATGGGTGGTCCTGCTGGTCGGCGCCGTCTTCATGGCGGCCCCGTTCGTCCTGATGCTCGGGACCTCGCTGATGACCTACGCCCAGACCGTGGCGTACCCTCCCGAGTTCTGGCCGAGCCCGCTCACCCTGGCCAACTTCGAGAAAGCGCTCGGCGAGACCCCGCTGCTTCGCTACCTGGGGAACTCCCTGGTGGTGGCGGGCCTCACGGTCGTCGGGCAGGTCTTGACGGGCTCGATGGCGGGCTTCGCGTTCGCCAGGTTACGCTTCAAGGGCCGCAACGCGCTGTTCTTCGCCGTGCTCGCGACCATGATGGTGCCGGTTTACGTCAACCTGGTGCCCCTGTACGTCATGATGGCCTCCATCGGCTGGGTGGATACGTATCAGGCCCTGATCTTGCCGGGCCTGACCGGAGCGTTCGGGATCTTCCTCTTCCGGCAGTGGTTCCTCAACCTGCCCACGGAGCTGGAGGACGCCGCCCGGATCGACGGCTGCAGCCCCTGGGACATGTACTGGCGGATCGCGATGCCGACGGCTTGGCCGGCGATCGCGACCCTGGCCATCTTCGAGTTCTTGGCCTCGTGGAACACCTTCTTGTGGCCGCTGGTCGTGACGAACTCGGACGCCTTGCGGACGCTGCCCGTGGGGCTTGCGGCCTTCAAGAGCTCGATGCGTGAAGCCACGGACTGGGGGCTGTTGATGGCCGCGACGACCGTCGCGGTGGTCCCGGCGCTGCTGGTTTTCCTGGTCGGTCAGCGCCACTTCGTGAGGGGTATGCTTGAGGGAGCCGTGAAGGACTAGTAAGATCGAAGGGACAGGAGGAACCCCATGCTCAAATTCGTGGCCCCCATGACGATCACCGCGGTGGTGGCATTCGCCCCCCTCGCCCAAGGAGCGACTCCCATGCCCACGCTCATCGGCAAGCCGGCTCCCGAATTCGCCCTTCCCTCCGACCGCGGCGAGACGGTCTCGCTCGCGGACTACCGGGGCAAGCAGAACGTGCTGCTGGCCTTCTTCCCCAAGGCCTTCACACCCGGCTGTTCAAAGGAAATGCAGGACCTCGGCAAGGACCTTCCCAAGTTCAAGGCCCTGAACACCCAGGTTCTGGGCATCAGCTACGACACCCGCGAGACTCTTGGCAAGTTCGCCGTCCACTGCGCGGCGGAGTTCCCGTTCCTCAGTGACGAGGGGGGCAAGGTCGCCCAGCAGTACGATGCCGCGGGCGGCATGCTGATGGTCAAGATGGCGAAGCGCCGCGCCTTCCTGATCGACAAGGCCGGGACGATCCGGCAGGTCTACGAGGGCATGCCGGACCATGCCCAGATCTTCAAGGACCTATCGGCCCTGAATCGCGAGGGCTAATCGGGAAGCGGTGTCTGGCGCGGGGTGACGATCAGGGCGTTGCTGACCCAGCGCTCCCGGCCGTCGGAGGGCTTGTTCACCACCTCTCCCTTGATCGCCATGGCGGTCGAGCCCCCCCCGTCCAGATTGATCGCTTCCTGGGCTCCCAGCTCGTCGAGGGTGCGGGCCAGCTCGCGCAGGGTCATGCCCGCGCTGTAGCCCGGCTGGCGGCCGTCCACCGTCGCCAGCAGGAGGTTACCCGTGGCGTCGACGCCCAGCGCTGTGCGGGGCGCACGGCCCTGGGAGACGTCGTTGCGGAAGCGCTCCTCGACGGAGGTGATGCGCACATTGCCCTTTTGAACGAGGGTCGGGCCGCCCCCGATGACGTGCGCGACGTTCGCGCCGGACTTCTCGAGGCCCACCGACACCTTGCTCTGGCTACCCGGCGAAAGCGCCTGCATCAGCTTGGCCCGTTCCTTGCCCTGAGCGCTGAGAACGACCCCGCCCAGCGGGATGGAGAGGTTGCCGCTGCCGACGTTCACGATGTTGCCCAGCGGCGAGAGAGCGACCTCCCAGCGACTCGGATCCGGCCAGGTACGGGACTTGAAGCCGTAGTGGTCGGTGTAGAGCGTGAGCTGGTGGCGGGCCGCGGGCTGGTTGACCGCATGAGGCTGCAGGAAGTCACCATCCGGCGTGGTCACCTGCGCCATGAGGTTGGCATTGCTCACCATGGAGCGGCCGTCCTTCAAGAGATAAAACGCAGAGCGGTTGTAGAGCTGGCTGCTGACGAGCTGGCCATCGACCACGAGCAGGCCCAGGGGCTCCATGGTGGCCGGCGAGAAGAAGGTACCGTTGATTCCGGCGACCGCCTTGTTGCGCGCGACGATCCGGCTGACGGGCTCGAGGCCCATCTTTCCTTCCTTGCCGGGGGCGGCCAAGGCGGGGCGCACCTCGGCGCGCTTGGGATCGACGCGCAAGGCCCGAACCCGGGCAGGCCCGCCGCCGGTCCAGCGCTGTCCCTCCCAGTAGGCCACGCCGCTGGCGATCTTGCTGTAGGTCGCCGGCGCTGGCCGGTGAGGGAAGACGATCTCCAGGCGGTTTTCGTGGGGGATCACTTGCGCGGCGACGGCATGACGCCAGGCCGCGTCGATCTGGAGCTTGCCCCCGGTGGAGGTCAGGACGGCGTGCCGGATGACGCTGCCCCGGGGCTTGAGGGTCACCTTCCAGGGAATCTTGCGGGCCATCTGGGCGCTCAGGTGCCAGGTCGTCACCTTGGGGGTGTCATGGGCCTCGAGCACCGCATCGTAGAGGGTGAGCACGGTTCGGTTCCCCTCCACGCTCAGGCGATAGGGCGCCGCCGAATCCGCCGGCAGCGGGATCAATACGCTCGAAACCAAGGCCAAGGTCAGGGCAAGTCGCAGCAAGTCTTCCGCCTTTTTGAGTCCAAGGGGGTACTTTCTTGTGCCCGCTCGGCGGGGGTTTCAAATGGCTTGCTTGCCCTGGCGGGAGGGGGTGTCACCCCCCGGCTAGATAATCCCAGATAGAACTTTCAGCGCTTCCTGCGGCTGCCTCACGAGACCCACGACGGTATGGTAGAGTCATTGACCAAGCAGACGATAGTTATCCTTCCATGTCAGATTCGTACTACAAGGAGGTCAAATCGTGAAAGCTGTACAATTCCTAGAAGTCGGCAAACCTGCCAGCATCACGGACGTCCCGAAACCGAAGCCGGGCCCGGGGCAGGTGCTGATCAAGGTCGGTGGGGCGGGTGTCTGCCATTCGGACCTGCATGTCCTGCATGACGGAATCGGAATCCCCGGCCCCTTCACCCTCGGCCATGAGAACGCGGGCTGGATCGAGGAGCTCGGCGAAGGAGTGGCGGGCTGGAAGGTCGGCGAAGCCGTCGCCGTCTACGGCCCGTGGGGCTGCGGCACCTGCCCCGAGTGCACCACGTCCAACGAGTCCTACTGCGAGAACGTCAAGCTTCCTGAGAAGCTCGGCGGGGGCCTCGGCTACGACGGGGGAATGGCGGAGTACATGATCGTCCCGTCGCCCCGCCTGCTGGTGCGCCTCGGCAACCTCGACCCGCGCGAGGCCTCCCCGCTCTCGGACGCCGCCCTGACGCCGTACCACGCGATCAAGCGCGCGCTTCCCCTGCTGACACCCGGCACGACCACGCTGGTCCTGGGGGTCGGCGGTCTGGGCCACATGGCGATTCAGATCCTGCGCGCCATGTCCGCCACCCGCATCATCGCGGCCGACGTGGACGACGCGAAGCTGGCGCATGCCAAGGAACTGGGGGCGGACGTCACCGTCAACACCCGCGACGCCGAGGCCGCCCTGAAGAAGATCCAGGAAGTCGCCGGCAAGCGCGGCTGCATCTTCGCCATCGACTGCGTCGGCGTACAGCCCACCGTGACCCTGGCAACCAAGGCCGTCGGCATGAACTCCCAGCTCACGGTCGTCGGCCTCGGCGGCGGCAAGATCGACTGGAGCGCGTACGCCTTGCCGTTCGGCTGCTCGCTCATGACCCCCTACTGGGGCTCGCGCAAGGAGCTCATGGAGGTCATCGCCCTGGCGCAGGACGGCCGCATCAAGGCCGAAACCACCTTCTTCAAGCTGGATGAGGCCAACAAGGTCTACGAGATGCTAGAGAAGGGCCAGATCAAGGGCCGAGCCGTCTTGGTCCCGTAGCCGCGCCTCGCACGTCAGGATGCCGTGGAGGAAGCGACGTCGCAAAGCATGCGCGTGACGTCGCTTCCTTTCGCCTGGATGGCGGTGGCGCGATCGGCGAGCTCGAGCGGCACCTGGGGGTAATCGGCGTTCACCCGGACGAGGTACGCCTCCTCATGCCAGTCGGTGATCTGCTCCATCGGCCAGCGGATGACGCCCGGCGTGTTGAACCCCGAGCCGATCTCGATCAGGAGCAGGGGCGCGTCCGCCGAGGCGTTGACCCAGTCGATGTAGCGCTGACGCTGCACGGTCTGGGGCTCCTCGAGGAACCATGAGCCGCCCCTGACGTTGAGGAACGCGGGGCCTCCGCAGTTCGGGCAGCGCGGGATCAGGGCCGGGTCGGTCACGGCCTGGGTGGCCGGATCGAGGTGGCGCAGGATCTTTTCCATGACCGGCTCGAAGGGCCAGGTCTGGTTGGTGCACGGCTCCAGGCACTGGTAAAGGGCGTAGCTGCCCTGCGGCGTGTAGATGCGCTCCTCGGCGAAGCCTGACTTGGCGAACATGCCGTCGACATTGCTGGTGATGACGAAGTAGTCCTTGTCGGCGACCAGCGACCAGAGCTGCGTGTAATTCGGCTGCGGCCGGCTGTTGAAGCGGACCTCGCTGACGTGATCGGCCAGGAAGCCCCACTGCACGGCCTCGCTCCAGCCCTGGAAGCCGATCGTCTGGTACTGGCAGGTCAGGCCGTACTGCAGCATCGCCGGGAAGCGGCGGGCGAAGTACTCCGTGTCCGAGTAGTCGATGCCCGCGTCCACGGACATGCCAGCTCCCGCCCCGATGAGCACGTGCTTGGCGCGGCGCAGCTTCTCGACGAGCAGGGTGACGGTGTCGCGGTCGAGCGGGGAGGGCGTGATCCAGCGGGCCATGGGAATCTCCTAGGAAAGACGAGGGTGACTCAGGCACTCCTGATAGAGCGCTCGATCGGAGTCCGAAAAGACGTTGAAAACCACCCGGTCGAAACGTCCCGGGTGCTGGGCGAGCCACTCCGCGACCGTCTCCACGGCGAGCTGCGCCGCGGGCTTCGCGGGGAAGCCGAAGACCCCCGTGGAGATGCACGGGAAGGCGAGGCTGCGAATCCCCGACAACTCGGCCGCGAGGTCCAGGCAGGAGCGGTAGCTGGATGCGAGGGCTTGGCGATCCTGTTCGCCCGGCTCGTCCGTATCGCCCCCGTAGATGGGGCCGACGGTATGGAGGACGTAGTCGGCCGGCAGGTGGTAGGCGCGGGTGATCTTGGCGTGGCCGGTCGGCTCGCGGTGACCCTGCAGCTCCATGAGGCGGGCGCAGTCCTCGCGCAGGCGGGGACCGGCGACGGCGTGGATGGCGTTGTCGATGCAGCGGTGGAACGGCTGGAAGCAGCCGAGAAGGGCGTCGTTGGCCGCGTTCACGATGGCGTCGACCCGCAGGGTGGTGATGTCCCCTTGCCAGAGGGTCAGCCCTTGCAAGGAATCGGGGTGGCGATCACCCGCCGCAGGCAAGTCCAAGGCCTCCACGCATGGCCGCTGGCGACCCTCGAAAGCCAGCAGTCGATCCAGGAGGTCGTGCACCTCCGCCGAGAGGAAGGGCTGGGGCGGGCGCGCCGTGAGCAGGGCCCGCAGGGCATCGCGGTCGGAAAGCCGGGACAGCGACGCGCGCAGCCGCGCGAGCCATGGCTCGCGCGTGTCGCCATTCAGGAGGTCGAGGACCTGGCGAGTGGCACGCGGGGCCTCCTCGCTCGAAAGTGGAGCTGGCGGCTCGAAAGGCGCGTCGAGCGCGATGAGCCGGCGGTAGTCGGACAAGGTGGGTATCACGCGATCCTCCAAGGGCCTAGGCGGACTTGCCGGCGTCGCTCAGGCGGCGAAGCGATGTTTCGTCCAGCGTCACGCGCAGCGCGCCCAGCAGCTCTTCGACCTGCGCGACCGAGGTCGCGCTCGCGATCGCCGACGTGACGCCCCGCTGGGCCATCACCCATGCCAGGGAGACCTGGCTGACCGTGGCGTCCTGCTCGGAAGCCACCCGGTCGAGCTCCTCGAGCACCCGAAAGCCGCGGGCATTCATGTACTCGCGCTGCACGGCGGCCGCCCGGCTGGAGATGGGCAACGGCTGGTCCTTGCGGTACTTCCCACTCAAAAAGCCGCTCGCCAGCGAGTAGTAGGTGATGACTCCCAGGCCATGCTCCAGACAGGTCTCCTGCAACTCTCCCTCGTACGAGTCGCGATCGAGCAGGTTGTACTCGGGCTGCATGGTCTCGTAGGGGCGCACGCCGAGGCGGCGTGAGGTCTTCAGGGCCTCTCTGAGGCGCGGGGCCATGTAGTTGGAGGCGCCGATGTGGCGGACCTTTCCGGCCTTGATCAGCTCGTCGAAAGCCGCGAGCGTCTCCTCCAGGGGAGTTGCCGAATCGTCGAAGTGCGCTTGGTAAAGGTCGATCACGTCGGTCTGAAGGCGGCGCAAAGAGCCCTCCACGGCCTCCATGATGCGGCGGCGGGAGAGCCCTCTCTGCTCGGGCGCCTCGCCCATGGGAGCGCCGACCTTGGTGGCGATCACGAGCGCGTCCCGGTTCTGGCGCGCGCGCATCCAGCGTCCGAGGATGGCCTCCGACTCGCCGCCCTGGTGGCCGGGAACCCAGCGGGAGTAGCTCTCCGCCGTGTCGATGAAGTTGCCGCCGCCCGCCACGTAGGCGTCCAGCACGGCAAAGGAGGCCGCTTCGTCGGCCGTCCAGCCGAAGACGTTGCCTCCCAGGCATAGCGGGGAAACGCGAAGGTCCGTGCGGCCGAGGTTGCGGTGAGACATCGGATCAGCCTCCTGGTTCTACGTAGTACGATACATCACTCTACCACGCTTCGGCCCAGGCGCGATCTTCAGCTACATCCCGGGCGCCACGCGGGGTTTGGCGTGCTCCGCGGCCTCCGCCTCCAGGGCTTCGGCCTTGGTGCGGTGAAGGGTACCCGGCGCATGTTCGGGGGGTGCGTACACGGTGACGAGCTTCATCGGTTCGTTGCCGGTGTTGAGGAAGTTGTGCTGGGTATGCGCGGGCACGACGACCACGTCACCCGGCTGGACTTGTCCGCGATCGTCGCCCACGGAGTACTCGCCCTTGCCGGAGACGAAGTACAGCACCTGGTCGAGATCATGCGTCTCCAGGCCGATGTCGTCCCCGGGCTCGACGCTCATGACGACGATCTGCGTGCGATCCGTGGTGTAGAGCTCCTTGCGGAAAAAGGAATTGGCGCGGGTCGCCTCGTCGAGGTTGAGGTGAAAGCTCATGCGGACCTCCCTTGGGACTGAGTGGGAACGGCCTCAGCGTACTCCCCGACCCGCACCGCGTCACCCGGGGAGGCGGCGTTAGGCGTCGTCTCAGCGGCGCGGCGGGCTCAGGTAGCCCCGCTCGCCGTAAGGCTGAAGCGTCTCCAGCCAGACTTCGAGCAGGATCGCCAGCTCTTCGGAGTAGTTACGCGGCTCGTCCGTCGGCGTGATGACTTCCAGGACCTCGAAGGTGAAGGCCTCGGGACCGAAGGTTTTCCACTCCTGCTGAAGTGCCTTGTTCTGGTGGCCTCCCAAGCCCAGCCAGGTGCGATCGCGCGCGAGGGTCCCGTCGAGGTTGGAGCTCGCTCCGAGAAAGCGCTTGTCGTTCACCTGGTTCTTGATCTGGTAGACGCCCATCGGCCGGAGCCGATGCCCGTCCTGCTTGTACGCGGCCTTCAAGGCCTCCTTACTGGCCATCACCCACCTCCTGCTCTGCCTTTGCCGCCTTCTCCACCAGCCACTGGAGATGGTTTCGAATATCCGCGGGCCACTCCGCGATCAGCGCCTCGAAGCGCGCGCGGTCCTTGCGGGCCATGGCGCGCGCGACCTCCTCGAACTGGGGCAAGTTGCCCCCCATGATCCAGGCGAACTTGGAAGCCGCCTCTTGGGCCTTGCGGGCCCGGTCCCGGCCTTGGCTCACCCTCATGCGCTCCTCGACGAGCTTGCGCAACGTCGCGGAAGCCCCCCCAGGTTGCTCGTTGAGCCAGTCCCAGTGACGAGGCAAGAGGGAGACCTCCCGGCTGATCACCCCCAGCTTGGGACGGCCAGGCCCCGTGCGCTTCTCCTCGTGCTCGGCTCTTCGCTGGAGCACGGGGTGCTGCGAGAGCCGCTCCAAAGCCTCGGCAGGCGTTCCGCGGAGATCCAGATCGATCTGCTGGCCGCTCTGGTCGTCGAAGATCAAGACGGAGTCCCCCGCCTGCGCTTCCCATTCCTTGACGGCGAGCGCTACCTCCTCGATGGGGCCGGCCGCGATCCGCCGCTGAGCGCTGAATGCCGTGAATGTCATTGATTCGGGTGCCATGGGTCCTCCGCGTGATTGTATCGCCTGTCCGTCCCGATATTACCCGGGTAATATTACCCTGTCAATAATACCCGGGTAATATTCACCGCGGTATGATGACGCTCTGACTGCCCGATGACCTCGATACGGCGAAAGGGACGGCGCTTCGAAGAGCTGGCCTCCCTCGAGGCCCTGCGCCATGACTTTGCGGAGTTCGTGGAGTTCTACCGCTGGCGGATCTGCGGATCGGAGGCTCGATCCGGAAGAACCTTGAAGCGCTCGGGCTGCTACTGGCGCGAAGCGATTTCGCTTCCTGACGCCGGGGAGGTCGTGATTGTCGGGCCCGCGTGCGTGGAACCGAAGACCGCTCTGGCGGCCCGGTGGGCGACGGCGTGCAACTCGGCGGTGCGCTCGGCGGATCCGGCGTAGCCTCCCGCCAGCACCAGCACCACCGGGATGCCTGCCTCCTGCAAGGCGGCAAGCACCATGCGGTCGCGTTCGAAGAGACCTTCCTCTGACAGGTTCAAGCGTCCCAGGCGATCGCCCCTCACCGGATCCACTCCCGCCAGGTAAAACGCCAGGTCAGCTTGGCTTTCGGCGATCGCCCGCGGCAGGTGCTCGGCTAGCAGGCCCAGGTACTCCGCGTCTCCGCAGCCGTCCGTCAGCTCGACGTCCAGGCTGGAGCGCTCCTTGCGGAAGGGGTAGTTCTTGGCGCCGTGCATCGAGAAGGTGTAGACCGAGGGATCCTCGGCGAAGATGGCGGCCGTCCCGTTGCCCTGGTGGACGTCGAGATCGATGGTCAGAGCCGTGCGGATCCAGCGGCGGCGCTGGAAGACCCGGATGGCGATCGCCACGTCGTGAAGCAGGCAGAACCCTTCCCCGCGGTCCGGGAAAGCGTGATGCGTGCCCCCGGCGAGGTTGGCGGCGAGCCCATCCTGCAGGGCCATCATCGTCGCGTTGATCGTGCCCTGAACCGCCAGGCGCGCCCGCCTCAGGACTGCCGGCGACCAGGGAAATCCCAGCTTCCGGGAGGTTTGCCGATCCATGGTGCCCTCGCGGAGCATGGCAAGGTACTCCGGCGTATGAACCAGGGCGAGATCCGCCCAGTCGGCCTCCTCGGGCTCCACCACCTCGGCATCGCGCAAGAGGCCCTGGGCCTTCAGGATCCGGTAGAGCGCCCGGTATTTCTCCATGGGGAAGGTATGGCCTTCGGGCAAGGGGATGGTGTAGTCGGGATGGAAGCTGCAGCGCACGTCGAATCCTCCGGGCCCTTCATCATACCCTAACGTCACGCCCTCCGACCCTGCCCTGAAAACGCAGCCATATTGACGTATAAAGGGGGATCCAAGCGGCGGGAACAAGCGTATACTTGGCGTGATAGTCGCTTCCCTCACCGCCCCTCACCGCAGGGGAACAGGATCACCCATGCGCGCCACCACTCCGAATCCCGACATCCCTCCGGCGGTCCTTTCCGGCGGCAAGGAGGGGCCCCGCGGTTTCTCCCGCTGGCTCCCGGATGCCACGCTACTCTTGGTGACGGTCATCTGGGGAACGACCTTCCTCGTCACGCAGCTGGGCCTTCAGTCGAGCGGGCCGTTCGGATTCCTCGTCCTGCGCTTCACGGTCGCCGCGCTCGTCTTGACCGGCTTCTCGCTGCCTCTGCTGAAGGGATTGACGCGGACCGAGCTGCGGGCGGGAGTGCTGACCGGCCTCGCCATGACCGGCGTCTTCGTCTTTCAGACCATCGGTCTCCAGAGCATCGACTCCAGCAAATCGGCCTTTCTCACCGCCCTCTACGTCCCCCTGGTGCCGCTGCTCGAGCTGCTGCTCTTCCGGCGTCGCCTGCCGTCGGCGGTCTGGCTCGGGGTCTTGCTGGCCTTCAGCGGCCTCGTCCTGCTTTCCGGCCCCGGCGCGACGAGCCTCGCCCTGGGCCGCGGCGAGATCTTCACGCTGCTTTGCGCGCTGATCCTGGCGGGGCAGATCTTGCTGATCGCGAAGGTCGCCCCCGGGACCGACGCCCGGCGGCTCTCGATCGTGCAACTCGTCGTCGCCGCCCTGAGCTGCCTGATCTGCATGGGGCTCTTCAAGGAAGCCGCTCCCAGGCCGACGGCCGGCTTCTTGGTCGCCACCATCGGGCTTGGACTGGCAAGCGCCTTCATCCAGGTCGCCACGAACTGGGCGCAGAAGGTCATCACGGCCAGCCGCGTGACTGTCATCTACTCGCTGGAAACCGTCTGGGCGGGAGTGTTCGGGAGGATGGCCGGCGAGCGTCTCACCGGCCTCGACGTGACGGGCGCGGGCCTGATCCTGGTGAGCGTGCTGATCAGCCGGCTGCCCGAACTACGGCACGCCGTCGCGCAGGAGCAGGCGGAGAGCTAGGCGCCGGGGCCATGCCTTCCCTAGAGCGATCTTGGTTGCTGCAGGACAGCGAGCTTTAGCATTCACCCCAATCCATGCGGCCCACGGCTAACACTCGCTGCCTTACGCAACAGCCGCGGGCGCTTGGTCAGTGATAGGGGAAGCGCAGGCAGCGGATGTGCTCGGCCAGGAGATCGGCGGCGTCCGGGTCGGAGACCGGCGGGAAGTCCTCGTAGACGTCGTAGAGGTCCTCGATGCTGTCGGTCGCCTCGAAGACGACCACCCGGTCGGCCTCGTCGTGCAGGGCCTTGATGACCCGCATGGGCGCCACGGGAACTGCCACGAAGACGGCAGCCGGGTGCTGCTCGCGAACGTCGGCGATCGCCGCGCGCATGGTCAATCCGCTCATCGCGCCGTCGTCAACCAAGATCACCGTGCGATCGCCCAGGGGCACCCGGGGATGGTAGCGGCGCAGAAAGGTCTCCCGGCGCCTCAGGATGCCGAGCTGATCGGCGGTCGCCTCTTCCAGGGATCCCGGCGGCAGGAAGATCTCGCGCAGGCGGCTCTCGTCGAGGATCCGCACCCCCCGCGCGGTGACCGCGCCGACCGGGTAGTCCGAGTTGGAAGGTGCCAGGATCTTCCTCACGCTGATCGCATCGAGCTTGGCACAGAGCCGATCGGCGATGGGCTTCGCGACGGGCAAGCCCTGGGGCGCAAGGGCGACCACCACCACGTCGGGCTGATCCCGGTGGCTTTGCAGCTGTTCGGCGAGCAGATGGCCGGCATGCTCGCGGTCCCTGAAGATCCGTTCGCGCATGGTCGCCCTCCTTTGAAAGAGGCCGCTCCGGATCCTAGCGCGCCGCGCAGGGCGAGGACAAGCTACGCTAACCCGCTCACGGTGAACGCACCGGAGGCGAAGGGCGCCTCGATCACGACGTCAGGCCCCTCATGGCGCCAAGCCAGCAGCTGGCCCTCGCAGCGAACCTCCAAGGCCCCGCTCACGCCATGCAAGATGAGGGTCAGGTTTCGGGTCGGCGAGGTGTAGCCCTGATGCTGGGCACTCAGGGCGAGGTGCAGGCGATCGCCCTCGTGTGCTCCGGCGATCGTCCAGTGGTTGTACGTGCCGTGCTGATAGGCCAGACTCTTGCCGTCGTCGTCGTACCAGTCCCCGCGCATCCGCCCCGCCGGATAGACGTGCAGCGCGAGGCGCGTGCGATCCAGCTGGTCGATGCTGGGCGCCCAGGGGCCGCGCGGGAGGACGGCTCCGGCCCTGACGAAGAGCGGCATGCGCTCCAGGGGGGCGTCGACGACGACATGCGCTCCGCCCGCCAGGCACTCCCCGCTCCAGAAGTCGATCCAGTCACCCGCAGGCAGGTAGACCAGGCGTTTCCTGACGCCAGGCCTGACGACGGGCGCCACCATGACGTGCGGGCCCACCATGGCCTGGTCGCAGCAGTCCGTCACGTCCGGATCGCCGGGAAAATCATAGACGAGCGGCCGGAAGATCGGCTGTCCCGTCAGCGACGCGTGCCGGAAGGCAGTGTAAAAGTAGGGCAGCCACTCGTAGCGCATGCGGATGGCACGGCGGCAGCTCTCCTCGACCTCGGCCCCGAAGACCCAGGGCTCCTGGTCGCAGGTGCCCTGCGCCGCGTGGTTCCGGAAGAACGGCGTGAAGGCCCCCAGTTGCGTCCAGCGGGCGAGCAGCTCACCGACGCAATCCCCCGAGAAACCGCCGACGTCGGGCCCCGCGAAGGCGAGCCCCGACAGCCCCATGTTCATGACCATGGGCAGGGATTGCTCGAGGTGGGACCAGATGCTGAAGTTGTCGCCGGTCCAGACCGCCGCATGGCGCTGGATGCCTGCAAACCCCGCGCGGCTCAAGACGAAGGGGCGCTCGTCGGGCCTCAGGCGCGCCAGGCCCTCGCGGGTGGCCTGCGCCATCCAGGAGCCGTAGAGGTTGTGCACCTCGGCGTGGGACTGGTTGCCGTCGTCGCCGTGACGCGCATCTAGGGGCATGGTCTTGGTCGGAGTGTCGAACAGGGAGGGCTCGTTCATGTCGCACCAGATCCCCGCGACTCCCGCGTCGAGGTAACCCTGATGCGCGTCGCCCCAGAACTGCCGGACCTCGGCTCGGGCGAAGTCCGGAAAGCAGACCTTCCCCGGCCAGACCTCGCCGATTAGCGGCAGGCCGTCGCGGTCCTTCACGAACATGTCGCGCGCCGCTCCCTCGGCGAAGGTCGGGTACGCGCCGTCGATCTTCACGCCCGGGTCGACGATGGGCACCACGCGCACGCCGTCGGCCTTGAGGTCTGCCAGCAAGCCGGAAGGGTCGGGGAAGGTCTCGGGGTTCCAGGTGAAGACCCGGTAGCCGTCCATGTAGTCGATGTCGGCGTAGAGGACGTCCAGCGGGATGCCGCGCGAGCGGTACTCTCGGACCACCTCGCGCATGCGCTCGGCGGAGTCGTAGCTCCAGCGCGACTGCTGGTACCCGATGGCCCAAAGCGGCGGCATCGGCATGCGGCCGGTCAGCGCCGTGAACCGCTCGACCACCTGAGCCAGCGCTGGGCCCGCCACCACGTAAAGCTCGAGGCCGTCACGCGGGGTCGTGACGCTCAGGCGATCGGGCTCGGTCTTGCCGACGTCCCAGGTCGTCCGGGTGGGATCGTCGAGGTAGAGGCCCGCGGCGACTGCGTTCGCGGAGAGGATGGCCCAGGGGATCGAGACGTAGAGGGGATCGAGGGTCTCGATGTGGGGACTGGGATCGTCCGTGTTCCACATGGCGTAGCGGCGGCCGCGCTTGTCGAGGAAACCGGTCTTCTCGCCCAGGCCGTAGCAGCGGGTTTCGGGGGTGAGAGGGGCCTCCAGTCGCCAGATACCGGCCTCCAGGACGGGCGTGACGCCCGCGAGCAGCGGGGTGCCGTCCGCGTCGGCGAGCGTCAGCGACAGCGCCGAGCGGGTGATGGTGAGGCAGAAGCCGCCCGCCTCGACTTTCCAGGCATCGCCACGATCATGAACGGTCAAGTGAAGCGGGTTGGAGGCGGGGGCGATCGCCGGGGTCGGCTCCCACGGCCGGGCCTGGGGGTGCAACGAAACCCGGAACAGCCCGTCCGTCGGGCAGGTGACGCGCAGCTCATGGCCGCCGCACGCCGCGCTGAAGGCGTCCGAACCTGCTTGCCAGGCGCCGAGGGAAAGGGAGGGCCGAGTCATCCGTCACGCTCCTTCGCTCCGAAATTCAATCAGGGTATCACAGGAAGCCTCCCCGGCGAGCAGACCTGTTATGCTTGATCGCAGGGAACGACTTGAGCCCCCGAGGAGGAAAGCGATGAGCGAAGAACAGGCAAAGCCGACGGTCAAACACAACCCCGAGGAATCCCGCTTCGAGATCGAGCTGGAAGGCTTCCTTGCCGTCGCCGAGTACACCCTGAGCGAGGACGTCATCACCTTCGAGCACACGGTGGTGCCGCCCGAGCTCGGCGGACGCGGGCTCGGTTCGCAGCTCGCCAAGGCCGGTCTCGCGCACGCCCGGGAGCGGCAGCTGCAGGTGATCCCGCTTTGCGAGTTCATCGCGGCGTACATGAAGAAGCATCCGGACATGCACGACCTCGTGCATCCGGCGCATCGCGACGTCCTTTCGTGAAAGGCCTCCCCGCCGACGCCAGCCGCCCCTCGCTGAGCGAAGCGGAGCGCTGGATCGCGCAGATTCCGCTTTTCGCCGAGCTTTCGACCCGGCAGCAGGAGGCCTTGCTCGATTCCGCGGATTTCTACGCCGCCCGCGCGGGCGATGTCATCCTGACCGAAGGCCAGGAACTGGAGGGGCTCCTATACTTCCTGATCTCGGGCGAGTTCCAGGTCAGCAAGCTTGCTCCGAACGGCAAGGAGACGATCCTGCGCCTGATCAGCACCTCGGAGGCGTTCGGCCTGGCAGCCCTCTTCGACGAGACCCGGGCTCCGGCCACCCTCACGAGCACCCAGGCCAGCCGCATCATGCGGATTCCCTCGGGGCCGTTCCTGGACATCCTGCGCCAAGACTTCGACCTGACCCTGCGAATCCTCAAGCTCCTCAGCCAGCGCTTGCGAGAGGCCTACCAGCAGCTGCACCTCGTCGCCTCCACCAAGAGCCGCGCGCGCCTCGCCCGCCTCATCACCGCGCAGATCGAGCGCTCGGGGCTCGAGCCTCATCCTGATGGCTGGCTTCTCAAGACGCCGCTCACCTATTCCACCCTCTCGCGCATGGCGGCGGTTTCCTACGAGGAGACGATCCGCATCCTCCAGGAGTGGACGGCCCTGCTCGAGTACCGGCGCGGCAAGATCATCCTCCGGGATATCGAGGGGTTGAGGGCGATCGCCGAGCAGGACTAACGCGTTACATCTCGAAACATTAGGACCGGGAATCCTCAGGGATCTCCGGTCCCTTTTCGTCTACCCTCTTCGAGGAACTCCCCGCCGAGCCCTCGAATGGAGCCGCCATGAACTTCTCGGAAATCTTCATCCGACGCCCCGTCACGACCACCATGATGACGCTCTCCCTGCTGATCATGGGCGGACTCGCGGTGGGCGGGATTCCCACCGATCTCTTCCCCAACGTCGAATCCCCGATCGTCGTGGTCAGGACCGCCTACCCGGGGGCGGATTCGACCGAGGTCGAATCCCAGCTCACCGTCGAGGTCGAGAACGCCGTCAGCGGCATCAACGGCCTGAAGACCCTCCGCTCCAGTTCGACCGAAGGCCTGTCGACCGTCATCGCCGAGTTCGAGCTCGAGGTCTCCGACCAGCTGGCAGCCCAGGAAGTGAGAGACAAGCTCGCAGCCCTCTCCAACCAGCTCCCCGAAGACGCCAAGGATCCGGTGATCCAGCTCTTCGATCCCGCGGATGCCCCGGTTGCGACCTACGCGCTCGTCGGCGAGGCCCCCGTGGAGACCATGACCCGCCACCTCGACGACGTGATTCGCCCCCGCCTGGAGCGGATCAACGGCGTCGCCTCGGTGGGATTCCTGGGAGACCGGGACGCCGAGATCCGCGTGGAAGCCGATCCCAGCCGCCTGCAAGCGCACGGCCTCTCGCTCTTGGGACTCCGGCAGACCCTCGCCGAGGCGGTGAAGGATCTGCCTGGAGGGCGGATCGAGACGGACGCCCAGGAGTTGAACATTCGCTCGATGGGGCAGATCCGCTCGTTGGAGGCCCTCCGGGCCTTCCCCGTGCAAACGCCCTCGGGCTCCTCGGTGCCCTTGATGGCGCTGGGATCGGTGGAACGCCAGCTTCAAGAGCCGCGCTCCCTGGCAAAGGTCGATGGCCAGCCTGCGGTAATGTTCTCCGTTCAGAAGCGCTCCGGCGCCAACACCGTCGAGGTCGTCGAGCGCCTCGGCCAGGAGCTGGAGGCGATGCCGCTGCCGGAAGGCATGCGCCTCATCACCGTCCAGGACGGCTCCGCGTTCATCCGGGACTCGGTCGAGGCCGTCTGGGAAGCCCTGATCATCGGCGGCTTCCTGGCGGTCGGCGTGCTCTTCCTCTTCCTGCGAAACTGGCGAGCGACCCTGATCGGCGGCATCGCCATCCCCATCTCGATCATCGCCAGCTTCGCGCTCATGCGCTGGGCGGGATTCTCCTTCAACATGCTCACCACCCTGGCCTTGTCGCTGGTCGTGGGGATCCTCGTCGACGACGCCGTGGTCGATCTGGAGAACATCTATCGGCACATGCAGGAAGGCGAAAAGCCCCTCGCCGCCGCAATCAAGGGCACCGCAGAGATTCAAATGGCCGTGACGGCGACCACCTTGACCATCGTCGCAGTCTTCCTGCCGGTCGCCTTCATGAGCGGCACGATCGGGCGTTTCTTCCGGGAATTCGGACTCACGGTCAGCATCTCCGTGCTCCTGTCGCTCCTGGTGGCCCGAACGCTCACCCCGATGCTGTCGGCCCGGATCCTGAAGGTCCTGCCGCAGCGCCACGATGAGGCTGCCTGGCCGCCCGCGAAGGTTTACGCGCGGATGCTCGCCTGGTCCTTGCGCCATCGGGCGCTGGTCCTCGTGCTGGGCTTACTCACCTTCGCGGGGGGGATCGCTCTGGTCCCGTTCATCCCGAAGGGATTCATGACCACCGCGGATCGTGCGGAATTCAATTTGCAGATCGAATTGCCTGCCGGGTCCCGGCTCGCCGACACCGAGCGGATGACGGATCGGGCGGTGGAAGCCCTCAGGCAACATGCGGAGGTCACCCATGTCTTCACCAAGATCGGCGACGGCGCGGGGGTGGATCGGGCGACGCTGGGGGTGCACCTGGTCGAGCGCTCCGAACGGAAACTGAGCGATCGCCAGTTCGCGCGGCAGGTCCGCGATCAGCTCGCTCAGATCCCGGGCATGCACGTCAAGGTCGAGGAGCTCGGCATGATGGGCCAAGGCGACGAGAACCTGCCCGTGTTCATCGTACTGCAGGGCAAGGACCTGAATCAGCTCGAGGATCTGGGCACGGCGGTCGCCGAGAAGCTGAGGCAGACCGCTGGCTTCGCGGACGTGGACGTTTCCTTCGGTGACCAGCGCCCGGAGCTGGGCCTGGTCATCGACCATGCGCGTGCCGCCGACTTGCACGTGAACCCCGCCCAGGTCGCCCGCACCCTGCGCCTGGCGACCACGGGCGAGGTGCTCTCGACGATGGGGCCGCGGGGCGAGGAAGTCGATCTCCGCCTGCAGGCGGTGGATGACGTCCGACGCGACCCGCCGAAGCTGGTTGCCCTGAGCGTGCTTTCCTCGCGCGGCCAACCGGTCCGGCTCGATGCCCTCGGCCACGTCGTTTCCGGCACCAGCGCGAGCCGCATCGATCGGCGGGATCGCGAGCTCGCGGTGAGCGTCACGGCGAACCTGGTCCCGGGGGTCTCCGTGGGCGAGGCGACCACGCGCGCGCAGCGGATCGTCGCGGACCTCAGCCCCCCCGCCTCGGTCAAGGTGCAGTTCCTCGGGCAGGCCGAGCGCATGCGCGAGACCTTCATGAACCTGAGAGTCGCCCTCGTGCTGGCGATCGTCTTCATCTACCTGATTCTCGCCACCCAGTTCGAGAGCGCCATCCACCCCTTGACCATCATGCTCACCTTGCCCCTTTCGGTCTCCGGCGCCTTCATGGGGCTGTACTTCGGGGGCAAGGAGATGGGCCTCGTCGCCATGATCGGCCTCATCATGCTGATGGGCCTCGTCACCAAGAACGGCATCCTGCTCGTCGAGTTCGCCATCCAGAAGCGGCGTGCAGGGATGGACCGGGATCAAGCCCTGCTGGCCGCCGCCCCCCTGCGCCTGCGCCCGATTCTCATGACCTCCACGGCCATGATCCTCGGCATGTTGCCGATTGCCATGGAGTTCGGGGCGGCCACCGAGTTCCGTTCCCCCATGGGGGTCGTGGTGGTCGGGGGGCTGCTGACTTCGACCTTGCTGACCCTTTTCATCGTCCCGGTCGTATTCTCCCTGCTTGAACAGCTCACCGAGCGCTATCGCAAGCCCATCGAGGCTCCGCACGGCGAGCCGGAGCGAAGCGCCACGTCAGCCTGAACCGGCATGAAAAAAGGCCCTACTTGTCGTAGGGCCTCAGGGTCTCGAAGACGCGTTAGGCGCGGGCGCCTGCGGCTAAACGCCGAAACTCGTCCCGCAACCGCAGGAATGGGTCGCGTTGGGGTTCTTGAAGGAGAACCCGGCGTTCATGAGGTCATCGTTGTAATCGAGCTCCATGCCGGCGAGCACCAGCGAGCTCTTCATGTCGAGCAGGACCTTGAGGCCGTTCTCCTCGAAGATGTAATCCGAAGCGCCCGGCTCGTCCTCGACGCTCAGCTTGTAGCTGAGACCCGAGCAGCCGCCGCCGACCGCCGCGATGCGCAGGTAGCCGTTGGGCTTCTCCTGGCGCTCCAGCAAGATCCGGACGTGACCCACCGCCTTCGGCGTCACCGAGATGAGCTTGGGCGCTGATTGAGTCGTGGTTTCCGTAGCCATGTTTTCCCCCTCCATTCAAAAACGAAGCTATTAGCGGGCCGGCATGACCTCTAAGCGAACCGGCGGCAACTGCTCCTGCTGGGCCAGGCTCGCGAGCGTGCACTCGTCAAGCGCCTTCAGGAACTGGTCCTGTGCGTTCTTGAGCGCCACGTGCACGGCGCACCCGAGCCGGAAGCAATCGTAGGGCGCCGAGGTCGTGCAATCGTTGACCGCGATCTCCCCCTCGGTGGCCTCGATGACCTGGCGCAGGGTGACCTCCTGGGCAGGACGCCCCAGCTCCAGGCCGCCGTTGGCCCCCCGGTGCGAGCGGATCAACCCCGCCTTCACCAAGGCCGGCACCAGCTTGATCAGGAAGGACAGGGGAATGCGCTCGACTTCGGCAATCCGAGCCGTGTCGCTGAGCTGTCCTTCCGGCTGCTTGGCCAGGTAAAGCAGGGTCAGGATCCCGTATTCCGACGCCTTCGTGAGCTTCATCCCCCCCCCTTATCTAGACGGCGACCACCTGAAGCGACGGGTCAACCAGGCGAACGAGGCTCTCGATCGCGGCGAGCGTCCCGTACATCGAGCTGGGACACGTCCCGCAGGCGCCCTGATAGTGAACCTTGAGGATACCGGCAGACAGCTCGAGGACCTCGAGGCCGCCGCCGTCCATCATCAGCGCGGGCTTCACCCGCGCATCCAGCAGCGCCACGATCTGATCGAGCTTGCCCTGATCCTCCGGAGTCGCGGCGACCGGCTTGCGCTCGCCGTCCGGAGACGCCTGGACCACGATCGGCTGGGCCGCCCGGATGGGATCCGCCACCTTGCGCAGCAGCTCCTGCCAGTCCGCCTGGCCGTCCTGGGTCACCGTGATGTAACGGTCCACGTAGTAGACGTTGGTCACGTGAGGCACCGCGAAGAGCGCCTTGGCCAGGCCGTCGTCAGCCGCCGAGGCCGCGTCCGGGTAGGAGCGCGACGGGCCGTTGGTGATGGGCTCCTTGAGCACGAACTTGCGCGCGTTCGGGTTCGGGGTGTATTCGATCTCGGCAATCTTGGGCATTATTCACCTCCTCCGGGGACCAGGTCGTCTGACGATCCCTCGGTGGACACGGAGTCCTGATTCGCGAAGGCCGCATGCAGGGTATGCCAGGGCAGAACGGCGCACTTCACCCGCGAGGGCAGGCCCGAGATGCCCGCGAAGACCTTGAGGCGTCCCAGGTGGCTCTCCGGGGACTCGGGATCCAGCTTGCCGGTGGTCATGTCCCGGAACTCCTGGATCAGCGTCTCGGCTTCCTTCACGGTCTTGCCCTTGACGTTGGTGGTCATCATCGAGGCCGACGCCTTGCAGATGGCGCAGGAGTGGCCCTCGAACTTGATGTCGGCGATCGCGTCGTCCTGGACGTCGATCGTCAGCTGGATATGGTCGCCGCAAAGGGGATTGACCCCCTCCGAGCGGCGGTTCGCCCCTTCCAGCAGCCCGTAGTTACGGGGCTTCTTGTTATGCTCCAGGATGACCTCCTGGTACAGCGCCTTCGTGGCGTTCATGACTGAATCCTCATACCAATTCGTTCCTTCAGGTCCGCTTCGCGGCCTTGCGAAACAGCCGCGGGCGCTATCCGAAAATTTCCTGGACGGTCGATATCCCGTCCACCAGCGCATCGACCTCCGTCTTGGTGTTATAGAAGGCGAAGGACGCACGGGCGGTCGCGGGCACTCCCATCCGCTGCATGACCGGCTGGGCGCAGTGATGCCCCGCCCGCACGGCGATCCCCTCCTGGTCCAGGATGGTCCCGATGTCATGGGGGTGGACGCCGTCGATCACGAAGCTGAGGACCGCTGCCTTCTCAGGCGCCGTGCCGATGATCCGGACGCCGGGCATGGCGCTGACGCGCTCGGTCGCATAGGCCAGCAGCTCATGCTCGTAGGCGGAGATCTGCTCCAGGCCGATGGCCTGCAGGTAGTCGATGGCCGCTCCCAGAGCAATCGCGGCAGCGATCGGGGGCGTACCGGCCTCGAACTTGTGGGGCAGCGCGTTGTAGGTGGTCTTCTCGAAGGAGACCGAGAGGATCATGTCCCCGCCACCCTGCCAGGGAGGCATCTTTTCCAGCAGCGCGGCCTTGCCGTAGAGGATGCCGATGCCCGTGGGCCCGCACATCTTGTGGCCCGAGAAGACGTAGAAGTCCGCGTCCAGCTCCTGCACGTTCACCCGCAGGTGCGGAGCCGCCTGAGCGCCGTCCACCAGTACCGGAACCCCGCGCTCGTGAGCCAGCCGGATGATCTCGGCCACCGGGTTGATCGTGCCGAGCGCGTTGGAGACGTGGGTGACGGAGACGAACTTGGTCCGCTCGTTGAGCAGCTCCTTGTAGGAGTCCATGTCCAGCACGCCGCGATCGTCGCAGGGGATCACCCGGATGACGCAGCCCTTCTCCTGGCAGAGCATCTGCCACGGCACGATGTTGGCGTGGTGCTCCAGCGCCGAGAGGATGATCTCGTCGCCGGCTCCGAGGAAGGCCCGGCCGTAGGAGTTGACCACCAGGTTGATGCCTTCGGTGGTCCCGCGGGTGTAGATGATCTCGCGGTCCTCCTTGGCGCCGATCAGCTCGCGGACCTTGCGCCGCACGCCCTCGTAGGCCTCCGTCGCCTCCTGGCTGAGGGTATGGACCCCGCGGTGCACGTTGGCGTGCTCCGTGGTCTGGTACTGGACCAGGCGATCGATCACGGGCTGGGGCATCTGGCTGGAAGCCGCCGAGTCGAGAAATACCAACGGCTTGCCGTTGACCTGGCGGTTCAGGATCGGGAAGTCCTTGCGGATGGCCGCGACGTCGAACGAAGCGGGAAGAGTGCTGGTCGTCATGCGTCCCTCCTTACTCGGCACTGGGCACCGAGGCCGTGACCCGGGTGCGCAGCGCGTCGCGCAGCGACGCCAGGGGAATCCGGTCGATCACCTCCGCCGCGAAGGCGTAGGTCAACAAGTTGCGGGCTTCACGCGCGCTGAGGCCGCGGCTCATCAGGTAGAAGACCGATTCGGGATCGAGCTGACCGACCGTGGCGCCGTGAGCGCAGCGGACGTCGTCGGCGAAGATCTCGAGCTGGGGCTTGGTGTCGATCTTGGCCTTCTCCGAGAGCAGCAAGTTCCGGCTCTGCTGCGACGAGTTGGTCGCCTGAGCGCCCTTCCGCACCAGGATCTTGCCGTTGAAGACGCCGCGGGCGTTGCCGTCGAGGACGCACTTCTGCACCTGCTGGCTCTTGCCCATGGGCTTGGCATGGTCGATGGTCGAGTGGGTGTCGGCGAACTGGCCGTCCCCGATGTAAATCAGGCCGTTGAGGGAGGCGTCGATGCCCTCGGCGTTCTGGAGGACGACCGGCTCGAAGCGCGTGAAGCGGCCGCCCAGGGTCACGGCGTCCTGGTGATAGGTCGCCGTGTGGGCCAGTTCCGCCACGGTCCGGCCGATGTGGAAAGTCGACAGGCTCTCGCGCTGCAGGCGGACATGGTTGACGGTCGCGTCCTCGGCGACCACCAGCTCGGTGATGGCATTGGTGAAGATCGCGCCGTCGCCCGAAGCTGCCAGGGTAACGTAATCCTCGACCACGGTGAGCGACGCGCCGGCCTCGGCGACGACGAGCACGCGCGGAGAGGCGGCCACGGGCTGGCTACCCGCCACACCCACGAACAAGAGGTGAATCGGGGCGGCCACGGCCGTCTCGCGCGGCACCACGATGAGGGCGCCGTCGGCGGCCAGGGCCGCGTTCAGGGTGGTGAAGGCGCCGTCGCCGGCGAGGCGACCCAGGTGGCGCTCGACGAGGTCGGCATGCGCGCCGGCCTCCTGAAGCGAGGTCAGCGTCACGCCCGCGGGCAGCTCGGCGATCGCCGACAGCTCACTCGCGTACTGGCCATTGACGAAGACCAGGCGGCTGGCCTTGGCCTCGCTCAGGACGTAGGGCGCGATCTGCTCGGCGCTCACGGCAGCGGGGGTCGTCGCGGGGGCGAAGGCGATCTCGCGCAGGGGCTTGAGGTTGGCGAAGCGCCAGTCCTCGTCGCGCACCGTCGGCAGGCTCAGGTGTTCCAGCCGGGCAGTGGCCTCGGCGCGCAGGCGCGCCAGGGGGGCCAGCTGGACGGCAGGCATGGCCTGCTGGCCCTGGATCAGCCCCTCGAGGAAGGGATCATGGGCGGGCTCGGCGGTCGCGGTCGCGTGGACGGCCTCGGAAGGCATCACACGGGAAGTGTGGAGTTCGGTGGTCAATTCAGCCTCCTTACGCCGTCACGGTCCGCCGCTCGAACTCCTCGCGCACCCAGTCGTAGCCGCGCCGCTCGAGCTCGAGTGCGAGCTCCTTGCCGCCGGTCTTGATGATCTGGCCGTCGGAAACCACGTGGACGAAGTCCGGGGTGATGTAGTCCAAGAGACGTTGATAGTGGGTCACCATGAGCATGGCGTTGGTGTCGTTGGAGATCTGGTTCACGCCCTGGGAGACGATCCGCAGCGCGTCGATGTCGAGGCCCGAGTCGATCTCGTCGAGCACGCCCAGCGAGGGCTGCAGGACCGCCATCTGGAGGATCTCGTTGCGCTTCTTCTCGCCGCCCGAGAAGCCCTCGTTGACCGAGCGATCGAGGAAAGCGGGATCCATCTCGACGACCTCCAGCTTCTCGCGGATGAAGTCATCGAACTCGAGGGGATCCAGCTCGTCCCAGCCGCGCGCCTCGGCGACGGAGTTGTAGGAGAGGCGCAGGAAGTTGGCATTCGAGACCCCGGGAATTTCGATGGGGTACTGGAAGGCCAGGAACAGGCCGGCCTTGGCGCGCTCCTCGGGATCCATCGACAGCAAGTCCTGGCCCATGAAGTGAATAGAGCCGCCGGTGACCGTGTAGTCGGGGTGTCCGGCGAGGACCTTGGAGAAGGTGCTCTTGCCGGAGCCGTTGGGGCCCATGATGGCGTGGATCTCGCCGGCGCGCAGCGTCAGGGAAATCCCCTTGAGGATGTCGACGCCCGCGACCGAGGCCGTCAGGTCGCGAACCTCCAGAATGATGTCTCCCTTGGCCATTAGCCGACACTCCCTTCGAGCTTGAGGCCCAGCAGCTTGGTCGCCTCGACGGCGAACTCCA
>JAKFCW010000090.1:0-23629 GCA_036676455.1 Candidatus Sericytochromatia bacterium
CGGGTTCGAGTCCCGTCTCCCGCTCCATCTTCTTGCGCTCGTAGCTCAGGGGATAGAGCAGCCGCCTTCTAAGCGGCTGGTCGCTGGTTCGAATCCAGCCGGGCGCGCCATTGTCGGTCGCCGCGCGGGTTACCCGGTTGACAAGCGTTACGACGATGCTAAAATGAAGATTACACGGTGGGTGTAGCCAAGTGGTTAAGGCGCCGGATTGTGGTTCCGGTATTCGCGGGTTCGATTCCCGTCATCCACCCCTCTGAGGCCCGGGCTTCCGGGCCTCATTCCATCGGTGGTTGCGTTTTCCAAGCGGTTTTGCTAGAGTGGAAGGCGTCGCCGCGCGACATGCGCTTGTAGCTCAGTGGATAGAGCGTTCGCCTCCGGAGCGAAAGGTCGCAGGTTCGAATCCTGCCAGGCGCGCTAAAGCAAAAGTAGGGGCCCGGTTTCCCGGGCCCCTACTTTTGCGTTCTCCCCCGATCAGACCAAACCCCTCCTCGGAGGGGCTTGGCGACGATCGGTCGCTACATGCTTGCTTGCTTCACCGCGACCAGGCGAAGATGAATGGTCACGGGGTCGTCCATCGTGATGATCAAGACCGTGATTGGCGCCACGCCATGCTCCGCGAGCGAAATCTTGAACTCCGAATCGAACGTACTCTCCTCAGGGCCCAGCAACGCATTGAATGGAATCGAGATCGGGCGCACGACTCCATGGAAATTCAAGAGTCCACTGATCGTGCCCGTGAGGCGAAGGCCCTGCGGGGTCTCCGTTCGAGAGTCAACCGTGATGCTCTTGCTCTTGAACATGGCCGCCGGATACTTCGCGGCCTCCAAGGCGGTGAAGGTATGCTGATCCAGGCCACTCTTGGCCTCGAAGGACGTGATGGGAACCGAAATGCCCACCTGAGCCTGCTCGAGTTGGCCATCCGGAATCTCGATCCGGCCCCGGATCGTGTGGGACACGCCATGAACGCCGTTCCAACGCAACGGGGCGGTGGCAACGAACTTCACCTCGCTCTTCTCCGTGAACGCATACGTCTCTGCGAGTGCCGGTGCAGCCAGAGTTAGCCCCAGACAGAGGCCGACGAGTTGTGCTTTCATCGAAACCTCCTAGAAGTTCAGAGCCATGACGGTTGCCGAGACACCGATCAACCCGATGGCTGTGGCTCCGATCGCTGGATGGCTTTTGCGGATATCGAGCGAGGGATCGAGCCCCCAGAACCGCGTCGCAACCAGTCCGGTCAGGACCGCGGAGGTCATCCCGGCGAGATGCAGATAGAACAGGTAGCGGTGGGCATCGATGTTGCTGAAGTCGGCGGTCCCCTTGCTCTGGTAGGGGCGTGGGGCAAACAGCATCAACGCTCCGTCAGCCAGGTAGGTCGCCGTTCCGGCGCCGACGAGCGCCTGATGCCAAAATCGAACATTTGGATCATTCTGTCCCACCAGCATCACGCCGGTGACTCCGGCACCGGCCAGCAATCCTAGGGTTGCCCCCCCCAAGACCATGTGTGCGAGGGACATCTGTTCCCGAACATGCCCCAGGTGGGCCTTGGCCTCCGGGTCGGGATCGGGTTCCGGCAGTAAATCCCACCATTCGGGGGCGTAGCGGTCGTACAAGTCGTTCTTCTTGGCAGGATCTGCCTGCTGCGAGAACGGATTCACCTTGCTGGACAGCCCACCAGCCACGGTCCAGTGGCTCAAGCGGTTCGCTTCCAGGGAGTACTCTTCCGCACCGGCTGGAAGCGTCCACGCTGCCTGCACGGCGATGGACGCGCCGACCAGGCCCGCGACGAGTCGTAACTGCATTTTCACGATGTTTGCCTTTCCCTCATGAGACGCTTCGCCAGTCTTCAAATGGGCGTACGCTCAATTCTTGCCTAGAGCCCCGTGGGGCCGCCGTGGCAGCTGAAGCATGTGCTGCTCGCCTTTGGGCTCTTCGGAATCGAGCCATCTGGCAGTTTTTCCGTGGTGTGGCAGGTCGCGCAGGACTTCCCATCGACGGTGGCGTTTTGATAGCCATTCGCCTCAAGGACGTGCAGGCTGTGATTCCACTTCTCGGGATGCGGACTCCCGTTTGGTCCACCCTGGTGACACGAGAAACAGCTCTGAGAGGCCCCGCGGCTATGGGGAATCGATCCATCCACAGCCCGCTGGGCCGTATGGCAAAGGCTGCACGTCATGCCGTTCTCGACCTTTGCCTTATCAGCGCCTCCAGCAGTCTGGACGGTTTGCCCGTGCTGCTCGACCCAACCCGCCGCGTGCTGATTCGCCACGGGAAAGAGCTTCTCAGCCGTACAACCGGCTACGAGTGCCAAGGCCATCGGAAGCAATACCCAAGCAACCCACCCAGCACGTTTCAACATGGCCCCACTCCCTGTCTTAGTCATCACTTCCACCTCTGACGGACGATCCAAATACTCTGGGCCTCAACCTGTTCTCATGCTCAGCCTGTAAAGCCTTCTGCGCTCAGCAAAGCATTTCTCCCAGCTTCTGAGGAGTCTAGTTTCGCCCGCTTCCATCGCAATCCGTATTTTCCCCAATATATAGGCAACTATCCCCATATATGCAACTATTTCAGCAAATTTCAAAGACTTTCGAGAATTCACCATAATTATAGAGACTAAGGGAGAAATACCTAAGTAGTTCCGACAAATAGCCAATTGGCATGAATAATCAGTAGTCACCCGCAAGATCAACTCCAATTGGCCCCAGTATTCCTCCGAAAATGAAAAATAAGATCTAGGATAATGCGGAATAGTACCTAAATTATGCGAATATTGCTCACAATTCATGAATTACAGCAACTTAGGTACATCGTACTGATGACCAAAACCAGGATAAAAAAACAATATGTAAAAGACGCCAGTTTCGCTCGTAAAGAGGGAAATCACGCATATCGGGCGATTCTTCCCTGGCTTATCGAAGACCCTAGGAGCGTGGCGATGGAGCCAAAGCCCTACGACAGAGAGGACTAGACCCCTTGAAGAAACTATTCTTACTGCCCGCTACCGCGGCATGCATCGGCGCAATCTTTGCAGCCGGCTGTCCTGCCAGCAACCCGAGCACCAGCAACAACCCGACTCCGACCCCCAAGGCAGCCAAAGACCTCGTGGCCTACAAGACCACGAACGCTCCCACGCTTGATGGCAAGCTGGACGAGGCCGCATGGAAGACCGCTGAAGCCGCGACCATCAAGGTCTACGGCGGCGATAACGGCAGCGCTCAGACGGTCACCATGAAGGCGCTCTATGATTCGGAGTTTGCCTACTTCGGCATTGAGGTCCCCGATCCGACCAAGAGCATTCGCCGGATGCCCTACGTCAAGGGTGCGGATGGCAACTGGACGAAGGTCAGCCCGACCGAGGACTACGAGGACAAGTTCTCGATCCTCTGGGACATGGGCGTCGAGGGCTTCAAGGAGCAAGGCTGCGCGGTGACCTGCCACCTGACCACCGCTGGGCGTGACCGTGCACTTAAGTACACCAATAAGGCCGGAGAGAAGGTCGACATGTGGCACGTCAAGAACGGCCGCAACTCGGTGGTCGGCTATGTCGATGATCAGTACACCGACAATGACACGACGTCGGCCAGCGCAGGGCGCAAAACCGACCCGACGGCATCCGGCAAGGCCTACACCGATATTCCCCTCAAGACCATCGATGGCAAGCAGGTTCCCGACTTCACGGCTGCCGCCGATTTCCTGACCGGCGACAAACGCTGGGTGATCGACCTCCGGAACACGGCCACCATCTCGGTGGACAACAGCCAATATACGACGGGCGCCGAGTTGCCCTCGATCGCGGTCAACAGCTACACCGGCGACTCCGCGGACCTCCCCGGCAAGTTCATCTACGACGAAACCGGCAAGAAATGGACCTACGAGTTCAAGCGCAAACTCAACACCGGCAGTACCAACGACATCCAGTGGACCGATCTGAAGAAGTCTTACGCCTTCGGCGTGGCCATCTTCGATAACACCCAGATCGGTCACGGCACCCAGAAGGATGTTTCCTTCCTGACCTTCAAAGAGTAGTCCACTCTGACGCACAGGCGGCGTGCCATAGGCATGCCGCCTGTGCTTTTGCTCCGGTTCTAGGTCCGCCATCTCTCTTCAGGGCATCGTGACGGCAAGAGCCAGGTCGACCTTCAGCTTCCTCGGTTCACTTCACCTTCCCCTTACATTTGAAGTCTTGTAACGATCCGAACGCCTGCTTGAACTGCGTGGTATAAAAGCCTTTGCTTACCTAGCAAGGCTAGCACTCCCTCACGCTACCTTCACGCCGCGCACCTGGTCGTCCCTCGGAAGGCCCCTTCGAAGGACGACCCGTTACGCGTGTGAAGCTGGCCCCATCCGCACGAGGCTTCCCCACCCATGCCGCCTTCCATGCACCTTGGCTCCTACACGATCCTCAACATTCTACTCATGGTCTGCATCGCCGCCCTCCTGGGCAGCATGTGGATCTGCATCACCGGGATCATGGGCATCCAGGCCGGAGACAAGTCAGCCATCCCGCTCCTCATCGGAAGACTCGCCCTCTTGGCGGGCATCGCGATTCCCGTCCTCGCCGCCCTCGTGCTGCTCACCCTCCGGCGCATCATGCGCCCCCTCGAGGACCTCCAGCACGCCGCTCGCGAGATCGCCCTCGGCAACCTCGACGTCCGCATCCCCCAGCGCTTCCCGGACGAGTTCGGCAAGGTCGCCGAAGCCTTCAACGACATGGCCTGCCAGGTCACCCAGCGCACGTCCCAGCTGCTCGCTCAGAAGCACTTCAACGACCTGATCCTCAACACCGCCGGCGAAGGCATCGTCGGGGTCGACGCCGAGGGACGCATGACCTTCGTCAACGACATGGCCGCCCGCCTGACCGGCTACGACCCCCAGGACCTCATCGGGCTTTCCATGCATGACACGCTTCACCACGCGCGCCGCAACGGCTCGCGCATCCCCGGCAAGGAATGCACCATCCTCGCCACGCTGCGCGACGGCCAGGTCCACCACGCCTCCGACGAGACCTTCTGGCACAAGGACGGCAGTTGCTTCCCCGTCGAGTTCGTCAGCACGCCCATCCACCACGGCGAGACCGTTGTGGGGGCCGTCGTCACCTTCAACGACGTCTCCGAACGGCTGGCCGCCGAGGCCATGATCGACCAGATGGCCTACTACGACTCGCTCACCGGGCTGCCGAACCGCCTGCTCTTCCATGACCGCCTCAACCAGGCGCTCGCGCAAGCCCGCCTCCATCGCCGCCAGGCCGCCGTCATGATGATGGACCTCGACCGCTTCAAGATCATCAACGACACCCTCGGCCATCCCGTCGGCGATCAGGTGCTCAAGACCATCGCGGAGCGCCTCATGTTCCGCCTGCGCGAAGTGGACACCGTTTCGCGTCTCGGAGGCGACGAGTTCGCCCTGGTCCTGCCCGACCTCTCCGAGGCCTCGGACATCGCCAAGATCGGCCAGATCATCCACGAAGAGGTCAGCCGCGAGATCCGCATCGGAGAGCAGGAGCTCTTCGTCACCCCCAGCCTGGGCATCAGCGTCTACCCGTCCGACGGTGACGACGCCGTCACGCTCATCAAGAACGCCGAAGTGGCGCTCTACGAGGCCAAGGACGCGCGAAACCGCTACCAGCTCTACGCCCCCGCCATGAACGCCAGCGCCTCCGAATGGCTCAAGCTCGAGAGCCACCTGCGCCGGGCACTCGAGCGCGACGAGCTGGTGCTACACTACCAGCCCCAGATCAATCTTAAAACCGGCCAGGTCGTCGGAGCCGAGGCGCTCATCCGCTGGATGCATCCGAAGTGGGGCATGGTCTCACCCGCCCGCTTCATCCCGCTGGCGGAAGAGACCGGCCTCATCGTCCCCATCAGCGAGTGGGTGCTACGCACGGCCTGCGCGCAGAACGTCGCCTGGCAACAGCAGGGACTTCCTCCCATCCGGATGGCGGTGAACCTATCGGGGCGCCACCTGTCGAAGCATGCCGAGCTCGTGCGGCACGTCGCCGAGACCCTCTCGGCCACCGGACTTGCTCCCGAGCACCTGGAACTGGAACTGACCGAGAGCATCCTGATGGAGAACGTCGAATCGACCCTCCAGACCCTGGCCCAGCTCAGCGATCAGGGAGTGGCGCTTTCCATCGACGACTTCGGAACCGGCTACTCGTCGCTCAGCTACCTCAAGCGCTTCCCGATCGACACGCTGAAGATCGATCAGACCTTCGTCCGGGAAATCGCCACCGCCGAGGAGGACGAAGCCATCGTCAGGGCCGTCATCGCGCTGGCGCATTCGCTGCGGCTCAACGTGATCGCCGAAGGAGTGGAGACCGAGGTGCAGGCGGACTTCCTGAGGCAGCATGGCTGTGACGAGGTGCAAGGTTACTTCTTCAGCCGCCCCATCCCCGCGGACGAATTCCAGGCCTTTCTCCTGGCTCATCGCTCGTAGCAAAGCGGCCCGGATCCCAGGGCGGGATCCGGGCCGCTTTGCGCGGGTGCTAGATATGCAGGCGTCGAACGAGGTTGTTGGCCGAGTCCGCGACGTAAAGCCCTCCGTGAATACCGATGGCCAGTCCAGCCGGGCTATAGAAGGTGGCCTCGAGGCTCGAGCCACCGTCGCCCAGGCTCTCGTTCACCCAGATCTTCGCCTTGCTGTCGTACCAGCGGGTGGCGACTCCCCTGCCAGCCATCGTGAGCAGCTTGCCGTCCGGCGACAGGCGGCGAATCATGTTGTTCGTCGCGTCGGAAAGGTACAGGTTGCCCCGGTCATCGAAGACCAGGCCTCTCGGGAAGTTCAAGGACGATTCCAGTCCCTGCAAGCCGTCCTGGTACGGGAAGGTCGCGGAGGTGCGCTGCCAGGCCTCGCTAACCTTCAAGCCCGCGATCGTGTAGATCCAGCCGCTTTGCATCGGGATGCCGTAATAGATGCCCGGCGTCTTGCAAAGCAGGCGAATGCGGTGGTTGTTGCGATCCGCGATGAAGAGGTTGCCGAGGCGGTCCAAGGCTAGCCCATCGGGAGTCTTGAGCCCGGACTCGGTCGCCTTTTCATCCTTGCCGGGGATAGGATCATCCAGACCTTCGATGCCGGCGATCGTCACCGCGGTGCGGCTGGCATCCACGCGGATGACCCAGTTCCGGAGCGAGGCGTAAGCGGTGCCGTCGGGGCCCAGGAGGACGCTCGCGAACGCATGCGGCGCCGTGTGAATCCGGTACGAGCACCCAGCCTTCATGTCGAGGCCGAAGCGCCTGCCATCCCGCGCGGGAATGAAAAGCAGCCGGTACTCCCGGGGGGAAGCGCCGGGGACCTCATCGCCGATCAGCATGTCGCCCTCCGCGGAGACGGAGAGTCCAATCGGGCTGAGCAGCTGCGTGTTGCGAGCCGGGACTCCATCACCCTGCAGGTAGGGCTCCGAGCTGGAGGGAGGGAGGCCCACCACCGTGGTGATGATGCCATTGGGATCGATCTTGCGGATGACGTTGCCATCCATCGAGCCCGATTTTCGGACCGTGACGTAGATGTTGCCGGCCGCGTCCGTGGCCACGGTGGACGGGTTCTGAATCGCGGCACCGGTCGCTGGAATCCCTTCGCCGACGTGGTTGGCGATGCCGGTTCCCGCCACCGTCTCGATGATGGGATCCAGGCGAACCGGCACCTCCGTCGCCTGGTTCTGCTTGATGACGAAAAGGCCGCTCACGCCGGCTGCCATGGCCTGGCCGTCAGGCCCCTTCATCGTCACCGACAGGCGGTAATCCAAGCCGACGGGGAGGTCCATGCGCGCGTTCGCGAGGCTGGTACTCCCATCACGACGAACGAGCAGGGTGGCAACTGTCCCCCCCTGGGCGTCAAGCGCCGTCAACAAGGCCTCCTCGGCTCCGAGCGGCACCAGCATGACCCGGCGTTCGTCACGCTGGGGCCAGCGGATCGCCACGTGTAGGCTACCGCTCTCACGCGGCGCCACCGAGACGCCCCGCGACACCGGCTGGAGCGCGGGGGCCTGACAACCGGTCAGGCCCATTCCGAGGGCGAGCAAGGGAGCAAACCAGGCCTTGCGCTTAATCGAGCACGACATGCGCCTGACCTCCATCCTTCACGAGCACCGAGGCCGTCGCGACGAGCAGCGGATTCTCGGGCGCCTGGGCGGTCAGCGTCGTCTGACCAGGAGCGACGGCTGAGACGGTGCCATCGACCGAGACGATCGCGACGGCGGGATCCGCCGAAACCCAGAGAACGCCCTGCTGGCGCTCCTGGATCTGCCCCTCGAGCACTTCCGCCACGCTGACGCGCATGGCCGTCGGGTGAAGGTCCGTTTCCTTCGAATCGGCATGGTAGTGAAGAACGACCTGAGAGGGGGTTAGAACCAAGGAAAGAGGCCCTTTCGGCGTCTCGACGGCGCCTGAGGGAAGCAGGTGGCAGGCAGGAAGAAACAGAAGTAAGCCACTAACCAGGAACGGTAAGTGTCGCAGCAAATCAATCACCCGAAAACCATTAGGAAAACTAGCTTTCAGCCTGGCACCATTCTAGCAAACCAAGCAAGGGCCTTACAAGCTCAGCGGGCGAGAAGCTCGACCAGGGAGAGCAGGTGATCTTGGGGCTGGATGAGAATGCCGCCCCGGGCGCTCACCGTCAGGAAGTGGGGGCTGATCTCGGGGGCCGTGGCAGGAGCCGGGAAGAGCGTCGGGGCAGCCCCCAGAACCCCTGACGGAGTTCGACGGCCCGCCAGGGTCCGGACGATCCCATCGTCCCCCAGCTTGCGGATGAGGTAGCCGCCGCCATCGGTGAATACCAGCTCTCCGCTCGGCAAGAAGGCCAAATCCGCCGGTTGGTTGAGCATCGTCAGCTGGGAGGGGCCGTCCCCATTGAAACCCGGCTGATCGGTTCCTGCCACGGGGTAGAGCATACCGGGCTGCATGGAGCGACCGAAGTGCGTGCCCGCGACGCGGCAAAGCATGACGATCCGCTCTCCGCGCGCGTGTTCCCCTGCCGCAAAGACCAGGTTTCCCTGCGCATCCTGGGCGAAATCGCTCTTGAGGGAATCCCCGAATTGCAACGGATCCATTTCGGTTTCCGAGAGCCGATAGGCTCCACCGCCCGCCAGGGTCTCGATGGCACCGTCCGGCGTGATACGGCGAATACGTCGGTTACCACGGTCCATGACGATCAGCCCCCCTTTCACGTCGACGACGACATCCGTGGGGGCGTTCAAGCGACGTGCGGTCAAATCGGGGCCATCCCCGTTGAACCCTTGCTGCCCGGTGCCCGCGACCGAATAGAGACGGCCTGCGGCCATGCGCCGGCCGAAGAGCTCCGTGTCGAAGGCAGGAACGACTCGGACAAGGTTACTGAAGGTCTCGGCGAAGTAGAGGTGGCCTGCCGGATCGAAGACCGCCCCCGACGGCGAATTAAGGGGCGCCTGTGCTGCCGGCATGCCGTCGGGAGAAGTCCCCCTTGTCCCGTTACCCACCAGAGGGAGCAAATTCCCGTTCGGCTCTCTCAGGAGGAGGCGATTCCGTTCCCAATCTCCGATGACCATCCCGCCGTCCGGCCTGATCGAAACCGACGAGAGCGTCATGGTCGATTCCGAGGAGAGGGAAAGCGACGTTGCGGGATACGACCACGAGGTCACACCGACGGCCGAAAGGGCCGAGACCGTTCCGCTCGTGACCCTGATCTCGCTCCAGCCCTCTCCGCTTCCCTTGAAGTCTCCGCTCTGGTCGACCATGCCGGCAACCGGCGATCCTAGATCCCAGCGCACGTTCGGGCTCGGGATGACCTCACCGAGGCCATTCTTGGCCTCGACCAGGAACTTCCGGCGATCGCCCACGTACAAGGCCGCATAGTGAGGCGTCACGCTCAGGCTCGCGATCACCTGGAAGTCCAGGGCGTTGCTCGCCACACCGTTGGATCGAACGACCAGAGGACCGCTCATCGCCCCTGCCGGCACCCAGACTCGGATCTCGGTGTCGCTCACGCGCTCGAAGCGCGAGGCCTGCGTGCTGCCAAAGCTCACGGACAGCACCGTGTTCTTGCTGGCCCCGAAGTTCCGGCCGCGCAGCAAAAGCTCAGCTCCCGCTCCGCCGTTGGTCTGGCTCAGGGACTCGAGCACCGGCGCATCCAGCCTCAGCTCCAGATCAGGCGCAGAGACCGTCTGCTGCGATGACACGGTCACCCCATCCACCAGCGTCGTGGCGAACGTCTGGCGCATGGCCGCCACCTCGTAAGTTCCCACCGGCACGTTCTTGAGCGTGTAGCCGCCCTGCTGATCGGTGACGGCCACGTAATGCGTCCCAGGGATGAAGACCATGGTCCCCAGCAAGCTCGGCGCCCCTTCGGCGCTCACCCGGCCGGTGATGGCGCCCGTCGGCTGCAAGGTCATCGGATCCAGGTCCATGCGCGCGCCCAAAGCGACCGGCACGTTCATTCGGATGGCCTTGGAGTTCGCCGTGGCTTCCGCCTCGATCGTGTTGATGCCCAGGGGAGGGTCGACCAGCTGGAAGCGCCCCAAGGCATTCGTGCGCGTTTCCACCTGCTGGTCGCCACTGCCGATACCCGCTACCTGGTAATCGGAGACGTAGGCTATCACGCTCACATTGGCGGCGGGCTCCCCCGAGGCCAGGCGCACCTCGCCCGTCAGCAGGGGCGTCGTCTGGGTCACCCCGTCATGGAAGGGAGTCGTCTGGGAGACGCCGTCTTGCAGCTTCATGGGAATGACGCGATCCGCAGGGCCGCAGCCCCCCGCGAGGACCAGCCAGGCGAGGAGGAAGGTCACGCTTGTCAAGCGTCGGGGCAGCATGAATGGCGTCCTCTCCGCGTGTGGCGGAACTCCCAGGGAGGGCATCGATGTGATCCGGATTTCAAAGGGAACCAGCGGGCGCTAGTCCATGCATACCATTAGAGCAGATTTCCCTAACCCTTGCCTGCTATTGCCAGGCGAGTCGACCTCACGGCCTCACGCGCGTCAGGCGCCAGGCGGCGTCGTTCTCCAAGAGGAGGAGCGAGCCGTCGCGCATGGCGTGCGCAAGCCTGATGTCCATGCGTTTGGCCGTCGCGGGCGAGGGAGGCGAAACGAGGGGCGCCGCCAACCCCCCGAAGGGCATCATGGCGCCCGCCAAGGTCGTGAGGCGGCCATGCGCATCCATGCGTCTCAGCACCCTTGCCCCGAAATCGATGATCAGGATCTCGCCTTCCGGGGTGAGTTCAAGCTCCTTGGGAGTACCGGAAATCAAGGCCTCGGCCGCCAGGCCATCACGATAGTAAACCGGCGCCGGAGGGGCGGTGAGCGCGTACATGAAGCCCTCACGCATGGCCTGACCGTAATAAGTGCCGGCCCTCCGGCAATAGAAGTAGAGGCGCGCATTGCTGCGTTCCACGGAGCTCGAGAAGATCAAGTTGCCGTGCGGATCCTCGGCGAACGATCCCAAGATCGTCTCGCCGAAAGCCAGCGGATCCATCGCGGGGCCGCTGAAGGCACGGGCCCCACCGCCCACCAGGGTTGAGAGGGTCCCGTCCTGGCTCAAGATCCGGATCCGGCGGTTACCGGCATCGACAAAGACGAGCGAGCCGTCGTTTGCCCTGCGGAGACCACGCGGGTTGTAAAGCGCCAGTTCATGGGCGTTCGGTCCATCCCCATCTAAGCCGCCCACCCCGGTTCCCGCGAGCGTCTGGATGCGACCAGCAGATACGGAGCGCCCGAAGAGCGTTCCGTCATGCCGGGGGATCACGCGAATCCGATGCGAGCCGGCTTCCGAAAAAAAAACGTTCCCCGCGTCATCCGCCACGACCCCCGACGGCGACATGAGTCTCGCCTCCGAGGCGAGCGTACCATCCGGGCTGAAGCCCGCAGCTGTGGAACCCGCCAAGATCGAGAGCGATCCCCCAGGCGCTTGCCGGTAGATTCGATGCGAGCCCTGGTCCGTGAGGTACAACGCCCCGTCCGGGGATTCCCAGCTCCAGTTCGGTACCAGGTCCTGCTGGAGAAACGGCCAGTCGATGCGGCTGATCTCGTAACGGGTCACCGCGACGGCCGCGAGGCCGGTGACGGAGCCGCTCTTGGCCCAGACCTCGCTCCAGCCCTCACCTTCTCCCTCGAAGGTCCCAGCGCCGAGGAGCCTTCCGGCGAAGGCGTTACCGAGCTCCCAGCGGACGTAGGGCTCCTCGACGGGCGCTCCAAACGCATCGCGGGCCTCGACCTCGAATTTCTGGAGGTCGCCATGGTAGAGCCCCGCGTAGAAGGGCGACACGCTGAGGACCGCGATCACCTGGAAGTCCAGGGCGTTGCTCGCCACCCCGTTGGATCGGACGACCAGAGGACCGCTCATCGCCCCTGCCGGTACCCAGACCCGGATCTCGGTGTCGCTCACGCGCTCGAAGCGCGAGGCCTGCGTGCTGCCAAAGCTCACGGACAGCACCGTGTTCTTGCTGGCCCCGAAGTTCCGGCCTCGCAGCAAAAGCTCAGCTCCCGCTCCGCCGTTGGTCTGGCTCAGGGACTCGAGCACCGGCGCATCCAGCCTCAGCTCCAGGTCAGGCGCAGAGACCGTCTGCTGCGGCGACACGGTCACCCCATCCACCAGCGTCGTGGCGAACGTCTGGCGCATGGCCGCCACCTCGTAAGTTCCCACCGGCACGTTCTTGAGCGTGTAGCCGCCATTCGCCGCAGCGATCGCCACGTAATGCGTCCCCGGAATGAAGACCGTCGTCCCCAGGAGGCTCGGTGCCCCTTCGGCGGTCACCCGGCCGGTGATGGCGCCGGTCGGCTGCAGGGTCATCGGATCCAGGTTCACGCGCGCTCCCACCGAGACCGGAACGTTCATGCGGATGGCCTTGAAATCCTCCGCGGCTTCCGCCTCGATCGTGTTCATGCCCAGGGGCGGGTCGACCAGCTGGAAGCGACCCAAGGCATCCGTGCGCACCTCCACCTGCTTGGCGCCGTTGCCGACTGCTGCCACATGGTACTGCGAGACGTAGGCCGTCACGCTCACGTTGGCGGCGGGCTCCCCCGAGGCCAGGCGCACCTCGCCCATCACCAGGGGAGTCGTCTGGGTCACTCCGTCACGGAAGGGAGTCGTCTGGGAGACGCCGTCCTGGAACTTCCGCGCACTGAGCAGATCAAGGGGGCCGCAGCCCGCGACGACGATCGCGAGGCAAAGGCTCGTCATCCAGCTGAGCGAGCGGTTCATGCGCTCTCCTTGAGCCGGGCGAGATCGACCTTGGCGCCGAGTTTCTCGAAGGCATCGACGGCCGTCAGGCGATACGCGGAGGCGCGGGCCTGGTTGCCCAGCCGATCCGCGATCAAGGCGGCCTGGGTGAGGCTACGGGCATGCTCCAGCGAGGCGAAGGCGCCTTCGAGTAAATTGAGCGAGGACTGGACGAGGTCGAAAGCCTTCAGCTCGTCTCCCCGGCGCAGCAGGATGAGGCTCTGGCCGCGGTAGGCGATGCCCATGGGCACCTCCCGGTTGAGCTCCGTGCCCAGGTCGATAGCGCGTTGCAGCGTCTCCCAGCCGGCGTCGTCCGCCTCGGCCTCGACCTCGAGCATGCCCAGGTGAGCGTAGAGATCCGCCAGGACCTCGCGGTCTCCGATCTGCTCCATCAGGGCGATCGCCTCTCGCAAGATCGCTCTAGCCTCGTCATAGCGGCCCATCCGCCCCAGGGTGTTGCCCAGGTTGCAGCGGGCGATGGCGATGCCGGCCCGCTCGCCAAGCTTCTCCTTGGTGGCGAGGGCGGAGCGGTAGTAGCGCTCCGCGTCATCCCATTCGCCCTGGTTGAGGGCGAGGTTGCCGAGGTTGTTGTCAAAGGCGCTCGCGAGCCATGCCTCACCGATGCGCTCGGCCAGCAGCTTGCCGCGCTGGTAGGCCTGGGCGGCCTCTTTCCATTGCCCTTGATCATAGTAGAGGCTGCCGAGGTTGTTGTAGGTCGAGGCCACGCCCGCGAGATCCTGGCAGGCTTCACGCTCGGCGAGCGCGCGCATGTGATGACGCAGCGCCTCTTCGTAGCGTCCGAGACGGTAGCACGAGATGCCGATGAGGCTACTGGCCAGCCCCAGATCCGACTTGGCGAGTCCTTTGTTGAGCAGCGACGCCGCGCGTTGCTCGCAAGCGGTGTAGTTGCCTTGACGCAGCTCGACCTGCGCGAGCGCCAGCTCCAGGGCGGCGCGATCCGGCATCGGCTGCACGCTGACAAGGGCCTCGCGAAGCAAGGCGCTGGCCGCCTCGTATTCGCCCATGCGCTCAAGCACCTTGACCATCGCGAGCGTCCAGCCCGGAACCGAGGGGCCGTCAATCGCCTCCAGGAGGCGGCGGGCCTCCTGGCCGTCGGCGCGAGCCAGCTCGACCTCGGCGAGGCGAATCGCGACCGACGCGTACTCCGCTTCGCGCGGGGCGAAGAGTTCGAACGCGCGGGCGAGCAACTCCCGGCCGTCGCGCAGGTCGTAGCGCTGCAGGGCGTAATCGGCGGCCTCGAGCAGCATGCTGCGCGCTTCCCTGGTTCGTCCGGCTCCGAAGAGATGGCGGGCGGCCTCCGAAGCCGTGTAGGCCGGATAGCGGGCGGAGCGCTCCTGCATGAAGGCCGCGATCCTGGCATGGCGCTGCCGGCGCAGGTCCGGATCCATGGCCTCATAGATCGCCTGCTGCGTGAGCGAATGGCAAAAGCGGTAGCCGGCGTCTTCCAGCTGCAGGAAGCCCGCGTTGACCAGCTCCAGGACCGTCCGGGAGTTGCCGGACGAGAAGGCATCCAGCAGCGTGGAATCGACTTGGTAGCCGGCCACCGCCAGCAAGCCCAGCAGCGACTGCGCGGAGGGATTCAACTCCTGGTAGCGTGCCTGGGCCGACTCCCGGATGGAAAGTGGGATCTCCCCACATTCGGCTCTCCGGTCGAGCAGTTCCGTGAGCAGGAACGGATTGCCCTTGGCCCGCACCAGAATCTCCTGGACCTCGGCGTGCAAGCGCTCGGGCAGGGACGCGCCTTCGAAGCCCAGGCGATGGGTTGCCATGCGAAGGGCCTGATCCGGAGCCAGGGGGAGCAGCGGCAGATTGACGTTGCCGAGGCCGTTGGCCCGGAGGTGGTAGCCTCCCCCGGTACGCTCGCTGAGCAGGAGCATGAAGGAGCGGTTGGGCGAAGTCCCGAGGTCGTTGAGCCAGTATTCGAGGAACTCCAGCGAGCCCTGGTCGACCCAGTGAAGGTCCTCCAGGACCAGGATGCAGGGCTGGGCGTCGATGCGCTGGATCAGCCAGCGCGTCAGCGCACGAAAGGCGATGAACCAGGTGGCCTTGGACGCAGCCGAGACGGCGGCACCCGAGGCCGTCATTGCGGAGGAGCGTCCGAGCAGGTGCCAGACCGCCATCGCATCCCGGCCGAAGTCGGCTTGCTCGGCCTGCCAAGCCGTGGCGATGGCGTCGAGGAAGCGGTAGCTGGCGTGGGCAAGATCTGGCGTGGCGGTGACCGTGATGACCTTCGCGTCCGGTTGGCGGTCGACGAAGGCTCGGATCAATGAGGTCTTGCCGATACCCGGATCGCCCATCAGGCGAACGACCAAGGGACGCCCGCGGCGGGCGGTATCCCAGCAACCATCGAGTTGCGCAAGCAGGTCGTCGCGTCCCCAGAGCGGGCCCGTCTTTTGAGCGCTCGACTCGCGCTCGAATCCTTTCGAGACGGGGCCGGAAGGAGGTTGCTGGTTCGGAGGGGTCATGCCTGTAGATTCCCGTTACGCGACGTTCAAAGTCAACCAGGAGCGACTGCTCGGTTGCTTATATGCTACCACCCTTTACCTTAAAGGCCTAGCCTGCGAAGCAACAGTCATGCATCGCGGGCTCCCCCCTCCGTTGACATCCGCAGACGAGCGGGTATATGAAGGATCGCGGCTTGCGCCGCCTCAAGAGCAAAGGCAGACAGAACTCGCATGGATCAGCCGAGCATTCCCACCTTCAACCAGCTGCATGGCATCCAGCGCGCCCGCCCCGAGGTCAAGGACCTGCAGGGGCCGACCGTGCTGATCGCCGATGCATCGACGCTCTTCCGCCGGAACCTGGGAACGATCCTCCAGCAGGAGGGCTACCGGATCCTCCATGCGGACTCGGGAGCCGAGGCCATCTCTCTTTGCGCCAAGGAGCGCCCCGACCTGGTCCTGCTGGAGGCGGAGCTGCCCGGCATCAACGGCATCGCCGCGTGCCAGGCCATGAAAGAGCGCCTGGGGATCGACGATCTCTACGTCTTCCTGACGCTTGGCCAGGAGCGCGAGGAGGTCTTCCGGGCCGCCCAGGCCGCGGGGGCGGATCAGGTGCTCCACAAGCCCATCGAGATCGACCCGCTGGTCGGCACGATCAGCTCCCTGCTAGTGCCATTGCCGACCCCTGCCCATCCCCTCACCGTGACCGCGCTCGACAATCATCGCGCCTGCCACGTCACCGCGTGGCGCCCCCGCTCCCGCGGGCTCACCCTGGATCCCGGCCCCGAGTTCGACTGGCTGGGCAGCAACCTCCAGGCCGGCATCAAGGTCCACGTCTCCTACATGGCCGAGGACGGCGCGCGCATCGTGCGCACGGCGACCCTGCGCCAGGTCTGGAAGAAACTCAACCAGAAGTCGCTGGTGGTCTCCTTCGGAACGGAGCTGCAGCGCATCCGGTCCCGCGAGTTCATTCACCAGGCCATGCCACTTCAGGTGAAGTACGAGTCCCCCGCCGGGGATTACGTCTCCGGCGCGCTGGTCAACATTTCGACCGGCGGCATGCGGCTCGCCGACCTGCGCGATCAGCTGGAGATCGGCTCGTCGGTCCCGCTCTTCATCATCCAGGACTCGGACGTGCTCTTCTCGCTCACGGGCGAGGTCAAGGGGGGTAGAGTGCAAGCCGATGGCCGCTTCGAGGCGACCTTCGCCCTGGTCGGCATGAGCGCGGACTCCGAGCGGCGCCTCAACGAGACCCTTTTCGGGAGCTAGAGCCCCCCTCAACCCGTCACTCCCGCTTTACAAGTCGTGACCTTGGCGCGCTCCTTGCAACCAAGCGAGTGTGTTAAAATCACTCCCATGTCTAATACCGCTCAGGCAGCCACCCGCGTGCGTGGCCGCGACCTCTTCCGGGATCCGTCCTTCCTCGTGATGTGCGTGATCTCTCTGGCGAACGGCCTCGGCGAGAAGTTCCTCTTCGTCTTCGTCGCCCTGCTGGCCTCACCTCTGGTCCCCGCCAACCTCCAGAACTCCATGATGAGCGGTATCTCGCTGGCCTTCGCCCTGCCGGCCGTTTTCCTCGGCTCGGTCGCCGGGGTGCTGGTCGACCGCTTTCCCCTCAAGGTCATGCTTTTCCTCAGCAACCTCACGCGAGCCCTCATGCTCCTGGCGTTGCCCTTCGCCCAGCACCTCTTCCTGCCGTTGCTGATCTTCGCCTTCGTCTTCGGCGCGCTCACCCAGTTCTACAACCCCGCCTTCATGACGACGGTGCCCACTATCGTGAAGAAGGATCACCTCATGACGGCCAACGCCGCCCTGATGACTATCATGATCCTGACCGTGGTCGGTGGCTTTGCACTCGCCAAGCCCGTGGGCGACATGCTGGGCGCTCAGAATGCCTACCTCTCGGTGGTGGCCATCTATGCCATCGCGGCTGTCGGCTCGCTGCTGGTCCGCATCCCCGCGCGCGATGCGGAACCCAAGGCCAGCGGCGACTTCTGGAAGGAATGGGGCTCGACCTTCGTCTACCTCTGGAAGAACCCGCGCCTGCTCTCGGCGTACACCGTGATGATGGCCATGTTCGGCACCTTCGCTGCGTTGAACGTGCTGGCCAAGGACTACACCGCCAAGGCCTTCCAGCTCGACAACTTCGGCATCATCTTCGCCTTCGCCGGCGCGGGCATGGCCATCGGAGCCGGCATCATGGGGAAGTTCGGGCGGCACCTGTCGAAGGCCATCTGGGTCCGGACGGGCTGCGTGCTCGCCGGCATCGCCCTCATCGGCATGGCCTTCTCCCCCCAGGCCCACATGGCCTTCGCGCTGGCCACCTGCGTGGGCATCGCCGGCGCGATGATCGACATCCCCATCTCCACGCTGGTCCAGGAATCTGTGGACGAGGAGATGCGCGGCAAGGTCTTCGGCCTGCAGGGCATGCTGGTCTACCTCGCTACCTTGCTTCCGATGATCATCGTGGGCCCGCTGGCCGACCTCTGGGGCGCCTCGATCATGATCGCCGTTCTGGGACTCAGCTTGGCCCTCATGGCCTTCCTCAAGCTCGCTGAGCACCCGGAGCCGCACGCCCAAAGTTAAGATCATGACCACCATGCACGTCATGATCGACGCCCGGGAGGCCGGACCTCAGCCCTCGGGCCTGGCTCGCTACACCTTCAACCTCTTGCGCGGCCTCGCCCGGTACGGCCAGGGAAACCGCTACTCCATCCTCACCAACCACCCGGAGCTGCTCCCCGAGTTGCAGGGACGCTCGGACTTCGAGCTGATCAAGCCCGGCGTCTCGCTCGCCGACCCTCGGGATCAGGTGGTCATTCCCGCGCTGGTCGCCCGGGTCAAACCGCAGATCTTCCATAGCCCGTCCATGGTCGCCCCGCGCTTCCTGCCCCGGGGCGTCAAGCGCATCCTGACCCTCCACGACACCATCCCTCTCTCCTGCCCCGAGGGGTTCCGCCTGGATCAGCGGCTCGCCTGGAAGCTCTACTACGCGGTTTCGATCGGCCCTGTCGCGCATGCCTCGGACCGGATCCTCACGGTCTCGGAGTGGTCCAAGGGCGACATCTCCCGCCAGCTGGGCATCGCGCGCGAGCGCATCTCCGTGATCTACAACTGGCTCGAGGAGCACTTTGGCCCCGTCAGTGACGCCGCGGTGGCCGCCTTGCGCGAGACGTACGGCCTGCCCGAGCGCTTCGTCCTCGCGCTGGGCTCCCACTACCGGTACAAGAACCCGGAGGGCTTGCTACGCGCCTTCGCGGCGATCGCCCCCAGGCATCCCGACGTCAAACTGCTGCTCAAGATCGGCCGCCCCAAGCGCCTGGACGGCCTCGTTCGGCAACTCGGCCTCCAGGACCACGTCCAGTACCAGGGCTACGTCCCGGACGAGGTGCTTCCCGCGCTTTACCGCGCCGCGTCTTGCTTCGCCTTCCCCAGCTACTACGAGGGCTTCGGCCTGCCCCCGCTCGAGGCCATGCTCTGCGGCACCCCGGTGATCGCGAGCCAGGCCAGCTCCATCCCCGAGGTCACCGGAACCGCGGCCCTGGCCTTCGATCCTGCCGATGTCACGGCACTCGCCCACCAGCTCGACCGAGTCCTGTCGGATCCCGAGCTGGCCGAAAGCTTGCGCCAGGCTGGTTTCGCCCAGGCCTCGCTCTTCTCGGTGCAGCGGGGCATCGCCGAGACCCTCGCCCTGTACGCGGACGTCCTCGGCTTGCCGCCGAGCGCGCCGGAATCCCTCACGCATGCGGTAGCGCCTCCGGGCGTGACGCGGGAAAGGTGACCATGACCAAGCCGACTCCCCCCGTTTCCGCCGGGGATCTCGTCACGCTCGACCTCGAGGCGCTCGTCCCGGGTGGTGAAGCCATCGCCCACCTCGGGGGCTTCGCCCTCTTCGTGCCGGGCGGCGTGCCCGGAGACCGGGTCAAGGCCGAGGTGATCTCGACCAAGCCCAGCTACGGCCGCGCCCTGGTCAAGGAAGTCCTGATTCCAGGCAGTCAGAGGACGGGCGCCCGCTGCCCGCTATTCGGCCGCTGTGGCGGCTGCCAGTGGCAAGAGGTCGATTACACGGCCCAACTCCAGTGGAAGCACCATATTGTCGAGGAAGCCCTCACGCGCATCGGAGGCTTCGCCAAGGATCACCGGGTCGCGCCCACCATGGGCATGGAGGATCCCTGGTATTACCGCAACAAGGTGCACTGGGCCCTCGCCAAGGACGAGCGGCCCGGGGGCAAGGGGATGCGGATTGGCCTCTACGAATCCCGCAGCCATCGGGTCGTCGATGTGGATCACTGCTACATCCAGCACCCGCTCAACAACCTGGTCCTGGATTTCCTGAGGAAAGCGCTGCCAGAGTTCGACTTCCCGCTCTACGACGAGCGCACCGGCAAGGGCTGGCTGCGGTCGGCGTTCGCCAAGGCCGGCCATCAGACCAACGAGCTGATGATCGGCCTGGTCACCACGCGCGCCGACTTCCCGCTGGAGCGGGAGTGGGTGGAGCGCGTCCGCGAGCAGTTCCCCGGAGTGACGAGCATCGTCCAGAACATTCATCCCAGGCCGGGCAACGCCCTGATGGGCGACGAGACCCGCGTGCTCTGGGGCAAGGACCACCTCTTCGAGAAGATCGGCCCCCTGACTTTCGCCATCTCGGCGCGCAGCTTCTTCCAGGTGAACTCCGAGCAGGTCGAGCGGCTCTACGACACGGTCGTGAAGTTCGCCGGCCTCGAGGGCGGCGAAAGGATCGTCGACCTCTACTCGGGAACCGGAACCATCGCGCTTTACCTGGCGGCCAAGGGCGCCGGCGAGGCGATCGGAATCGAGGTGATCCCCGAGGCCACCCGCGACGCCATCGCGAACGCCCGCCTCAATGGCATCGCGAACGCCAAGTTCCTGACCGGCAAGGTCGAGGATCGCCTGGCGCGCCTGCTCTCGGAGTCGGGGGCCCTCGACGTGGCGGTGCTGGATCCGCCGCGCAAGGGGTGCGAGCCGGAGGTGATCGAAGCGATCGCCCGCTCGGGCATCCGTCGGATCGTCTACGTCTCCTGCAACCCCGCGACCCTGGCCCGCGACCTCAAGGGCCTGGTCGAGACCGGAGGCTACCGCCTCGAGGCGGTTCAACCCGTGGACATGTTCCCCCAGACCGCACACGTCGAGGCCGTCGCCCTGCTTACGAAGTAACGCTGAACACGCCCCCGGAGGACGCACATGCCCCCCATCACCGTCGTCATCAGCCCCCGGATTCTCTTTCAGGCCCTCGTCATCCTGATCGGCATCGCGGCGCTCATGAACTTCCCCTACATCGTCGCCTTCGTGCTCATCGCGCTGATCCTCGCCGCGGCCCTCGCTCCGGCGGTCAATTTCTTCGCCGCCAAACGCCTCCCGCGCGCGCTGGCCACCCTGCTGGTCTTCATCCTCATCTTCGGCTCGCTAGGCCTCGTCGGCATGGTCCTGGTGCCGGTCCTGATCGGCCAGGTCCAGGAGCTGATCAAGGACTTCCCAGATTACGTGGCGAGGTACGAGCTGGTGATCCAGCGCCTGCGCAGGCTGGAGGCCCAGTACCACGTGCTGCCGAGCACGACGCAGATCGCCACGTTCGTCTCGGCGCGCGCGTCGGGTTGGCTCGCCTCCACCCTCACCGCCACGGCGGCCGTCGCCTCGGCGCTGGTGGGAATCAGCGGCGTGCTGATCACGACCTTCTTCCTGCTTTCGGACGGCCCGAACCTCCGCAAGGGCTTCCTCGCGCTGATCCCCCCGCGCTACCGGGATCGGATCGCCGAGCAGTTCGATCCCATCACCATACGCCTGGGCGCTTACGTCCGCGGCCAGCTCATGAGCATGGGCGCCCTGAGCATCCTGCTGGGCATCGGACTGACCATCGCGGGCGTCCCTTACGCCTGGGTGCTCGCGGCCATCGCCGGGTTCATGGAGATCATCCCGCTGGTCGGCTCGACCCTGGGGGCGATCCCCGCGGTGGTCGTCGCCTTCACCGTGGACTGGAAGCTGGCCCTGATCGTAGTCGCCATCTTCGCCGCCTCGAACGTCATCCAGGGCAACGTGCTCAGCCCCTTGATCCTCTCGTCTTCCGTCGCGATGCCCCCGATCCTGGTCTTCTTCGCCATCATGATCGGCGCCGAGCTGCTCGGCATCGTGGGAGCCATCATCGCCGTGCCCATGGTCGCCACACTCATGGTGCTGATCCAGAACCTCTACATCCCCTCGATCGAAAAGCAGCGCGTGGTGGAGCCCGCCCCCGCCAGCGCGCCGCCGCCCAACCCGCCGGAGGTCTAAATGCTCTCAAACGAAGAACTCGCCCGCATGGGGCAGGGCAACCTGTCCGAAGCCCTGGGGATCGCGCTCATCGAAGCCGGCCCGGATCGCGTCGTGGCGACCATGCCCGTCGACCATCGGACTCGCCAGCCGTTCGGCCTGCTGCATGGCGGAGCCTCCGTCGCGCTGGCCGAGACCGTGGCCAGCATCGGCGCCTGGCTGAACGTCGATCGGGAGACTCAGGCGGCCGTGGGCCTCGAGATCAATGCCAACCACCTGAAGGGCAAGCGCGACGGCACCGTGACGGCCACCGCCACCCCGATTCACCGAGGCAAGAGCACCCAGGTCTGGAGCATCGCCATCGTCGACGAGCAAGGGGCCATGGTCTGCGTGTCGCGTTGCACGCTGGCGGTCGTCACGCGCAAGTAAGAAACCTGGGAGCAGGCTCCTGAACGTCATTCCCGCGAAAGCGGGAATCCACTGGGATCCCGCTTTCGCGGGAGTGACGGCACGGTGGGCGTCAGCCTTGATGCGGAGAAAAAAAGGCGGGCCCGCCGGGTGTGTGGACGGCGGGCCCCCAGCTCAGAGAGGTGACTTCAAGCTGGTCCTATTATCATGCAAAAAAATTAGCCAACTTGCAACGTGTGCTCGTTAGATTATTCGCCAAGCGAGCCGGCGACCTAGCGGTGGCCCCATTCCTTGAGCTCAGCCGTCACCTGCTGCAAGAAAGGACCGGACCCCATGTCAACGGTCAACCCCTCGATCGCTTTTACCATGCCGATACCCGGGACGTACCAGTAATGCAGGAGGTCCTCGGCTCCGGTGGCATACGCGATCCGATGGCGCGTGCGGGTGGCCTCGAAGGTTCCAGCGGGCACCGTGATGGATTCCGTGCCCACGACCGAGATGAACTCCTGCGCATGGGATCCCCAGCTACGGCCCGGCCAGGTGCGGCCCGGCTCCAGCGGGAAATTGAGCACGGTGATCGAGCCGTCCTCGGGGTTGTTGGCCCGTGAGAGGGTCACGGCACGTGCGTCGGCGACGGCCCGAGTGGGCGGCATCTCCCGATCGCCGCTCATGCGCTTGACGATCGCCCGGACCTGTCCGAGCACGTACTCCGACTCGATGACCTCGGAGACCTGATCGGGTCCCGGGCGCTCGGGGCCGCTCCCCGAGCGGGAAACGGAAGAGAAGCGCCAGTAAAGGCCCTTGGTGAGCGGGTAGATGGACTGAGACTGGCGCGCGGCGAACTGCGCGCCCTCAGACGACGCAAGCTGCGTCCCGGGAAGGGAAGCGCAGCCCACGAAGGAAAGGGAGAGAAGCGACAGCGCGAAGAGGCGAAAGCGCATCAGACGAGGGGCATCGTGCGCCGCTCGCCGTTGCGGCGGAGGTAATGCTCCTGGAAGTCCTCGACCTTGAGGTCGAAGAGGGTCTGGAGGGCGCTGGCGTGGTGGTGCTGCTGTAGTGCGTTCATGCCCTTGAGGCTGGTCAGGGGCTGGTGCAGGAACTTGTTGACCAGGGCCTGAGTCATCGCGTCGACGAGCGCGCGCTGCTCGGGGGTGAAGGTGTGGCCGTTCTTTTCCCAGAAACGAGCCAGTTCCAGCTCGCGAAGATCCTGGGCCTTGTTGCGGAACGAGCTGATGGTGGGAGTCATCTTGTAGTTCTTCAGCCAGGTCTGGTAGTGGCTGATCTCGGACTCCAGGATGGCCTCGACCTCGTCGGCGA
>JAKFCW010000091.1:0-5699 GCA_036676455.1 Candidatus Sericytochromatia bacterium
CCAGTGCTCGAACCACTTGTCGGATTCCTGGGGCGGGCAGAAGTACTCGATTTCCATCTGCTCGAACTCGCGGGTCCGGAAGGTGAAGTTGCCCGGGGTGATCTCGTTGCGGAAGCTCTTGCCGATCTGGGCGATGCCGAAGGGCGGGCGCTTGCGCGAGGCGATCTGGACGTTCTTGAAGTTGACGAAGATGCCTTGGGCCGTCTCCGGGCGCAGATAGACCGTGTTGGCCGAGTCCTCGACGGGCCCCATGAACGTCTTGAACATGAGGTTGAAGTTCCGCGGCTCGGTGAGGTCGCCGCCGCAGTTCGGGCAGCTCAGGTGGGAGAAGGTCTCGTTGGACTTGGCCTTGTCCTTGAGCAGCTCCTCGATGCTGTGTTCCTTGAGGTAAGCGTCGAGGTCGGCAAGGGAGGCCTCATGGCCCTTCTTGACCAGCTTCGAGGTCTTGCCGCCCGCGCGGTGAGACTCCATCAGCTGCTCGATCAGGTGATCGGCCCGGAAGCGCTGACGGCACTCCTTGCAGTCGACCAGAGGATCGTTAAAGGTCTCCAGGTGTCCGGAGGCCTTCCAGGTCTCCGGGTGCATGAGGATGGCGGCATCGAGGCCGACCATGTCGTCGCGCTTCTGGACGACGGCCTGCCACCAGGCCTGCTTCACGTTGTTCTTGAACAGGACTCCCAGGGGACCGTAGTCCCAGGTGCTGCCGAGACCTCCGTAGATCTCTGAACTTTGAAAGATGAATCCGCGCCGCTTGCAGAGGGAGACGATCTTCTCCATCACGTCGGTCTGGGTCGTTTGCGCCATTTCGGGTTCCTTTCTCCTGGCGCCCCTGGCTGGGGCGTGGGCTTGCTGTGAGAGGGTCATGATACCGGGAAACCCGCGGTGCCGCCATGGTCTCATGGGGCCGCGGGTTGCCGAGGGAAATTGCGCCTGCGGCTGTTGCGCAAGGCAGCGAAGCTGTCCTGAAGCAACGAACGGCAAGGATTTAGTGGCGGATGGTCACCGAGTAGCCCTTGGTGTTCACGTCGTCGGCGACGGCCAGCGCGCGCTCCCGGGAACCGTAGGCCCCGATCTGCGCGTGGTACTTGCCTTCGTCGTCGACCACCATGGCGTCGATGCCGGCGACGGCCAGCTCCTCGACCATGGCCTGGGCCTCCTCGCGCGAGGAGTACGAGCCCACCTGGACCCGGTAGACGCCCGCGGCGGCCGCGTCGACGGCCTTGGCCACGTCGGTCTGCTGGGTGGCGGGTGCCGGAGTTGCCTGGGGGGTGGCCGCCGGTGCCGGGGTCGCGTTCTGGCCGAGGTCGGAGGCCGCGACTCCGAGGTTGCTCTCCTCGGGCTCCTCGACGGCGACGTCGGGGCCGGGGGTGACCAGGGCTTGATTGGGTAGCGGCGTGGCCATGGGGACCTCGTTCGCGCCGGGATCCTTGACGGAGACCTGGCTGGTCATCTGGTAGGTGTACCAGAAGCCTCCGGCGAAGGACAGGGCGGCGCAAACGGCGAAGAGGGTCCAGTAGCCCCCCCCGCGGCCGTTCTTGCGGCGGCGGGTGGGTGGGACGGGCTTGTTTGTCGGCTTGGACAAGGGGGACGGGCCTCCGTATTAAACGTCGAGGTTCTTGACTTCCCGGGCGTGCGACTGGATGAACTCGCGGCGCGGCTCGACCTTGTCGCCCATCAGGATGGTGAAGAGGCGGTCGGCCTCCGCGGCGTCGTCGATGTCCACCTGCAACATGGTCCGGTTGGCCGGGTCCATGGTGGTGTCCCAGAGCTGCTGGGGCATCATCTCGCCCAGACCCTTGAATCGGCTGATGCTCAGGTTGTCCGAGCCGATCCGGGCGCGCAGGGCGTCGAGCTCGCGGTCCGTGTAGCAGTAGTGGACCTGTTTGCCCTTCTCCACCTTGTAGAGGGGGGGCTGTGCGATGTAGACGTAGCCGCCCTCCACCAAGGGCTTCGCGAAGCGGTAGAAGAAGGTCAGCAGCAGCGTCCGGATGTGGGCGCCGTCGACGTCCGCGTCCGTCATGATGACGATCTTGTGGTAGCGGAGCTTGGCGACGTCGAAGTCGTCCGCGACGCCCGAGCCCATGGCGACGATCAGGTTCTGGATCTCCTCGTTGCCGTAGATCTTGTCGAGGCGGGCGCGCTCGGTGTTGAGGATCTTGCCGCGCAGCGGCAGGATGGCCTGGAAGCCGCGGTCACGGCCCTGCTTGGCGGAGCCGCCGGCCGAGTCACCCTCGACGATGTAGAGTTCGCAGCGCTCGGGATTGCGATCCGAGCAGTCGGCGAGCTTGCCCGGCAGGGTGGAGGACTCCAGGACCGACTTGCGGCGGGTCAGCTCGCGGGCCTTGCGGGCGGCCTCGCGGGCGCGCAGCGCCTCGATGGCCTTCGAGATGATCTGCTTGCCGACGTTGGGCGTGGACTCCAGGAAGTGCCCGAAGGCGTCTCCGAACAGGCTGCTGACGATGCTCGTGACCTCGGGGTTGCCCAGCTTGGTCTTGGTCTGACCCTCGAACTGAGGCTCGGGAATCTTGACCGAGATGACCGCCGTCAGGCCCTCGCGGACGTCCTCGCCGGACAGGTTCTGATCCTGGTCCTTGAGGATGCCGGCCTTGCGGCCGTGCTCGTTGAGCATGCGGGTCAGCTGGTTGCGGAAGCCCGTGAGGTGGGTGCCGCCCTCGTGGGTGTTGATGTTGTTGGCGAAGGCCAAAACGTTCTCGGAGTAGCCGGCGGTGTACTGCATGGCCACCTCGACCACGACGTCGTCCTTCTGGCCGGCCACGTAGATGACGTTGGCGTGAAGGGCGTCCTTGTTCTCGTTGAGGTACTCGACCATCTGGATGATGCCGCCCTCGTAGTGGTACAGCTCGTCGCGGTCGGCGCCGTCGACTCCCTTGCCCTCGCCGACGAAGCGGATGCTCACGCCCTTGTTGAGGTAGGCCAGCTCGCGGAAGCGCGCCGCGAGGGTGTCATAGGAGAACTCGACGGTCTCGAAGATGGTGGCGTCCGGCTTGAAGACGATCTCGGTGCCGGTGTAGTCGGAGTCGCCGATGACCGCGATGGGCTTGACCGGGTTGCCGCGCTCGAAGCGCTGGTGGTGAAGCTTGCCGTCGCGGCGGACGTAGGCGTCGAACGACTCGGAGAGGGCGTTGACGACGGAGACGCCGACGCCGTGGAGGCCGCCGGAGACCTTGTAGCCGCCCGCGCCGAACTTGCCGCCGGCGTGCAGGACCGTGAGGACCGTCTCGAGCGTGCTCACGCCGGTCTTAGGGTGGGGCTCGACGGGGATGCCGCGGCCGTTGTCCCAGACCGAGACCGAGCCGTCGCGGCGCAGCGTGACGCGGATGTCGTCACAGTGGCCCGCGAGGGCCTCGTCGATCGAGTTGTCGATGACCTCGTAGACGAGGTGGTGCAGGCCGCGCTCGCCGGTGGAGCCGATGTACATGCCGGGCCGCTTGCGCACAGGCTCGAGTCCCTCGAGCACCTGAATCTGCGCCGCGCCGTATTCTTGCGTCACCACCGTGGACGGCATGGTGAGCGCCTCGGTTCCGTCGGTATTGGTTGCCATTAGATCCTCCAAGAGCCTAGCCTCTCCTTCTTTTCGACGTCAGAGAAGACGATCCTATCGATTATAGCATCTCCAGGCGCCCGTTGCAGGCCCCTCGGGCCGTCTCGATGCCGGAAAGCGTGCTACAATTGCCCCATGCCAAATTCTGCTGAGGCCCTGATCCCGGAAGCCTTCGACGCGGCCGCCACGGCCGTCCGGCAGCTGCCCATCGCGCCCACCCGGGTGATCAACGGCATGGGCGCCCTGGACGGCCTCGGAACGCGCGTTCGCGCTCACGGTGAGACCGCCTTGGTGCTCACGGGCCGTCAGGGCTTCGCGACCTGCCGCGACGCGGCGACCGCGTCGCTGGAGCGCGGTGGCGTCACCTGGCAGCAGGCCGAGCTCGTGCACGACTGCTGCGAGGAGGACCTGGCCGATCTCGGCGCGCTCATGCCGGAAGCGCAGGTCCTGGTGGGCATCGGAGGCGGTAAGGTCATGGACGCCGCCAAGCTCCTGGGCCATCGCCGGGGCATCCCGGTGATCACCGTGCCCACCGCGGCGGCCACCTGCGCCGCATGGACCGCGCTTTCCAACGTCTACACGCCCGAGGGCCAGTGGCGCTACGGAGTGCCCCTGCCGACCGGTCCCGCGGAGGTCCTGGTCGACTACGCTTTGATCGCCCGCGCTCCTGCACGCTTGCTCGCCTCGGGCATCGCCGACACCCTCGCCAAGTGGATCGAGTCCTCCGCCTCGGTGGACCCGGCCTCGGCCGACGCCATGACCCTGGCAGCCTTGCAGATGGCCCGCTTCCTCTACGACCGGCTGCTGCAGATCGGCCCCGCGGCCGTGGCGCAGGCAGCGTCCGGAACGCCGGGCCCCGAGCTGACGCAGGCGATCGACCTCAACGTGCAGCTTGCCGGAACCGTGGGCGGTCTCGGCGGCGCGCGCTGCCGCTCGGTCGCCGCGCATGCGGTCTGCAACGGCCTCACCCAGGTCGAGACCCACCGCGCCTCCTGGCATGGAGAGAAGGTCGGCTTCGGGATCCTGGTGCAACTGATCCTGCAGGGCCGGCCCTTGCCCGAGATCCAGGAGCTGCTGGCCTTCTACCGTGCCATCGGCTTGCCCGTGACGCTTGACGAGCTGGGAGTCGCTGCCGACGCGCCGACTCTCTTGGCCGCCGCGCGCTTCGCCTGCGACGCGCGCTCCAGCATTCATCTCTTGCCGACACGAATCACCCCCGAGGGGGTCGTGGCGGCGATCGCCGAGGCCGACCGACTGGCCCGGGAGACCCATGCCCCCCACTCATGACGAGGTATCAAGTAGGATGAGCAAGACTGCCGCCAAGACGATGTTCCAGGAAGCTGATCGCCTCAAGGTCATTCCCCCTTACGCCACCGCCCAGCTCGAGGTCCTGCGCCAGCAGGCCGAGGCCAAGGGCATCAAGGTCATCGACCTGGGCATCGGATCCCCGGATCTTCCCACTCCCGAGCCGGTCGTCGAGGCGGGCGTCGCCGCCCTGCGCAACCCCGCGAACCACGGCTACCCCACCTTCAAGGGCAAGAAGGAGTTCCGTCAGGCCATCGCCCGCTGGTACGAGCGCCACTACGGCGTCGTGCTCGACCCCGAGACCGAGGTCCTGCCCCTGATCGGCTCGAAGGAAGGCCTCGCCAAGCTGGCCCTGGCCTTCATCAACCCCGGCGACAAGACCATCGTCCCCCAGCCCGCCTACCCGGTCCACACCCGCGGCACGCTCTTGGCCGGCGGCGAGGTCGTCGAGGTCCCCTGCCTGCCCCACCACGACTTCCTGCCCGACTGGAACACCGTCCACCCGGAGGATGCCGAGGCCGCCAAGCTGCTCTTCTTCAACTTCCCCTCCAATCCCACCGCCGCGGTGGCCCCGCGCTCCTTCTACGAGGACACGGTCGAGTTCGCCAAGCGCCATGGCATCATGCTGGTGCATGACCTCGCCTACTCGGAGATCGCGTTCGACGGCTTCAAGCCCACCTCCCTGCTGGAGATCCCCGGCGGCAAGGACCTCGGCATCGAGTTCCACACCATGAGCAAGACCTACTCGATGGCCGGCTGGCGCTGCGGCTTCGTGGTCGGCAACGCCAAGATGATCCAGGCGCTGTACCGGATCAAGACCAACATGGACTAC
>JAKFCW010000092.1:0-60953 GCA_036676455.1 Candidatus Sericytochromatia bacterium
GTCCGCGAACTTGGTAACCACTGCATCCACGGCCTCTTCTTCGATCGTGGGGCGCAGGATGTACATAGTTTCATAGGCCCGAAGCATTCTTTTCACCTCCCTCCGGACTAGACGGCCCCCCGGACAGTTCCAAGGAGCAGGGAAGATTAAAACAGCGTTAAACGCCGTAGAGGCCCATCCTAACACAAGCCCCGTCAGATCTCAAGCCTGAGCGCTCAGGCAACCTCATGATCCGGCTTCTTGAGAATTACTTGCAAACTACTTGCAACTCCTTCTCAACTATCGTATGCTTGCTCACCATTGAGAATTATTCGCAGTTAGTCACTTGGAGACGCCTTCGATGACCGTGGCCCACCCCCGCCTCAAGCCCCCATCCGCCGCGCCCCTGGCGGCCCTCGCCCTGATCTTCGGCGCACTGCCGGCCCAGGCCCAAGCCCCGCATGGCAGCGATGCCCCGCAACTCGACGACGTCGTCGTGACCGGCACCCGCACCGAACGGCGCCTCGCCGACACCCCGGTCGCCACCGAGGTCATCACCCGCAGCGAGATCGAGGCCTCCGGCGCCGTCAACGTCGCCGACCTCCTGACGTCCCGCACGGGCATCGAGGTCTTTTCCGCCCTGCAAGGCGAAGGCATCCGACTCCAGGGACTCGATTCCAAGCACGTCCTCATCCTCGTCGACGGCCGCCGCATCACCGGCCGGCTGAGCGGAACGGTCGACCTCACCCGCTACCCCATCGAAAGCATCGAGCGCGTCGAGATCGTCCGCGGCGGCTCGTCCGCCCTCTACGGGTCCGAAGCCATGGCCGGTGTCATCAACCTCATCACCCGCCAGGCCAAGGAAAGCCTTTCCTTCGAGACCCAGGGCCTCTACGGCTCCCTGAACACCGGCGTCTTCAGCGGCACCATGTCCCAAACCAGCGAGGCCTTCGACACGCGCATCACGGCCGGCTGGCGGCGTCAGGACGCCTACGACCTCACCCCCGGCACGCCCGGCACCACCGGCAACGCACTCAACGAAGTGACGCTCTCCAACAACAGCAGCTTCAAGCTCTCGCGCGACCGACAGGTCAAGACCCACCTCGACTACTACAACCGCGGCCAGTACGGCATCGACAGCAGCACCACCGGAGCTGTCTTCGACCGGACGAACCATACCGAGAGCTTCTCAGGCTCGATCGAGCCCCAGTTCACGCTGCCCGGCCTCGCCAACCTCAAGGTCTCCGCTTACTACAACCACTACCGCGATCAGTACCTCAAGGACCAGCGCAACTCGAACGCCCTCGATCAGTACGAGCAGACGGTCGACCAGCTCGCGCAGCTTCAAGTCCAGGACGAGCGCGCCATCGGCCTCGATCACCTCCTGACCTCAGGAGCCGAGATCGCCTACGAGCGCCTGAGCACCGATCGACTCAATGCCGCCTACGGCGATCGCAAACGGGCCGCTCTCTACGCGCAGGACGAGTGGCAGGCCCTCCCCTCGCTCGTCGTCCTACCCGGCCTGCGGGCGGACCTCGACTCGCGCTACGGCACCAACGTCGCCCCCAAGGTCGCCCTGCGCTACGACGCCACCCAGGCCGTGACGCTGCGCGCCAGCCTCGGCACGGGCTTCCGCGCGCCTGACTTCAAGGAGCTCTTGTTGCAGTTCCAGAACGTCAGCGCGGGCTACGAGATTGTCGGCAACCCCAACCTCGGCCCCGAGACCTCCACCAGCCTCAACGTCGGCCTCGACTCGCGCCTGGCCTCCTGGGCGTGGATCAGCGCGAACCTCTACCAGAACGAGGTCGCGAACCTGATCCAGACCGAGCTGGCGCGGGCCGGCACGGCCGACACCATCACGCAGTACCGCTACGTGAACGTCGCTTCCGCCATGACACGCGGCATCGAAGCCTCGCTCCGGATTCAACCCTTCACGGGCTTTGTCCTCGAGCCCGGCTACACCCTCAACGACACGCTCGACCGCAGCACGGGCCTGCTGCTCGAAGGGCGCTCCCTGCACAAAGGCACCCTCACGGCTCGTTACCAGCACGAGCCTTGGGGGCTGGGGATCTACGTCCGTGGCGCCCTGAACGGCGAGCGCCCCTTCCACAGCAAAGCCAACGCCGTGACGAGCACCACCATGGCGCCCGCCTTCACCACGCTGGAGGCGCGGCTCGCCAAGTCGCTGTCCCGACAGCTGAGCGCACACGTCCAGGGAAGCAACCTCCTGAACGTGACGGATCCCGTCTACACCCCCATGCAACCGCTAACCCTCCTCGCGGGGCTTACGGCCCGCTTCTAGCCCCCCCCCGCAACCCGACACCATGGAGATGCAATGATCATCATGCGACTTCCCCTGCACCATCCCGCCGCCAGGTTCGCGTTCGCGGGCCTCTTCGCCGCCAGCCTCGCAGGCTGCGCCCCCAACCTCGCCGGAGCCGGAACGGATCCCACCACCCAAACGAACACCGACACCCAGCCCCTGAGCGAGGAGCAGAACGGCATCACCGTCCACACGTCGGTCGTCGATGCCGACGTGGCCAAGACCAACACGTTCACCTACTTCAGCTTCGGGACCGGCGCCGTCGCCAGTCCCGCCACGCCCAGCACCTCGGTCGATTGGGACATCGCCTTCAAGTCGACCACCATCATCGCCAACTCGGGCGTTTCCGGCGCCGGCACCGTCTCGGTGAAGCGCCACGCCGGCGCCGACTTCGACGCACTGACCAAAGCCGATGCCTCGGGCTACGTGATCGATGCCGCCGACGGCGCCGACTCCGACACCGCCGTCGACAACGGCTTCTTGCTTGGCGACGCCTGGTACCACTACGCCGGCGCTCCGACCCACCTCGTCACGCCCAAGGATCACGTCTACGTCGTCCGCGCCAACTCCGGCAAGTACTACAAGATGAAGGTCGTCAGCTACTACGACGCGGCCGGTACCGCCCGGTACGTAACCTTCAAGTGGGCTGAGATCACCTCCCCCGACTAGACCCAGGAGTTCAACGCCTCCGCATCCGCCGCCAAACCATTCGACAAGAGAGAAGAACCGTGATCACCAAGAAGTATTATCAGGCCCTGAGCGCAAGCACCCTCTCCGCCGTCGTCGGCCTCGGCATGCTGTCCGCTACCCCCGCGTTCGCAGCCCCGGCCACCCACCACGGGCAGCACGGCCATGCCGGCACCCCGATCGCCGCCGCCGACACCGCCTACCTGCTCGTGGCTCCGGACCGAGGCTTCCTCGGCAACACCGAGCTTCAGGACTCCTTCGACGTCTTTGCCAAGGGCCGCAACGCCACCCTGGTCTACACCACGGACGACCGGACCCGCAAGTCCGTGACCGAAGCCGTCGCGTCGCTGGTCAAGGCCGGCGCGAAGCGCGTCGTCGTGCTTCCCTTCTTCCTCTCGAACGCCGATCCCGGCTACCAGCGGGTGCAAGCGATCCTCAAGGATCCCCGGTCCCGCGCCGGCGCGGCGATCGCCTGGAGCCAGCCCTTCGGCGACTCCTACTTCGCCGTCGAGATGCTGACCCAGAACCTATCGTCCATCTCCCAGCCCAAGGGCCGGACCGCCGTCATCGTGAGCACCGGGGCCGTGGACGCCACCTCCCAGAGGGCCATGCATGCCGACATGGAGCGGATCGCCAAGCTGGCTGCTGACGGGCTCGGCTTCAAGGCCGTGAAGGTCGTGGTGAACGCCAAGCACGATGCCTTGAAGGGTGAGCTCGAGGCCGCCGTCAAGGGTGCCGAACGCCCCGTCATCGTGCCCTTCCACCTCGGCAAGAAGCTCGACGGCATGATGAGCTTCGACGCATCACTCCAGCAGGCGGCGCCCAAGGGCGTCGAGCTCCTTGCCGGTGAATTGGCCTCGCATGCGGCCATGCCCCTCTGGTTCGGTCGCGAGGCCAACCGCGCAGCAACCCTGCGCCCCGAGGACATCGGCGTGATCCTCATGGCCCACGGCTCGGATCATCACTGGAACGAGGGCATGATCGAGGCCGTCAAGCCGCTCACCTCGCGCTACATGATCGAGCCCGCCCTCTCCATGGCCGATCCGATCGTCACCGAGCGCGCCGTTCGTCGCCTCGAGAAGCGCGGTGCCAAGGCCATCGTCATCGTGCGGGTATTCGGCCTCTCGGACAGCTTCAAGTCCGACGTCGAGCGCATGATCGGCCAGGATGTCGAGACCGCCGCGCAGCACGCCGCGATGGGACACGGCATGAACCACGGTGGACACGGGGGCCATGGAGGCCACGGCATGATGATGGGCAGCCCGCGCATCCTCAGCTCGGCCCTGATGACCTCCGTCGGTGGCCTCGACGCCCATCCGCTCTTCGCCGAGGCGCTCTTGGACCGCGCGACCGCGCTCTCCCGGGACGCCAAGAAGGAGACGGTCATCCTCGTGGCGCACGGCACCTCGAGCAACGCCCGCAACGCGGAATGGGAGCAGAACCTGGAAAGCCTCGCAAGCACCATGCGCGCCAAGGGCGGCGAGAAGTTCCGGGCGATCAAGTCGGCCACCTGGCGCGAGGACTGGCCGGATCTCCGCGAGCCCTCGATCGCGAGAGTGCGCAAGTTCGTCGAGGAGGGCCAGAAGGACGGCGGCCGCGTGATCGTCATCCCCGCCCGCACCACGGCCCAGGGCCCCGAAAAGCGCCTGCTTGAAGGCCTCACCTTCGTCCACGGCAGCGGCTTCGCCCCGCATGACAAGTTCGTCCTCTGGTTCGAGGCCCAGATCCAGGACGGGATCGCCGCGCTGGGCCGGCAAAACGGCCCGTCCACCCCCCACGGCGCCCATTAGACAAACAAGGGTCGGGGGAGGTCCAATAGTGAGAAAGGACTACTCGACCCGCTCCTCGCTTCCCTCGATTCGGAAAGGAGTGAATGGCCATGGCCGTTCCTTTCAAGCACCTCGCCCTTGCCACCGTGGCCATCGGCTCCCTCTCCGCCTTCGCGGATCCGGCGCTTGCATGCAACTGCGGCTGTGCCCTGCCGGGCTCCAGCGCCGACATGACGTCGGTTTCCGGCGCCTCGACCCTGTTCTCCTCCGAGGCCAACTTCCTCTACCAGACCTCCCTGAGCTTCCGCGACGTCACCGGCAGCTTCAACGAGAGCGGAACCTGGACACCCAAGCCACAAGGCTCGTCGCTCAACACCCTCCAGGCCAACCTGGGCGTGACCTACTACCCGGGCAACGAGTGGACCTTCGGCCTCATGGTCCCCATGGCGGCCAACATACTGAATGGCGCCCAGTGGGCCGCTCAGGGGGCAGTCGTCCCCATCGACACGATGGAAGGTCAGTCCGAGCAGCAGTTCGGCGGAGGATTCGGCGACATCACCCTGCAGACCTCTTACATCGCCTACCGCGGCGAAGACATCTGGCCCTCCCTGGCTCTCTGGGGCGGCTTGCTGATGCCTACAGGCAACGCCGCCGGAGAGGCGGCCGCAACCTTCACCGGCAGCGGCACCTTCAGCGGTCAAATCGGCCTCTCGGCCCTGAAGCTGCTCGGCCCGGTCGAGCTCTCGGGGGGCATCGGCTACCAGCGTCCCTTCTCGGAGCCTGCCGCGGACGTCTCGACCGCCTTCTACGTCGGCCAGTCCCTCCTCGGACAGTTCCAGGCAAACTGGGAATTCGCCCCGTCGTGGCGCGCCGGTCTCGGCGCCTCCTCCTTCTACGGAGAAATGGCGGCCCGGGACACCTCCCCCACCGCCTCCAAGCTCGGCAAGATCAAGCTCACTCCCAGCATCGAGTGGCGGTTCCTCGAAGGGCAAGGTGTCCGCCTCGCCTACGGAGCCGATCCCTCGCCCGGCCCATGGGTCAACTCGATGACCGATCAGAATCTCATCTTCTCGTATTACCGCTTCATGTAAACGAACCCGCGCTTCACGCCGCCGAAAGGAATAACCTCCATGCGTCATCGACTCGCCCCTCGGGGGCTGGCCGCTCTCGCCCTCAGCAGCACCCTGCTCCTCGGTGCCTGCTTCCTGCAAGCACCCAACCAGTCCGGCGTCTCGGACGGGATCGCGCAGCTCAGCCACGCCAGGACCATCGCAGTCGGAGAAGGCCCCCACGGCATCACCTATGCCGGCGGCATGATCGTCAACTCCAACCCCAAGTCAGGCGACATCTCGATCATCGATCCCGCCACCGACGCCGTCGCCAAGACCCTGACCTTCGACGGCGGCAAGGAGAGCAACAGCCCGACCCAGGCCCAAGCCACCAAGGACGGGAAGTACGCCGTCACCATGGACTCCAAGGCGAACCTCCTTCGCGTCATCAAGGGCGAGACCCAGGCCGTCGTCGGCACCGTTGCGCTCGGCAAGAAGCCCGGCTCGAAGATCGTCTGGGCCAATGAAACCACCGCCTACCTCGCCCTCGGCGAGGTGGCCACCAACAACGTTCTGAAGATCAGCTGGGCCGACGGCTTCGAATCGCCGGCCACCGTGGAGCAGCTGACGGTCGCGCGCGACGGCGCGTCCACCTTCGTCGCCGGCTTCATGGCCGTCGGGGGCGGCTACCTCGCCGTGCCGAACGCCAACGACAACGCCGTCTCCTACGTGAAGATCGGCGAGAGCACGGTCAGCACCCTCCAGGAGGGGAACGCGCCCGGCCCGATCGGCATCTCGACGCTGAACGGCAGCGCCCTGCTCGTCTACGGCAACAAGAGCTCCAACACGGTCGTCGTCTACGACCTCAATGCCAAGCAACTGCTCGGCAAGCTGACCGTGGGTTCCACTCCCACCGATCTCGCCATCCGCTCGGACGGCAGGTACGCCTACGTCACCTGCGCCGGTGCGGGCGAGATCGCCATCGTCGACCTGGGCACGGCCACGCTCCACTCCAAGGTCACGGTCGGGCGCGCAACGAGCACGCCCTCCAAGCCGGTCCACCTCTACATGGTCGACAAGCCGGCCGCAGCCGCGGGCTTCCGCGTGGCTCACGAGGGTCACGAGCATGAGGCAGGTCCCCAGCAGGTCTGGGTTGGCGGCGACGGGGACGGCTCGGTGACGGTGATCGACGCCGAGACCCAGCAGGCGATCGCCGTGATCGCCGTCGGCAACGGCCACCACAAGATGGCCTTCACCCCGACCAAGGCCTACGTCTCGAACATCACCGACAACACGGTCTCGGTGATCGATCGCAGCGTCATCAAGTAGACGCAGCCAAACGCCGACGGGGCTGTCTCACACGCGTGAGACAGCCCCGTTTTCTCGTGCAATTCCAGCCGTCACTCCCGCTCTCACTCCCCGTCACCCCCGTGAAAACGGGGGCCACTGGATTCCCGCCTGCGCGGGAATGACGTTCGGTTAGCGGGCGGCGGCCTGCGTGGCCTCCACGGAGACGCGCGCCCCGATCGCGCTCAGCGAGGAGTAGAGCTCGTCGGCCTGCGCCTCGGTCAGGTTTCGCTTGACCACCAGCGGAATCCGCTGGACCGCCGCCTGGGCTTTCGCCAGGGGCATCCCGAAGATCTGGGCCATCTGCTGGGCAACCGCCTGCTGCTCCTCGGGGGTGCTGCCGGCGCCTACCAGGCTCACCTGGTAGCGCAGGTCGCTCACCGGAGCGGCCGAGGGCCGGGGCGTCACCGGACGCGGCGTGACGGGCCGAGCGGCGACCGGCGCGGGGGCAGGAGCGGCCTGCGGCACCTTGGCCTCCACCTCCGCGGCAGGAGGCTCGTAGGCCTTGGAGAGCTTGCCGGTGCCGCCGCCCTTGCCGAAGCTCTTGGTGCCTCGCTTGTCCTTGTTGTATTTCCCCAGGGGCTCGTCGATGGCGGCCTTGATGGCCTTGGCCTTCTGGGGGTTTCCGATGAGGGGATGGCCGATCATCGGATAGAAGACGATCAGGTGGCGTTCGCCCATGTCGTCCTGGTAATCCAGCAGGACGTAGCGCTGGAGCTTGCGCAGCTGCTCGTGTCCGAACTTGAGGACGCGCTTCTTCAGCTTGGGCATCGGGGGAAGCTTGACGTTGGGAAGTTTCTTGTGGCGCATGAGGCGATCCGGCTCGAGCGAGGCCCGCTTGAGGCGCGAGAGCGCCATCTTGATGCGCGCTTCCTTGTTCTTGAAGATCAGGGACTTCTCGCGGATCTCCAGCGTGCCGAAGACGAGCTTGTCGCCCACCTTCAGGCCGGGGTGCCCGCCGAGGTACTGGATCTCGAACGCATCGAGGAGCTTGTTCTGGCTCTTGTCCTCTTCGTCGGCGCTCGACTCCATCTTCTGGGCCACGTCCTGGATGCGAGCCTTGAACCGGCTCTCGATCCGCTGGACGCGCTTCTGCACGGCACCGAAGAGGAAGAGGCCACCCAGTGCGCCGATCAGGAGGCCAACCCACCAACCGGTCGTTCCTTCCATCATGGTCTCGAACGTTCCCGCCATGTTGGTGGCAAGGAAGTAAATGATGAGCAGGCCGGCCGTGTTGGTGAGGGGGATGCGCTGCACCAGATCTTGCAGCGCCTTGGCTTGTTTACGCTTCTTGACGCTCAAGGAACACCCTTATTAACGCCTAGCAGAGAGGGGTATCGACAGTATACCCCTCTCGCTCGGCTTTAATCGGGAGGATGGAGCCCGCCGCTTAGGCGAGCGCCACCTCGGCCTGACCACTGGCCATCGAGCGGATGACCGTCGTGTACTCCTCGATGAGCTGCTCGGTCTCGATGGCCGAGACGCCGTCGGCGTACAGGTGGATCAGGGGCTCGACGGGGTCGGGCAGGACGAGCACCCAGCCGTTCTGGGTGTAGAGCTTGACTCCGTCGATCAGCTCGATGTTCGAGTCGCGGCCCTGCTCGACCAGGACGCGCATGACCGTGCCCTTCTGCTCCCAGGGGCAGGGAACCTCCTCATGCAGGTGGTAGAAGTCGGGGATCTCCGACTGGACCTGCGAGAGGGACTTCCCGGTCTTGGCGAGCATCTCGGCGATCTTGGCCGTGGCGAACATGGCGTCGAAGCCGGGGTGCAGCGCCGGGAAGATGAACGAGCCGTCGGTGCCGGCGAAGAGCACCTCCTCGGCACGGGCCACCTCCATGATGGCGCGCGGGTTGGCCTTGGTACGGATCACCTGGCCGCCGTGCCGCTTGGCCACGCGTTCGATCACGCTGGAGGCGGTCACGGGGACGGCGATCTTGCCGCCGGGATGGGCACTCAGGAAGAGTTGGGTCATGGTCGCGAGCAGCATCTCGTTACGCAGGACGCGGCCCTTGTTGTCGATCAGGGTCATGCGCTCGCCGTGGGCGTCGATCTGCACGCCGAAGTCGGCGCGCAGGGCCTGCGAGACCTCAGCGAGCTGCTCGGCCAGCGCCCGCTTCTCCTTGCCGGAGGGCATCTTGGGGCGCAGGTGGGCATTGAGCACGATCGGCTCGATGCCCAGCGCTCCGAGGATACCCGGGAGGATCACGTTCGAGATCGAGAAGGCGTAGTCGATCACGACCTTGAGCTTGCGATCGCGCAGCTCGCGCGAGTCGGTGACCATCTTGTTGAAGCCCTGGCGGTAGTACTCCACCACGCGGGCCGGGAAGGAGATGTCGCCGATATCCGTCAGCTGGACGCGACGGAAGTCCTCCTTGAAGTAGTTGCCCTCGATCTTCTTCTCCATGGCCTTGGTGATGTTCATGCCGTGCTGGTCCATGAACTCGATCATGGCCACGTCCGGCTGATCGGGGGAGATGCGGATATGCACGCCGCCCTGCACGTTCAGGGCAGGCGCCTGGTAGCGGGCGATGGGCATGGCCGTGGTCTCGAGGTTCTGTACGTTGATGCCGACGCTCATCAGGCCCGAGATCATGGCGCGGTTGAGCATGCGGGCCGCCTGCGAGCCGTCACGGCTGACGATCACCGACGATCCGGGAGGCAGGGTGGCGCCGTAGGCGGCCCCAAGCTTGACCGAGAACTCGGGGATCAACTCGACGTTGACCAGGCCCGAGACTCCCGACGCCCCGAAGAGGGTCCGCTGGGCGGAGGAGCCCCAGATGAGCGACGAGGAGACGGTCGCGCCGGTCTCGATGGTCTTGTTGGGCCAGACCTTGACGTTGGGCTTGAGAACGGCGCCCTCGCCCACGATGACGTCGTTGGAGAGGATGGCACCCTCCAGGACCTCGGCGCCCCGCTTGATAGAGGTGTTCTTGCCGACCACGCAGCCGCGCAGCTCGACGTTCTCGGCGAGGTAGGCATTGTTCCAGATCACGGGCCGCTTCAGCGAGGCGTTGGCGTTGACGATGACGTTATCGCCGATGACCGTGCCGGGGCTGAGGGTCACGCCCTCGCCAATCTGGCAGTTGTTGCCGATCACGACCGGGCCGTTGATCCGGGCGGTGGGGTGGATGAAGCTCCCCTCGCCGATGTGGACGCCGGGCTCGCGCTCGGGGTAGGTCATGTCGATGGCGACCTTGCCCTCGAGGATGTCGTAATGAGTCTGGCGGTAGCTCTGGAGGTTGCCCACGTCCTCCCAGTAGCCGGCGGCCACGTAGCCGAACATCGGGTCGTTACGGCGCAAGATCAGGGGGAAGACGTCCTTGGACCAGTCGACTTCCTTCTCGGGCTCCATGAGGCGCAGGACCTCGGGCTCTAGGATGTAGGTGCCGGTGTTGATGGTGTCCGAGAAGACCTCGGAGCTGGACGGCTTCTCCAGGAAGCGGCGGATGCGGCCTGACTCGTCGGTGATGACGACGCCGAACTCCAGCGGATTCTCCACCCGGGTCAGCACCAGGGTCGCCAGCGACTGCTGGTGGCGGTGGTACTCCAGGGCGGCGGTGAGGTCGATGTCGGTCATCGAGTCGCCGGAGATGACCAGGAAGGTCTCGTCCAGGTACTGTTCGATGGCCTTGACCGAGCCCGCGGTGCCCAGGGGCATCTTCTCCTCGACCGAGTAGGTGATGTTGACCCCGAAGTCGCGTCCGTCGCCGAAGTAGTTCTGGATGACGTGCGGCAGGTAGTAGAGCGTGACGATGATGTCCGTGATCCCGTGGCGCTTGAGAAGATTGATGATGTGCTCCATCATCGGGCGGTTGAGCATCGGCACCATGGGTTTCGGGATGTCGCAGGTCAGGGGCCGCAAGCGGGTTCCCGATCCGCCTGCCATCAGGACGGCCTTCATGGAGGGCACCTCTTTCGTCGTGGGTGGGGTATTCGCCGGTGAACAGGTAACTGTGAAGCCTCATTGCTTCACCTTTCGTTACACGAATGAGTGTACCACATCCATGGGCAAGCATCCATACGAGAGTTAGCTCGGCTACCCGGTTTTAGAGATCGCGCTCGGGGAGAGGCCCCCGTGACAAGCGACCGGCCCCGATCCTGAAGCAGGATCGGGGCCGGTGAAGGGATTGTCTGTGGCGCGGGCCTCTGTGCCCGCGATGGCGGGCACAGAGGCCCGCCCTACTACTGGGCGGCGGCCACCTTGCGGCCCGCCATGTCGAGCACGCGGTCGTAGGTCTCCAGCGTCTGGTCACCGATCACCTGCCAGTTGAAGACGTCGAGGACCTTCTGGTAGGCGTTCTGCCCCATCTGCTTGGCGGCCTCAGGGTGCTTCAGCACCTCGGTGATGCCCCAGGCCAGGGACTCGGGGTTGCCGGCGTAGGTGGTGACGCCGTTGCGGCCATGGTCGATGATCTCGCCGAGGCCGCCGGTGTCCGCCACGACGGTCGGAAGCTTGGCGGCCATGCCCTCGAGGGCCACGATGCCGAAGGGCTCGTAGAGCGAGGGTGCCACCGCCACGTTCGCGCTGCGGTAGATGCGCAGCAGGGTATCGTCGTCCACGTAGCCGGTGAAGAGGATCTTGTTGCCCAGGCGCAGCTCGGCGGCACGGCGCTTGAGGTCGTTGAGGAAACCGCCCTTGCCGACGATCACGAACTTGGCGTCGGGAACCTCGGCGATCACCCGGGGGGCCGCCTCGATCAGGACCTGCGCACCCTTCTCGGGCACCATGCGGCCGACGAACATGACGACCTTCTCGTTGTCCATCGCGAACTGCCGGCGGAACTCCTGGCGGTTCTCGAAGGGGAAGTCGAACTTGTGGTAGTCGATCCCGTTGGGGCGGATGTCGATCTTGTCCTCGGGAACCGAGAAGAGCTCGCGGACCTCACGGTGCATGTACTGCGAGCAGACGATGACCCGGTAGGACTCGTAGGTGAGGAACCACTCCTGGTGGTGGATGTAGCTCTGCAGGGGGGTGTGGATGCCCTGGTTGCGTCCCGACTCCGTGGCATGGATCGTGCCGACCAGAGGAACGCCGAAGGTCTTCTTGAGCAGGACGCCGGACTGCGCGACCAGCCAGTCATGCGCATGCACCAGGTCGAAGGGATGGGCCATGTGGAGCTTGATGGCCTGCTCGGCCATGCCCCAGTTCATGTGGTGGATCCAGGTGACGAAGTCCGGGGCGGGCGCGACGTCGGTCTTGACCCGGTGGATGTGGACGCCCTTGCGCTGCTCGTAGTCGGGAGTGTTGGGATGATCCGCCGTGACCACGTGAACCTCGTGGCCCTTGGCGACCAGCGCCTCGGAGAGCTCTTCCACGTGGCGGGCGATGCCTCCGACGATCCGAGGCGGGTACTCCCAGCTGAGCATACAGATACGCATGGCGACGTTCCCTTCTATGTGCTTTGGTTGCTTCAGGTCAGCTGCGCTGCCTTGCGCAACAGCAGCGGGCGCTAAATTGACATTAACGTGATCGTAGCATAGACGACGCGTCGGATCCGGTCAAACGCAAATGTTCGGCGATCCGAAGCAGGGTTTCCGGCGTCCCGAAGCCGCCTGACTTGGTGACGAGGCGCAGGGGCATCACGCCGACGAGCTGATGACAGGGGATCGCCGGCAGGACCTCTTCGAGGATCTCCAGGCGGTCGTCCGGAAGTGCGGCGCAGACCGCGGCCGCGGTGTCCCCGCCCGCGATCACCAGGCCCGCGAGCAGGTCCTGGTCCACGATCGCCCGGGCCAGCCTTGCCAGTCCCTCGCTGATGGCGCGCCCAAGCTGCCAGGGGGTCATGCCCAGGTCGCGGGCGAGGGCGCGATCGCGCCGGACGTGGTCGAGGCTGGTCGCGGCGGTCACCTGCACGTCCAGGCCCGCCAGCAGGTTCTGCAGGACCTGGCGGGTGAGGTGCTGCAGGGCGTCTTCCTCGGCCAGCAGCAGTTGCCGGACGTCGAGCTCGATGGTTCGCATGCGCTCCGAGGCATGGCGCACCTGCGCCAGGGAGACGGGGTTGGCGCTGCCGTTGAGGATCAGGACCGGCCGCTTGCCGATCTTCTGGAGGAGGGGCTTGGCGGCGGGGCCGCCCAGCAGCTCGGCTCCGGCGAGGATGGTGCGGGTCACCAGGGCCTCGGCGAGGCCCGCCGATCCCACGGGCAGGATCCGGTAGGGGGTGGACTTGATGGCCTCGGCGATCGCCAGCAGGTCCTCGCGGCGGGTCGCATCGGACGATAGCAGCCGCACTCCCGCCTGGTAAAGCCTAGCGATCTCGCCGGCAACCGCCTCCCAGCCCCGCATCACGATCCGCAGATCGAGGTGGCCGACCTTCCGGCCGCTCGCCTCGAGAATCGTGGGCAGGTGGGACTCGCTCACCGGAGACAGCGGATCCTGGGCGTAAGGGGAGTACTGGACCAGGGTCCCGTCGACCAGCTGGTAGCCGCCGACGGTGATCCGGCCGGCCTCGGGGTAGGCGGGAGCGACCAAAGCCAGCTCCCAGCCGAGCTCAGCGAGCATGCCCGAGGTCTCGCTGACCCAGTTGCCCCGCAGCGTGGAATCGATCTTCTTGTAGAAGCGGCGGCATCCCAGGCTTTCCAGCCAGCGGACAGCCTCCTGGGTGCGGGCCTTGGCGGCGGCCCCGCTGAGATGGCGGGAGTCCACGTTCACCGAGAGCGTGCGAACGTCAGCGGGGGGACTTGCCTCGCCCCGGGTCGGAAACTCGGTAATGACCCAGGAGCGAAGGCCCGCGCGCTTGAACTGAAGCCCGGTATCCGCCGCGCCGGTCAGGTCGTCGGCGACGATCCCGAACCGGCCGCGATCCGAGGGGTTCATGAGGGCAGCCTGCCTTCCGGACGCGCGACGGGCGCTAGAAGCCGACGTCGTTCCAGTCGCCGCCGCCAGAGCTCATGCCGGCAGCCTGGTTATCGCCCTTGCTACCCAGGAGGCGCAGGTTGTTTGCCGCGATGATCGGCATCTCGTGCTTCTGGCCCTGGGCATCGGTCCAGCGGCTGAACTCGAGGCGACCCTCGATGCCAATCAGGCTGCCCTTGCGCACGTAGTCCCGCGCGACCTCGGCCTGCTTGCCCCAGAGCTCGATCCGGAACCAGTCCGTCTCCTTGTCCTTGGTGGGGCGGTTGACGGCGAGGCTGAAGGTCGTCTTGACGCGACCGGTCTCGAAGAACTTGATGTCGGGGTCCTGGCCGACGCGACCCACCAGGACGACGGAATTCAACATGGGAGGCTCTCCTCTCGGTTCGAAAACAACCACACGATTGTACCATGCCCGTCCCGCGCGAAGCGCCCAAAAGCGGGCGCCCCCGGGCTTCGCGCAGCGGGGGCGAGGGAAGGGCCAGCTCAGGCGGCTGGCAAGACGCTCGTTTGGCTAGCGCGAGCCCAGCAGCGCGGACGGATCGGTCATGATCGCCCGCTGGCCGGCGTCGAGCACCCGCTGGTCCCCCGTGCGAATGCTGGCGCGCTTGGATACCGAGCCCAGGCTGCTCACGCCCTTCAACGGCTTCGCCGCGGCAGTGGCAGGCGGAGGCGTCAGGATCTGGTCCTGACCCCAGGCGATCCAGTAGTCCTTCTTGGCTTCCGCCGAGAGGTACCAGGGCGGGTTGGTGAAGTTGCCGTTGAGGCCGTGGGCCGTCATGAGCTGGCCCATCCCCTTGGAATCGACGTTGGCCATGCGAATGCCGAAGACGTTGTTGCCGGTCTTGTCCGCCATGAAGGCGTACTCGGCCCCGTTGGCCTTGAAGACGAAGATCTGCTCGACGCCGCCATCCGAGCGCACGACCGTGGTCTGCGTGCCCGGCATGACGATCGGCAGCGCCATGCCGAGGCGGCCGGCATACGCCAGCAGGTCGCTGACCGGCACGCGCATGGCCGTCGCCAAGGAGGCCACGGTCTGGCTGAGCGGAGAGGTGGCGATCGCCGTGACGCTCAAAGGATAGCCCTGCGCATCGGTGACGGGCTGGCCGGCACCGTCCGTGATCACGTTGCCCACGCCGACGCGGGCGCTCGACAGCGCCGTGGCCACGGCCGGCGTGTCGTCTGCAAAGGCCGGCGCCTGGAAGAGGAGGCCCAGCACGAGGGCCAACATCGGAAGCAAGCGAATCATGGGGGACCTCCTTTCCTTGGTTTCAGTTGTCGCCGTTCACGGGCTGTGATTTGCGCCCCTTAAGCAAAGCTTTCCCGCAGCTTAATTCCATGGGATTTGCGGTAGAATCGGGTCATGGACCTGATCGTGACGCACACCAACACCGACTTCGACGGCCTGGGGGCCATGGTGGCCGCCAAGCGGCTCTATCCCCGGGCGCAAGCCGCCTACGCGCCCCAGCTCAATCGCAACGTCAAGCGCTTCTTGCGCCTGCACGCCGAGGGCTTCGGCATGATCCCCCTGACGGAGGTCGATCTCGGCGCCGTCACGCGGATCATCCTGGTGGACACCCAGGATCTCGGCCGCACGGGAACGCGCATGCCCGAGGGGATCGACCCGATCATCTGGGACCACCACCCTCCCTTCACGCCCCCGACCTGCGGAGAAGTCCGGCAGGTCGGCGCCGCCACCACCCTGCTGGTCCACGCGCTCATGCGCGAGGGCATGACCCTGACGCCGCCCGAGGCGACGGCCATGCTGCTCGGGATCTACGCCGACACCGGCCAGCTCACCTACCCCTCCACCACCCCGGAGGACCTCGAGGCCGCCACCTACCTGCTTCGCCAGGGAGGCCAGCTCGACACGGTCGCCGAGTACCTGGAAACCGCCCTGAACGCCCAGCAAGAGGAGCTGTTCAAGGCGCTGCTCGACCATGCCGAGCGTCACGCGCTGCCGGGCGCCCAGGCCCTGCTGGTGGGATTGGACTGGCATGACGCCGCGCCCGAGCTGTCGATGCTCACCTCCAAGCTGATCGACCTCACCGGCGCCGACGTGACGGTCGTCGCGGTCTCGACCCCGGACGGCGAGGGCACGCGCACGCAGTTCGTCGCCCGCTCGAGCATCCGGGGCTTCGACGTCCGCGAGCTGCTGGCGCCGTGGTCTCCGCGCGGCCACGCGGGGGCGGCCAGCGCGCATGCCGAGAACCTCCCCATTGTCGAGGCCCTGCCCGTCCTGCGACAGCGGCTTTCGACCCTGGTCCGCCAGGAGCCGACGGCCAGGCAGCTCATGAGCCATCCCGTCCGCTCCCTCGAGCTGGAGACGTGCGTCAAGGATGCCGCCGAGCAGCTTTCGCAGTTCGGTCACTCGGCCATGCCCGTCTTGCACAAGGGCAAGCCGCAGGGGGTGATCTCGCGGCGCGATCTCGACCGCGCCATCGCCCACGGGCGAGGCGGCTCCAGCATCCAGGGCATGGTGGCGCGCAAGGTGGAGGCGGTCGCGCCCGACACGCCGCTCTCGGAGATCCTGGCTCGCATGGTGGCGAAGGACATCGGGCGGTTGCTGGTGCTGGAAGGCGACAAGCTGGTCGGGATCGTGACGCGCTCCGACGTCCTGCGGGCGCGCTACGACCTGGAAGGCCCCAGCAACCCGAACCCGCTTTCCGGCAACCTCGCAGGACGCCTGCATGCGTCCTGGCCCCGGGACTGGGCCGAGCTGATCGACGCCATCGGGAACCTCGCCGGGGAGACGCCGACCTTTCTGGTGGGAGGAGCCGTGCGGGACCTCCTGCTGGGACAGGCCAACCTCGACGTGGACCTGGTGGTGGAAGGGGACGCGATCGCCCTGGCCCGCCGCTTCGCCTCCCGGCACGACGGCTCGCTCAAGACCCATGACGCCTTCGGCACCGCCCACGTGGAGCTGGCCGACGGCAAGCGAGTGGAGTTCGCGACCGCCCGGATCGAGCACTACCCGGTCGCGGGAGGCCTGCCGGTCGTCGCGCCCGCCACCCTGAAGCAGGATCTCTCCCGCCGGGACTTCACCATCAACGCCCTGGCCATGCGAGTCGGCAGCCCCGACCATGGCCAGCTGCTCGATTTCTTCGGGGGACTCGACGACCTCGCGCGGGGCCGGCTCACGATCCTGCACCCGCTCAGCTTCATCGAGGATCCCACGCGCATCCTCCGGGGCGCCCGCTTCGAGCAGCAGCTCGGAGGGTTCCGCATGGATCCGCAGACCGAGGCCTTCGCCCGCCATGCGCTCTCCTCGTCGCGCTTCGACGGGCTTTCCAGCGCCCGGGTCAAGGGCGAGTTGCGCCGCGGCTTCGCGCGGCACCCCGCCCTGGGCTTCGCACTGCGCCTGGAGGACCTCGACGCCTGGAGGATGCTGGATCCGACGCTGCACCTCCGGCGGCGCGAGGCCTGCGCGATCGCCCGAGTCGACCGCATGGCCCTCGAAGCGAACTGCCGCTGGCTGCTCTTCCTGGCCGTCTTGCTGCGCCCGCTGGAAGCCGCCGCCCGCGAGCGCGTCATCGGCGCCATGCACCTGTCGCGCCAGGACCACCAGGCGCTCATGGCCGCGTGGGAACTCGACGCGTTTCCGCCGGTCCAATGGTTAGAGGCCGGTCCCGCCCAATTCGCCAGCCAGCTGGAGGACAAGCCGGATCTCGCCCTCGACTTCTGGATGGCCACGCTGCGCTCGCGGCCGGCGCGCGCGAAGCTGGCGGATTACCGCGAGCGGCTGCGCTCCCTCAAGCTGGAGCGGGTCGACGGGGAATGGCTGAAGGCTCAGGGCCTGCCACCCGGTCCCCGGTACAAGGAGATTCTCGCGGAGCTGCTCGCGCTCAAGCGCGAAGGGACCCTCCCGAGGGCTGAGGACGAAGAGCGGGAGGCCAGCGCGCTGATCGCGCGGTATAATGAGGCCTTACGCCCCTGAGGGGGCTGCACCGTCGGACGTGACGCTCGCGACACGTCCGCTTCGAAGGGGTAATGCTTGTTCAACTTTGGCCTTTTGACCTCCGGCGGCGGAGACTTCGCGTCCCGCCTCATGATCTGGTTGCCGATCTTCCTGGTCTCGATCACCCTGCATGAGTTCGGTCACGCTTACACGGCCTACCGGCTGGGAGACCAGACCCCCAAGCTCGACGGGCGGCTGTCGCTCAACCCGGTCGCGCACCTGGATCCGCTCGGCACGCTCATGATCCTCTTCGGCCCCATCGGCTGGGCCAAGCCCGTTCGGGTCGACCCGCGCGCCCTGAAGGGCCGCTACGCGGAGCTGATGGTCGCGGCCGCCGGCCCCCTGGCCAATCTGATCCTGGCCGTCCTGGCGGTGGCGATCCTCAAGCACGCGCCCATTTCCGCCGCGTACGAGGGCGTGATCGAGCCCCTGCAGGTGATGATGATGCTCAACCTGGCCTTGGCGGTCTTCAACCTGCTGCCCATCCCGCCGCTTGACGGCGGCAACATCCTCCAGAACCTGCTTCCCTACCGTTGGCGCCCCGCCTTCTACCAGATCATGCCCTACGGCGTGGTGCTGCTGATCCTGCTGGTGATGGGCCCGATGCTCATCCCCGGGATGCCGAGCGTGCTGGGGATGGTGATGCGCCAGGCGATGGAGTTCCTGATTTGGATCGTGCCGTAACGCGCAAGCGCAGCAAGCTCTCCAAGGCCATGGGGCGGGTCCGGCAGGTCTGGGAGTACCTGGTGCTGCGGCCCAAGCCCGAGGATCTCGCCTGGGTGGAGACCCTCCTGACCCCGGCCGAGCGCGCGCTTTACGACGCGATGAGCGCGCACGACCAGGCGCATACCGTGAAGGTGGCTCGCAAGCTCGCCACCCAGCACCCCCCGGACTGGGCCCTCAAGGCGGCGCTGCTGCATGACGCGGGGAAGCCCCGGGGGTACGGGCTGATCTGGCGCGTGCTGGTGGTCCTGCGCCCCGACCGCGACATCCCGGCCGAACCGCGCTTCAAGCAGCCCTGGCGCTGGGCGCTGCAGATCTACCGCTGGCACGGGCTCTACGGGGCCGAGATGGCGGCGGCGGCAGGCGTGCCGGAGGCCGGCTGCCGGATCATTCTCGAACATAGCAACAAGAAGCTCGCGGGCGAGGTGCCCTGGCTGCGCGAGTTCCAGTGGGCGGACGACTGATTCCCTGAACCGTCACTCCCGCGCAAGCGGGAGTCCAGGTGGATTCCCGCTTTCGCGGGAATGACGGTTGTGGAAGCGGGAATGACGGGTGGGGAAGCGCTATTCGCTGAGCTTTCGGGCGATCTCGGCCAGCCGGTCAGGGTCGCCCGCGATCTCCCAGAGCTTGTCGCGGGATTTCTCACCGCCGACGAGCCGCACCGACCCCTTGCTCACCTTGAAGAGCTCGGCCAGAAAGGCCTGGCACGCCGCGTTCGCCGCGCCCTCGACGGGGGGAGCCGTGAGGGCGACCTTGAGGCGATCGCCCATGACCCCCACGACCTGATTGCGGCTGGCGCGCGGCTGCAAGCGAACCGCCAGGCGGATGCCCTCCTTAGTCAGGCTTACGATCTCGGCCATGGCTACCAGGAACCGCCCGCGGAGCGCACGTCCCGCAGCGACTGGCGCAGGTGCAGGTTCAGGGTTTGAAGGCGCTGGCGCTTCCGCTCGGGACGCTGCTCCTGCTTCCACTCGTAACGCTGCAGCCAGGCCTTCTTGTAGGCGGGCTCCACGAGGCGGTAGATCTGCTCGGCCTCGGGGCCCTGGCGCGGAGAGATGTTCCGGTGGATGGCCTCGAGCGCTTCTCCCATGGTAGCCATCATGCGCCGCTCGATCCCGTCACGCTCCATGGGGTCGGCGGTGCGCATCAGGTCCTCGTTGAGCTCCTCGAAGCGCTCCAGGGCGCTGGCGGCCGTGCGCCTGGCCATCTCGACGGGGCCTGCCGGCTGCTCGTCACCTCCCGAGGGCGGGGCCGGGCGCTGGTCTCCGTAGGCCGGCGGCGGAGCGGGACGCCCCCCGTCGCGATCCGACCCGCCATACGCCGGCGGGGGCGCGGCATGGGCCGGCAGGGCCATGCCGAGACCAAGGGCAGCGGCGAGAGCGAGGTGGAAGGTCTGACGCATGGGTCCTCCAGAGGGGCGTAGGCGCGGCTAAGACGGGAAGAAGCCGAGCGGCAGAGCCGCTCGGCACCAGGGTTGTGGGTTGGCTTACATCCGGTCGGCGAACATCGGGCCAGCGACGGGCTGCTGCCAGACCACGTTGCTCTTGGTGTCCACCTCGACGACCCGGTTGTTGCCGGTGTCGGCGATGAGGGTGTTGCCGTTCGAGAGGCGGATGGCCGAGTTGGGGTTGCGAAGGCCCTTGTCGTCGCCGGCCATCGGGCGCTGCAGGCCGACCATCCAGACCAGGTTGCCCTGGGGGTTGATCTCGAGGACCCGGGAGTTGCCGGCATCCGTGATGAGGGTGTTGCCGTTGGCGAGGCGCTGGACGTGGGTGGGGAAGTTCACCACGTTCCGCGAGCCGTCTCCCGCACCCCAGACGATCCGGCCGCCGGCGTTGACCTCGATCACCCGGTTGTTGCCCGAGTCGGCGATGAGGGTGTTGCCGTTGGGAAGGCGCTCGGCCCAGCGGGGCTGGTTGAGCTTGGTCTCGTAGGCCCAGACCTTGCGGTCCGAGGGGTCGATCTCGACGATCCGGTTGTTGCCCGAGTCAGCGACCAGGAAGGTGGAGTTCTTGGTGCGGACGGCGCCGCGGGGGGCCTTGAGGCCGCCGATGCCGAGCTTCCAGAAGGCGGTGGCGTTGTAGGACTTGACGACCGAGCCGCGGACGGTGGACTCGATGATGGCGTTCTTGCCGGCGTCGGCCAGGAGGATGGTGCCGGTGACGCGGTCGAAGGTGGCGCTCCAGGCCGAGGTCGCCTTGCTCTCGCCGACCGCGTTGTGCCACTGGTCGATCTCGAGGACGCGGGTCGAGCTGGTGATCAGGGTGTGGCCGGCCGAGGCGCCGTCCGCGTTGCTGTAGAGGTCGAAGTTCAGCGAGACCGAACCGCCCGCCCGGACCGTGGCATCGTAGACGCCGGGCTTGTAGCCAGCGGCGGTCGCTTGGACCTTCTGGGCGCCGGAGGGAACGTTCTCGAGCTTGTAGTGGCCGGTGCCGTCGGTGGTGGTCTTGATCTGGGTGCCGAGCACCTCGACGACCGCGTTGGCGATGCCGAAGCCGTTGCTGGCGATCTTCACGCTGCCGGCGATGATGCCGCCGGGGCCGGAACCGAAGCCCAGGGCCACCCGGACGAGGGTCTTGTCGCTGGGGGCGACCGAGACGCCGGTGGCCTTGCCGGTGGCGCCGTCGTACTCGGCGGTGACGGTGTAGCCGGTGGCGGAAGGAAGGTCTTCGAAGGTGGCCACGCCGGACTCATCGGCCTGGGCATCCTGGAAGGGGACGCCATCGGGATCGAGGACCTGGACGTTGGCGCCGGCGACGCCCAGACCGCCCTGCTCGACCATGACTTCGAGGATGCCGGCGCCGCCGCCGTTGCCACCCTGGGTGGGGATCCGGTTGCCGCAACCGACCAGCGCGGTCGCCATCGCCAGGGCGAAGATCGTGTTGAGAACCTTCATCTTACTTGCCTCCCTGGGTGGGCGCCGAGCCTGCGAGGAACGTCCAGGCCGGTGCATTGCTCTTGGCGATCGCCTTGGCGGTCATCGCGTTGCCGGTGTCGGTCTTGTAAGCGGTGACGGACCAGGTATAGCGGGCGCCGGGCTGCAGCACGCCGGTGTAGATGGCGGGCTTGGTGCCGGGGTAGAAGTCGGGCTGGTCGCCGTACTGGATCGAGTCCGCCATGTTGCCCTGGCGGTAACCGCGCCACATCGGAACCAGGAAGGTCCCCGAGAAGACCTCGACGTAGTAACCGTCGGGACCTTCCTTGGCCCGGCCGTCGGCGTCGGCGTAGCTCCAGCGCAGCACGGGCTGCAGGCTGCCGGCAGACTGGCCGTTGTCGGGACCCTTGAGGGTGGGGACGTCGAGAGGATAGAGGGGCTTCACGTTGTCGTTCCCCCGGGCAATGACCTGTCCGCTGTGGTCGAGGGCCTCGACCAGGTACTTATACTCGTTCCCGACCGCGAGGTTTGCAAAACCACCGCCGTCCCGGAAGGCCGTGTAGTTGCCGGGGACCATCGAGCGAACGACGAAGCGCTCGGTGCCGTCGTCGGACCGCGAGACGCGGTACTGCGAGGCGCCGTCGACCTTGGTCCACTTGAGGGTGGCCGAGATGGAAATCTGGCGGTAGTTGCTGCCGTTGACGGCGAAAAGAGGAGCGCTGGAGGCGGTGTTGGCCTGCGCCGCGACGGCGATCTCACCAGGCTCGGTGGCGGGAGGAGGGGTGGGGATGCCCTGGGGGATGTTCGTGGGAACATCGTTGGGATCCTGGTTCCAGCTCTTGGGGGTGGGCTCCACCAGACGGGGATCGTTCGGATCGTAGGTCTTGGCGGTGTTGCTCTTGGTGGTGTTGGTGGAGGGCTGGCGACCGGTCGGAGCCGCACCGCAGGCGGTCAGAGCCGGCAACGCGATCACCGTGGTCAGCGCGATCGCCCAACCGATCTGTTGCTTCCTCACGTTCCGCATCGCTCCCCATCCTTTCAGCAAATCGGGTTCATCTGCTGTTATATCGCCTCCAGCCGCTGAGATCTTGGTTATCTCGGCTTTAAGCTTGGGGAAAATCTAGCGTTTAGTTGCCGGTTCCCACGGTGAAGGTCCAGGCCGGAGCGTTGCTCTTGGCGAAGGCCTTGGCGGTGCGGGCGTTGCCGGTGTCTGTCTTGTAGGCGGTGACGGACCATGTGTAGCGCGCGCCGGGCTGCAGGACGGAGGCCCAGATCGCAGGCGCGGTGCCGGGATAGAAATCCACCTGGTTGCCGTACTGGATCGAGTCGGCGAGGTTGCCCAGGCGGAAGCCGCGCCAGACGGGGACCAGGTAGGTCCCCGAGAAGACCTCCACGTAGAAGCCGTCGGGGCCGGCCTTGGCCTGGCCGTCCTGATCCACGAAGCTCCAGCGCAGGACGGGCTGCATACTGGTGATGGGCTTCCCGTTCTCGGGGGACTTCAGCGTGGGGATGTCCAGCGGATACAGGGGCTTGCAGGAGTCGTTGCCGCGGGCAATCGCGTTGCCGCTGGAGTCGAAGGCCTCGACCAGGTACTTGTACTCGGTGGCGATGTTGAGGTTCCCCAGCAGCGCACCGCCATCGCGGAAGAAGGCCAGGTTTCCGTTGACGGTCCCTCTCACGACGAAGCGATCGGAGCCTTCCTCGGCACGAGAGATCCGGTAGCTGGCCGCGCCCTTGATGGGGGTCCAGGTCAGCTGGGAGTAGATCGCGATGGTCTTGAAGGAGCGCCCGTCGAAGGCGGCCAGGGGGTTGCTCGTCACCGAGTGGGCGACGGCCGAGACCGTGATCTCGCCGGGCTCGGGCGGATCCAGCGGCTGCGGGACGGGGGCGGGGATGTTGGTGGGGACCTCGTCGGGATCCCGGTTCGGGGTCTGCGGCTGCGGCTCGCGGCCGTAGTCACGCGACGGCTCGGCAGGCGTCGAGTTGCCCGTTCCCGCCCGGCGGGTCGGCGTGTCGAAGCCGCAGCCCGTCATGGCCGTGAGCGTCACTCCCATGAGGGCCAGGGAGAGTGCGATCCGTCCTGCCGCCATGATCTCCGTCCTTTCCCGAAACTCCTGATATCAGAGGAGTTGTCGGAAAAAAAACAAAGAAATTGCTAGGACGTCGTCAATTTCCGATTAAGAATTTAGCGACTGGCCGGATGTTAGCTCGGCGGCGAAGTGGCCGACACGCGCGACGAGAGCCGCCTTGTCGAGGCCGGGCTCCTGGGACCAGCGGCCGATCCGCTCGACCAGGGCCGAGCCGACGACCACGCCATCGGCTCCCATGGCCCGGATGGCCGAGACCTGTTCGGGCGAGGAGACGCCGAAGCCGATCGCCACGGGGAGGGTCTTGCCGGCGGCCTGTGCGGAGGCCTTGACCACTTGCAGCTTCTCTTCGAGGTTGGAGGCCAGCGCCGCGCGCGCGCCGGTCACGCCGGTGGCGGCGACCAGGTAGACGAAGCCGCGGCTCGCCTGGCAGATCAGCTTCACGCGCTCGGGCGTCGAGGTTGGCGCCACCAGGAAGATCACGTCGAGGCCGAAGCGATCGGCGATGGCGCGGAGATCTTCGGCCTCCTCGGGCGGGATGTCGGGCATCAGGATGCCGTCGGCCCCGGCTTCGGCGGCCTCGCGAACGAAGCGCTCCAGGCCGTAGCGGTAGATCGGGTTGCAGTAGGTGAAAAGCACCAGGGGCACGTCGGAGCGCTCACGCACGGCGCGCACCACCCCGAAGACGTCCCCGAGCTTGACGCCGCGGGCAAGAGCGCGCTCGCTGGAGGCCTGGATGGTGGGGCCGTCGGCGATCGGGTCGGAGTAAGGAAGCCCTAGCTCGATCACGCCGGCGCCCTGGCGGGCGAGCTCGACGATGATCGATACGGTGGTGGGAAGATCGGGGTCCCCGACGGTGATGAAGGGGACGAGAAGGCCGGGCTGGGCCTGGAAGGCGTCAAGAATGCGGCTCATTTCTCCCCCTTGAGGATCTCGCGGATCTGGGTGACGTCCTTGTCGCCCCGTCCGGAGAGGCAGACGACGACGTGCTGATCGGGACGCATCGAAGGTAGCAGCTTGGGCAGGTAGGCGATCGCGTGTGCCGACTCCAGCGCCGGGATGATGCCCTCGAGGCGGCAGAGCAGCTGGAAGGCGTCGAGGGCCTCGCGGTCGGTCACCGCGACGTACTCGGCGCGCCCGGTGTCATGGAGATAGGCGTGCTCGGGGCCCACCCCGGGGTAGTCGAGGCCGGCCGAGACCGAGTGGGCGTGGTGGATCTGACCCTCGTCGTCCTGGAGGATGTACGAGCGGCTGCCATGCAGGACTCCGACCGAGCCCTTGGTGATGGAGGCGGCGTGGCGCTCGGTGTCGAGGCCCTCGCCGGCCGCTTCGACACCGATCAGGCGAACGCCCTCGTCCGGGACGAAGCGGTGGAAGATGCCCATGGCGTTGGAGCCTCCGCCGATGCAAGCCACGACGGCGTCCGGCAGGCGGCCGATGAGGTCGAGGCTTTGCTCGCGGGCTTCCTGGCCGATCACGCTCTGGAAGTCCCGGACGAGCATGGGGAAGGGGTGAGGGCCGGCCACCGTACCGATGACGTAGTGGGTCTCTTCGACGTTGGCCACCCAGTCGCGCAGGGCCTCGTTGAGGGCGTCCTTGAGGGTCTTGGTGCCGGATTCGACCGAGCGGACCGTGGCCCCCAGCAGCTCCATGCGGAAGACGTTGAGCTCCTGGCGGCGGGCGTCCTCGGCTCCCATGTAGACGATGCACTCGAGGCCGAAGAGGGCGCAGGCGGTGGCCGTGGCGACTCCGTGCTGACCGGCGCCGGTCTCGGCTATGATCCGGGTCTTGCCCATGCGCTTGGCCAGAAGGACCTGGCCGATGGCATTGTTGATCTTGTGGGCGCCCGTGTGGTTGAGGTCTTCGCGCTTCAGCCAGACCTGCGCGCCGCCGAAGTGCCGGCTGAGGCGCTCGGCGTGGTAAAGGGGCGAGGGGCGCCCCACGTAGCGGACGAAGAGATCGCGCAGCTCGGAGGTGAAGGCGGGGTCGGCCATGGCCTCCTGGTAGGCCTTTTCGAGTTCGAGCACGGCCTTCATGAGGGTCTCGGGGACGAAGCGTCCGCCGAAGGGGCCGAAACGACCGAGGGCATCGGGGAGCGAAGACACGGGGAACTCGGACGGGATCATGGAGGGGCCTCCCAGGGGGCAATCAGGCGCAAAGGGGCTCAGGACCATTGTAGCAAAGGGGCGGGGCTTTGTCGCGCCGGGGCTGGTGACGAGGCTTCTTTGCGTTTCCAACGATGAAACGGGGGTTCACTTCGGGGATACTTTCAAGCAAGAAATTCGCAAGAAACGCGCGGCATGATCCGCTTCAAGCAAGCGAGTATTTTGGGAGGTGACGATGAGCACCGTGATCGTGATCTTGGCCGTGGTCCATGGCCTGGCGGCGGGGACCTTCCTGCTGCTGGCGCGCAGAAGCTCGGTGCTGGTCGACGAGGAGGGGCGCCCCATTCCCGAGCCCGAGCGCCGGGAGGTGCGCGAGCTCACCTATCGCATCGCTCCGCTGGCTCCGGAGAACTCCCTTTAAAGCAGTAAGCCATGTCGGATTAAAGCCATGGCGGGCGCGGAGGCCCGCCCCACGGGCACCCTACTTGTGGCGCGGGCCTCTGCGCCCACGGCTCCCAAAACCCGGTTGCCTCTCGCGGTCGAGACGCCTATCATGGAGGCGTCCCCCGGATCGGAGATCCGGATCAAGAGAGGATTCGACCTTGCAAGACGACTCCGACGAGATTGAAATCGTCACCCTGGCCCCTTCCGAGCCCGAGAGCGACGAAGCAGCCCCAGCCGCCCCTGAAGCCCCGGAGGCCATGGAGGACGACGGCTGGGAAGTCGTGACGATCGCCCCCCAGCCCGAGACTCCCAGTTTCGGCCCCGAGCAGATCCAGGCGGCCAACGACGCCGACCATCAGCTCAACGGCCTCCTTCACACCTTCCAGGAGTACGTGACCCAGATCGCCCAGCTGGTTCACAAGATCCGCTCCCAGGAACTCTTCCGCGCGCTCGGCTACGAGACCTTCGAAGCGTACATCCGCTCCAAGGAGCTCAACATGAGCCGGAGCTTCATCTACCAGCTCGCCAAGGTCGGCGAGGTCATCGAGAAGGCCGGGGTGGACCCCTTGCTCCCCGCCGCCCGCGAGCTCCAGATCTCCAAGCTGGCTCAGATCTCCCGCCTCCCCGACGCCGAGGAGCAGAAGCGCGTGCTCGAGACCGGCAAGATCCTGCTGGTGCGCGACGACGGCGTCCCCGAGGAGAAGCCCCTCAACGATGTCAAGGTCAAGGACCTCAACCGCCACATCAACGAACGGCTGGGCCGGGCGCCCAAGATCGAGCCCGCCTACGATCCCGATCCCGAACCGGCCTACAAGGCGCCGGGATCGGTGCCCGGCGTGCAGAACGCCAGCGCCTACGAGGCCACCTACTCGGTCCACGGCACGTCCCGCGAGGAATGGCGCGAAGCCCTGGACACCCTCCTGATGGAGCTTCGCAAGCTCCCCGGAGAGAAGCGCCAGAGCGCCATCGGCGAGATCAACGAGACCCTGCGCGGCCTCACCGCGATGGCCGACGTTCCCTTCTAAAACCAACGGGGCTGTCTTGCCGTTGTGAGACAGCCCCGTTTTTCTGGCGCCGGCACGAACGTCACTCCCGCTCTCAGTACCCGTCATCCCCGTGAAAACGGGGACCACTGGATTCCCGCTTCCGCGGGAATGACGTCTGAAGGTGAGTCTCTACCTAGAAGAAGAGCTTCGCTCGTCCCCCGTTCACGACGTAGGTCGTTGCATCGAGCTGCAAGATCGGGGCCTTCACGCGCATGGCTTCCAAATTTGCGTTCAAGACCGCGCTCGTGCCACCGCCGAACGTATGCCTGCGCAGCACGGGGTTCTGACCCAATGCATCCATCTCATCGATGAGCAGCAAGCCGTTTTCCCCGTCCAGGGCCAGGCTCGTGGGCAGGAAGACCCGCGCCTTCGCGGGATCCGGATCGTCGACGGCTTCCGATCCAAACTTGAGCAGGACGTCGACCGTCTTGTCGGCGTTGATCCGCAGGACCCGGTGGCCGCTGGCCACGTAAAGGACGCCGTTCGGCCCGACGAGCAGGTCGTTGATCAGCTCCAGCGCATCCGGCGTGCTGGATTCCTGGTTGGTGAAGGGCCCCGCCATGTAGGTATTCACATGGCCGTCAGGGGCCACGGTCCGGATCGTAGTCTGGTCGGCCACGTACAGCAAGCCATCCGCTCCCATCGCGAGCGCTCCGGGGGCGGTGAAGGTCGCCACCTCGGCGGAGCCATCGTCGAATCCGCTCTCGCCCGAGCCGGCGAACGTCTGGACCGTGCCTGCGGGCGAGATGCGGCGAATCAGGCAGTTGCCCGCATCGCTGACGTAGAGGTTGCCCGCCGCGTCGAAAGCCAGATCGGTCGGGTTGCGAAACTGCGCCTGACGCCTCGGCCCGTCGATGTAGCCGCCTTGACCCGGTCCTTCCATGTTGCCGGAGGCAACGTAGCGCCCCGCGAAGGTCGTCACGACCCCGTGGGGGCTCACCTTCCGGATCAGGTGGTTCCACTGATCCGCAACGTAAACGTTCTTCGCGGCATCCATGGCCATGCCGCTTACGACGACTGATAGCTTTGCCGCTCCCCCGATCCCATCACGGTAGCCGTCAGCCTCATAGGCAGCGACATTAACGAGCGAGGGCCTGGACGTGGGGGCCGCGATCCCGTCGAGCATGAGGTCGATCGCCGCCTGGACCGTCGTCTTGGGGGCGATCGCCACCGAAGTCGTACGCTCGTAGAGCACGCTCCCGTCCTCGCTCAGCTGCACCGTGACCTGGGCCGTCCCTGATGCCAAGTCGTCGAAGCGCATGCCGTCCCACGCGGGCGCGTCGGTCGCCACCGGCAAGAGGACGGTCATGAGCTTCTGCTCGCCCTCCCTGGGGATCACCCTCACCTTCAAGGTAAAGGCCTCATGCAGGCTCGCCGACTCGTTGACGAGCTCCATCAGCTCGCCGGTGAACGAGACCTTCAGGTTGCCGGGCCCTTGCTGCTCCTGCGAGGTGGTGCCGCCCTGGGGCGGACCGGAGTCCCCCGAGCCCGGAGGAAGCTTGATGCCAGGCAGGACACACCCCGACACGAGCGCCAGGGTCACGGCGAGGCCCATGAGCATGCGTCGTCTCATCGCGTCTTCGACGCCGGAGAGTTTGTTTGAACGGCCATTCGGCCTGAAAAACGAACTCATCGCTCTTCCTTTCGACTGACAAATGAGGGCTCGTCATGCTAGCAGGAAAACGACCCACCCGACAGGGTGGGTCGCGCGATGCCAATCCGGCGAAATAGCAGGCTACATGGGGATTCCAGGCTTATGAGACGACCGGAACGTTGTCCTTGTCCAGGGCGAAGGCCCGGTGGATCACCTGTACGGCCTCGTGGGCCCGGCTACGCTCGATCACGCAGGAAACCTTGATCTCCGACGTGGAGATCATCTGGATGTTGATGCCCGCCTCCGCCAAGGCGGAGAACATCGTGGCGGCCGTGCCCGGGTGGTTGATCATGCCGGCTCCGACGATCGAGACCTTGGCGACGTCCGCGTCCGAGATGACGCCCGAGGCCTCGACCTTCTGGGCGATGTCGTAGACCACCGACTTGGCGCGAATGAGGTCGGTCTCGGCCACGGTGAAGGCGATATCGTTGGTGGACTCGCCCTGGACCGACTGGATGATCATGTCCACGTCGATATGGGCCTCGGCGAGGGCGTTGAAGAGCAGGGCGGCCGTCCCCGGCTTGTCGGGAACCGCGAGGATGGCGAGTTTCGCCTGGTTGAGGTCCGCGGCCACGCCGCTCACCGGGTTCTGCTTCTCCAATTGTTCCACCCCCTTGACCACCGTTCCCGTTCCCTCGTTGAAGCTCGAGCGCACCCTGAGGAAGAGGCGAACGTGCTTGGCGTACTCCACCGAGCGCGGATGCAGCACCTTGGCACCGAGGCTGGCCAGCTCGAGCATCTCGTCGTAGGAGATCTCGGCGTGCATCCGGGCCTCGGGCACCACCCGGGGGTCTGCGGTGTAGACCCCGTCGACGTCGGTGTAGATATCGCAGAAGTCCGCGTCGAGGGCCGCGGCGTAGGCGACAGCCGTGGTGTCGGAGCCCCCGCGGCCCAAGGTGGTGATGGCCCCGCTCTCGGAGACGCCCTGGAAGCCCGCGAGCACCACGACGAACCCCTGGTCCAGCAGCTCGCGGACGCGCTTGGTGTCGATGCGCAGGATCTGGGCATTGGAATGGACCGGCTCGGTCACGATGCCCGCTTGCCAGCCCGTCAGCGAGATGGCCGGCACCCCCAGCTCCTGCAGGGCCTGGGCCACGAGCGCGATCGAGACCTGCTCACCGGTCGCGAGCAGCATGTCGACCTCACGCGGGGAGGGGTTGTTGGAGATCTCTCCCATCAACGAGATAAGCCCGTTGGTGGTCTTGCCCATGGCCGAGACGGTCACGACGACATCGTTACCCTCCAGCTTGGCCTGAGCCACCCGCCTGGCGACGTGCTTGATGCGATCGCTGTTACCGACCGACGTGCCGCCGAACTTCTGAACGATGAGGGCCATGTCTAATCCTTTTCGATGCGCGTGCCGACGCGGTCCACCGAGACCGGCCGCGCCCAAGCAGCCACGCCTTCCGAACTCCAGGCCGCGGCCATCGCCTCGGCCACCTGGGGAGCGCGTTCCAGGGGGCACCAGCCCAGCAGGGTGGGGCCCGCGCCGCTGAGCGTCACGCCCCAGGCCCCTGCCGCGACAGCCGCCTGGGTGACGGCCTCCATGCCGGGGACCAACGCGCGGCGGTAAGGCTCATGCAGGCGATCGCCCAGCGCGTCCGCGAGCCATTCTAGATGGCCGCTCGCAAGCGCCGTGGTGAGCAGCGTCACGCGAGCGATATTATACACGGCATCCTGCCTGCTAATCACGCTTGGCAGGGCATGCCGGGCCACTTCCGTGGAGAGCTCGAACTCGGGCACCGCCACGACGAAGCCGGGAAGGGCGGCCGCCTGCAAGGGCCGCGCGATCACGCGTCCGGCGGCCTCCGTGGCGACCGTGAGCCCCCCCTGGAGGGCCGGAGCCACGTTGTCGGGGTGCCCCTCGATGGCCGTCGCGTGCGCCAGGATCTCATTGGGAGTGAAGGGCTCGCCCATCAGGGCGTTGGCCGCGACGAGGCCGGCGACGACCGCCGAGGCGCTCGAACCGAGTCCCCGGGCGAGCGGGATGGTCGCGTCCATCGCGAGATCCCAGCCGGGGAACTCGCGCTCCGCCGCCTCGTAGAGGCGTCGCGCCGAGCTCAAGACCAGGTTCTCCGAGCTGCCGTGGAGGCTGGGCGCCCCCTCTCCGGTGGCCGTGGTCAGGCTACGACCATCCGTGCGCTCCCGAACGCTGAAACGGTTGTGAATGGACAAGGAGAGGCCCAGGCAGTCGAAGCCGGGGCCGAGGTTGGCGGAGGTGGCGGGGACCGTGATGGTGAGCATGAATCAGGGCGTCTCCTGGGCGGGGGTGGGGGTCGGAGCCGATGAGAGAGTCGGATCGGGGGTCGGGGTGGCGGGCGGCTTGAGGGGGGCGAACGGGGTAGGGGCTTCGCGGTCGACCCGGGTGGCGACGCCCCAGCGAGCCTTGACGACCCGCTGGACGTGGGCGGGGTCGACGCGATCCTTGACGCCGGCCTCGCGGAGCAGGCGCTGGACGTGGGCGTTCATGTCGGGAATCTGGCGGTAGACGTCGCGGCTGACTTCCAGGTAGACGGCCTCGCCGTCGACGGCGATCTTGGCCGGCTGGTAGAGGATCCGGACCTGTGTGCCCGTGCTGACGGCGTCGAAGATCTCCTCGACGTGCTCGGAGCGCATGCGGACGCAGCCGTGGGTGGAGTAGCGGCCGATGGAAGAGGGGGCGTTGGTGCCGTGGATGCCGTACCCCCAGGCCGAGAGGCCGATCCAGCGGGTGCCCAGGGGGTTGTCGGGGCCGGGCTTGACCTTGGTCAGGACCTCCTTGCCGGCCTCGCGCATCTGCTCCTGGATGGACTTGGGGACGGTCCAGACGGGATTAGGGCGTTTCTCCACGACCTTGAAGGTGCCGGTGGGGGTGCGCCAGCGCTTGGGGTCGGCGGCGTCCGCGTCGGTGGGTTCTCCGAGCGCGACGGGGTAGACGGTGACCTGGGGGCCGTCGTAGCGGTACAGCAGGCCGTCGGGAATGTTGACGACGATGGCGGCGCCCTGGGGCGCGGGGGGGATGTGGCGATCGCTCAGGTGGATCTGCTGTCCGGCGCGGATGGGCTTGCGGGTGCTGAGGCTGTTGATGGCCAGGAGGCGGCGCAGGTCGAGGCCATGACGGGTGGCGATGCGGCTGAGGGTGTCGGAGGGCCGGATGGTGTAGATCCATTCCTTTCCAAGCACCGGTGCGCCGACACCTGCCTGCTGGGAAGCACCGGCGGTTTGCGCCAGGGCTGGAATGGCGCCAAGAGGGGATCCTCCGGGCGGCATGCCCGCTACCCCCACGAGGAATCCGACGGCGAGAAGGACCTTGCCCTTTGACAAGCGCGGCATCACGGCCTCCTTTTGGCGGGCGCCCTCGCGCCCTTGGGCCCCTTCCAACGTCACCTCGAAGGGGCCTCTGTCGCCATTATACGACTACCACCTACTCGCTTTGCCGCGGGCATCGACATGAACGAACCAACCGTGGGCGGAGTTCGGCTTGTAGAGGGACAATCCGCCGGTAAGGTCGGTCGTACGATCGAGACGATCGGCGATCTGGTAGAGGATCTTGGCGTCGGCCTGGGTGATCTTGCCGTCGCGGTTCCAGTCGTCGGCGAGGATGTCCGCGGCATCGCCATAGGTGTGACGGCTCAGCGAGGTCTTGTTGCCGATGCCGGCGTTGTAAGCAGGAGTGCGGTAGCCGCTCATGATGCGCAGGCCGTCTGCCTCGTAGCCCTGGTCGTTGAGGGCGTCGACGATGGCTTCGAGCTTGGTGACCAGGCGGGTGCTGAGAAACATGTACTTCGCGTCGCGTTTCCCGTCCTTGGTTTCGAACTGGCCAAGGGTGAAGTATCGCGAGACCTTGGCCTTGCGGGACTCGGCGTCGAGCTTGATGAAGCCCTCGGGCAGCTCGGACGCCGAACGCGTGCTGCGGCTGGGCGTCCGGCGGTTCGAGGGGGTTCCGAGGGCCATCAAGGCCGGGTAGCGGCCGATGCGGTAGCCGTTGATCAGGCCATCGCGCGCCTGTTCGGACGGGACGGTGACGAAGGCGCTGAGTTCGCGCCGGAAGATCTTCTCGCCCACCTGGGCGATGCCCGAAAGGGGGTAGACGCCGGGTTTGGCGGGGGCCTTCCAGCGGGCGTCGCGGGCGCCGTGGGCGATGGCGCCGTCCTCGATCGTCCAGCGGACCGAGAGCGGGCGTCGGGTGTCGGGGTCGTAGGCGGCGAAGGTGACGGTCTCTCCGGGGGAGACGGGGAGCATGGCCATGCGGTCGTCGAGGTCGCGCAGGGCGAACGGAGCGGGGTCGATCGCGGAGGAGGGGGCCGCGACGGAGGCGATCAGGGCGACTCCCAGCAGGCAGGGCGCGAGACGCGGGTGAACAGCCAATCGGCACCTCCTTACACGGATCGGACGATCCATTGTAAAGAGCCTTATCCGGAAGGGTCAAGCGCATCAAACCCCCTAAGCAAGCGCATTTCCAGCTCGCCTTGGGCGGGGTGACCGGAAAATTAAGCCCCCATGCCGATGGACGGGTGGGTGAAGGATTGTAAGGTTTGGCCAAGACGCGGCTTGGATCGCCCAAAGGTCCGGGCGAGGCATAACAGGCGAGCGAGGGAGCATCCGCCTGGGGCGAGCCGCTGAGGTGAGACACCGGGGTTGAGGAGGCGAGCATGAAGGTATGCGTGATCGGCACCGGGTACGTGGGGCTGGTCTCCGGGGCCTGCCTGGCGGAGATCGGCAACGACGTGATCTGCGTCGACGCGGACGAGGACAAGATCGCGCGCCTGGAGGCCGGCGAGATCCCGATCTACGAGCCGGGCCTCGACGAGCTGGTCAACATGAACAGCCTGGCGGGGCGCCTGCGTTTCACCACGTCGCTCGCCGACGGGGTGCAGGCGTCCGAGGTGGTCTTCATCACGGTGGGGACGCCGCCCTTGCCGAACGGGGAGGCGGATCTCTCAGCGGTCGAGGCGGTGGCCCGGGGGATCGGGCGGGCGCTCAATGGCTACAAGGTCATCATCAACAAGAGCACGGTGCCCGTGGGCTCGGGCAACTGGGTGGCGATGCTGGTGAGCGAGGGCATGGCCCAGGTGGAGCGCGAGGCGGTGGGGGCGGGCTTCACGGATGCGGGCCTCAAGGAGACGGGGCATGCCTTCGACGTGGTCTCCAACCCCGAGTTCCTGCGGGAGGGCTCGGCGATTCACGACACCTTCTTTCCGGATCGGATCGTGGTCGGCAGCCAGAGCGAGCGGGCCTTGCGGCTGATGCGCGAGCTCTACGCCCCCCTGATCGAGCGCAAGGTGCCTGGCAGCGGCTGGGAGGCGATGGATGCGGGCGAGGTGCCGTTCATCGTGACGGACGTGACCTCGGCCGAGATGATCAAGTATGCGGCCAACGCGTTCCTGGCCACCAAGATCAGCTTCGTCAACGAGATCGCCAACGTCTGCGAGCGGGTCGGGGCGGACGTGACCCAGGTGGCCATGGGCATGGGCCTCGACCGGCGCATCGGCGGCCTCTTCCTCAACGCCGGTCTGGGCTGGGGCGGGTCGTGCTTCCCCAAGGACGTCTCGGCCTTGACCCACATCACCCAGGAGTACGGCTACGAGGCCGAGTTGCTGCTGGCCGTGCAGAACGTCAACCGCAGGCAGCGGGCGATCGCCGTTCAAAAGCTGCAGAGCCACCTCAAGGTCATGAAGGGCAAGACGATCGCCTTCTTCGGGCTGGCCTTCAAGCCCAACACCGACGACCTGCGCGACGCGCCGGCGCTGTCCATCGCCAAGGACCTGATCAAGCTGGGGGCCCGCGTGCGGGGCTTCGATCCGATCGCCGGGGAAGCGGCCGGCAAGCTCTTGCCCGCGTTGCGGGTGGCGCAGAGCCCCTACGAGGCCGCCCAGGGGGCGGACGCCGTGCTGATAGCCACCGAGTGGGACGCCTTCCGGGCCCTGGATCTGGCTGCCCTGCGGGCTCAGATGAACCCGCAGCAGGCGCAGCCCCTGATCCTGGACGGCCGCAACCTCCTCAATCCGCATGAGGTTCGCGCGGCCGGCTTCGCCTACCAAGGAATGGGGAGGTAAGCATGCGACTCCACCTGATCAACCCTCCGGAGACGCCGGGATTCCTCTCGGATCGCGACAAGGCGGGAGGGCTGGGGGTGATGTTCCCCATCAACTCGCGCTATCGCTACCGGGCGCTCACGCCTCCCTTGGACTGGCTCTACGCGGGCGCCGTCGCCGAGAAGAAAGGCTGGGACGTCACGCTGATCGACGCCCCGGCCGAGGGACTTGACCTGGCCGGAGTGCTGGCCCGCCTGCGGCAGCAGCCCCCCGATCGGCTCGGCATAAGGATCTCGCTGCCCAGCCTGAGCGAGGACCTGGAGTTGGTGACGGCCATCAAGCAGGTGCTTCCGGAGGTGGAGCTCTTCGGGTTCGGGAACGTGATCCGGACGACGCAATCGCAGTGGCTGCAAGGCTCGGGGCTGGACGTGGCCTTCTTCGGGGAGGGCGAGGTGGTCCTGGGGGACTACCTGGAGGGCAAGGACTCTCCGTATATCTGGCGGCCGGGGATGGCGGCGCCATTCGACTGGCAGCTGCTCAAGGAGCTGGACGAGCTTCCCTTTCCGGCCTGGCACCTGCTGGATCTTTCGCGTTACGGGCCCGAGATGACCTTCTACGTGCTCACGACCCGGGGCTGCCCCAAGGCCTGCTCGATGTGCCCCTACTACGTGAACCAGGGCGGGCCATGGCGCCAGCGTTCGGTGGAGAACGTGCTCGACGAGCTGGTCATGCTCAAGCAGCTCGGCGCCAAGCGGCTTCAAGCGCGAGACCCGAACATCGGGCTGGTCAAGAAGCGGTTGCGATCGCTGGCAGAGGGGATGGCGGCGCGGTCGCTGACCTTCGAGTGGGTGATCGAGACGGATCTCGAGAGCCTGGATCCCGAGACCCTGCAGGTGCTGGCGCAGTCCGGCCTGAAGCGCCTGATGACGGGCATCGAATCGGCGGACCCGCAGATCCTGCGCGAGATCCACCAGCATCCGGATGCCCTCAAGCTGACCATCGCCAACATGCAGCGCTGCGAAGAGCTGGGCATCGACCTTACCGGCTTCATGGTGGTGGGATCCAGCTCGGAATCCTGGGAGTCGGTGCATGCCACGGTCCGGATGGCCCAGGCGCTGCCGATGAACTACTCGGTCTCGCTGATGACGCCTTACCACGGCACGGTTTACCGCAAGGAAGCCGAGGAGCAGGGCCTGGTGTTGAACAAGGGCAGCTGGAGGAGTTACTCCGGCACGGATTGCCTGGTGCGCACCAAGTATCTCAGCGAGTCCGAGGTCCGGCTGGCCTACCGCTGGGCGCAAGGGGAACTCGAGAAGACGCTGAGGGCCCGGGCGATCGCCAGGAGTCGCGGCGTATCCAGGCTCTGGGAGTGGCTGCGCTTCGCCAAGCACGCGGCCTGGCACGCACCGACCCATGTTCGCTTCTGCATGGCGCGGCAGGCCGCCGCGAGCAAGCAGGCCGGCGAACCGCGCGCGGGGGCGTCGTCGTGAGCCCCTGGTCGTCCGGAGCCCGGCCCGACAGGTCGCGGAGCGACGGGTCGCGAAGCGACGGGGGCGAGGGGTCTCGCCTGCGCATCGCCTTGCTTTGTCCCGAGCCGGTGGAAGGTGCGACGGGCGGGATCGGGAGTTACTCGGCCATGCTGGCGCGAGGGCTGGCCGGCCTGGGGCATCGGGTGCACCTGCTGGCCCCGCGCGGGGACATGCCCGCGGGCATCGAGGCCAAGGGGGATCTCAGCCTGCACCGCCTGGAGCTGGGTCCCCCGGCTCGCCTGCCCCTGGGGAACCGCTTCTGGGGCCTCAGCCTTGCGTGCTGGCCCTGGATCCGGGAGGCCTCGCGGGCGGTGCGGCGGATTCACGCCACGCAACCCCTGGACCTGGTCGAGGTGCCGGAGTGGATGGCGGGGGGGCTTTGCCTGCCGCGCAGCGTGCCGATCGTGATCCGGCACCACACGCATGCGGCCTTGGTCCGGCGGCTGAACGACCGGCCCGACAGCATGGACCAGCGCCTGCGCGCCGCCATGGAAGGACTCGCCATGCGGCGTGGAGTCCTGCGCCTCGCGAACTCCCGGGCGCTCGCCGAGGCATGCAGCCTCGACCACCACCTCCCGCTTTCCAGCATCGGCGTCCTGCGCCTGGGGGTCGACCTCGAGCGCTTCCGGCCCGGGCTTCCCTCCCTGGTTCGCGACGAGCTGGGGATCCCCCCCGATCACGTGGTCATGAGCTTCGTGGGCAGGCTCGAGCGGCGCAAGGGAGTCGACGTCCTGGCGCAGGCCTTCGCCCGGCTGGCGCCCCGCGTGCCGTACCTGCACCTCCTGCTGGTCGGCGGCGACACCCAGACCCTGGACGGGCCCGCGTGGGACGCCGTCTCGCGGATCGCCCGGGAAGCCGGGGTGCAGGACCGGGTTCACTGGCTGGGGAGCGTGGCCTCCGAGCGGCTGCCCGAGGTCTACGCCGCCTCGGACGTGCTGGTGGCGCCCTCTCGCATGGAGCCCTTCGGGATGGTTTACCTGGAGGCCATGGCCTGCGGCCTCCCGGTGATCGGTACGCTGGCGGGCGGGGTTCCCGAGATCGTGATGAGCGAGCGGCAAGGCTACCTGGTCCTGCCGGGCTCGGTCGATTCGTTGCTGGTGGCGATGATGGCGCTGGCCACGGACGAGGGGAGACGGCGGCGCATGGGCCGGGAGGCGCGACGGCACGTCGAGGCCGTCTTCGACCAAGGGCGGATCGCCCGGCTCACGGTCGAGGCGTACCAGGAAGCCATCCGGCGTCGGACGGGGAAGGAGGCCGGGCATGGAGCGCTGGCTCCGTGAGCGCATCGCGGATCTCGCCTACTGGGACCGCCGGCTCGGCTTCTGGCGAGAGCGCGCCCGCCAACTGCTCGTGGAGCGTGAATTGGCAGGACGGCTCACGCTTGAGCAGCAGGCTCGCCTGGAGCGAGGGCTGATCTGGCGCGTCGGCGCTGCGGGCCGCGTGCGGGTCGGCGCCGGGGCCTGCATCCGGGAGGGCACGGAGCTCAAGGTCGATGGCCTGCTGGAGATTGGACCTCGCAGCCTGATCGGGGCCTGGAACGTCCTCAGCGTGCTCGAACGGCTGAGCATCGGGGCGGATTGCCTCCTGGCGGAGCGGGTCAGCATCCGCGACCACGATCACCGCTTCGAGGACCCGGGCCAGCCCATCGCCGCTCAAGGGTACCGGGTGGCAGCCGTGACGCTGGGTAACAACGTCTGGATAGGCGCCAACGTCGTCCTCATGAAGGGCGTCACGCTGGGCGACGGCTGCGTCGTGGGCGCCAACGCAGTGGTGACGCGCTCGTTCGGGCCGGGCACCGTCCTGGTCGGCGCCCCTGCGCGCCCCTTGCGCGCCGTAGAGCCCTCCGAGCAAGCGTCCCGGTCGGAGATCATGAATGGCTAACTCCCAGAAGGTTGCCAAGAACACCGCCTTCTCGTTCATCTCCCTGTTTTCCAGCGCGGTGCTTGGCATCGGGCTCACCGCGCTCGTGGCCCGCGTGCTCGCCCCCGAGGCCATGGGCCACTACTCCCTGGTCGTCTGGCTCACCGCCCTCGCCGGTCTCGTCGCCAACCTCGGCTACGTCACCACGACCACGCGGTTCATGGCCCAGCGGCTGGGGCAAGATCGGCATGACGAGGCCGTGGGCGTGCTTGGCTATGCCGCGCGACGGGTCGCCTGGACCGGATTGGGGGTGACAGCCCTCGTGCTCGCCCTGGCTCCCTTTGCTCCGCGGATCTACCCGGGCTTTCCCGTCACGTTGTACCTCAGTATCGGTGCCCTGAGCATCCTGCCGACGGCCATGAGCGCGCTCTTCGCGGGGGCGTGCCAGGGTCTCCAGCGCTACGACTGGATGGCGACCGTCACGGGGCTGGGCACGGTGCTCACGCTCGGGGGGGCAATCGCCGTCCTGATGCTCGGACTCGGCATCCCCGGCCTATTGGGCGTCACCGCCGCCGTGCCGATCGTCAGCTGCGTGGTCTACGCCATGCTGCTCAGCCGCTGGCAGCCGCGCTGGTGGCGTTCCGGCGTCGAACCCGAGTTCCAGAAGAGCCTCAAGCGCTTTCAGTGGGCCGTCTTCGCCATGCTCGGGCTCGATGCCATCGTCTGGCAGCGCTCGGAGCTGTTCTTTCTGGGGGCATGGGCCCCGGCGCAGCAGGTCGCCTTTTACAGCCTGGCCTTCGGGCTGTCGACCATGGCCATGAAGCTGCTGCCCGGCACCCTGGTGGGCCTGTTGATCCCGATGATGGCGCGCTCGGAAGGAGCCGGCGATCGCGAGGCCACGGCCCGCGTCTTCACGCGCAGTTGCCGCGCGATGGCCATGCTGGCCGTGCCGGTGGCGATTGGCGGCGCACTCGTCTCGGTGCCCCTGGTCCAGCTGCTCTACGGCGCGGAGTACCTGCCGGTAGCCGGTCTGCTCTCGGCCCTGCTGATCGCAGGCGCACTCGTGATGATCTACGGCTACCCCGCGTCCTCGGTCCTTTACTCGACCGGCGGCGAGCGCTACCTGGTCCGCGTGGGCGTCTCCGTGGCGGTCGTCAACCTGGTCCTGGACGTCGCGCTCATCCCGTTCTGGGGAGCATGGGGAGCCGTGGGTGCCAATGCGCTCGCCCAGCTGCTCAGCCTCGGACCAGGGTTGTGGGGAGCCTACAAGTGTGCGGGCGTTCGGCCGCCCGTCGGCATGCTGCTGCCCGTCGCGCTCTCGAGCGGGGTGATGGCCCTTCCCGTCTGGCTGATCGTGAACCACACGCCGGCTTGGGTAGCGCTGCTCGCCGGCCCGGTCATCGGCGGAGCGGTATACGCCGCGGCGCTCTGGGTCACAGGGGCGCTGGACGCCACGGAGCGTAACTTGCTCAAGAGCCTGCTCCAGCGCGTCAACCGGCGCTTGGCCCCGCCTTGATTTGTCCCCTCTTGCCCAGGCGTAGCCTATCTACGCCGCAGGCGTAACGATGGGCAAGTCAAGGCATGGGCTCTGCCCTTCTAGTGGATCGGACGGGGCGTTTCGTGTACGATCGGCAACTGGCGGAGCATCCGCCCGTTAACCGGTTAGAGGAGAGCCCCCGTGAACCTTTACGAGCTTACCGCCGTGCAGCTGGCCGAGCGGCTGCGCAATCGAGACCTGTCCGCCGTCGAGCTGACCCAGGCCGTCCTCGGCCGGATCGACGCCGTCGAAGGGATGATCGGATCCTACGTCACCGTCACCCGCGAGGAAGCCTTGCGCCAGGCCGAAGCGATCGATCGCCGCCGCGCTTCGGGCGATGCCCTCGGCCCGCTCGCCGGCATCCCGATCGCCCTCAAGGACAATCTCAACACCAAGGGCATCCTCACCACCTGCTCCTCGAAGATGCTGGAGCGCTACGTCCCGCCCTACGACGCCACCGCCACCGCGAAGGTCTTCGAGGCCGGCATGGTCAGCGTCGGCAAGGCCAACATGGACGAGTTCGCGATGGGCTCCTCCACCGAGAACTCAGCCATCAAAAAGACGGCAAACCCCTGGGACACCTCCCGCGTGCCGGGCGGCTCATCGGGCGGCTCTGCCGCTGCTGTTGCTGCCGGCGAGGCCATCCTGTCGCTAGGCTCGGACACCGGCGGCTCCATCCGCCAGCCAGCCGCGCTTTGCGGCGTGGTCGGCATGAAGCCCACCTACGGCCGCGTCTCGCGCTACGGCCTGGTCGCCTTCGCCTCCAGCCTGGATCAGATTGGCCCCCTCTCGCGCGACGTCCGCGACAACGCGCTGCTGCTCGAGGCGATCGCCGGCCACGACCCCCAGGACTCGACCTCCCTCGACGCCCCCGTTCCCGCCTGGTCCGCCGCTCTCACCGGCGACATCAAGGGCATGCGGATCGGCCTCATCACCGAACTGATGGGCGAAGGCGTCTCGCCCGCCGTCCGCGACGCCATCACCCGCGCCGCCGAGACCTACGCCTCCCTGGGCGCCCATGTCGAAGAGGTCAGCCTCCCGATGGCCCGCCACGGGATCGCCGCCTACTACCTGGTCGCCACCGCCGAGGCCAGCTCGAACCTCGCGCGCTACGACGGCGTCAAGTACACCATGCGCGTGGACGCCCCCGACCTCCTGACCATGTACCAGCGCACCCGCGAAGAGGGCTTCGGCCCCGAGGTCAAGCGCCGCATCATGCTCGGCACGTACGCCCTCTCCAGCGGCTACTACGACGCGTACTACAAGCGCGCCCAGCAGGTCCGCACCCGGATCCGCGAGGACTACGCGAAGGCCTTCGAACGCTTCGACGTGCTGCTGAGCCCGACCACCCCGGACACCGCCTTCCGCCTGGGCGAGAAGACGGCCGATCCCCTGGAGATGTACCTGAGCGACGTGGCCACGGTGCTGGCTAACCTCGCGGGCATCCCCGCCCTCAGCATCCCCGCCGGCTTCGACGCCAACGGCCTGCCCATCGGCTTGCAGCTTCAAGGCCCCGCCCTCTCGGAAGGCGTGCTCTACCAGGTGGGTTACGCCTTCGAGCAAGCGACCGAGTTTCACCGAATCCGCCCCGAGCTGGCGATCGCGTCCAAGAAGTAGGAAGGGCTTGCACATGTCCAAGTACGAAGTCGTCATCGGTATCGAGGTGCATGCCGAGCTCTTGACCGAAACCAAGATCTTCTGCGGCTGCCCCGCCAAGTTCGGCGGCGAGCCCAACACTCACGTCTGCCCGGTCTGTCTGGGCCTTCCCGGCGCGCTGCCAGTGCTCAACGAGCGGGTGCTGGAGTTTGCCATCAAGGCCGGAACCGCGCTCAACGGCCACATCGCCGAGCACTCCAAGTTCGACCGCAAGAACTACTTCTATCCCGACCTGCCCAAGGGCTACCAGATCTCGCAGTACGACCAGCCCATCATGGAGCGCGGCTGGGTCGACATCTCGACCTCCGAGGGTTCCAAGCGGATCGGCGTGCATCGCCTCCACATGGAGGAAGACGCCGGCAAGCTCGTCCACCAGGGCGCCGCCGGCCTCGCTGGGGCCACCCACTCGCTGGTCGACCTCAACCGCGCGGGCGTTCCCCTCGTCGAGATCGTCTCCGAGCCGGATATCCGCTCGCCCGAGGAGGCACGCCGCTACGTCGAGGAGCTGCGCAACATCCTCGTCACCATCGGGGTCACCGACGGCAAAATGGAAGAAGGCTCGCTGCGCTGCGACGTGAACCTCTCGCTGCGGCCGTTCGGCCAAAAGGAGTTCGGCACCAAGACCGAGATCAAGAACCTCAACTCGTTCCGGGCCGTCCAGAAGGCCAGCGAGTACGAGATCCAGCGCCAGACCGAGATGCTCGACGACGGCGAGAAGGTCACCCAGGAGACCCGCCTCTGGAACGAGGAGCGCGGCATCACCGTCCTGATGCGCTCCAAGGAAGAAGCCCATGACTACCGCTACTTCCCGGACCCGGACCTCGCCCCCCTGGAGGTGAGCCGCGAGAAAGTCGAGGCGATTCGCCAGCAGCTCCCCGAGCTTCCCGCCCAGCGGCGTGCCCGCTACACCGAGGGGGTCGGCCTTCCCGCGTACGACGCCGGCTTGCTCACCGACAACCTCGAGCTGGCCCATTACTTCGACCAGGCCATCGAGGGGTCGAAGAACCCGAAGGCGATCGCCAACTGGCTGATGGGCGACATCTCCGCCACCCTCAACCGCGAGGGCAAAAGTCTCGGCGAGATGGCCATGCGCCCCGAGCACCTGCGCAAGCTGGTGGACCTGATCGACGCCGACGTGATCTCCGGCAAGATCGCCAAGTCGGTCCTGAGCGACATGCTCTTCACCGGCAAGGACCCCGAGCAGGTCGTCGCCGACAAGGGCCTCAGCCAGCTCACCAACGAGGACGACCTGCGCGCCGTCATCCGGCAGATCCTCGGGCAGAACCCCGGCCAGGTGGAGGAGTACCGCTCCGGCAAGACCAAGGTGATGGGCTTCCTGGTCGGGCAAGCCATGAAGGCCACCCAGGGCCGTGCCAAGCCCGACATGCTCAACCGCCTGATGGCCGACGAGCTCAGCCGCTAATACTAGCCCATTGCAAACCACGCTGTCCCCCCGCTTAGAGGAACATTCGTGAAACTGATCTACTGGCTTCTACTCTTCGTACCCGTCTCCATTGCCGCCGAGTTGCTGCACTGGAACCCCACCATCGTCTTCGTGACGAGTATGCTGGCCATCGTGCCCCTGGCGAAAGCGATGGGCTACGCCACCGAGGAAATCGCCCTGCGCACCGGCCCCGGCCTGGGCGGCCTGCTCAACGCGACGTTCGGCAATGCGGTCGAGCTGATCATCGCGATCTTCGCCCTCCGAGCAGGCCTCCTCACCGTCGTCCAGGCCTCCATCGTCGGCTCGATCGTCGGAAACATCCTGCTCGTCCTGGGCCTCGCCCTCTTGCTGGGCGGATTCAAGCACAAGGCGCAGCATTTCAACAAGTCGGCGGCCGGAGTCAACGCATCCATGCTGATGCTGGCCGTCGCGGCCCTCATGATGCCCGCGGCCTTCGTGGCGACCTCGCCGGCGACTCCCGAGACCCTCACCGGAGTCGCCAACCTCTCGCACTGGGCGGCGTTCATCCTGATCGGCATCTACGTCCTCTACCTCATCTTCCAGCTCAAGACCCATACCCACCTCTACGACGGCTCCAGCCACGGCGAGGGCGTCGAGGAGCCCAAGCTTCAGCTCTGGCCTGCGGTCGGCCTGCTGCTGGGAGCGACCGCCGTCGTCGCGCTCGAGGCCGAGTTCCTGGTGGGCTCGATCTCGCACGTCGCCGAAACCTGGGGCCTCTCGGAACTGTTCATCGGCGTCATCCTGGTGCCGGTGATCGGTAACGCCGCCGAGCACCTGACGGCCGTGACGGTCGCCATGAAGAACAAGATGGACCTCAGCCTCGGGGTCGCCATCGGGTCGAGCACGCAGATCGCGCTCCTGATCGCCCCCTTGCTGATCCTGATCGGCTGGGCCATCGGCCAGCCCCTCACCCTGAACTTCGGGATCTTCGAGCTGGTGACGGTCTTCGTCTCCGTCCTGATCGTCAACTTCATCTCGCTCGACGGCGAGTCGAACTGGCTGGAAGGCGCGATGCTGCTCGGATCCTACGGACTCATCGCCCTGGCCTTCCTCTTCCACCCCTAAACCAAAGTCAGCGCATCCTCATACCAACACAACATCTCATCAACATGGCATCTTGGCTCCTTCTCGCACGAGAAGGAGCCAAGATGCCGAAAGGGCGGGAAGCGTGCTAATATGGGCTCGAAACGGTCGGGAGCTTGGGCCTGGGCGAGGCCTCTCAATGCTCATGGCCGACGTGACGTGTTTGGCTCATTGTAGAAAGTGGCTGAGAAGGTGACCTGCTCAACCTGCCAAGCTGCGCTGACCCCAGGCGCGAAATTCTGCTCCCAGTGCGGGACCAAGGTGGAGTGCGTTTGCGGCTCTTGCAAGGCGGAGCTGACCCCGGGCGCTCGGTTCTGCTCCCAGTGCGGAACCCCTGTCGCCGGAGCCCCCGCTCCGGCCGTTCCTGCTGCGGCCGCCCCGGCGCCTGCCCCCATGACGCCAACCCCCTTCAATCCCCCGCCGAGCGCCCACGAGCAATCCGAGCTCAAGAGCGATCGCCGGGTGGTCACCGTCCTTTTCACCGACGTCTCGGGCTTCACCGCCATGAGCGAGAAGCTGGACCCCGAGGAAGTCACCGAGATCGTCAACCAGTTCTTCGCCGTCCTCACCGAGCCCATCTACCGCTTCGGGGGCGTGGTCGACAAGTACATCGGCGACGCCATCATGGCCCTTTTCGGCGCTCCCATCGCCCACGAGGACGACCCCGAGCGCGCCCTCTGGGCCGCCTACGAGATGCAGCGGGCCGCCAAGGAGTTCGCCGCCAAGCTCGAGGCCAAGACCGGCATCGGCCTGCGCATCCGCATCGGCATCAACACCGGCCTCGTCGTCGCGGGCGCCGTGGGTGGCGCCCAGAAGCAGGACTACACGGTCATGGGCGACACCGTGAACCTGGCCCAGCGAATGGAATCCAACGCGCGCCTCGGCACGGTGCTGGTCACAGGAGAGACCTACCGGCTGGCCCGCCATCGCTTCAGCTTCACGACGCTCGACCCCATCACGGTCAAGGGTAAGGCCCAGCCAGTCGAGGTCTACGAGCTCGAGGGTCCGCTGAAGCAGGTCGAGGAGCAGAATCCCGAAGCCCACCCCTTCGTCAACCGCCAGCGCGAGCTCGACTCGCTGGTGCTGGGCTGGGAGCGCGCCGTCCAGGGCCATCCCCAGCTCATCGTGGTTTCCGGCGAGGCCGGCATGGGCAAGTCACGGCTGCTCTCGCAGTTCCTTTCCCAGCGCTGCCAGCCCAGTCCGCTGGGACTGCGGGCGCGATGCCAGTCCTACACCCAGGGCTCCACGTTCGGAATGGTCAGCAACCTCCTTCATTACCTGACCAAGACCACACCGCACATGCCCCTGCCGGAAGTCCGCACCGCACTCGAAGCGCGCTGCCGCGACTTCGCTCCCGACGACGCCTCCCGCATGGCCGACCTCCTGGGCACCTTCATGGGCGTCGAGCCCTCCAGCTCGGAAATCGCCGCGCTAGGCCAGGAGCAGCGCCGTAACGCGGCGCTCGAAGCGCTTAACGGCCTCCTGCTCGCGCTCGCGCAGGTTCAACCGGTCATGCTGTCGATCGAGGATCTCCAGTGGGCCGACGAGGCGTCCCTGGATTGGTTGAAGCTCTTCCTCGACACCCTCTCCCATCAGCCCGATCGCCAGCGCATGATGATCGTGGTCCAGCACCGGCCGGGCATGTCGTTCGACGCGCAGGCCCACTGGAAGCAGGACCTGACGGTGATCCAGGTCCGCCCGCTGGAAGCCCAGGACTCGCAGAAGCTGCTGGCATCTTTGCTGGGGACCGTGCCGGATGCGATAACTTCCCCCGGACTGGCGGCCCTCTTGAAGCAGGTCCAGGACCGCGCCGAAGGCAACCCGTTCTACCTCAAGGAGCTGGTTTTCTCGTTGATCGACGGCGGCATCCTCGTGCGAGTGCAGGATACCTGGCAGGTCCAGCGGCCCTCGAGCGAGTTCAAGATGCCCAGCACCATCCAGGGAGCCGTGGCGGCGCGCCTGGACCGACTTCCGCACTTCAAGCGTTCGCTCCTGCAGGTGGCCTCCGTGCTCGGGCGCACCTTCTCGCAAACGTTCCTTGGCAAGGTGGCCGGCACGTCCGTGCCGGTTCCGGGCCTGGACGAGCTGACCAAGGCGAACTTCCTCTACCAGAACTCCAGTGGCGACAATGCCTTCACCCAGGCGCTCACCCAGGAAGTCGCCTACCAGAGCCTGCTGCTGTCGAGCCGCAAGGAGCTGCATGGCCGGGCAGGCCTGGCCCTCGAGGCCCTCTACGCCGATCACCTCGACGAGAACGCCCACATCCTGGCGTATCACTTTGCGCTGGCCGAGGACTTCGTCCGGGCCCTCCGCTACCAGGTGAAGGCGGCCCAGCGAGCTTTCGACTTCTTCGACCTGGCGACCGCCAAGACAGCGATCGACCGGGCGCTCGCGCTGGTCGACCAGCATCCCAACCTTGGAGGCCCTCAGCGCTGGGAGATCCTCTACCTGAAGGGTTTGATCCTCACGCCGCTCAATCAGTTCGAGGAAGCCCATTCCGTCCTGGATGCCGCCTTCGAGCTGCTCTCGGAAGCGCAACCGCAGGCCAAGGTCCTGCTGGCGAAGGGCGACATCTTCGAGCGTCAGGCGAACTACGCCAATGCCCTCGACACCTACCAGCAGGGCTACAACTTGCTGCCGGCGGAGTTCACGACCGAGCGCGCCTCTCTGCTCGCCAAGGTGGCCTATGGCAAGTACCGGCTCGGCGAGCAGGAAGCCTGCCAGATGCTCTGCCACGAAGCGCTCGCCCTGATCGAAGGCGAGGACCATCCCAAGGAAGCGGGCTTCGCACATTCGGTGCTCGGCCTCTGCCTCTGGCGCCTGGGCAACCTCGATCAGGCCCTCCACCACACGCAGCTCGCCATGCAGCACCGGGAAGCGGCGAAGGACCTGCTGGGCGTGGCCAGCAGCTGCAACAACATCGCCTCGATCTACTCCGACTCCGGCGAGACGGCACTCGCCGAGCAGTACTACCTGCGCGGCTTGCAGGCCTACGAGCGCATCGGAGACGGCTACTTCACCAGCAAAGCCCATAACAACCTAGGCGATCTCCTCCTGGCCATGGGCAAGCTAGCCGAGGCGGAGGTGCATCTGCGCAAGGCGCTGGACATCCAGCAGCGGCTTCAGCACAAGGACATCCTGGCCACCATCCTCTTCAACCTCGGCAACGTCCTGTCGAACCGCGGCAAGCAGGAAGAGGCCCTGACGTTCATGCGCAAGGGGCTTTCCATCTTCGAGTCGCTGGATGTGCGCGAGGTCTACCCGGAGGTCTACCGCAGCATCGCGCTGACCTGCGCGGAGGCGAACCTCTTCGCCGAGGCGCAAGAGAGCCTGGATCGGGCCTTGCACTTCGCGCAAGAGATGGGCGATCCGGTCACTCCGGCGGTGGCGCTGAGAATTCAGGGCCTGCTGGCCTTGAAGGCCGGCGATCGGGACGGTGCGACGGGGAAGACGACGGAGGCGATCGCCCGCCTCAGCGAGGTCGATGCCCCCCTGGAGCTCGGTCGGGCTCACGCCCTGCTGGCGTCCCTCCTGGCCGGCAGCCCTGAAGGTGAGCAGGCTCGTCAGCAGGCAAGGGAGCTCTTCGAGCGGCTGGGAGCCCAGCTGGATCTCGCTCAGCTGAACGAAGTCGTGCAACTCCAGGAGTAACCAAAATCACAGTCCCATACGGACGAAGCTCTCGCTAAACAGTCAAGCGTTGGGTTAGAATGATGAAAGCTAGGGTAGTTTACGATCGACTGCCTGATCGCTTGCCTGCTCGAAGGAGAAGACGAATGAAACTGACCCGTGCGATTCCGGCCCTCCTGGCCCTCACCATGCTGACCGGCTGCGACGTGAACGCGTTCATGCCGAAGAACGGCCAGACCAAGGACAACAACCTGAACACCGGCACCACCCTCACGAACAAGCTCTCTGACGCTGAGCTGAAGAGCGTCGCCGCGTTCCAGGGCGGCCTCGTCGACGCCGCCGGCCAGGGCCTCGCCGCGGCGGGCACCGTCAACGCCCTGAAGTCCGTCGCCGCCCTCAAGAGCGTCGCGGCCTACCGGATCTCCGCCCTCGCGGACTTCCCCGCCCCCGGCAACGAGGACATCACCTGGCAAGACCCCTACACCAGCGACAACAACCAGTTCACGGGCAAAATGGGCAAGGGCAAGGTCAACGACCTCAGTGGCTGGTACCTGCAGGGTGACTTCACCCTGATCGAGGGCTTCACCGCTAACGGTCAGGCCATGCTCCAGGCCAGCAGCGACTCGATCGACATCAACAGCCTCGGCGACTACCAGGCGAGCGCCAGCATCGACATCCAGGTGACGAACGTTCCGACCGGCGCCCCGACCGAGGTTGCCAACCTCAAGGATTCCCGGATCGAGCTCGGCCTCAAAAAGGTTCCTGGCGCCTCGTCGGTCCTCGAAGGCAACTTCAAGATCACCAAGGGTGGCGTGGAGTCGGCCGGCAGCGTGGAACTCGAGCTGCTCTCCAATTCCTGGAAGGTCGTCATCCCCTCGAAGGACGGCGCGAACAACCAGGTCTTCATCAGCCTCAACCGCGAGCCCGGCGGCGGCGGCGTGGGCCGGGTCTACGGCGCCACGAACGGCGCGGTGGACTACGACAAGCTGCTCGAGGAGTTCAGCTGGGGCAGCGACAAGAAGGTCAAGATCAACGGCAAGACGACTGACGTCGAGATGCCTTTCTAGACCGATCTTGACGGGCGGGAGGGTGACCTCCCGCCCGTTTCTTCATGCCCCCTGCCGGGTAGGTGGAGGGTAAGACTAGCTTCCACCCGCAAGCGCCAGCGGCTAGAAACCGAGACTCATGATCGATCTTTTGACCCACTGGCAAGCTCTTGCCAAGCTGCCTGCCGAACTCGAAGCGATCGCCGGCTTCGAGGCAAAGCTCGAGCGCATCTACGCCCTCGCGCGCCGGATGCTGAGCGCAGAGCGCGCCCGCCTCTTCACCATCGGCCGGACCATGGCCGAACTCTCGGCCCCCGGACGCAACCAGCTGCCGTTCTTCGAGTACCTGGCCCTGCAGCGCAACCCGGTGCTTGTCCAGGAAGGCGAGCTCTCGCTCGATGCCCTGCCCCCTGAGATCTCCGACTGGCGCTACCCCACCCTGCTCTTCATCCCCCTGATCGCCAAGGAAAAGGCCCTCGGAGTACTGACCCTCGGAAGCCGCGAGGCGCGGGACTACACGCCCGAGGAGGAAGCCCTGCTCGCGGCCTTCGTTCCCCTGCTCACCAGCCTGGCCGAGGCGGAAACCCTGCGCCAGGATCTGGAGCGTCACCAACTTCACTCGGCGTTCCTGGCCGAGTTCGATGCCGCCATCCTCAAGCCCGAGATCGCCGAGGTCCTCGGCACCACCGCGAACCTGGTCCAGCGCGGCATGCAGGTCGAACGGGCCTTGATCTTCACGCGCAAGGGTCCCAAGCGCGAGCTGGAGGTCTCGGCGGCGGCCGGCTGCCCGTATGCCATGTCGGGTAAGCTCGCGGATCACGCCTGCGGCCGGATCGCCCGCGAGGTGGCAGACAATCCGCAGGCCCAGACCCTCAACGCGGAGGCCATTCAGGGACGGCTCGGCGGCGACCCGCATGACCTCTGCATCGAGCGGCAGGTCGTGGCCGTCCCCATCGCGACAGCCCAGCAGTTCTACGGTGTCCTGCAGGTCTACAACAAGACCAATGGCACGGACTTCACGGCCACGGAGATCCAGTTGCTGCAGGAGATTGCCTCCAAGCTCGCCCTGGCCCTCGCCAACGTCGAGCTGTACCGGGAACTTCACCAGGCGGCGCTCGAGACGATCAAATCCCTGGCCCGCGCGCTGGACAGCAAGGACAAGTACACCGCCAACCACTCCGACAACGTCTCGCAATACGGCTTCCTCATCGCCTGCAAGATGGGGCTTCCCTTCGAGACCTGCGAACGCATCAAGCTCGCCGGCATCCTTCATGACGTTGGAAAAATCGGCATCCCGGACGCCATCCTCAACAAGCCGGATCGGCTGACCGACGAGGAGTTCGCCATCATCAAGCAGCATCCCGGCAAGGGGTACCGCATCCTGGAGCCCTACAAGGGATTGCGCGACGTCGCCGATGCCGCATGCTCGCACCATGAGCGCTGGGATGGCGGGGGCTACCCCCGCAAACTCAAGGGTGACGCCATTCCGCTGGGCGGGCGCATCCTCGCCCTGGCGGATGCCTTCGACACGCTCACCAGCGATCGCAAATACCGCCCTCGCGTCGACATGGACTGGGCGCTCAATGAAATGCACCGCTGCGCGGGCAACCACTTCGATCCTCGGGTCGTCGAGGCCTTCTTCCTCGCACTTGCCGACCTGGGATCGATCGACCTCAACAAGAACGCGCTGCCACCCCGAGAAGCGCTTCTCGAGATGGCAGCGACGGTGAAGAAGGATTAGTTGGTGAAGACCTGGGTCAAGTAGACCCTTCCATTGGACGGGTTGCGGTAGACGCCGATGCCGGTGCGGCCGTACTTGGCGTTCTGGATGTTCTTCCGGTGGCCGTCCGAGTTCATCCAGCCATCGAACGCCGCCTTCGCCGCGCGATCGACCGGATACGTGTTGTAGGCGATGTTCTCGCCGGCCGTCGTGTAGCTGATGCCCGCCGCCCGCATGCGATCGAAGGGCGACTTCCCGTCCGGATTCGTATGGTCGAAGAAGTTGCGAACCGCCATGTCCTTCGAATGTGCACGGGCGACGTCCCGCCTCATGCTCTCCATCGCGAGGGCATTGGCGCCAACCTTGGCGCGCTCGGCGTTGACCATCGCAAGGATGTCGTTCTCGAGCTGGCTCAGGTACTCCGAATCATCCACCGGAGCCGGCGTGGGCTGCGTCGGCGCCGGCGTCGGGTACGTGGGCGAGGGCGTCGGATAAGTCGGCTTCGGAGTGGGATACGTGGGATTCGGCGTCGGTAACGTCGGCGTGCTGGGCACCGGGGCAGGTTTCTCGGCAGGCGGGGGGAGCATCGTGAAGTCAGGGGGGGTGGTGGAAGGCTGCTCACGATAGGCCGGAGGGCCCATTTCACCGAAGTCCGGCAGGCCGCCGCCCAGGAATCCGCTCGGATAGGCCGTGCCACAGCCCGAAATCAGCACCACGGCTCCCAAAGTGGCTGCCATCCATTGAAAGTGACGATTGAACAAGGGGTCCTCCTCTTTATCAAGGCTGACCCATTGTTCCCGCCAAGCATGGCGGCTTTGTCTCGAGATTGTTTAGAGCGTGTTAAGTGACGGGCAATCACGATCCGTCCTGGGGCACGCCTTCATGGGCAAGGTGAACCAGAAGTTGCTCCCATGTCCCGGCTCGCTCAAGACCCCGACGGTTCCGCCGTGCGCCTCGACGAGGACCTTGACGATGTTGAGGCCCAGGCCCGTCCCACCCTTCGCTTCGGCGCCCAGCAACTGGCTGAAGGGTCTAAAGAGCTTGGTCAGATCGTCCGGCGCGATGCCCTCGCCGGTATCGCAAACCTCGGCCCGAACCCCATCTCCCTCGCCGTGCAGCGATATCTGGATGCGCCCCCCCGGGGGCGTGAACTTGAGCGCATTGTTGAGGAGGTTGAAGAAGACGCGTTCGATGCGCGGCCCATCGAGGCACGTCACGAGCGGATCTTTCGGCAAATCCAGCTCGAGGGAGAGGCCGGACGCGTCAATCTGCGGCTGCAGGCTCTGGGCGACGTCGCGGACGCGTGCGCCGAGGTCCACTTCTTCCAGGTTCAGCTTCAAGGAACCGGCTTCCATGCGGGCGAAATCGAGCAGGTCGTCGACGAGCCGTGTCAGGCGCATGGCGTTCTTTTGAATCTGATCGACGAAGACCCGCTGCTGGGAAGAGAGGTCGCCTCCCATGCCCTCCTCGAGGAACTCCGCATAGCCCATCACCGAGGTGAGGGGAATCCGGAGGTCATGCGAGACCGCGTTGACGAACTGGTTCTTGAGCCGATTGAGATCCCTGATGGCCTCGATCTCCGCGCGGGCCTCGGTTTCACGAGCGATCGAGCGGGCGCGCTCCTCCTCGGCCCGCTTGCGATCCGTGATGTCCTCCATCGCTCCGATCATGCGCAGCGGCCGGCCTGCGTCGTCCCGCAGGATGTAGCCGCGCTCGCGAATCGTCGCGTAGCCGTCCCCCGCGCGCAGGAAGCGGTACTCCTCGGTCCAGTAGGGAACGCTCCGGTCCAGGGCTTGCTGCAAGCCGGCCCAGACGCGCTCGCGGTCCTCGGGGTGCACGTGCTCGCGCCACTGCTCGATACCGAACGTCTCGACGAGCGCTGCCGAGGGGCTTACCTTGCTCAGGCCCTCGCTCCACCAGAGCGTCCCCGTCCGGAGATCCCAGTCGTAAAGGGCGTCCGTGGTCGCGAAGGCGACGTAGCGAAAGCGCTCCTCGCTCTTCTGCAAGGCATCCTGGGTCATGTGAAGTTCATGGGTTTCACAGGCCATTGCAAGCGCGTCGCCGAGGGCCGCCGCGAAGGTCTCCTCCGCAGCCGTCCACTGGCGCTTCGGACCGACGTGCTCATGGCAGAGGATGCCCTGGACCTCTCCGCGTTGTCGGATGGGAACATCCAGCATCGACGTGATCCCGTGCGTCAGGAAGTAGCGGTCCGCGAATTCGCGGGTACGCGGGTCCGCCAAGGCATCGCTGGCGGCGACGATCCGCTCATTGGCAAGCGCCTTGAAGTACAGCGGATAATCGCACACATGCAGCGCATCACCCGCGACGTGGACCCTACTGTCCAGCTCGTAGAGGTCGCGACAGTGAATCATGGTCTTCGAGTCGTCGTAGCACCAGACGCTGACGCGGGCGACCTTCAGCGTTTGGGCGGCCGCCTCGGTGATGGCCGTGATGGCACCGGCCAGGTCGCCCCCTTGAATAGCCGGGTGGCGCATGAGGTCGGCGAGGATCTGCTGCTGGATGCGCAGCTGATCCTGCTCATGCTTCTGGTGAGTCACGTCCCGCGCGACCGAATAGAAAAGCCCCTCATCCGGCGCGGGGTAGCTCGTCCAGGCCAACCAGACGATGTCGCCGGACTTGGTGAGGTAACGGTTCTCGAAGTACAAAACGGGCGTTCCCTCGACAAGGCGGGCCAGCTCCCTCTGGGTGGCTTGCCTGTCTTCGGGATGAAGGAATTCCCAGATCGGCCGGCTCAAGAGCTCGTCTTCCGAGTAGCCCAGGACCCGTTGCAAGGCGGGGTTCACCCGCAGGAAGTGACCCTTGCCGTCTCCGATTGCCAGAAAGTCGAGCGCCAAGTCAAAGAAGCGTCTCAGCTGCATGAGTTCAGCGCGATCGAGGGAATCCTGGTTTTGAGAATCCAGCAGGTCCATGACATACATTATCCCACGCGTTCCGTGAATCAAAACCCCAGGTGGGTGGCTTTCGTCCACCTGAGCGGCGGCCCTGCGCGGGGAAGGCCGAAGGCGCCGGGATCCGGCGCCTTCGGGAAGGATTGCGTTCGGGGAATCGCCAGGCCCCGCGTGCCGCTAGGCGGAGCGAGAGACCGAGGTAATGCCCGAGGAACGAACCACCTGAACCATGGCCATGATGGCGGGCCGGCGGCGCGTCCGTTCGTACAGGAAGCGGCCGAGGTCTTCCTTGATCCGCTTGTTGAGGGCGTCCGAGGTCAGGGCGCCTTCTTCGCGGCTGCGGCCGAGGGCCGCGACGATGGCCTCGCGGGCGTCGTCGATCAGGTCCGCGAACTCGTCGGGGTGGATGAAGCCCTGGCTCAAGAGCTCGGGACCGTCGAGCACGTAGCCTTCGTCGTCGACGGTGACCACGGCCGAGACTACGCCCTCGTTGGCGAGGGTCTTGCGATCCTTCAAGAGGCCCATGCCGACGCCCAAGGCGGAGCCGTCCACCAGCACCGGATCGGCGTTGAACTGTCCGACGACCTTGCAGGCCTCGGCATTGAACTCCATGATGTCGCCGTTGGCAGGAATCATGATGTGATCGGGGTTGATGCCGACCGACTCGGCCAGCTCGGCGTGGCGGATCAAGTGGCGCTCCTCGCCATGAATCGGCACGAAGAACTTCGGCTTGGTCAGGGTTAGCATGATCCGCATCTCTTCGCGGCTGGCGTGGCCGGAGACGTGCTTGGTGGCGCCGGGCGCCGTCGAGCGCGAGGTCTCGTAGACCACGTGCGCGCCGTTCTCGAAGAGGGTGTTGATCACGCGCGAGACGGTGCGCTCGTTGCCGGGGATGGGGATGGCCGAGAGGATCACGGTATCGCCCGCCACCACGTTGATGTGCTTGTGCTGGTGGTTGGCGATGCGGGTCAGGCCACTGGTAGGCTCGCCCTGGGAGCCGGTCGTCACGATGACCACCTTGTCGTGGGGCAGCTGGGTGGCCTCGTCGATCTTGAGCAGCAGGCCTTCGGGAACCGTCAGGAAGCCGTGCTTGCGGGCCTGTTCGGCAGTCTTCACGAGCGAGCGTCCGACGAGGGCCACCTTGCGGCCGTACTTCTGGGCCAGGTTGCAGAAGATCTGCACCCGGTGGACGTTGGAGGCGAAGGTGGAGACGATGATCCGGTTCTTGGCCGTGGCAAAGGCGCCATCGAGGCCCATCTCGACCATGCGCTCGGAGGGGGTGAAGCCCTCGCGCGTGGCGTTGGTCGAGTCCGACAGCAGCAGCAAGACGCCCTTCTCGCCGAGCTCGGCGAACTTGTAGAAGTCGAAGTGCTGGCCGTCAACGGGGGTCTGGTCCATCTTCCAGTCGCCGGTGTAGATGACCGTGCCCGCGGGAGTGTGCACCGCGATCGCGCAGGCGTCGGGAATCGAGTGCGTGACCCGGATGTACTCGACCTTGCAGCCGCCGGCGTCGACGACGTCGCGTGGGCGGACCACGACGATCGGGAACTTGCCCCGGATGGCCGCGTGCTCCTTGAGCTTGGCCTCGATCAGGCCCGCAGTCAGGGGGGTCGCGTAGATGGGCACGATCACGTCGAGTTGCTTCAGGAGGTAGGGCAGCCCCCCGATATGATCCTCATGGCCGTGCGAGATGTAGATGCCCCGCAGGTTCTGCTGGTTCTCCAGCACGACCGAATAGTCGGGAAGGACCAGGTCAATCCCGAACATCTCCTCGGTGGGGAAGGCGAAGCCGCAGTCGAGGACCAGGAAGTCCGAGCCTGAGCGGATGGCCCACATGTTCTTCCCGATTTCCCCGGTTCCTCCGAGGGGCAGTACCTGAACGTTCTCCAAATTAAACCTCCGCAGGGGCCTTCATGAGGCCCAGGTCTTGCAGCATCCCCATCAGGCGGCGGCGTTCGTCCGCCGTCAGCTCGACGAGGGGCAGGCGCACCCCACCCACCGGCAAGCCCGTCATCGACAGGGCTTCCTTGACGGGAGCGGGGGACGGTGCCATGAACAATCCATTGAAAAGATCCCAGAGCCGGTAGTGGATCCGGCGGGCTTCCTCCCAGTCGCCGCGCAGGGTGGCGTCCACCATGGCGTGAACGTCGTTGCCGACCACGTGGGTGGCCACCGAGATCACGCCGTAGCCGCCGATCGCGAGCATCGGGAGGGTCAGGGAGTCGTTGCCCGAGTAGAGCAGGAAGCTCTCGGGGGTCACCTTCCGGAAGTCGGAGGCGACGTCGAGGCTGGCCGAGGAGTCCTTCAGGCCCACGATGTTGGGAACCTGGGCGAGCCGCGCGACGGTGTCGGTGGCGATCGCCACCCCCGTCCGGGGCGGGTGGTTATACAAGATCACCGGCAGGCGGGTGGCCTCGGCGACCGTCCGGAAGTGACGGTAAAGCCCTTCCTGGTTCGGCTTGTTGTAGTAGGGCGAGATCAGCAGGATGCCGTCGCAGCCGAGCTGCTCCGCTTCCTGGGTCAGGGCCACCGTGGCGGCGGTGTCGTTGGAGCCGGTGCCCGCGATGACCGTGCCGCGGCCCTCGGCCACCTCGACGACCGCCCCGAACATGGCGAGCTTTTCGTCATGAGACAGCGTGGGCGACTCGCCGGTGGTCCCCACCACCACGATCCCGTCGGAACCGTTGTCGAAGAGCTGCGTCGCGAGCCGCTTGGCCTGCGCGACGTCAACGCGGCCCTCCGCATCGAAGGGGGTCACCATGGCGGTCAGAACGCGGCCGAAGGTTTTCATCGTCAACTCCTTGAATCGTTTTATCTTCTCACCTTTGGGGGATGGAGTCCACCGAGAGGCGCGCTATGACTAGCGCCTGCGGCTGTTAATAGCGCCTGCGGCTCTTAATCAGGAATCGGCAGAGACCGCCTGGCGTCGTCCCCGCAAGAGGCCGCGCCGGTGCATCTCCTCGGCGATCTGCACCGCGTTGAGGGCCGCGCCCTTGCGCAGGTTGTCGCCCACCACCCACATGTTGATCCCATGGGGATGCGAGACGTCGGCGCGGATGCGACCGACCAGCACGTCGTCGAGGCCGGCGGCATCGGTGGGCTGCGGGTAGCGCATGGCCTTCGGCTCATCCAGCAGGCGCACGCCAGGCGCCGCAGCCAGGGCGTCGCGAATCTCCTCGGGCGAGACTGCCCGGTCGAATTCCACGTTCACGGTCATCGCGTGGCCGACGGCCACGGGCACCCGCACGCAGGTCCCGGAGATCCGGAACTCCGGGGCGTCGAAGATCTTGCGGGTCTCGTTCGTGAACTTCATCTCCTCCTTGGTGTAGCCGGAGTCCAGGAAGGAGTCGATCTGCGGGATCAGGTTGAAGGCGATCGGCTTCGACAGCGCCGACGGCGCCAGGTCCTCGCCCTTCAGGCGGGCCGCGGTCTGGTCATGCAGCTCGTCGACCGCTTCCTTGCCCGCGCCCGAGACCGACTGGTAGGTCGAGACGAGCACGCGTTCCACGTGGAAACGCTTCCGCAGGGGGTTGAGCGCCATGAGCAGGATGGCCGTCGAGCAGTTGGGGTTGGCGATGATCCCGTGGTGGCCCTCCAGCGCCTGCGGGTTGATCTCGGGGATCACCAGGGGCACGGTGGGGTCCATGCGGAAGTGCGAGGTATTGTCGATCACGACGGCCCCGCGCGTCACCGCCGCAGGCGCCAGCGCGGCGCTCACCGAGCCGCCCGCCGAGGCCAGCACGACGTCCACTCCCTCGAAGGCTTCCGGGCGAGCCAGCTCCACCGTGAACTCCCGGCCCCTGCAGGACACGGTCTTGCCCACGGAGCGCTCGGAGGCTAAGAGGGTGATGCGCTCGGCGGGGAAGTCCCGGTCCAGCAGGGTCTCCAGCATCTCCTGGCCGACCATGCCCGTGGCTCCGAGGATCGCGACGTGATACCGATTCAAGGGGACCTCCTTCAGAGGATGTTCTCGAGGCCGTAGACGAGGTGATCGAGCTCCATGACCTTGCGCACCGAGACCAGGACGCCCGGCATGAAGCTCTCGCGGTTCAGGGAGTCATGGCGGATCGTGAGGGTTTGGCCCAGCCCCCCGAAGATCACTTCCTGGTGGGCGACCAGTCCGGGCAGGCGGATGCTGTGGATGTGGATGCCGCCCGGGGCGTCGGCTCCGCGCGCGCCGGGGATCTTCTCCACCTCGTGCGCGTTGTCCAGGCCGAAGGCGGCGCGCGACTCGCGCATCAGCTCGGCGGTCTTGAGGGCCGTCCCCGAGGGAGCGTCCGCCTTCTGGTTGTGGTGCAGCTCGAGGATCTCGGCGTTGCCGAAGTACTTTGCCGCTTCCTGGGCGAACTTCATCATGAGGATGGCCCCGATGGCGAAGTTGGGGGCGAGGATGGCGCCCAGGCCGCGGTTCTCGCAGGCATGCTTGATCTCCTGGACCGACTGGGGGCTGAGGCCGGTGGTGCCCACCACGGGGCGCACGCGGGCCGTCAGGGCCTCCAGGGCATGGCCGGCGGCCACTTGCGGCGTGGTCACGTCCACCAGCACGTCGATGCCGCCCTTTTCGAGGGCCTGGCTGAGCTGGGGCAACAGCGGGACGCCCAGGGGGAAGATCCCTGCGACGGTGCCGGCATCCTCACCGGCGTGCCGGCGGGCGATCGCCGCCACCAGGGTCATGTCGGAGGACTGGGCGATGGCCTTGACGATCTCGCGGCCCATCTTGCCGGAAGCACCAGCCACGGCCACGCGGATCTTGGCCTTGCGGGCATGCGGGTCTTGCTGCGTGTCGGCCCTATGGGTCTCGGGCCTTTGGGTCTCAGCCTGTCGGGATTGGGCCCCTTGAGTCATGTCGAAGCGGCTCCTTTCATCCCCCTCATCATACACCAAGGCCCTGGCGCTCATGACCGCGAAAGACCCGCATTTCGCCTCGATTTTCTCCGCTTCCGGGGACTACGATCCTGACGAGCCCCAGCCCGCAGAGCGCTCCGTGGGCGCCACGCTTTCCACTTCCGCGAAGGTCGGATGCGTGTAGCGCTCGATGCAGAGCTGGGCGATGCGATCGCCCTCCTGCACGGAGTAGTCGACATCCGAGTGGTTGTACAGGAGAACCCCGACCGCATGGCGGTAGGCATTGTCGATGAGACCCGCGCCCGCCTCGATGCCATGCTTGAGGCTGAGGCCCGAGCGCGAGTGAATGCGCGCCCGGAAGCCGGAAGGCAACTCGATGGCAAGGTCCGTGGGCACCATGGCGCGCCCGCGCGCCGGGATCACGACCGCGCTAGCAGCAAAGAGATCGGCCGCCACGTCCCCCTCCTGGCTGACCAGGGGCGGACGGGCGCGATCACTGAGGCGTTGGAAGCGAACGGTAACTTGGTCGAGCATGCGGATCGAACGATCAGCTGGCCTTTTCCAGGGCAGGAGTCTTGATCTTGCGCACCGGGCCGACGACCGTCATGGTCATTCGCTGGGTGTCGAAGATCTGGTTGGCCACCCGCAGGACATCGGCCACGGTGACGCGCTCCATCTCGGAGATCACCTCGTCGGTGGGGATCAGGCGCCCGAAGTAGAGCTCGTTGCGGGCCATGCGGCTCATGCGGTGGCGCGGGGTCTCCATGGCGAGCAGCATGCCGCCGCGCAGCTGGTCCTTGGCGCGCTTCAGCTCTTCTTCCGAGAAGCCGTCGGCCTTGACCTTCTCCAGCTCCGCGACCACCAGCTCCACGACCTGATCGGCGTACTTGGGCGAGCAGCCGGCGTAGACGCCGAAGACGCCCGCCGAGGCGTACATGATCTCGTAGGATGCGATCGAGTAGGCGAGGCCGCGCTTCTCGCGGACTTCCTGGAAGAGGCGCGAGCTCATGCCGCCGCCCAGGATGGAGTCGATGACGGCGAGGACGTAGCGATCCTGGTGGGTCGCGACCAGCCCGGGCGTGCCCATGCAGAGGTGGACCTGCTCGATGTCCTTGTACTTGATCTTGGTGTTCGAGAGGCAGTCAGGGGCGGTGAGGAGGCGCTGCTCGCCGGGGCGCTTCAGCTGGCCGATGGTGGCCTCGAGCTGGTCGAGCACCTTGGCGGTCTCGATGTTGCCGGCGATCGCCACGACGATCCGGTCGGGCGAGTAGTTGCGGTCGAGGTAGCCGAAGATGTCCTCGCGGCGGGTGCCGCGGACCGTCTGGCGGGTGCCCACGATGGGACGGCCGAGGGGATGATCGCCCCAGAAGGCCTCGCTGAACATGTCCTGGACCAGCTCATCGGGCTGATCCTCGTACATCTTGATCTCCTCGATCACGACCTGCTTCTCGCGCTTCAGCTCGGCGGGATCCATGGCCGCGTTCATGAGCATGTCGGCGAGCACGTCGATGGCCAGGGGCACCTGATCGTCCAGCACCCGGGCGTAGTAGCAGGTGTTCTCCTTGTCGGTGAAGGCGTTCAGCGAGCCGCCCGTATCCTCCAGCGACTGGGCGATCTCCAGGGCGGAGCGCTTGGCGGTCCCCTTGAACATCATGTGCTCGATGAAGTGCGAGATCCCGTTGATCGCGGGGGACTCGTCCTTGGTGCCTGCGTCGACCCAGAACCCCACCGAGGCGGAGCGGACGTGGGGGAGTTCCTCGATCAGGACCCTCACGCCGTTGGAGAGGACGAACTTCTGCTCACGGTTTTCCATCAATGCCGGCCCTTGCTAGGCGGGAACCCTCCCGCCACGTGGATGCAGCCATCCTGAGTGATCACTTTCCCCATTCTAATGCATAAACCGGGACCCTGCCTGCATGCAGGCGGGCCCGGAGGCCCACTGTCAGTGAATTCAGGGGTGATTAAAGCCATGGCGGGCGCGGAGGCCCGCCCCACAAGCACCCTTGAAGTTAGCCCCTCGAACTCCGTTACATGCAGCCAAGTCTGGGGGGCGAACCTCCGTGCCTGTGTCACAAGGATCCTGTTTGTGGGGCGTGATTAAAGCCATGGCGGGCGCGGAGGCCCGCCCCACAAGCACCCTTGTAGTTAGCCCCTCGAGCACCCTTACATGCAGTCATGTTAATGGCGCGGGCCATTGTGCCTGTGACCCTAAGGCCCTGTTTGTGGGGCGGGCCTCTGCGCCCGCCATGGCTATAACCGCCCGCCACGGCTTAAATCACCCAAAAAAGGGCCGGGGAGCAAGCTCCCCGGCCCTTCTGGTTAGATTGGCTAGACGCCGATCTTCTGCTTCTCTTCGGCGTTGACGCCCTTGATGGTGAGGTTGACGCGGCCCTGCTGGTCGATCTCGACCACCTTGACCACCACCTCGTCGCCCACCTTGACGACGTCCTCGACCTTCGCGACCCGCTCGGGGGCGAGCTGCGAGATGTGGACCAGGCCTTCCTTGCCGGGCATGATCTCGACGAAGGCGCCGAAGTTCATGAGGCGAGTGACCTTGCCCTTGTAGATACCGCCGACCTCGGCCTCGCGGGTGAAGCGACCCACCGCCGCAGTGGCCTTGCGAGCCGCCTCGGCATCCGCCGTGGTGATGAAGACCGAACCGTCATCCTCGATGTCGATCTTGACGCCGGTCTCTTCGACGATCTTCTTGATGTTCTTACCGCCAGGACCGATCAGCGCGCCGATCTTGTCGGGGTTGATCTT
>JAKFCW010000093.1:0-24120 GCA_036676455.1 Candidatus Sericytochromatia bacterium
CGATAAGCCCCCATGGTCTATCGGTTAGGACACCACTCTTTCAAGGTGGTAGGGCGGGTTCGACTCCCGCTGGGGGTACTGCCGGAAACGGCATTTGCCCGATTCGTCTAGAGGCCTAGGACGTCGCCCTCTCACGGCGGTAACACGGGTTCGAATCCCGTATCGGGTACTAACAAAGCAGCTTGGTGGGTAACCACCAAGCTGCTTTGTTGTTTGCGCACCTTTTTTCCAGACGTCCATTTCGGGCGAGCGTCAATGATGGTAGCGCGTCCACCATGCCTTGGCCGCATCCTGGGCCTCCGCGATCTGCCGAGGAGTCAAAACTGCTTCTAGCTTGATCATCTCCGAGCTCAGTCCTACGGCCCCGAAAGCTTGAGCGAGGAGCATCCATTGATACGCCTTCATGAGGCTACCTTCCGCATGAGGGGGGACTCGCGAAACGTTCGCTCAAATGCAACATCGCCTCTGGGGAGCCTAGATTGGCGGCTTTTTCGAGCACCTCGTCGCGTATATGGGCCTGCTTTTCCATGCGCGCGCGTGCCATGAGTTGCCCTGCATCCCAGAAAACACGTGCATGAGCGGTAGAGACCCCTTCGGAACGCGCCCACTCCTCCATGGCCTTGCGCGTGGCTGGTTTTAGATCCGGATCATAGAAGGTAACGGTCATTCCAGGCGACGACTCCATGGGCCTTGCTTCCACCCGTCCGCGCTTTTTTGCCTCTGCAAGTGCTTTGGTCACCTTGCGGTAGGCTTCAAACTTCAGGTGCTGGCTTCTTTGGTTGCTTAGCGTATTGGCTATCGAAGCATCCCGTGGCAAGAGGGTCGCCAGCTGGAGATAGTGCCTCAGGGCCACGGTATCTCCTTGCTTCTGGCTGCGATCGACATACCGTGCGTCATCGAATGCGCTGGGCAGGTATCCGGCCTTGATGGCCACATGCCGGTAGGCCGCTGCTTGTTCGTCATGGCGGGGCAGCCCGTGGCCATTCTGATAAAGCCATGCGAGTTCGGCCATCGCCAACACGCTTCCCGCCTTCGCGGCCGAATCGAGGGCTTGAACCACTTTCGGGAAAGCATGGTAGTACTCCCAGTCCAGGGAGTTGCTGGCCATGAAGGCAAACGGATTATCCCCGACGTCCTTCACCAGTTCCATGGCGCGGCGGAAAGACGAGAGGGCCTTGTCGGGAGAAGCCTCACCTTCCCATCCTTCCACATAGGCCACCCCCAAGCGGAAGCAGGCCATGCCTGCTTCGTCAGGGTACTTCCTCTCAAGATCACGCGCGCGCGCGAGCCAATGAGCGGCTTGGCGGAGATCGCGGGGCTGACCGTCTCCCAATTCCAAGTTACGGGCCAGGTGATAGCGTGCGCGCGCCAGATTTCCATACTTTTTGGCGAATCGTTCAAATTCCCCCACGCCGAAGAACTCCGTCCCGTCTCCCCCTTCCAGCGAGTAATCGATTGCCGTCATGTACCAGCGAAGCGCTTCTGCCTCGTTTCGGATCTCGGGGGGGCCTTCGAGGTAGATTCTCGCAATCGCAAATGCCGGCTCACTGTGATACGGCTCGGCAACCTGGGTGTACCATTGAATCGCCGCATGCAAGTTCCGAGCGACTCCCTCGCCGCGCTCGTACATTTCCGCAACTTGCTCCTGGCATGAGGAGACCCCTGCCTCGGCCCCCTTGAGATACCAAAAGAAGGCGCGAGGCAGATCTTTTGGAGCGTGGATGCCTTGCTCGAACATCACGCCAATCTGAAAGCACGCCTGAGCGACGCCGCCTCGAAGCGCTCGATTGGCCCACTCGATGGCTTGCGTTTCGTCGGCGAGGGTCCCGATTCCGCGTGCATACATCTCGGCCATCAGCGCTTCCGCTTCCACATGGTGAGCGGTAGCGGCCTTGAGCGCCCAGGCGAAGGCCTCACGCTGAGCCTCCGCATCGCCGTAGCGGAGGTGGGAAGCTAACTGATACTGGGCGTCCCGATCCCCGCCAGCGGCAGCGCTGCGAAACCACCGAAGGGCTTGTGCCTGCTGATCAGGATATCCACCTTGAAGCGCTAGGCCACGCTCGAACGCCCTTGCCAACTCCAACTGGGCTGCGGCTAACCCTTTCTCGGCCGCCTTCTGGACCCACTCGAGGCCCTCCTTGATGTCTTGGCGATCGTAGGTCGCCAGCATCAGCCACCTCCCGAAAGCCAGCTGCGCCTCGGCATCTCCTTTCGCGGCTTCTTGCCGAAGCCGTGCCTCGTGGGCCATGCCCTCGATGACGTGAAGTTTGCCGTCTTGCAGGACGAAATCTTTCAAAAAAAGCTTTGCGCTGGAAATCCCGTCTGCAAGCGCCATTTCGAAGTATCGCTTGGATCTTGGCAAGTCGATGGGGACGCCCTGACCGAACCTGAACATCCTGCCTAACGCGACGTACTCCTCGGGGTAGCCTCGCTCGGCGGCTTCCTCCAAGAGGGCGATCGCTTGGAGCGGGTCTTTTTTCCCCCCTCGGCCGTCACGGAGCAAGTCCGCGAGCAAACGCATGGCGTCGAGATCGTCACGCTCTGCGGCCTTCTGGAACCACGCGCGGCCTTCCGCCTCATCCTGGCTACCTCCTAGGCCTTCTACTTGGAGCTTGCCTAGTTCCACCATGGCGCCGGAGTGGCCTTTCTTGGCCGCCTGTTGAAAGTAGTGACGGGCAAGGATAAGGTCTTTGGGGTGCGTTCGCCCGCGAAGGGCGATGCAGCCCATGGCAAAGAGCCCGATCGGATCTCCCGCATCAGCGAGTCGCTGCATGGCAGGCTTGATCTCGGCGTATGGAAGCAAGTGCTCCTCGGGCTCTCGCAAAAGATTGGCGAGTTGCTCGATCCCTAATCCACCAGCTAGCCGCATGGCCTGGAGAAACCAGCGGGCTGCCATCCCGAGGTCCTTGGTCACTCCTTGGCCATGCCAGTAGGCGTCCCCCAGCTTGACGCTGGCATTCGGTTCTCCCTGCTCAGCCGCGGTGAGTAGCCATGAGATGGCTTGCTCAAGTTGATCGCTATAGAATAGCCTTTCGCCCAGCATGCGCTGCGCGTCGCTGTGGCCATGCTGGGCTGCAAAGAGAAGCCATTGATCGGCCTCTACATCCGTCCCGAGGCCTAGTTCCCTGGCCGCATCGACGTTGCCGTTCCGAGCGGCCTTGAGCAACCAGGCGTGACGTTCCGCTTGAGCGGAGGCTTCCATGCCTAAGGCATTCCCCAAGAGGTACTCCGCGAGCGGAAAACCCTGCGCCGCCGCTTTGCGAAGCCAGCGCATCCGGCTGGACTGGTCTAAGCCGCTACGATTGGCCATGCCGACCTGCGCTGCGGCGTAACCAAGGTCTGCGCTACGCTTACACCAGTGATCGGACGCTTTTTGATCCGGGTGGCCGCCAAACCCCTCCAAGAGCATCTCGGAAAGGTAATACGCGCTTGGCGCATGCCCTGCTTCCGCCAACCGTTGGAATAACTGACGGGAAGCCTTCAGATCCACTGGCCACCCGAGCCCGAATCGGGTCGCCATTCCCAGCAGAAAGCGATCATCCGGTCGATTGGACTGGCTCCATTCTTCGACCATGGCGCTGGGACTCAACGATTTTCGGGCCTTTTGCCGTGCCTCGAAGACCTGGGCCAGCACGCGCCCGGCGTCCGATTGTGAGCTTGCCTTCTTGAGCCAAGTGAGAGCTTTTTCAGGATCCGCCTGCCCCCCCTCACCCGTCGCATAAGCGATCGCCAGCTCAATCTGGGCTTCGCTGTTGTTCTGGTTCGCCGCCCGTTCCAACCAGTTCCGGGCCTCCTGAGCATGGAGCGCTTGATCGCTCATCCGAGTTCTCAGCAACTGGCCAGCACGCGCTCTTGCCCGCGCCTCCCCCGATTCGGCAGCCAAGCGATATTGGCTAAGCGCTCGCCGGAGATCGACGGGGCCTCCCTGCCCAAACTCCAGCATTTGCCCAAATTCGAACTGTGCCCAAGGATGGCCTTGAACTGCTGCTCGTTCAAACCACTTTCGGGCTTCGATTTCGTCCTTCTTAATCCCCATCCCGTACTTCAAGCCAATTGCAAACTCGTACTGGGCATCGGGGAACCCTTGCTCTGCACGTGTGGGGAGAGCCTCCGGCTGTTCGTCATAGTTCTCGTACTGCACGGGAGGATCCTTTGTTTGAGAGGCCAGGGTGGGAGTTGCACTGAGATGTATCCCCACGGATAAGGCGATTACCCATCGAGAAACGGCCAGATAACGGGAAGATCCCTCACTAATAGAGTTGTGCTTCGATCGGAGCATGACTTCTTGGCTCCTGGTTGTTTCGACTTAATGCCTGTTCCTTATGATGTCATACCCGGCTTTCGCTAACTGCGTCAGTCGAAGCTTAGGATGCTTTCTCTTAACCTTGAAGGGCATAAAAGGTTAAGAGATCCGGAAACATGGTTAAGTAAGTTCGAATACCTTCCCGTAAGGGGTACTAACAAAGCAGCTTGGTGGTTATCCACCAAGCTGCTTTGTTGTTTCTTACTCACCTTGGATGCGAACTCACCCTCCTGCAGGACTTCTTGTTCGGGAAGACGTCAGCCGCGATCACGACGCCGTAAGCGATCCTGGCGACCGGCTCGGCGCCGGGCGCTGGCCGTGGAGGTCATCATCGGAGGCGACCCCTCCGATGATGACCAGTTCCATGAAGGTTCCTTTACAACTTAGGGAGGATCCGGCTTTCCAGGGACGCCTTCGGCATGAAGCCAACCATTCGATCGACCACCTTTCCGTCCTTGAAGAGCATGAGGGTTGGGATGCTCATGATGTCGTACTGCACGGCCACGTCCGGGTTCTCATCGGTGTTGACCTTGACGACCTTGAACTTGTCGGGATGGGACTGCGCGAGGTCTTCGAGGACCGGTGCCACCATGCGGCAAGGGCCGCACCATGGGGCCCAGAAGTCTACGAGCACGGGGGTGCTGGATTGCAGCACCACCTCCGGGAACTGCGTCGCTTCGACAGGGATTGGCTTGGACATGAGGCAGGCTCCTTTTTATGAAATCATAGATACCCCTCGGGGGTATATTTATTTATACCCATGGGGGGTATGTCGTCAACCCCTCTCTCATGGAGGGAACCTGTGGGAAAGCGACCTTGGGGTATCCCAGAGCCCTTCGGCTTGACAGTGCTAAAGAGGACTCGCCCACGCGCCCATCCCGCTACCCAGGAGTGTCGGATGGAGGTAGCGTCCCCTAATAGGGGGTAGCCCTCAGGCGAGGGATGCGCATCCAGGATCCAGTGCGATAATGCTTCCGTCGGGGTCAGATGGCAGGAGGGCTGCCGATGCGATACCCCATCAACCCTCACGTCGTCCAAGCATGCCGCAGGGTCTCCCTGTTAATAGCACTTGCCGCCGTCTTGCTGGGCGGCTTGGTCCTTGCAGGTTGGGCCTTCGATCTCGACCTGCTGAAACGGGCGCTGCTACCAGAGCCTCCCATGATGCCGAGCGCTGCGACCTGCTTTGTGCTCGCCGGGGTGTCTCTCTGGCTGTGGAACGCTAAGCGTTGGCCCGTGCTGCCGCGTGCCTTCGGGTTGCTCTTGGTCTGCTATGCGGGGCTTGCCCTGATCGAGTACCTCTTTCGGGTCGATCTGGGGGTTGATCGCTGGCTTTTCGGACGGGCCTTGGCCACCCTTGACGTGCCGTTTACAGGCCGCCTCACTCCACCGGGGGCCATCGGCCTTACCCTGATCGGCCTTGCGCTCTTCTGGCTAGAGGCCGACACGAAGCGTCGCGGCCTGCGGCCTGCAGAGTTCATGTGCCTGCTCGCGATGATCTACCCCGTTGTTCTCCTCTGGGGCTACGTCTACCACGTCGCGACGTTTGGCAGCCTCGTCGGCGTCCGTGAACTGGGCACCGGAGGGGCCGTCACGATCATCGTGCTGGCCCTGGGGGTCCTGCTCGCCCGTCCGGAACGGGGGATGATGGGCGTATTCACCAGCGACACCGAAGCTGGACTCACCTTGCGCCGCACCATTCCGACGCTGCTCATGATCCCCCTCGCCATCGGGGCGATCCGAGAAGTTGCCGTCAGGCTGCTCGTCCTTTCCCCCTACGTCGAGTGGGTGCTGTGGATCGCGCTGGCCTCGCTCTTTGGCTTGCTCGCCATCTTGTGGAATGTCCATTCCCTCACCCGCATGGCTGAGGCGCGTGAACAGGCGGAGAGTCACCGGGCCTTGCTCGCCTCGCTCGTGGAAGCCTCGCATGATGCCATTCTCGGAGCGACCAAGGCCTGGACCGTCAGTAGCATGAACGAGGGTGCCGAGCGTTTGTTCGGCTATGCGTCGTCCGACATCCTCGGAAAGCCATTGTCACTGTTTTACCCTCCCGAGCGCTTGGTCGAGTATCAGGAGAACACCAGGCGGATCGAGAAGGGAGAGTGCGTCGGTCCTTACGACTCCCAGCGACTGCACCGCGACGGACGGCGGATCGACGTGTCCGTGACCCTCTCTCCTCTCCTCACCCCAACCGGGCAGGTCAGCGGCTACGTGGCGGTGCTTCGCGACATCACCGTCCGCAAGCACCTCGAAGCGGATCTACGCCGGGCGCGGGACCACCTGGAGGCGCGGGTTCAAGAGCGGACTGCGGAGCTCACGCGGGTCAACGCCGCCCTGCGCCAGGAAATTACGGAACGTGAACTGGCACAGACGGCATTGCAGCAGGCGGCGGCAGAGATCTTCGACCTCTACAATCATGCGCCCTGCGGGTACCACTCCCTGGACAAGGATGGGCGTATCGTTCGGATCAACGAAACCGAGCTTGCATGGCTGGGTTACGCCTCGGAGGAAGTCCTCGGAAAGCGCCTCATCTACGACCTTTTGACTCCTCAGAGCGCAGAAAAGGTCAGGCGAACCCTGCCGCGCTTCATGAAAACCGGCTTCATCCAGAACCTCGAAGTCGATATGGTGCGCAAGGACGGAACCGTCATGAGCGTCCTCCTGAGCGCGTCTGCCCTCAAGGACGCCGATGGGAACTACCTCGTGAGTCGCTCGACCGTTTTCGACATCACCGAACGCAAGCGATTGGAGACCGAGCTACGGCATAGCGAGGCGAGCCTTACGAACGCCCAGCGAATCGCTCATGTGGGAAACTGGGAGCTGGACTTGAAGACGAACACGCTTCGCTGGTCGGACGAGATTTACCGGATCTTCGGGCTGCAGCCACAGGAGTTCGCCGCGACGTACGAGGCGTTCCTCGAGCGGGTTCATCCGGACGATCGCGCTTCGGTCAAACATGCCGTCGACGAGGCCCTTTTCTGCCAAACCCCCTACTCCATCGAGCACCGCATCGTGAGACCGGATGGAACGGAGCGGATCGTTCAGGAGCAAGCGGATGTCATTTACGACGAGCAAAAGCAGCCGATTCAAATGTTGGGCGTCGTCCAGGACATCACGGACGTCAAGCGGATCCAGGCCGCGATCGCCCAGCGTGACGCGGAGTTGCGCCAGGCCAGGGAAATCGAACGCCTCAAGAGCAGCTTCGTCAACGCGGTCTCTCACGATCTCCGGGCTCCGATCATGGCCATCCTGGGCTACGCGGAGCTCCTCGAGGACGAGGTCGCAGGCCCGCTCGTGCCAAAGCAGCGGGACTTCGTGATCCAGATCGAGAAAGGCACCAAGCGACTTGAGTTGATGGTGAACGACCTGCTCGACTTCGCGCGCATGGAGGCTGGAACCTTCGCGCTCAATCTGAGCGAGGAGGATCTGCGCTCCAAGATAGGGGACGTGGTGGAGAGTCTCAAACCCTTGATCGAAGAGGCCAAGGTCGAGATGGTGCTGTCCTTACCGGATGAACCCCTCATGGCACGGATGGATGGGCCTCGCACCGAGAGAGTGGTGGCCAACTTGCTGACCAATGCCCTGAAGTTCACGCCGCCGGGAGGCAAGATTACCGTACGTGCCCGCAAGGAAGGCACGTACTTGCTCTGCGAGGTGGTGGATACCGGCATCGGGATCGCCCCCGAGGATCTTCCCAAGCTCTTTCAGCGGTTTTCCCAGCTGGAAGCCGGGAGACGTCGAGGCGGAACGGGTTTGGGGCTGAGCATCAGCAAAACCTTCGTCGAGGCCCAAGGCGGGAAGATTGGTGTGTTAAGCGAACTCGGCAAAGGCAGTACCTTCTGGTTTATGCTGCCGCTCGAGCCATCGCTGCTGCCCGCGGCGGCCCGCAATACTGAGCGTCCGTCAGGGGCGCCGGTGCCCACGCGCTCAGCGTCATCATGAAGCGCATGGAGAACGCCGTCGACTGCCCAAAAGGGGGGACCCGAGACAGTAAGGGTTAGCGCCAGCGGAGGCTGAGGTGGTTGTCGGGATCCCGCTGTAGGGACGTACCGAACGGGCTGCCAAGTTCGTTGAGCCGCTGGTGCGCCCAACCCACCTCGGCGTCGGAGGCCCGTTGCAATCGAAACCGGCTCATCTGCATCGGCACGAGATTCGCCTTCAAGAGGCGGCCCAGGCCAGGCTCGAGGCGGATCAGATACACCATGCGCACGTTGGGGTGGTAGTCCTCGTACCCGCTAATCCCCTCGTAATCGTCCAGGAAGTCCCCGCAACCGTAGAGGATCAGGTGTTCTCGGTAGACCTCGATGGCCATCACGTGATGGGACGAGTGTCCGTGCACGACGTCGACCCCTCCGTCCACGAGGTCATGGGCGAAGCGGATATGGGCGTCGGGAACCGCATCGACCCAGTTGCCTCCCCAGTGAATCGACGCGACGACCACATCTTGAGGGTGCTTGAATGCCTGTAGGTGGGAGGCAAGCCTGCGGGCTGTCGTCTCGGAGAGATCCTCCAGGACGTGGATGCCCGGTCGCTCCCGGTCCGCGGCCCATTCGCGCGGAATCCCGCTCGTGGTGGTACCGAGCGAGAATACCAGCACGCGGCCCTTGCCAGGAACCTCGATGACGGCCGGTGAAGAGGCTTCGGCCGCGTGTCGCCCGGCTCCCGCGTGTGCAATGCCGGCGCCGTCCAGGGTTTGGAGGGTCTCGAGGAGGCCCGCGGTTCCCCAGTCCAAGACGTGGTTGTTGGCGAGGCCGCAGCAAGGGGACCCGATCGCGCTGAGGCACGCGATGTTGGCGGGGTGCATGCGGTAATGAATCCCCTTGTCGGGCCACGCCTCCTCGCGGGTGGTGATACTCATCTCCAGGTTGATGATCCAGGCGTCCGGCCCGAAGCGTTTCAATGCCTCTGCCGCCTCGCCCCAGGGGTAGGAGACGTCCACCGGCCTGGGGATCGGGCCGCTGACGCGCTCCGCCAACTCCACGTAGGCGCGGGCATCGTGAAGGTAGCGCTCGTACAACCGTGGGTTCCCGGGATGGGGCAGGATCTGATCGATGCCCCTTCCCATCATCACGTCGCCGCAGAGGGCAATCGAAAGGGGCTTGGGGGGATTCTCCTGCCCTTGGCGTCGCGCCATGATCCCTCGCTCAAACGCATCACCGCTGGGTTCTGCCGGATCAGTGTTCCTCCGGAGAAGAGCGTAACGGGCCTGAGGGACATGGGCGTCGTTCGTCCTACCCAAGTTCCGCCGGGCTCCTTCGGATTGAGTGTCCGAAGACGATCGCGCGATTAATCACACTCCGCGGCGTCCCCAATATCGGGTACGATATGAAAAGAGTCTGGCTCTGGTGGGTTCAGGCTCTTTCCTTTTTCTATCGACGCTGAACGCGTGTCGTAGAGGCTACGGGATGTCTTTTGAGAATCGCCAGCATGATAACGGTAGCCAGGTATGCGTCCGGCAACGCTCTTGGCCCGCTGCGTTGCACGAACTGGCGCTGGAACCAGGTCGGGTCGAGGTGATTTCGGCCGTGCTCGACCTCGACCTCGCGGAGGTCCGAGAACTGACGTCTCTCTTGTCCGAGGACGAACGGGAGCGTGCCAGGCGCTTTCGATTCGACCAGCATCGCCATCGGTTCATCGTGGCGAGAGCCAGGCTACGTCAGTTGCTGGGGACGTGCCTGGGAATCGCCCCCGAGCAGGTGGCGTTCACCTACGGGCCCCATGGCAAGCCCGCTCTGGTTGAACAACTGAACCCGGAGGCCGTCGAGTTCAACGTCGCCCACTCCGGCGAGCTTGCTCTCTTCGCTTTGACCCTCGCATCTCCCGTTGGGGTTGACGTCGAGCAGGTGCGTGAGTTTCCGGAGGCCGAGGCCATTGCGGCACGGTACTTCTCGGCTCATGAGCAGGCGCAGATGCTTGAGCTGCCGCAAGAGGACCGGAGTCTGAGCTTCTTCCTGGCGTGGACCCGGAAAGAAGCGATCCTGAAGGCCTGTGGGAAAGGCTTGTCGGTTCCATTGAGGGAGTTCTCGGTTTCGGTGGTTCCGGGCGAGCCCGCGGTCGTTCTTGAGGCCTCCAATCAGCTGGGTGCCGGAACCTGGGCTCTGGTTCACCTCGAGCCTGCGGGCGGTTACGCGGCTGCCTTGGCAACCGCGATCCCCATCACGTGACGAAAGGACGACCCGCATGCAGGTCATCGATCAGGCGACATGGCCCAGACGCGACCATTTTCTCGTGTACGGAGCCCTGGAGTATCCGTACTTCAGCCTCACCGTCGATCTCGAGGTCACGGGCCTCTTGGCCGCGCTGAAAACGGCAGGCTTGCCCGTTTACCCGACGATCATCCATGCGGTTTCGGCGGCCGCCAACGCGATCGTCGAGTTCCGCACCCGCATCCGGGGCGAATCGGTGGTGCTGCATGACGTGGTGGCGCCCTCGTTCACGGTCCCCTGGAAGGACGACCTCTTCAGCTTCTGCGCGGTCGCCTACGATCTGGATCGCGATCGCTTCCTCGAGAGTTGCCTCGCGGAGATGGCCAAGGCCCAGGCCGTCGAATCCGTCCTGCAGGGCGCCGCTTTCCGGGACGATGTCCTGTACATGTCGTGCTTTCCGTGGGGGGCGTTCACCGGCATGACGCATCCGATGCGGGCGAACGACTCGATTCCCCGGTTCGCCTGGGGCAAGATCACCCCCAAGGAAGGGCGAGAGGTCTTGCCGTTCAACCTGCAGCTTCACCACGGGTTGGCGGACGGGGTTCATGCCGCGCGGTTCCTGGCGCGCCTGGAGGCCCTCCTCAATTCCGTCGCGCGACATTCCTAGCGCCACGCCGCCGGTCTGGACCTTCAACGTCGCGTCACTCCAGCCGGTAGCGAACCAGCCACATGGCCTTGCGGAAGACCTGGACTCCGGCAAAGGCCTTCACCCAGCCGATCGCACTCCATGACGCATCCATGAAGGACCACTCGTCGAGCCAACGAATTCCCGGTCCCCAGGCTTCGACCTCATGGCTGTTCGCAAGCCCGAAGCGAAAGGTCGCGTCCGGCCCGAGCCCGAAGCCCCGACGCAGCTTGCAGCGCAAGAGCCAGTACACCTTCGGATCCAGCCAGCGCCGGTTGATCCCCTCGAAGAGCAGCTCGGATCCAGGAAAGCGTCGCTGCAAGCCGAGGACCAGCGACCGGACCTGGTCTTCGGTCAGGTACATGAACAGACCTTCCGCCAGGAAGAGCGTGGGCGCCGGGCTCTCTCCCAGCACGTCGAGCCAGCCCGGGTCCGTCACGGCCGCCGCGATCAGGCGGTAGCGATCCGATTCGGCGAAGAAGGCGGACTTCAGCGCGATCACCGGGGGCAGGTCCACGTCGACGAACTGCATGATCCCGTTGTCGACGCGGGAGAATCGCGGATCGAGCCCGCAGCCCATGTTGACGACGCGCCCCACGGGGAAGCGCGTGAGAAAGTCCCGGACGACCTGGTCGAAGTACCGGGCGCGCATGGCGACGTAAGTGACTCCCAGGTCGGGAATTCGGCTGGATAGCAATCGCGCCAGGCGGGGATCCTGCGCCTCGCTCAGCTTGGGACGCAGGGCCTCCCAGAGTCGCAAGGATTCGGGATCCGGCAGGATGGGATGCCGGGCCTGCTGGTCTCGGACATGGCAGTAGAGCGTCAGCAGCATCGTGGCCGAGACGTCCGAAAGCGCGATGCGCGCGGAGCTTGGGGTCATGCGGGCGCCCTCCGTTTTGCGTGGCGCTGCCGATCGTGCTACCGCTCGTCGGTGCGCTGATCGTACATAAACCACTCTCCCCAGCGCTAGGGAGCGTTGGCCAAGACCCCTTGACCATGCGCGAGACGCGCACTCGCCGCCTGCTGCCACCATCCGAGCATGGAAAGGCAAAGCTTAATCCACCCATAAGAATGCTGGGTCGGGACCCGACGATAGTAGGGTGGGCCTACCGTTGCTCAGGCCATCGAACCGGGGAAGCGTACCGTGGAAATCTCTCACTTCAGCCGTCCCAGCCTCACCCCCGCCCGGCCCGTCTCGGCGCCGGCGAAGCCGCGGGCTGCCAGGGCGTCGGGGCTCGCGGCGGATCACTTCGTTGCCTCGCTTCGCTCTCCTGCGACGTCGCTCGAGCCCGAGGCGCCGCGCGAGGGGGAAAAAGCCGCGCAGCTGGCAAAGCTGGCCAACCTGAGCCACCTGCCCCACATGCTGCATGTCCTCGGTCCCGTCGCCAGCGTTGCCAAAGGGGTTTCGGGAGCCTCCAAGGCCGTCTCGATCGTCGACAAGGTGGCCGACCTCGTCTCTACTGCCAAGCGCGTCACCGGCGCCGCCAAGGCCTTGTCTCACGCCGACGACCTGGTCGATGCGGCCACGGCCGCCAAGGGGGCCTCAGGCCTGGCGCGTGCGGCGGGCGCCTCGGCTCCCGTGGGCTTCGTCGCCCGCATGGGTGGCTCGCTGTCGGCGATCGCCACTGTCCTCAGCTCGGTGGTCGCCTTCTTCGACATCAAGAAGGCGATCGCCACCCGGCACGATCCCGAAGCCACGGCTCGCGAGAAGACCGTCACCACCCTCCAGGCTGGGCTCTCGGGCGTCAGCGGCGCTGCTGGCCTCGTCGCCGCCCTGGCCGCCGCTGGGCTGGCCCTTCCGGTCTCCATCCCGGCCCTGCTCAGCGTCTCGTCCGTGGCCGGCCTCGGCAGCTTTGCAGTCAGCTTGATCGACCGGCTGCAGAATCGCTCGGGCCGCTAGCGCCCGGCTGCCGCATGTCACGAGGCCCCGCCTGAAACTCAGGCGGGGCCTCGTGACATGTTTTCCCGCGTCGGCGAGAGATAGGATCTAGCCTTGCGGAACCAGCGGCTGAGCGGTTCCACGCTCGAACATCCGCCCCGTTTGCAGGTAATGCGCGTGCATGCCCAGGGACTCCCCGATGAGATGCGGGGTGTGCTTGCCAAACGACAGGCGCTCCGCACGGTCGAGGTAGTCGCGCAGCTGCGGGCGCACGTCGGGATGGGCGCAGCGCTCGATGACGAGGCGGGCGCGCTGCCGAGGCGAGAGGCCCCGCAGGTCCGCCAGGCCCTGCTCGGTGACGATGACGTCGACGTCGTGCTCGGTGTGATCCACGTGGGAGACCATCGGGACGATGGTCGAGATGGCGCCCTTCTGGGCCAGCGACGGAGCCATGAAGATCGAGACGTAGCCGTTGCGGGCGAAGTCGCCCGAGCCGCCGATCCCGTTCTGGATGCGCGATCCCATGATGTGCGTGGAGTTCACGTTGCCGTAGATGTCGGCCTCGATCATCCCGTTCATCGCGATGACGCCCAGCCTACGGATGATCTCCGGGTGGTTGGAGATCTCCTGGGGGCGCAGCACGATGCGCTGCTGGAACTCTCCGAGGTTGGCCATGACGTTCGTGAGGGCCTCGGGGCTCAGCGAGAAGGCCGTCGCCGAGGCGTACTGCATCTTGCCGGAGCGCAGCAGGTCGATCATGCCGTCCTGGATGACCTCGGTGTAGGAGGTCAGGTTCTCGAAGGGCCCTTCCTGCAGACCGAAGAGAACCGCGTTCGCGATGTTGCCCACGCCGGATTGCAGGGGCAGCAGCGACTCGGGCATTCTCCCCTGCTTGACCTCCCAGGCCAGGAAGTCGAGGATGTGGCCCGCAATCTGGTTGGAGGCGGCATCGGGGACCTTGAAGGCGCTGTTGCGATCCGGGGAGTTGGTCGGCACGACGGCGACGACCTTGTCGAGGGGAACCTCGAGGTAAGGGGTGCCGATGCGCTGGCCGGCCGAGACCAGGGGAATGGGCTGCCGGTGAGGAGGGCGGTGCATGCCGTAGTAGATGTCGTGCATCCCCTCGAGCTCGGCAGGTTGCCAGGAGTTGACCTCGAGGATGATCTTGTCCGCCTGCTCGATCCAGGTCTTGTTGTTACCGACCGACGAACTGGGCACGAGGCGACCGTCTTCGAGGACGGCCGAAACCTCGACGAGTGCGTAGTCGAGCTTGCCCAGGAAGCCGTATTCGACGTGCTGGGCCACGTGGCTGAGATGGATGTCCATGTAGTCCATCTCACCCGCATTGATGCGTTTGCGGGTCTCGGGATCGGATTGGTAAGGCAGGCGGAGGTGGATCCCCCCTGCCATGGCGAGCGCGCCGTCGAGTTCCGGCCCGGTGGAAGCTCCGGTGAAGATGTTCACCTGGAATCGCTGGCCCCGCAGGTTGGCATCCGAGATCCGGCGTGCCAGGGCGAGCGGGACGTCTTTGGGGTAGCCTGAGCCCGTGAAGCCGCTCATCCCGATCTGGGTGTCCGAGCAGATCAGGGCCGCAGCGTCCTCAGCGGTCATCACGCGGTTTGCGAGGGTGGGGTTGAGGATACGAGTAGTAGTCATGGATCAACGTTACCAAGTTTTGTGGCGAGCCGCAATCCGTAGTAACTGCCTAATCCCGCTGACTGGGCCGATTTGCAGGGATCGGGTGGCCTCGAATCCGCATAGCAACTCGAACGCCGCCATAGTCGCTGGGCGAATGATGGCATGCGGCGCGCGATCCGCTTGGTGGGCGGTGACGGCCGGGTGGAGCAGGTTCATAGCCAAACCTTAAGGCAAGAATACCCGCGTCTTTTCCGACGAAAGGCTTAGTCGTCGCGGAAGGGAGCGAGCCCATGTCAGTCAACGCCGCCAACCAGCCATTCATCACCTGGACGCCCCAACCCTACGGGCCTGCAATTGGCATTCCGGTGGCTCCGCCGGTCGCCGTTCCTCCCGCCGTGCTTCGTCCGTATACCGCGGATGCGTTGACCCTCAGTCGTGCCGCTACCTCTGCTGTGCAGCAGCGCACGATGGCTCAACTGCTCGCCGAACTCGCTGCCGCGGCCAGGCAGCTCTCGGCGCCCGTGCCTCCCGCCGCACCGGCCCCGAAGCCCGAGCCGAAGCCGGAAGCCAAGCCCGAGCCGAAGCCGGAAGCCAAGCCCGAGCCCAAGCCGGAACCGAAGCCCGAGCCGAAGCCGGAACCGAAGCCCGAGCCGAAGCCGCAACCCGCACCTCCGCCGGCTGCTCCCACTGCCACCGTGCAGCGGGGCGACTCGCTATCGGCGATCGCCGGCCGCACCCTGGGCGACACCAATCGCTGGCGCGAGATCTTCGACCTGAACCGGGATCAGCTCTCGGACCCCAATTTGATTCACCCGGGGCAGGTACTCAAGCTACCTGGTGGAGCGCAGGCCGCGGCGCCGGCACCCGCTCCGGCTCCCCCGCCGCCGCCGCCGCCGGCGGCTCCGACGGTCACGGTCCAGCGCGGGGATTCGCTGTCGGCGATCGCCGGCCGCACCCTGGGCGACACCAATCGCTGGCGCGAGATCTTCGACCTGAACCGGGATCAGCTCTCGAACCCCAACGTCATCCAGGCGGGCCAGGTCCTCAAGCTGCCGGGCGGGGCGAACACGTCGGCTCCGGCTCGTGCCGCCAATACGGGCATCAACACCAACCGGAACGCCATCTACATCCAGCAGCCGAATGGCTGGACCTGCGGCCCCACCAGCCTCACCATGGCCGCGGCCGCCTGGGGCATCCGGCCCGCGAACCTCGCCACCGTCAACGAGCTGATCGGCAAGACCCGCACCAATCCCGCCTACGGGATTCCCGACAACAACGCCATTCCCAACGCCGCGCGGGCCATCGGCCTGCAGGCGCGGTTCCACGGCTCGTCCACCCCTGACAGCATCCGCGCGGCGCTGCGAGCCGGCCACGGGGTGATCGTCAACGGCTCGATTTCTGGTGGGGTGGGGCACTTCATCTACATCGCGGGACTCAACGGGGACGGGTCGTTCAAGATCGCCGACCCCTACCGCCCCGGCATCACTGTCTGGAATGACGCCCAGCTGCGCCAGTTCACGGTCGGACGCGGCTCGATGGTGGAGACCTGGCGTTAACCCCGCGCTGACACGGAATGGACAACTCCCCATGCTAGGATGGTGCCTGTGGGCAAGCGTTTGCCCACAGAGCGATAGGTTGACCGTAGGAGAAGCGCATGGGTGACTTTGCGATCAACGCTGCTGCTTCCTCGCTCAGCGAGGAGGCTATCAAGCGTCACCAGGAGTTGCTGCGGGAGCTCAACACCCGCAGGCTCCAGGAGAAGCTGATCAAGTCGATCATGGGATCGGACGCCCTCGAGGATACGGGTGGCATGGGCTTCTTCATCGATCAGCTGGCCCTCAGCGACGTCTCGCAGCTCGAGAAGCGCTGGCTGGATACCCTGGAGCGCGAGACCGGCGTACCGCTGTCAGGGTCGGAGGTCTTCCAGTCCCTGACCTCGGTTCTGGCGCAGTTCAACAAGCCTTCCGCCTGACGCGCGCTGCTTTACGAAACAGCCGCGGGCGCTTGCAAGAAGAACGTCCCCTCACCGAGCGGTGAGGGGACGAACTGGTTCTTGGGGACGTCGTCCCGGGTTTAGACCTGGGTCTCGGCAGGTGCGGCCTTGGGTACGGTCGTCGTGGCCACGACCTCCATCTTCTTGCGGAGGTTCTCATCGAGCTTGTCCAGGAACTGGGTGGTGGTCAGCCAGGGCTGGTCGGGGCCGATGAGGATCGCGAGATCCTTGGTCATGAAGCCGGCCTCGACGGTCTCGACGCAGACCGACTCCAGGGCGGTGGCGAACTCGGCCACCTCGGGGGTGCCGTCGAACTGGGCGCGGTAGTAGAGGCCGCGGGTCCAGGCGAAGATCGAGGCGATCGGGTTGGTCGAGGTTTCCTTGCCCTGCTGGTGCTGGCGGTAGTGGCGGGTGACCGTGCCGTGGGCGGCCTCGGCCTCGACGGTCTTGCCATCGGGGCTGAGCAGGACGGAGGTCATCAGGCCCAAGGAGCCGAAGCCCTGGGCCACGGTGTCGGACTGGACGTCGCCGTCGTAGTTCTTGCAGGCCCAGACGAAGCCGCCGGACCATTTGAGAGCGGAGGCGACCATGTCGTCGATGAGGCGGTGCTCGTAGGTGATACCGGCCGCCTCGAACTGGGTCTTGAACTCGGTGTCGTAGATCTCCTGGAAGAGGTCCTTGAAACGGCCGTCATAGGCCTTCAGGATGGTGTTCTTGGTGGAGAGGTAGACGGGCCATTTCTTGCTGAGACCGTAGTTCATGCAAGCGCGGGCGAAGCCGCGGATGGACTCGTCGAGGTTGTACATGCCCATGGCGACGCCGCCGCCGGGGAAGTTGAAGACCTCATGCTCGATGACCTTGCCGTCGGCACCCTCGAACTTCATGGTGAGCTTGCCGGGGCCGGGCACGACGAAGTCGGTGGCGCGGTACTGGTCGCCGAAGGCGTGACGGCCGATGACGATGGGCTTGGTCCAGCCGGGCACCAGGCGGGGCACGTTCTGGCAGATGATGGGCTCGCGGAAGACGGTGCCGTCGAGGATGTTGCGGATGGTGCCGTTGGGCGACTTCCACATCTTCTTGAGGTTGAATTCCTTGACGCGCGCCTCGTCGGGGGTGATGGTGGCGCACTTGACGCCGACACCGTACTGCTTGATGGCCTCGGCGGCCTCGACGGTGATCTTGTCGTCGGTGGCGTCGCGGGACTCGATGCCCAGGTCGTAGTACTTGAGGTCGATGTCGAGGTAGGGCAGGATCAGCTTTTCCTTGATGAACTGCCAAATGATGCGCGTCATCTCATCGCCGTCGAGCTCGACGATGGGATTGACCACCTTGATCTTCTGCATAGGTGCTTCTCCCTTTTTATGGACACGTAACCGCATGACGCGTTGCATGGGGTCGTCTGCTTTGCGAATCGTACCATGTCCACGCTATCGCGCGAGGCACCCGGCGTCAACCGGGCAATACGCGGTTGTGCCGGGCGCGGAATCAGGCATCGGACGGGGATGTTCCGGGGCTTGGCGCTGGGTGGGGAGCGGTCGTGCGGAGGTCTGACGAGGGGCCGGGGAGGAAGGCGGCGGAGGGAATCGCGGTTTCCCTCTTTACATGAGTTCACGGGAGTGCTATCGTAATGGAGACATAAGCCCTGAGCCGAATCAGTGGCCAAGTGGTGATTGTTAAATGGCGAGTCTGCGTTTTAACAACGTGGACCGTTTTTTTTTGGAGACGAATGAAAGAAGAGACGATCGAAGTCGAGGGCATCGTCCAAGAGGCGCTCTCGAACGGCATGTTTCGCGTATTGCTCGACAATAACGTGGTGGTCTTGGGTCACTTGGCCGGCAAGATGAGGAAGTTCCGCATCAAGGTTCTTCAGGGAGACCGCGTCAAGATTGAGCTCTCCCCCTATGACCTCACCCGAGGTCGCATTAGTTTCCGTAAGCGGGCCTAGGCCCGGTGTTTTCGACCCCCAAGTAACGAGGAGATTTCGACTTGACCATGTTTACCGAACAGACGCTGACCTGTGTCGACTGCGGCACCCAGTTCCCCTTCACTGCTTCCGAGCAGGAGTTCTTCGCCGAGAAGGGCTTCACCAACCCCCCTCGCCGCTGCAAGCCCTGCCGGATCGAGGCCAAGGCCAACCGCGGTGGTTCCGGCTTCGGCGGCGGCCGTAGCTCGGGCGGCTTCGGCAGCTCGGCTCGCGAGATGCACGACGTTACCTGCAGCTCCTGCGGCGCCGCGACCCAGGTTCCCTTCAAGCCCAACGGCATGAAGCCCGTCTACTGCCGCGACTGCTTCCGGAAGTAGTCGTCACCATGGGAAAGAACAACACCAAGGCCGAGAAGGCCAAGCGGAATCAGGCTTACGCGGCGCTTCACAAGAAGAAGTCCTCGTCGGCACGCCGTTTCGTGCGTCCCGCCCCGAGCGCCTCGTCCGCCCCGGCGGGTGGGTCCAGCGCCCCCTCCACGGGCATGAGCGGCTCGATGGCTCCCCGGACGATGTACCCCGCCATCTGCAGCAGCTGCGGAGTCGAGACCACGGTGCCGTTCGAGCCCATCTCGGGCAAGCCGGTCCAGTGCCGCTCCTGCTTCCAGCCCAAGCCGCGGATCTAGGGTGGCGTCGTCGATGAAGGGCCGCGCCAAGGTTCTCGATCCGTTCAAGGACAACCTGTATCGTCGCGAGCAGGATCCCGAGACCGGGGAGAAGTTCCTGGAAAAGAGCTGCCCCAAGTGCTCCAAGAAGGCCGGGACGACGGTGTTCTACCGCGAAACCGCCTTCGGCGAGCAGATTGCGGCAAACGGCGCGGTCAAGCCCCAGCGCGACTGCCAGATGCACCGCAAGGCAAGCAAATAGCGCAACCCGCTTACCGTCGTGAGGCCATGCCTCACGACGGTATTTTTTTGCCGGCTAGCGGCTCGAAGCGGCCTCCGATTCGGCCAGCTTCGCGGCTTCCTGCGGCGGCGCCTGGACGAGCTCGAGCTCGATTTCAAGCCTGACCTTCTCGTCGACCAGCACGCCTCCCGCCTCGAGCGCCTGGTTCCAGTTCAGACCGAAGTCCTTGCGGTTGAGGCTGCCCGACAGGGCCACGCCGCGCCGCATGTTGCCCCAGGGATCCTTGGCTGCCTGGCTGAGCTCGCCGTCGAGCGTGACCTCCTTGGTGACGCCGTGCATCGTGAGATCCCCCGTCACCTTGAACGCCTCGCCGCCACTCATGGCGATGTTGCGGCTCACGAAGGTGATCGTCGGGTGGGCCTCCGCGTCGAAGAAGTCGGCGCTGCGCAGGTGCTGGTCACGATCGGCGTTTCCCGTGTCGATGCTCGAAACCTGGAGGCGCGCGGTTGCCTTCGACTTCGACGGGTCCTGCTCGTCGAGATCGACCTCGCCCTCGAACTTCGTGAACTCCCCGCGTACGGTGGAGATCATCATGTGGCGGATGCCAAAGCCTACCCGGCTGTGGGCCGAATCGATGGTCCAGGACATGTCTCGCTCCTTTCGTCGGCGCGCGCGGCGCCGGCCCTCACCCTTGCTTGCCCTGCGGCAATCCGATCGGGTTGCCGCTTTGCGGGAACATCGTCACCTGCAGTGCCCCCCGTCGGCGCAAGGTGATCTCCTTGACCAGCGCCTCAGCCAGCGCTTCCACCTGCTTGGCGTCGCGCTCGGACGCCAGCGTCCCGTCCTCCTTGAAGGCGTCCCCGGCCTTGGCCAGGGTGACCTGCGCGTTGAGTAGCCAGACGTCCAGGCCGGTGAGCACCTGCCGGAGATGGGGCATCATGCGCATCCCCCCGGCTCCCCCTGGAGAAGCGGCCATCAGGGCGGCCACCTTGCCGCTGAACACGTCCTCCTCGCCCCGGGAAGCCCAGTCGATGGCGTTCTTGAACGTGCCCGGGATCGAGTAGTTGTACTCCGGCGAGGAGAACATAAAGCCGTCGGCCCTCGCGAGCCGCCGCTTGAACTCGACGGCCCCCGGAGGGAGGCCCGAAGCCGCTTCGAGGTCCCCGTCGTAAACGGGCATCGCCACGGCGTTGAGCTCCAGCAAATCGACCTCGGCGCCGGCCCGCCGCAGCGCCTCCGCCCCCACCCGGATCAGCTTTTTGTTGTACGAGTCCTTGCGCAGGCTTCCGGCCAGTGCCAGCACTCTCGGTGCGCGGTTGGATTCGTCCATCTCACCCTCCGTTCGGGACGCGGCGCGAATTCGCAGGGGCGCTTTCGGGCAAGTCAAGATCCGACCCCCCTCACAGTCTAGTGGGGGGGGGGACCGGAGTAAATGAATGTAAAGTCGCTGGGGATCGACGCGACGGCGCTTCGTGGAGGCGAGGCTGAACGCGCCACCTAAAAGTAACTCCCCCGACCAAACGGCCGGGGGAGTTTCCCTTGGGGGGAAGGAAGGGGGTTAGGGAGCGGTGTAGCCGCCGTCGGCCAGGTGGTAGCTGCCGGTGATGAACGAGGCGGCATCCGAGGCCAGGAAGCAGATGAGCGCGGCGATCTCGTCGGCCTCGCCCAGGCGCTTCATCGGGTGGAGGGAGGCGATCGCCGCCTTCATGTCCTCGACGGCGTCCAGCAGCGGGGTGGCGATGAAGCCGGGGCCCACCGAGTTGACCCGGATTCCCTGGGTGGCGTACTCGATGGCCGCGGTCTTGGTCAGGCCGACCACGCCATGCTTGGCCGCGACGTAGCCGGGGCTGCCGGCGAAGGCGACTGAACCCAGGATCGAGGCGACGTTGACGATGGCCCCGCCGCCCGACTCGAGCATGAGCGGAATCTGGTAGTGCATGCAGTAGAAGACGCTGCTCAGGTTGACGGCGATGACCTTGTTCCACCCCTCGAGCGATTGCTGGGCGGTCGGGTTGTTCTCGCCGCCGATGCCGGCGTTGTTGACGGCGATGTTGAGCCCTCCGAACTTCTCCTTGGCAAAGTTGACCATGGCTTCGACCGAAGCGGGATCCGCTACGTCGACCCGCACGGCCGCGGCCTGCCCGCCGGCATCGCGGACCGCTGCGGCCACCTTCTCGGCGCCCTCGAGGTTGATGTCGGCGACCACGACCTTGGCGCCGCCCGCCGCGAACTGCCGCACGCAGGCCTCGCCGATCCCCGAACCGCCACCGGTGACGATGGCGACCTTGCCGTCGAATGAGGTTGCCTTGTTCTTCGCGTCGCTCATGAAGCTCTCCTTTGAGTGAAATCCTGAAGGAATTCCGCGTTTCTTGGCGACCTCGAGAGCCGCCACTACTCAAGATGGTAGTCCGGCAGTGGGAGAAAGTAGTCAGGAGTTACTACGGGAGCGCGTTCAGCGCAAGCGAGAGGCGGCTATTCGCGGGCCCGGGGAGGGCGGCGCGACGCATGGAGAAGGCGATCGAGGGCGTTGGCGAAGTTCGCTCGGTCCTTCTGGCTGAAGGCCTTGGGGCCGCCCAGGTCGAGCCCCTGCTCGCGCAGGGAGTTCATGAGGGTCCAGCGTGCCTTGGCCTCACCGATGGTGGAGGCGTCGAAGACCTCCCCGCGGTGCCCCAGGGCCAGGCTCCCCCTGGCGACTACCTCGGCGGCCAGGGGAATGTCCGCGGTGATGACGAGGTCCGTGGGCGTCACGGCCTCGATGATCCAGCGATCCGCCTGGTCGGGGCCCTCGGGGACAATGACGGCCGTGACCCCGTGCTCGCTTCCGAAGGCCATGGGGCGGTTGCTCACCAGGATCATGGGGAGGTTCAACCGCGTGGCCGCGCGCTGGATGAGATCCTTGACGGGACAGGCGTCGCCGTCGACGATGAGCCGCATGCGTGGCTAGGGCCGGTCCTTCGGGCTGACGTGCTGTCCGCGGTGGACCTTGCCATGCGAGGTTTCGAGCTTCTCGAACGGGATGCCCAGCGCCTGGGCGAACTTGTCGATGACGAAGCGCTCGCGCTCGGTGACGATGGAGACCACGGTTCCGGGCTGGCCGCCGCGGCCCGTGCGGCCGGCGCGGTGCAGGTAGTGGTCGCCGTCCGTGGGCAGATCCAGGTTGAAGACATGGGTCAGGCCGGGGACGTCCAGACCGCGGGCGGCCACCTCCGTGGCCAGCAGGAGCTGGATCTTGCCCTCCTTGAAGTTCGATAGCACGGCGGCACGCTCCAGCTTGTGGGCGCCACCCTGCAGCGCAGCCACGCGCAGGCCCTTGAAGCTGAGCTTGCTGACCAGCTCTTCCATCTGGCGGGCGTCGTTGACGAAGGCCAGCGCCGCCTTGGGCGTTTCGGCATGCAGCAGGCGACGCAGCGCATCGAGCTTGTCGCGCTCGTCGACGACGATGTAGCCGTGCGAGATGCCTTCCGGAAGCTTGAACGGTCCCTCGGCGCGCAGGTGAAGGGGATCGTTCATCCAGCGCCGGGCCACGTCCTGGACCTCCGCGGGGATGGTCGCCGAGGCGAAGATCGTCTGCCGCGAGCGGGGGATGGCCTTCAGGATGCGGATGACCTCGTTGCGGAAGGTCGGGTCCAGTAGCTGGTCGACCTCGTCGATCACGACGATCTTGGCGTGCTGGGCCTTCAGCTTGCCCGCGGTGATCAGCTCGGCGAGGCGCCCCGGGGTCCCGACGACGATGGGGGGCTTCTTCTTGAGGCGCTCGATCTGGTGGCGGACGTTCGCACCGCCGATCAACTGCTGGGCGAAGAGGGGGCTGCCCTCGGTCAGGTCGCGGATCACCTGGACGATCTGCATGCTGAGCTCATGGGTGGGCGCGACGACGATGGCCTGGAGCTGCTTGAGCTCGGGGTCGAGCCGGCTCAGCACAGGAAGCAGGTAGGCGAGGGTCTTACCGGTGCCGGTCTGCGCCTGGAGGATGGCGTCCTTGCCTTCGAGCAAGGGGGGGATGGCGGCGGACTGGATCTCCGTGGGCTCGGAGATACCCATCGGGGCGAGCTTGGAGAGGAGGGTGGGGGCGATCGCGAGCGTTTCGAACGTGGACACGGCAGACCTTTCAAGAAGGGGACACGTCCGATCCTACCCTTTCCCGATCACGAAGTCGACCCCTATCTAGCCACTTTCCCCCGCGACACTCCTGCCGGATGCCGCAGCCCTGCTCGCTTTTCAGGCGCTCGCGCGGGTACGAGGCCCTCGAATGTTGAGACATGTAATCGACGATTCGGGAAAAAGTACGGTCGGGGCGCGCCCCGAGTTCATGCATAATGTGCTCAACGGACCCCCCCTTGATAGGGATAGGAAGGAAAGAACCAAATGACTACGAAGACGTTTGCTTGGGGAAGCCTGCTTTCGGCGGTCGTCCTGGTCGGGATGAGCGCGCCGAGCTTGGCCATCACCGAGGTGGCCAAGACGGGTGACGTGGAGATCGGCGTCGGCGGCCGGATGAACCTGATGGGCCTCGGCGAGCTCAGCAACGACGCCATCCGCGACAAGAACAAGATCTACCTCTTCCAGAAGAACTCGCGCCTCGAGTTCTCCGCCAAGCAGGGAGAGAACCTCTTCTACTCGCAGCTGGCGCTGGGCGGTGAGGACGTCTACACG
>JAKFCW010000094.1:0-19457 GCA_036676455.1 Candidatus Sericytochromatia bacterium
CCTCGGCCTTGGCGCCGCCGCCGATGTCGAGGAAGTTGGAGGGGTGGCCGCCCTCGCGGCTGACGGCGTCCAGGGTGGTCATGACCAGGCCCGCGCCGTTGCCGATGATGCCGATGTCACCCGAGAGGTGAACGTAGGTGAGGCCGCGGGTGCGCGCCTCGTCCTCGATGGCGTTGTCCTCCTCGGACTCCTGCCACTGGGCGAGCTCCGGCTGGCGGAACAACGCGTTGTCGTCGATGTCCATCTTGCAGTCGGCGGCGATGACGTCGCCTTCCTTGGTGATGACCAGCGGGTTGATCTCGGCCAGGGTCGCGTCCGAGCCCACGAAGGCATTGTAAAGGCCCTTGAGGAACTTGGTGATGGGCTTGACGTAGGCCTTGTCGAGCTTGGCGCCGAAGATGAGGTCGCGGATCTGGAAGTCCTGCAGGCCCATGGTCGGATCGACCCAGACGCGGGCGATCTTCTCGGGGGTCTTCTCGTTGACTTCCTCGATGTCCATGCCGCCCTCGGCCGAGACCATCACGATGATCTGCTTGGTCTCACGGTCGAAGAGCATGCCCAGGTAGTATTCCTTGTCGATATTGATCGCGCCCTCGACCAGCACCTTCTTGACCTTCAAGCCCTTGAGGTCCATGCCCAGGATCTGCTTGCCGACTTCATAAGCCTCGGTCGGGGTCTTGCCGAGCTTGACGCCGCCCGCCTTGCCGCGGCCACCGACGTGGACCTGGGCCTTCACGACCACGGTACCGCCGATTTGCTCGGCGACTTCCTTGACTTGGTCGGGGGTATAGGCGACCTGGCCCTTGGTGGTGGGCACTCCATACTTCTGGAGGACCAGCTTGCCTTGAAATTCGTGGATCTTCATCCTGTCGATCTCCTTGTGGTGCGATGGAGGAGCGATCGGCTTTGCTGCCGAGGCTTGCTCGCTCATGATACCTCCAAGAGGCACTCTATGCCAGGGTTTAGATTAGGTAAAGGGACGCATGAACGTGACGCGGCAGGGAGCGAGAGCGCGTTGTTCGCGAAATGGAACTGCCCTAGACTCGTCCCACGGATCCCCAACCAACCAAGGGAGGAATCATGAACCGCCAAACCGTGAAGACTCTCAGTTCCGTGGCGTTATGGGCCGGAACTGCCTCCGTGCTCGTCTCGGGAGGCCTCTACCTCGCGGATCTGATCCGCGGATCATCGTCCACCAAGCGCCGAGAAGGCAGTATCTTCGTGGGGCTCTGGGCCCCATCCCTGTTCGCCCTCTCGGAGATGTTCGACCGCATCGCCGAGCAGGACGAGCAATACATGGGCATCCCGATCACCGGGCGCGGCGAGCAGGTCCCGATCACCGAGAAGGCCCGAGAGCTCATTCGCCGCTAATCGTCCGGGGGCGCCGAAAGGCTCCCCCGGTTCTCTCAAGACCCGTTCCAAGCCTCCCGTCGGAAAACCAGGAGGAACGCCATGATTGCGCGTGCGGCCTGTGGCCTGGGCATTGGTCTCGTCGCCGGGGTGGTGGGCACTGCCGCCATCACCGTCTCACAGCTGACCGCCATGCGGATTCGAGGGAGAAAGCCCTCCAATTCGCCCGCCAAGGCGGTGGAAAAGGTCTTCGCCATCCGGCCCATCGACGATGCGGCGGAGAGCCGCCTCAACGAGCTGGCCCACTGGGGCTACGGCACCAGCTGGGGAGCCGTCCGAGGGATCATGACCGCCTTCGGCCTGCGCGGCCCCTGGGCCGACACCATTCACTGGGGAGCCGTCCAGGGCACGGCGATGCTCTTGCTCCCCGCCCTCGAGGTCGCGCCTCCGGTCCGCGAATGGGGCGCCAAGGAGATCGCTTTCGAAGGCCTGCATCACGTGGTCTACGTGACCGCCGTCGGACTGACCTGCGATGCGCTTTGCCGCCGTTTCGCCAGCCCGCAAGCTACCGAGCGGATCCCCTGGTCGATCCTGGTCGGAGGCGCCGTGAGCGAGGGGATCCGCCGTTCGGCCCAGCGGGCCCGTCCGGTGATGGCCCAGGTGCCCGAGCGCGCCCGGGAATGGTCGCAGGCCGCTGCGGATCGCCTTCCCGCGGTCGCGAGGAGGTAGCCGTGGGGAAGCTTGCACGAACGGCCTTCTGGCTCTCTGCCGCCGGCGGAGCTTACCTCGCCCTGCGGCGCACCCGGTCGCGGCGCGCGATCAGGTTCGACGATCACGTGGTCCTCATCACCGGGGGATCGCGCGGCCTCGGCTTTCTCATGGCGCAGACGTTCGCGCGGCAGGGTTGCCGGATTGCCATCTGTGCCCGGGACCCGGTGGAGCTCGAGCGAGCGCGCCTGCGTCTGGTCGGCATGGGAGCCGAGGTGCTGGCGATCCCATGCGACGTCTCCCACCAGGACCAGGTGGATCGCATGGTCGCCGACGTCGAGAGCCACTTCGGTCGGATCGACGTGCTGGTCAACAACGCCGGGATCATCCAGGTCGGCCCGCTCTCGACCATGACCGCCGAGGACTTCGAGACGATCATGGCGATCAACTTCTTCGGGGCCGTCTACACGACCCTGGCCGTGCTGCCCGGGATGCGCGAGCGCGGCTACGGGCGCCTCGTGAACATCGTCTCCATCGGCGGTCGGGTCGCCACCCCGCACCTGGTGCCCTACGACGCCTCCAAGTTCGCCTTGCGCGGCTTCAGCGAGGGCATCCGCACCGAGCTCGCGCAGGACGGGATCACGGTCACGACGATCCTGCCCGGCTTGATGCGCACCGGCTCGCCGGTCAACGCGGTCTTCAAGGGGCAAAAGGCGCGGGAGTTCACGTGGTTCGCCATTGCCGACTCGCTGCCCCTGCTCGCGATGGACGCGCGCAAGGCCGCCGAGCGGATCGTCCTGGCTTGCCGGCGCGGGGAGGCCGAGATCACGCTGACGGCCCGCGCTCGGATCATCGGCCTGGTGCATGACCTCGCACCACCCGTGGCGATGGGCTTGCTCACGCTGGCCAATCGCTTGCTGCCGAAGGCCGACGGTGCGGGGACGGATTCGGCCCTCGGCATGGACCTGGCCACTCCGCTCGCGCCGTCAGTGCTGACGCACTGGACCAACGAGGCCGCCAAGCGCAACAACGAGTACGGCGGCCAGCACGTGCCCAGTGCGGCGCACGCCGAGCGCGTGGGCCTGACGCGCGTCACCAAGCCATGAGCAAGCGGCCTCCGTCCCGAGCGGGACGGAGGCCGCAACGCGTGATAGGGCCGATTTAGCGCTGGCAGAGTTCCAGCAGCACTCCTCCGGTCGACTTGGGATGCACGAAGGCGATCAACGCGCCGCCGGATCCCTTGCGAGGGGCCTCATCGATGAGCTTGGCTCCCGCGGCCTTGAGCTTGGCCAGGGCCGCCGCCACGTCGTCGACACCCAGGGCGACGTGGTGAATGCCTTCGCCGCGCTTCTCCAGGAACTTGGCCACCGGGCTGTCGGGGCTGGTGGGCTCCAGCAGCTCGATGCGGCTTTCGCCGACCGGGAAGACGGCCGTCCGGACCTTTTGATCCGCGACCTCTTCGATCTCATGGAGCTCCAGGCCGAGCATGCCGGTGTAGAGGGGCATGGCCGCCTCGATGGAGTGCACGGCGATCCCGAGGTGATCGATCTTGCCGATCTGGGCGAGTTGGGGATCCAGCATCTTAGCCCTCCGCGGCACGGTAGGTGCCGAAGACGCCGCGCAGCACGTCGCTGATCTCGCCGACCGTGGCGTAGACCTTGACGGCCTCGTAGATGGCGGGAAGCAGGTTCGATTTGCCCTCGGCCCGGCGCTTGATCTCGGCGAGCGTCCGCGTGACCGCGTCGTTGTCGCGTTTCGCCCGCAGGTCCTGCAAGCGCGCCTTCTGGTCCTGTTCGACGGAGAGGTCGATCTTCTGGATCGGGCCGCTCTCCTCGCTCTCGGACTGGAAGCAGTTGACGCCGACCACGAAGCGCTCCTTGCGCTCGACCTGGCGCTGGTACTGGAAGGCGCTCTCGTGGATCTCGCGCTGGAAGTAGCCCTTCGAGACGCAGGCGATCACGCCTCCTTGCTTCTCGATCTCGTCGAAGTAGCGCTGGACGCCTTCCTCGATCTGGTTGGTCAGGGCCTCGATGTAGTACGAGCCGGCCAGCGGATCGACCGTGGCGGTGGCGCCGGATTCGTAGGCGATGATCTGCTGGGTGCGCAGGGCCGTCAGCGCCGACGCTTCGGTGGGCAGGGCGATCGCCTCGTCCTTGCTGTTGGTATGCAGCGACTGCGTGCCGCCCAGCACCGCGGCCAGCGCCGAGAGGGCCGTGCGCACGATGTTGTTGTCAGGCTGCTGGGCCGTCAGCGACGAGCCGGCGGTCTGGGTGTGGAAGCGCAGCTGCAGGGACTTGGGATCCTTGGCGCCGAAGCGCTCCTTCATGATGCGGGCCCAGATGCGGCGGGCGGCCCGGAACTTCGCCACTTCCTCGAGGACGTCGGTCCAGGCGCAGAAGAAGAAGCTCAGCTGGGGGGCGAACTGGTCGACGTCGAGGCCCGCCTTGACGGCGGCTTCGACGTAGGCGATCGCGTCGGCCATGGTGAAGGCGACTTCCTGGATGGCGGTCGCACCGGCCTCGCGCATGTGGTAGCCCGAGATGGAGATGGTGTTCCAGCGGGGCATGGTCTCGGCGCAGTAGGCGAAGATATCGGTGATGACCCGCATCGAGGCCGCGGGCGGATAGATGTACGTGTTGCGGGCGACGTACTCCTTGAGGATGTCGTTCTGGATCGTGCCGGTGAGCTTATCGGCGCTGACGCCCTGCTTCTCGGCCACGGCCTGGTACATGCACAAGAGCACGCTGGCCGGGGCGTTGATGGTCATCGAGGTCGAGACCTTGTCGAGAGGGATGCCCTCGAAAAGCAGCTCCATGTCGGCCAGCGAGTCGATGGCGACGCCCGTGCGTCCGACCTCGCCGGAGGCCAGGGGATGGTCCGAGTCGTAGCCCATCTGGGTGGGCAGGTCGAACGCGGTGCTCAGGCCCGTCTGGCCTTGCGACAAGAGGTACTTGAAGCGGGTGTTGGTTTCCTTGGCGGTACCGAAGCCCGCGTACTGCCGCATGGTCCAGAGGCGGCCGCGGTACATCGTCGGCTGCACGCCCCTCGTGTAGGGGTACTCGCCTGGATAGCCCAGGTCCCGGTCGTAATCGAAGGCGGGGAGGTCCTCCGGGGTGTAGAGGCGCTCGACGGGGGTGGCGGAGCCGGTGAATCCGGCCTCGGGGCGCTCGGGGTTCTTGGCGAGCCGGGGCTCCACGGCCCGAGATTCCCAGTTCTTCTTGCTTTGCGTCGTCTTCATCATGCGATCACCGCGAGAACCGCGCCTCCTTCGACCGTCTGTCCGGCCTCGCAGCCGAGCGATTGGACGATGCCGGCGAGCGGGGCCATGATCTCGGTTTCCATCTTCATGGCCTCGAGCACGAGCAGGGGCGTGCCGGCATCGACCGACTGGCCGACCTCGACGAGGACGCGCTGCACCATGGCGTGCATCGGGGCGGTGAGGGTGCCCGATGCGGGCCCGCCGGCGGAAGCACGGCTGCCGGGGCGCTTGGGCTTGGCGCTCGCCACGGTGGCCGTGGCCGTGCCGCCCTTCTCGGAGACCGAGACGGTGAAGAGCTGGCGGTTGACTTCCACGCGGAACTCGCGCGAGGGGCCGAACGCGGGGCCTTCCTCGGTGGGAGCCATGGACGGGGCGGTGGGGACGAGGGCGGCGAGGTCTTCGCGGGTGAGGTCCTGGCCGATGAAGTGGGTGGTCAGGTCACCCGAGAGGAACTTGGGATGTTCGAGGATGCGCTTGAAGAGGGGCACCGTGGTGGGGACGCCCTCGATCTCGAGCTCGTTGAGGGCGCGCTTCATGCGGGCGATCGCCTCTTCGCGGTCCGAGCCATAGGTGATGAGCTTGGCGACCATCGAGTCGTACTGGTCGGGGATCCGGTAGCCCGAGTAGACGGCGGTGTCGACCCGGATGCCGGGGCCTTCGGGTGCCACGTAGCGGGTGATGAGGCCGGGATTGGGGCGGAAGTTCTGGGTCGGATCTTCGGCGTTGATGCGGCACTCGAGGGCCCAGCCGATGGGCTCGAGGCCCTTGAGACGCTCGGGCAGCTTGCCGCCGGCGGCGATCCGGATCTGCTCCTTGACGAGGTCGACGTGGTAGACCATCTCGGTGATGGTGTGCTCGACCTGGATGCGGGTGTTCATCTCGAGGAAGTAGAAGTCGCCGTCCTGGAAGAGGAACTCGCAGGTGCCCGCCGAGTCGTAACCGACGGCCTGCGCCATCTTGACGGCGGTCTCGCCCATGGCGTGGCGCAGTTCGGGCGTCAGGGCGACGGAGGGGGCTTCCTCGATCAGTTTCTGGTGGCGGCGCTGGATGGTGCACTCGCGCTCGCCGAGGTGGATGACGCTGCCGTGCTTGTCGGCGAGCAGCTGGATCTCGATGTGGCGGGGCTTGCCGAGGTAGCGTTCCATGTAGACTTCGCCGTTGCCGAAGTAGGATTCGCCTTCGCGGATGGCCTTGGCGAGGGCGGCTTCGGCGTCTTCGGGGGAGTTGGCGAGGACGAGGCCGCGTCCGCCGCCGCCGGCGGCGGCCTTGATGGCGACCGGCCAGCCATATTCCTGGCCGAAGGCGAGGACTCCGGCGACCTCGGTCACGGGTTCGGTGGTGCCGGGGACGATCGGCACGCCCGCTTGCTTGGCGACGCGGCGGCTGACGGTCTTGGATCCCATGAGGGAGATGGCCTCGGGGTTGGGGCCGATCCAGGTGAGGCCGGCGGCCTCGCAGGCGCGGGCGAAGTCAGGCGACTCGGCGAGGAAGCCGTAGCCGGGGTGGATGGCGTCGGCTCCCGCCTCGAGGGCGATGGCGACCAGGCCGGGGATGTCGAGGTAGGAAGTGGCGAGGTGGAAGGCCTGGTCCGCGAGGCGGACGTGGCGGGACTCGCGGTCGGGGTCGGTGTAGACGGCGACCGTGGCGATGCCGAGTTCCTGGCAGGCGCGGATCACCCGGAGGGCGATCTCTCCACGGTTGGCGATGAGCACTTTCGAAAGCATCAGTTGGCAATCCTATTCGCATGGCTGCGGCGTTGCAGCGCGTACACGCGTTTCTTGATCAAGCGGGCCTTTTCGCATGATACCAGCACAGGGGACGGGTTCAGAAGGGGGCGGGCAATTTTTCTGCGGGGGAGTACGGGCACGGGGGGCCGTAACCCTAGCCCGACTCCTGCCAAGAGCCGTTGGCCAACTGGCTCTCGGCAAGGGCATGGGCGTCGACCTATGCTGGGGGGCGTGAAGCGACTTGCAAGGCCGAGCCTAGCGGCCAAGTGGATGGTTCTCGTGGCATCGCTGCCGTTGCTGGGGGCGTGTGGCAACCTGACCAGCTTGCCGAGTCCCCCCGGTAAAGGCCAAGAGCCGCCGGCCATTCCTGGGCCCTTCGAGAACTACGATCCCGCGCGCCCTCCGGCGTTCAAGCGGCCCCCCGAGCGAAAGGCCAAGCCGCCGAAGCGCGAGGCGCGTGAGGGCGACGAGGGGAAGCCGGGGGAAGGACGACTAGGCGCCGCACGGTAGCGCGGGGGCGTCATGCGGGGTAACGAGGAGGCGGTCATGCGTCCGGGACTCGCCCTGGGCCTTGCGGGGATTCTGCTGGCGGCCCCCGCTCACGCGCAGGAGACGACCTACCGCCTGGGCGTTCCCTACTTCGTGGATCCCGGGGTCGGAGGCCTCTTTCCGGGGGGACAGCGGCTGGGCGGGGGCGCGGAGTGGAGCGTCTCGGGCCCATGGAGCCTCTCGCTGGACACGCACTGGCTGCACCAGGACTGGGGGGCGACTCACTACACCCTGTCGATCACTCCGCTGCTGTTTCGGCACCGGCTCGCGCTCGCCGAGGGCCCCGACTCGCCCTTCGTGACCCTGGGCCTGGGCGGGGCGGCAATGGCCCTCATGGGAGGAGGAGAGCGCCTGCGCATCGGCATGGGACCCGCCTTCGCCGCGGGCATCGGGCTTCCGATCGGCAGAAGCTGGCTTGCCCAGCTGGAGCTGCAGCAAGGCGCGATCCACGCGATCCACTACCTGGGCTTCGGCCTCAGCCTCGGCATGCGGGTCGGGGCGGCGCCCCCCACGCGCATGCGGACCGCCGAGCCCGAGCGCAGCGGCAAGCTGCCTCGCCCCGCGCCCAAGGCGGCAACGGTCCCGCCGGCGCGCGCCATGCCGCCCGTGGCCCTCAAGCCCCCGTTACCTCGGGGGCAACTGCTCAAGGTGGGCAAGGTCGCCGACATCCGGGGAGAGCGCGTCGATTTCTCCATCGACGACCTGCCCTACCGCGTCCAGGCCGGCGACGTCCTGGTCATCTACTACCAGGACGGCATGCCCATCAAGGTGGCCAAGATCCGCGTCGAAGCCGTCGAGCCGGATGGACGCAAGGCCGTTGGCAACGTCCTGGCCGCTACGGAGGCGATTCGCCGTGGCTACTTCCTGGGAACGCTCTAGCCTGCTGGCCTTGGGGCTGATTCTCTGCCCGTTGCCCGCATGGGCCGCAGGCCAGCTGCTGCTGGAATCGAACCTTCCCGGCGCCTCGGTCGCCGTGGACGGCCGGCGCGTCGGCGAGACGCCCTTCTACCAAGAGGGCCTGGATGCCGGTACCCACACGGTTTCCATTACCCGTCCGGGCTACCAAAGCCTGACGCTTCGCGTGACCATCCAGCACGACCTGACCACCCGGCATCGGCTCGAACTGACCCCGGAGCGGCGCGCTGCGACGGGCGACCTCGTGGTATCGAGCACGCCGTCGGGCGCGGACGTCTACCTGAACGGTCGCTGGATGGGCCGGACTCCGCTGCATGCGTCCGTCTCCGCCGGCGATCACCGCCTGAGTCTGCGCCAGGATGGCTATGAATCGATCGCGCGAACCGTGAGGGTGGTGGCCGACCTCACCACCGCACAGCGGATCAGCCTGGAGGCGATCGCCCCCGAACCCCCGCCGCCTCTCGCCGCACAGCCGCTACCGAGCCCCGAGCCTCCGCCATCCGTGATGCCTACGCCGCGACCTTCTGCCTCCCCTGAAAGCACTCCGCCGGCCGCCCGGCCGCCCCGCGATCGCGTCGTCGCGAAGCCTCAGGGCCGCCCCGAGCGGGTACCGGCGAAAGTACCGGCGCTCGAAGTTCCCGGCAAGACGCCCGACGATAAGTGGCCATCCGTCTCGCCGTCGCCTTCCGTGAGGAACGCCCCTGCCGTACAGCTTCCCGAGCTGCGGGTGGCCGGACTCGACTGGGGAACGTTTGGAGAGCAGCTCCGGCATGCCGGATTCAGCCTCATGATGCTCGGCTTCGTGGCCACCCTGGGGCGCGCCGTCTGGCGGCAGCGCCCCAGGACGCTGGACTGGCAGCCCGGCAAACCATCTGCCGGCTTCCATCCCCTCCCGCCATGGCCAGGAGTGCAGGGGGAGCTGGCGGCATGCGCCACCGAGTCGGCCATCCGGCGAATCGAATCCGGGGATCTCCGCCAGGCCCTCGCGGATCTGCGCGAAGCCTTTCGGCTGACTCCCTGCGCCGTGAGCGCCTACAACCTTGCCTTGGGCTGGGAGCTCTCAGGCCTGCGGGACTGGGCGGTTTTGGCCTATCACGCCGCCCTTCAGCTCGATCCCGAGCATCGGGATGCCGCCCTCAACCTCGCGAACGTGCTGGTCGCTCACGAACAAGCCTTGTCGGCCCTGGTACTCTACCGGCACCTGAGTGAGCGCCTCCCCGAGGATGGGGCGATCGCCTTCAACCACGGCAACCTCCTGGCTTCCCTGGGACTGCTCGAAGGTGCTCAAGCCCATCTGAAGCGTGCGCGGCGCCTGCTGCCGGGCGATCCGGCTCCTCGCGTCAACCTGAGGATCGTCCGCAGGCGCCGAAGAGCGCTATTCTGGGCCCGCGCGTTGCGGCGAGGGCCGCGGGCGCGGTAGCATGGCCCCATGCCGACGCTTCACGTACCCAACCTCAATCCGGAAGCCTTCTCCATTCCCTTGTTGACCTGGTTCCGCGCCGAAAAACGCGCCATGCCCTGGCGCGAGACGCGCGACCCGTACTTCATCTGGGTCTCGGAGGTCATGCTTCAGCAGACCCAGGTGGCCACGGTCATTCCTTACTACGCGCGCTTCATGTCGCGCTTCCCGACTCTTCAGGCGCTGGCGGAAGCTCCCATGGACGATCTCCTGAAGCACTGGGAGGGACTCGGGTACTACTCGCGCGCGCGCAATCTCCAGAAGGCGGCCCAGCAAATCGTCGCCGAGCACGATGGGGTCTTCCCGCGCGAGTACGCGGCCATCCGGGCGCTGTCGGGGATCGGGGACTACACGGCGGGGGCGATCGCCTCGATCGCGTACAACGAGCCCCGGCCTGCTGTGGACGGCAACGTGCTGCGGGTCCTCTCGCGCTGGTTCCGCAACTCCGAGGACGTCACGAAGCCCCAGACGAAGCGGCTTTTCGAGGACCTTGCGCTCAAGCTCATCCCCGAGGGGCATGCCTGGGAGTACAACCAGGCCCTGATGGAGCTGGGCGCGCTGGTTTGCGCTCCGCGCCGCCCGCGCTGCGAGGCTTGCCCGGTTGCTGTGGCCTGCCAGGCCAACCAGCACGGGGATGCCGAGGCCTATCCGGTCAAGACCAAGAAGGCTCCGCCTCGCCCCGTCAGCTTCGCGGTGGCCGTCCTCGAACGCGCGGACATGGTCTGGATCACGCGGAGGCCCGCGGAGGGCCTGCTGGGTGGGCTCTGGGAGTTCCCGGCCTTCCTGTTGCCGGAAGGGGAAGATCCTGCGAGCGTGCTGGAGGCCGGTTTGGGGCTACCCAAGCTGGACTGGACGCCGATGGGCACCGTCCTGCACACCTACACGCACATGAAGGCCACGATGCATGTGCGGAGGGCCGCGATCCGCGATCCCGGCCCCCTGGACGTCGATGACGACCGGCGCTGGGTACCGGTCGCAGACCTCGGGGCCTACGCCTTCTCCAACGCCAATCAGAAGATCATCGCGGCGCTAGACGCCCGCCCGCTGTTCAGACTCCCGAAACTCTAGCGCGCGGCGCCGGCATTCTCGGTCGCGCCGCCGCGCGTCGCGCGCTCGGCGGACGCGAGTTCGGCGCGCACGGCCATCTGAGCTGCGATGTAACCGGCGAGCATGCCGTCCTCGAACTGAAAGCGGTTGTCGGCTTCAAGCTTGGCGAAGTCATGCGGGTTCAGCAGGTCGTCCCCGCTGATCGCGGGGTAGTGCTCGCGGGCGATGTTGAGAATCTTCTTGCGCTGGAAGGAGACCATCTCATCGAAGAGGCGGTCGAATTGCTCGCGGAGCGCGGGAATGTTCGAGCTTTCCATGGGTCAAAATCCTTTTTTGCTGAGCGTTTGGGACGCTTATTGGATCCTAGCACGAATCCAAGCGGGCGATCACGGCTCGCTGGTAGAATGTCGGCAACCGCGTAGAAAGGATTTCCGATGCCCGAGTTGCCTGAAGTCGAAACCATCCGAACCGATCTGGAACCCCTGCTGGTCGGTCGCGCGATCGACGCGGTCGATCTCTGCGTCGAACCGGGCTTTCAAGGCAGGTACGTGAACCTGGATCAGGCCGTGGGGCGTGACGTGCGCGCCTTGCGCCGGCGCGGCAAGTACCTGATCGCCGATCTCGCGGACCGGGAACTGATCGTCCACCTCGGCATGACGGGGCAAGTCGGCGTGAAGGCCACGGACCCCGGCCTCAAGCACATGCGCGTGCGGTTCATGCTGAGTGATGGAGCCGTCTTCTTCTTCGCGGATCAGCGGAGGTTCGGCAAGATTCACGTGGTCGAGCCCGGAGACTACGCCGCCATGCCGACCCTGGCCGAGATGGGCCCCGAGCCCTTGGGGCCGGACTTCCGTTTTGCGCCCTTCGCCGAGGCCATGAGCAAGGTCAGCAACGTCAAGGCGGTCCTCCTAAGCCAGAAGCCGGTCTCGGGGCTGGGTAACATCTACGTCGACGAGGCCCTGCACCTGGCGCGCATCCATCCCGAGCGCGGTAAGCTCACGCGTGCCGAGGCCAAGCGCTTGTATGAGGCGATCCCCGAGGTGCTCTCCACCGGCATCCGAAACCGCGGCACCACCTTCAAGGATTACCGGGACGGCATGGGCAACTACGGCCAGAACCAGGACTTCCTGAGCGTATACGACCGTGAAGGCGAGCCGTGTCGCACCTGCCAGACTCCCATCCGCAAGCTGAGAGTGGCGCAGCGCGGCACTTACTTTTGCCCCCGCTGCCAGCTCCCCTGAGCCTGGCGACACGACGCGGGCGAATCCCTGACGGCGCGGCGCTTGGATGGTAAGATCGCCATGCACCGCGCGCCCGACTGGAGGTTCGTCTTGGTCCGAACGCTCGCCTTCACGCTTTCCGCCGCCTTGCTGCTGGGAACCGTTACCCTTCCTGGGCTTGCCGCCCCGGTACCCTCGAAGTCCAAGCCACCCCTGAATGTCGCCATCATCTGGCACCAGCACCAGCCGAAGTACCCCAAGGAGCCGGGGACCAACATCTACACGATGCCCTGGGTGCGCATGCATGCGGCCAAGGACTACGTGGACATGGCGGCGATCGCCGAGAAGTACCCCTCCCTCCGGCTGACCTTCAACCTCACTCCGGTCCTGCTCGAGCAGGTCATCGACTACACCAAGGGAGCCTCGGACCGCGCCTTCATCGTCGCCCAGAAGGCGGCCCTGGCCCTGGATGCCGGCGACAAGGACTACATCGCCGCCAAGTTCTTCGACGTCACCGCGGTGATGATGAAGCGCTTCCCGGCCTACGCTGCCCTCAAGGCAAAGCCCCGCCAGGCTTACACCACCCAGGACTGGCGCGACCTCCAGGTCTGGTTCAACCTGGCCTGGCTGGATCCCGACGTGCTCGCCCAGGAGCCTTTCAAGTCCATGGTCAGCAAGGGCCGGGGCTTCACCGAGAATGACAAGGCCCGCGTGCTGAACCAGCACCTCGCCATGCTCAAGGAGATCGTGCCCCTGCATCGCAGGCTCCAGGAATTGGGCCAGATCGAGGTCTCGACCACCCCCTACTTCCACCCCATCTTGCCGCTGATTCATGACACCGACGCCGCCAAGGAGGCCATGCCCGGCGTGGACCTGCCGCTCGCGCGCTTCCAGCAGCCCGACGATGCGCGGCGCCACGTCCAGATGGCTACCGAGCACTACCGGCATCTCTTCGGGCGCGCCCCGCGCGGCATGTGGCCCGGTGAGGGCTCGGTCGGCCAGGCCGTCGCCCCCATCTTCAAGGAAGAACGTCTCACCTGGATCGCCTCCGACGAGGAAGTGCTGGGCAACTCCGTGGGCACCCCCCTGCGCAAGGGAGAGACCCTCACGCGCCCGGATCTCCTTTACCGCCCTTACCAGATCAAGGACGGTCCCGCGATCGTCTTCCGGGACCGCCGCCTCTCCGACGACATCGGTTTCCGCTACTCCAAGATGAGCGGCAAGGCCGCCGCCGCGGATCTCCTCGCCAAGCTCAAGCGCGCCCATGACGCCACTCCGGCCTCCGAGGCGCGCCTCGTCACGCTCATCCTCGACGGCGAGAACGCCTGGGAGAACTATCCGGATGACGGCAAGGAGTTCTTCCACACGCTCTACAAGGGCCTGACCATCTCGAGCTGGGTCAGGACGGTCACGCCCAGCATGGTCCTCTCCAAGCAGACGCCGACTCCGTTGCCGCACCTCTGGGCGGGGTCCTGGATCGGCGCCGATTTCGCGACCTGGATCGGCGAGGGAGAAGAGAACCGGGCCTGGGACCTGCTGGAAGCGGCGCGCGCGGAGTACGACCGCTACCGCCTGCGCCACGGGACGAGCCTCAAGCTCGAGCGAATTCACCGGATTCTGATGGCCGCCGAGGGCAGCGATTGGTTCTGGTGGTACGGCAAGGACCAAGATTCGGGCCGAGACGATGACTTCGACGAGGCCTTCCGAGGCCTGCTCAAGGAAGCCTACGACCTGATGGGCGTGACGCCTCCCCAGGCGCTGGACGTGCCCATCGTCCAGGTCGCCACGACGGTCGACCAGCAACCCAAGGCGCTGTTGAGCGCAAAGCTGGATGGCAAGCTGGGAGCCGACTGGGAATCGGCCGGCCGCGTCAACGCGGTGGGCGGCGCCATGGCCGAAGGACAGCGGATCTTCGAGTCCCTCCGCTATGGCTGGGACGACTCGGCGGTCTACCTGGCCTTCGCGTTCGCCAGGAAGCCGCATCCCATGGACCTGTACGTCGGGCTGCCCGCACGCTCGGACGGCAAGATGACCGGCTCGGTTCCCTTCGCCAGCCAGTATCGGATCCAGATCGACCCGACCTCGCGCCAGGCCGTCCTCTTTCACGGGGAGCGAAAGCTTCGCCAGCTCGACGTTGCCACCGGCGCCCGGCACGTCGAGCTGAAGCTACCCTGGAGCGCCGTCTCGGCGGAGCGAGGCGAGTCCGTGCTGCTCGCGGCGACTGCCGCCGGAACGGTCTTCCCTGCGCGCCCCCTGACGCTGGCGGCTCCGCCTCCGCAGGCCAAGACGCTCGTCTCTTTCGTCGATTCCGAGGGCGACGCGCTGGGAGCCGGGGCGCTGGTTCCCCCGGCCAATCCGGTATTCAAGCTGCCTAACTTCGACCTGCACGGGGTGGACGTGGGAGAGTCGGGCAGCGACTGGGTCTTCACCTTTCGGCTGGGACAGATCGACAACCCCTGGAACTCGCCTTCCGGGCTGAGTCTCGCCACCCTGGATCTCTACCTCGCGACCGAAGACAAGGTTGGCGGTCCAGTGGCCTTGCTGCCCGGACGTCGCGCGAAGGCCGGCGCTCCCTGGACCCATGCCCTCTGGATCGAGGGCTGGCAGAGCGGCATCTACCGGGCCGACGGCCAGAAGATCACCGAGATCCGCACCGTCGTCGACCCGCTGGGCCGCCGGGTCGTGGCCACCGTGCCCAAGACCCTGCTGCCAGGTGATCCGCGCCAGTGGAAGTACCTGGCCTTCTCGACGGCTCAGGACGGCTTCTCGCTGGGGCGGGTCCGGACGCTGAGCTCGCGGCAGGACTACGAGCACTTCAGCGGAAACGCCGCGCCGATCCTGGACCTGCTCTCGGAAGGCGACGAGCAGAAGTCCCTGTTGAAGCCCCTTGCCGACAAGACGGTGCTGCCGCTGCGCCGGCCGCCGACTCCGCAGCCATAGCAACACCCCCCCTGAACGTCATTCCCGCGAAAGCGGGAATCCACTGGGCTCCCGCTTTCGCGGGAGTGACGGAGGGAGGGCGGGAGCGAAGGCTTAGAACAGGTACTTGAGGATGTCGAGGATCCGGCTATCCGAGATCACCTTGCCGTCGTTGGCGTCGACGAGCATGGCGGGCTGGTTGCGGTAGTCGAAGAAGATCCAGACCGGCCCGAGGAAGTAAGCATCCAAGAGGATCGCCTTGATGGCGCCTTGGGCCGGCGCCTCCAGCCCCGCCTTCTTGGCCCGCTGGAAGGCCGCCTTGCCGTCGAATTCATGGCGATCGCTCGGCTCGCGCAACAGCTGGCGGATCAGCGCGCCACCGTACGTCATCGCGAGGTTCTCGCTCTCGACCTGGTCCTTGAGGCTGCCCCAGAACCCGTAATCCAGCGTCAAAAGCTTCTTCTTGCTAGGCGACCAGAAGACGTGCCGGGAATGTCCGACGAAGGTCATCCACTTGAATCCCCAGCCCAGATAAAGCTGCTCGGCGTCAGCCGCCCAGGTCTGGGCTGCCGTCACGGCCTTGGCCTGGGTCGACTCCGGGGTGGCCATGACCCCGTAGGCCGATTCCTCGTCGAGGTTCGCGCCAAGGGTCTCCAGGTGCTGGACGACGGGGCCGTGCAGGGCGACCGTGCGGAAATCCGCCTCGAGGCGATCGAGGGGGGACTCCGCCGCCACCGGCGCGGCGGTGGTCGGCTTGTCGAGGGGCTTTGCCGACGCGTCCTGGGTCAGCAGGGGCTGGGAATTGAAGGCCGGCGAGGTCGCCGCGACCAAGGAGCGCTGGCCGCAGCCCGTCGCGAGCAGAACCGTGGAGGCCATGGCGAGGAGGACAAGCCGTTTCATGGATGCGGGCTCCTTATGCGACAAAGTGATTAGCGCAACATTAAGAAGCTTATCGTGATTTTAACCTTCTCACTTGCTAACGATTGTTCGCGCTCGGGTGCAGGAGCCGTCGAGGCAGCCCGGGTTGCGATTCGCCAGGATGCCCGTTAGACTCGACGTACTGTCCCGTCTCGCCAGAAAGGTCATCGCATGCCGTCTCGGGTCCTGCTGCAGCGCGAAGCGAACGTCGTACACCTCGTCATCGACGGGGACACGCCGCTCAACATCCTTTCGAGGGAGACCCTGCTCGAGCTGAGGCAGGTCCTGGTGCAACTCACCGAGGAGGCGGATTGCGCGGCCTTGATTCTCAGCGGAGCGGGCTCGCGGGCCTTCAGCGCCGGGGCAAACCTGCGCGAGATCGCCGAGTTGACGCCCTCGACCGCCCTGGAGTTCTCGCACCTGGGCCAGACCGTCACGAGCCTGCTGGCGGACTTCCCCGCGCCGGTCATCGCGGCCCTCAACGGGCTGGCCTACGGCGGCGGGCTGGAACTGGCGATCGCCTGCGACTTCCGCATCGCCTCCGCCGACGCCCGCTTCGCCTATCCCTCCAGCAAGCTCGGCATCCTGCCCGGCTTCGGCGGCACCCAGCGCTGCCCCATGCTCATCGGGCCGTCGCGAAGCAAGGAGATGATGTTCCTCGGCCGCGTGATCGACGCCGAGGAAGCCCTCCACTGGGGCCTCGTCAACGCCGTCGTTCCCGCCGAGGCCGTCCTGGGAGAAGCTCGAAAATGGGCCGAAGACCTGGAGGAGCGCAGCACCTACGCCATTCGCCAGGCCAAGGAGTGCATCGGCATGACCGAGAAGGCCGACTTCTTCTTCGAGCAGGAAGCCTTCGCCAACTGCTTCCGCCGACCCGAGGTCCAGCAAAACGTCCGGGCCTGGCTCGAATCCTCGACGGCCGCCAAGAGCCCCGGCAAGACGATCAGCCCGAGCGAGAAGCCCTAGTGGACCTTGCCGAGCTGACCCAGCGGATGCACGAGTTCGTCCGCTCGAAGGGATGGTACGAAGCCGATTCCCATCGCCCGCAGACTCCCCCCAACCTCGCCAAGTCCCTCGTCATCGAGGCGAGCGAGGTGCTGGAGCTCTTCCAGTGGTCCGAATCGGCCGATCCCGAGAAACTGGGCGCCGAGCTGGCCGACGTCTTTCTCTACCTCTTGCAGCTGGCCGACGTCTCCGGAATCGACCTCGAGACCGCCACGCTTCGCAAGCTCGCCGTCAACCAGAAACGCACCTGGGATCAGCCCCCCCTCTCCTAACGCAAAAGCCGCGGGCGCTTGCCAAGCGAATTCCGATCACGGGCGCTTTCGGAACCCCTGAAACTGCGTGAAGCCCGTGCTGGCGCGGGGGACCGGCTTATGCTACGATTTTAACGTTGGGTTAAAGTCCCTGTGAATCTTGCTTGCCGCCGTCTCGCGGCGTTGCACATAAGCACGAAGGAAGGACGAAGATGTCGAACCGTCAAGCGCGAAACGTGATCGTCAGCGCCGTGCGCACCCCCTTTGCCAAGATGAGCGGCTCGCTCTCTAGTTTCACCGCCCCCGAGCTGGGCGCCATGGTCATCGCTGAGGCCGTGCGCCGCGCCGGCGTGGCCCCCGAGGCCGTCGACAACGTCCTGATGGGCCTCGTCCTGCAGGCCGGCGTCGGCCAGATCCCCTCGCGCCAGGCGGCCATCAAGGCCGGACTGCCTCCCCAGACGGCGTCCATGACCATCAACAAGGTCTGCGCCTCGGGCATGCGCGCCGTGACCCTCGCCGACCAGCTCCTGACCGTCGAGGACGGCGAGATCATCGTCGCGGGCGGCATGGAGTCAATGACCAATGCCCCCTACTTGCTGAAGAAGGCCCGCAATGGCTACCGCATGGGCAACGGCGAGCTGATCGACGCCATGGTCCACGACGGCCTCTGGTGCGCGTTCCACGACGTGCACATGGGCATTCACGGCTCGACCGTCGCCGCCGAGTACGGCATTACCCGCGAGGAGCAGGACGCCTGGTCCGCCCGCAGCCACCAGCTGGCCGACCTGGCCTGGCGCGAAGGCCGCTTCGAGCAGGAAGTCATGGCCATCGACGTGCCCGTCGGCAAGAAGGAAACCAAGTCCTTCAAGATGGACGAGTCCATCCGCCCCGACACCACGGCCGAGACTCTGGCCAAGCTGCGCCCCGCCTTCTCGGCGGACGGCACCATCACCGCGGGCAACGCCCCGGGCGTCAACGACGGCGCCGCCGCCCTCGTCATCATGAGCGAGACCAAGGCCCGAGAGCTGGGGCTCAAGCCGCTTGCGGCCATCGTGGGCCACGCAAAGGTCGGCGAGAAGCCCCCTTACCTCGCGACCGTCCCGGCCCTGGCCATCCAGAAGGCCCTTAAGCAGGCTGGTCTCTCGGTGGACGACCTCGACCTCGTCGAGATCAACGAGGCCTTCGCCGCGGTCACCCTCACCTCGACCAAGCTCCTGGCCGAGGGCGACGCGGGCCGCCTGGCTGCCTTGCGCGAGAAGACCAACGTGAACGGCGGCGCGGTGGCCATGGGCCACCCGATTGGCGCTTCCGGCGCCCGCCTGGTCTCGACCCTCGCCTACGAACTCGACCGGCGCGGCGGACGCTACGGCGTGGCGGCCATCTGCTCGGGCGCGGCCCAGGGCGATGCCATCATCCTCGAGCGTCTGAATTAGTCCCCGTCACAGAAAGGAACCTCGCATGAACCTCAACCTCATCGCCGTCCTGGGTGGCGGGCAAATGGGCTCCGGCATCGCTCAGGTCTTCGCCCAGAGCGGCTTCAAGACGGTCATCTACGACCTGGCCGCCGGCGCCCTGGACAAGTCCAAGGCGGGCATCACCAAGAACCTCGAGCGCGCCGTGGAGAAGGGCAAGCTGAGTGCCGACGACCGCGACGCCGTCCTCGGCCGCCTCACCTGGACCTCCAACCTGGCCGATCTCGCCGAGACCGACCTGGTCGTCGAGGCCATCATCGAGAAGCTCGAGACCAAGCTCCAGACCTGGAAGCAGCTCGACGAGCTCTGCCGCCCGACCACCATCTTCGCCTCCAACACCTCCAGCCTGCCCATCACGCAGCTCGCCGGCGGCGTCAGCCACCCCGAGCGCTTCATCGGCATGCACTTCATGAACCCCGTGCCGGTCATGCAGCTGGTCGAGATCATCCGTGGCTACATGACCTCGGATGCCGTCTACCAGACCATCTTCGACCTGTCCAAGACCCTGGGCAAGGTGCCCGTCACCGTCGAGGACTCGCCGGGCTTCATCTCCAACCGGATCCTGATGCCGATGATCAACGAGGCCATCTTCTGCCTCTACGAGGGCATCGCGACCAAGGAGGACATCGACACCGTCATGAAGCTCGGGATGAACCAT
>JAKFCW010000095.1:0-7713 GCA_036676455.1 Candidatus Sericytochromatia bacterium
AGAGGGGGCGTAGTCACCCCCCATGGCGTCGATCGCGATGCGGGCAGACATGCTCGTCAAAAGGGCGCTAGCGGATGCTTACTCAGCGACCGCGAGAACCTGCTTGCCGTTGTACTGACCGCAAACCTGGCAAACGGTATGGGGCAGCTTGGGGGACTTGCAGTTCTTGCAGCTGGTGAGGTTGGGGGCTTCGGCCTTCCAGTGGGAACGGCGATGGCCCTGCTTGGAGTGTGAAGTCTTCTTCTTAGGTTGTGCCATGGTATTAGGAATCCTCCTCGGTCGTCCGGCTTAATAGGGCTTCCAGCTTCTGCCATCGGGGGTCCACGTGGGATGCGGCCTTCCCGAAGGTCGGTTCGCACCCGCAGAGCTTACGGCTGGGTAGGCTGAGCAGCAAATGCTGACGCAACAAGTCGGAGAGATCGAGGTCTCCGGTCGCAGGGACCGCCTCGTCCACCTCCAACGTTTCGGTTGGCGACTCCGCCACTTCCAGCACCTCGTCGACGTCGACGCTGAGGGCGGTGGGTACCGGCCCTAGACAGCGATCGCAGACCAGTTCGGCCTCGGTCTGCAACGTTCCCTGGATGTGAAAGTACCGATCGTCCTCCGTCCGGGTCAGGGTGACTTCGCCCTCGAGGGGACGAATGAGCCGGCCCAGGTCCGTCGGGAAGTCGATGGGTTCGCGAAACGAAAGGTGAGTCGTCTTCTCCGGGGCCTGCAGCAGGGTTTCAACGCGCAGCAGCATAAAAACCTCCTTCCACAGGCAACCCGGCCAGTATAGCACGGAGCGAAGCTTTGTCAAGGCTTAGCAACGGCTTAACGAGGGTGGCGAGCCTCGTTGCTTCAGCTCAGCTTCGCTTTCCCAGCATGAGCCGCAGGCGCCACGCAACAGCCGCGGGCGCTAGCCGCGGCTACGCTCCTTGAGGGCGCGCTCGATATCCCGCTTGCTCTCCTTGGCCTGCAGGGCGTCGCGCTTGTCGAAGAGCTGCTTGCCCTGCGCGAGGCCCAGCTCGACCTTGGCCCAGTCTCCGTGCCAGTAGAGCTTGAGGGGAATCAGGGTCAGGCCCTTCTCCTTGGTCTTGCCGATCAGGCGGCTGATCTCGTTGCGATGCAAGAGCAGCTTGCGCGGCCGCATGGGCTCGTGGTTGTAGCGGTTGCCCATGGTGTAGGGCGCGATGTGCATGTGGTGCACCCAGACCTCGCCGTTCTCGACCCGGGCAAAGGAGTCGAGCAGGCTGACCTTGCCCATGCGCAGGCTCTTGACCTCGGTGCCGGTCAGGGATATGCCGGTCTCGAACCGGTCAAGGATGTGGTACTCGTGAAACGCCCGCCGGTTCTCGGCGATCATGCGTCCCTTGGCGTCTGGCTTGGCCATGGTGCTTCCTCGAAAAGCCCGCCCCACCTAATCCTTGGCCGTTTGCTCGCGCTTGATTCGGAGGGTAAAGCTTGCTAAAATAAACCGGGTTCTCCCTCGGATCTTCGGGCGCGTTCCCGACGTCCCGTCGGGAGAAGCAAGCGAGAGGAGCGATACGGAGTGTTCGTCCTATTATCGGGTCTTCTCGCCGTGGCCGCAAGTAGCCTTTGGGCGGGCGCGGTCCTCGCGCGGACTCGACTTCCGCGGCCTTCTGCCGACCTGCGCCTCTCCCCCCTGACCCCCTGGTCGGGGCTGGGCGCCGGCAGGCGCGTCTCGCGCTTCCGCCTCGATGCCTCCGACCCGTCCCTTTCCATCACGGGCCTCAGCGCACGCGTCGAAGCCTTCGGTCTCGACGCCCTGCCGCGCCCGGGCCTGCATGCGTCGGTTCGCCTCGGCTTCGGCGACGATCTCCCCCTGCAGGCCGTGCGCGACGTCGCAGGCTCCGAGCTGCTAGTCGAACTCGACCTCTCGGGCGACCCGCTGGACCTGCGCGGTCTCCACGCCGCCACCCTCGAGCTGACCTGGCAGACTTACGGCCGTAGCGGCTGGCAGGAGGGCGGGACCATGCTCGTCGTGCCTTTGGGGCGGCCCGCTGAGCCTTCCCAGCCGATGCCCATCGCAGAGGGCTCGGTCCTTCCGCTGCCGACCCGATTGGTGGTCCCGGGTGACGACCTCGCCGCCATCGTCGCGGGAGCCGTCGTCGGCCGCATGCGCCCCGGCGACTGCCTTGCCATCTCCGAATCCGCCCTGGCCATCTCCGAGAACCGTCTGGTCTGGCCCCGCTATGCCAAAGCCCCGAGCCATGCGGCGCAGGCGTTGTCGCGTTGCTTCCCGACCGCGAGCTCGCTGGCCACGCCGCATGGCATGCAGGCGGCAATCGACGAGATCGGCCTTCCTTGGCTCGCCATGGCCTTCGTGATCGGCGCCCTCGCCAAGGCATGCGGTATGCGGGGCATGTTCTATAGATTGGCCGGCTGGCGGGTCGCCATGATCGATGACGTCGGGGGCTCCTTGCCGCCGTTCGACCGAGCCATCGTCCTGGCGCCTCGCTCGGCCCGGGCCTTCGTCATGGATGTCGCCCGCCGCTGCGGTGCCGAGGTGGCCGTGGTCGACGCCAACGCCCTCGGCGTCCGGGTGCTCGCCGCCACTCCCGGCGTGGACCCCGAGCGCTTGCGTCAAGCGCTCGCCGCGAATCCCCACGGCAACGGCATCGAGCGCACTCCCATCGTCCGGATCCGCTGGGCCCAACCGGTTCCGGGGATCCCCCCGCTGGCCAGGGAGGGGGCGCCGTGCTGATCCGTGCCGTTCGCTTCCAGGACCTTCCCGTCCTCCGGGCACTTTTTGCCGAGGCCTGCACCGAGGATTTCCAGCGCCGGGGCGTGGATCTCGCGAGCCAGTCCGCCCAGTGGCAGCAGATGAGCCCGTTACTGCGTCCCAATAGCTCTTCCGAGGGCCTGTCCGGACCCCGCGGTGCGATTTACCCCTTGGCGCGGGTGCTGACCCTCTTCCCGAATCCCTACCGGCACGTCTTCAACATGCACGTGGCCGTGGAGAATGGCGAGCTGGCGGGTTTCATCCAGACCTCGCCGGCCAACCGGGATCAGTCGCGCTGGCATGTCGATTTCCTCGCGGTCGCCCCGGCCTTCCGGGGGCAAGGGGTGGCGCAAGGCCTGCTGGATTACACCTTCGAGCATCACCTGGGGGTGAAGAGCTTCACCGTCGAGATCGACACGCAGAACCTTCCTGCGATCGGGCTCTTCACGCGCAAGGGCTTTCGTCGCTACGCCACGGTGCATTACTACCAGCTCCCCGTGGACCAGCTTTCGGCCGGCGAACCGGCTTCGGCGCCGAAGGGCCTCCGCCCGTACCGGGGAAAGGACGCGGCCGGCCTCTTGCAGCTCCATCATGCCTGCACTCCCTCTCCCATGCGGATGATCGATGCGCGAAGCGTGGGGGATTTCGAGGTGGGCTTCATGGCGCGCATGCTCGGAAGGTGGCGCTGCAAGCTCGGCATGGTCGAGGAGATGCGCTACGTCGTCACGGACGACCGAAAGCGCCTCATCGGCTACCTGCACGTGACGGCCCAGTTGCGCTCCGGCCCTCATTCGATTGACCTGCTGGTCCATCCTGGCTACGACGACCTGGCGGAGCCGTTGCTGCGCTACGGGCTCACCAAGCTCAAGGCCTATCCCGCCCAGGACGTGATCGCCTGGGTTCCGGATTACCAACCTGCCAAGATGGCCGCGCTCGAACATGGGGGCTTCGGCCTGCTCTCGGCGAATCACCTCTTCGTGAGAGACAGCCTGCTGACCATCCGGATGCCGAACCGGACCATGTCTCCGATCGAGGAAAACGCCTTCAAGCCGGCTTTCTACGAGCCGTATGCAGGAGAAGGCTAGGCGAGGTCCGCTTCGAGCCGGCTGATGACCTCGCCGAATCGGTCCGCCAGCTCTCCCACGCCACCCAGCACCATGAACGCGCCTGCCGCTTCCAGCGTCGCCTTTGCCACGCCGCCGCTGAGCACTCCGATGGTCGGCAATCCCGCCCGGGATGCGGCCATCACGTCGTAGGGAGTGTCCCCGACGACGAAGGCCTCGCGGGGAGCCACGTCGAGTTTTGATAGCGAGGCGAGGAACAGATCCGGATCCGGCTTGGTGCGGGTCACGTCGGATGCCGTGGTGATGGCCGCGATCATGGGCGCGATCCCCATCAGCGCGATGTAGCGCTCGATCTCCACCCGGTTGGCCGATGAGGCGAGCGCAATCGACAGGCCGCGCCTGCGGGCTTCGTCGAGCGCGGCCTTCGCCCCCGGGAAGGGCGCGGCCTTGGCACCCAGTTCCTTGTAGATCTCGCGCTTGTGGTCGCGGATGGCCTCGCGGGTCGCGAGGTCGAGATCCGGCGCGAGGCTCTGGATGTAGGTATCCGAGCCCATGCCGACGTAGCGCAGCAGCTCGGCGTCGTCGAAGTCCCGGTAGGGCCGGAAGGCTTCCTTCCATGCCTGAATATGCAGGAGGTTGTTGTCCATGAGCGTGCCGTCGACGTCGAAGAGCACGGCGCGAATCACTTGGAGGACCCTTGCGTGAGGCCGGGCGAGAGGTCCATGAGGACCTGGAGCACGGGGCTGAGCCAGTTGGCCAGCACGCTGCTCTTCAGCGCGTCCTGGATGGGGGGGATCTGCTGGAGCAGGGGGAACTGGGAAATGAAGAGCATGGGCAAGAGGAGGAGGCCCGCACCGAAGGCGAGGCCGAAGACGCCTCCGAGGATGCGGTCTGCGAGGATCAGGGGGGTGTAGCGCACGCCGAGGCGCAGCAGGACGCCCACGGCGTTGATGAGGACGAAGGCGCCGACCCAGACGATCAGGGGGCGCAAGACGAAGGCCAAGGACCCGTCCGCGGGCACCAAGAAGTTGACCACGGGGCCGCCCCAGGTCTGGTGCTGCCAGGCCATGTAGGAGGCGAGCACGACGGCGATCGCCCCGATGCCCGTGCGAATCAAGCCGGTGGCCAGTCCGCGCAGTAGGTTGTAGGCGAGGACGATGATCCCCACGATGTCGATGGCGCTCAGCGTCATCCGTCATCCTTTCCCGGCGGCGTGGACAATGCACGGACCAGCAGGTACCATGCCCATCATGAACGCCCAACCGCGCCCCATCAAGGATACCCCGATGATTCCCGTGAAGCAACTCTTGGGCCAGTCGCTGGCCCTCCTGCGAAAGCAACCCGTCTTGCTCTTTCCGCCGCTGGCGGCCGACGTCCTGATCGCCATGGTGGCCCCCGGCCGGGGCGGTTTCGGCGGCATGGTCCTGGCTGCGCTCATTCAGCTCGCGATCATGGCCGGCTGGCTCACCTTGCTCGCCAAGGCGAGCGCCGGGGAGAAGGCCACCTGGGACGATTTTTTCACCAGTATCGGCCGGCATTTCTGGAGCCTGATCGGCGGCGCCTTCAACCAGGTGATGCTCATGCTGGCCTTCGGCTTCCCGCTGCTGATCCTGGGCGCGCTCTGGGTGGGGCAGGCGGGCGCCTCGCGCCTGGAAACCGAGCTGCGTCCCTTCCTCGAGGGCAAGGTGGAGGTCGCCGGGATCGCCCAGGCGCTGAGCCCCGAAGCCCTGCAGGCGGCCAGCCAGCTGACGATGATCGGCATGATCTGGCTGCTGGCGTTCGCCGTGATGAGCGTCGTGCTGCTCTTCTGGCAGCAGGGGGTCGTGCTCCGGCACCTGGGTTGGCTGCAGGCCTGGCGCGACAGCTTTTCGGTGGTGAAGGCCCATTTCAAGGGCACGATGGCGCTACTGACCGTCGTGAGTCTGCTGCAAGGCGGAGCCATCGCCTTGGCGCTGCTGTTGCCGCAGATCGGCGTCTTCGCCGCGGCTCTGGCGGCCATGGCGTTGCTGCTGACCCGGGTCTTCGCGTCGGTGGCGACCACGCTCTTCTACATGGAGGCGGTCAAAATGCCTGCCGATACGCTGCCGTCGCCGTCAAATCCCCTGGCCTGAGCGCGTCGTCCACCCAGCCCTTCAGTTCGAGGGAAAGGCCTCCGCGACTGACGAGGGTGCGCCACGCGGTGATGCCGCTGGACTCGGCCCAGAGCAGGTGGGTGTCTCCCTCGAGCTTGAGGCCCCAGAGCGACCAGCCGCCGTTGAGCACCAGTTCGGCGCCGAAGCCGATCGTCGGGTCGCCGCGCAGCCCCGGGGTCACGCTGAACGTCCAGGGGTTCTGCGGGGCGGGCCAGGCGCCCTTCCAGGCGGGTTGAAGGAGGATCACGGGCTGCCCGTTGAGGATGCGCGTGATCCATGCCTCCCATACGGGCCGGTCGCTGCGCTTCTTTGCCACGTCCGCTACTTCGCCCGGCGTCCCGCCGCCCGTCATCTCGGCGGGCGTGTCCGGGACGAGGCGCTTCGGGTCCGCCGGGCGCGTCTCGGGCAGCAGCGGGGCCAGGGGGCGGGGGCGCCAGGTCTGGACCTGACGCCCGATCGTTTTTTCGGCCCCCAGTACCGGCAGGGCGCTCAGCCCCAGCATGAGGAGGGCGAGGCCCCATGCGCGCGCGCCCATGGCTCCTCCTAGTCGATCGCCTTGCGCCAGTACGAGGACGCCCGGTCCTCGACGATCTCGTAGGCTCCGGCCGGTAAGGTGAGCGTGGCATGCTCGGGGTGCTCGACCACCGTGGCATGCGGAGCCGAGAGGTAGAGGCGCTCGCCGTGCTGGAAGACGCGGCAATCGACCGGGTTGTGCCGCCCGATCAGGCGGTGCCACTCCGTGGTGTTGAGCTCGTCCTCGAGCATGGTCTCGCCGATCAGCGACTTCATGCCGTCCACGGCGCGCTTCCAGAACGACGCCTTCTCCGGGCGGTCGATCTCGACGGCCTCGGAGGGGATCCGCTTGCGGGGCAGCAGCACGAAGTCGCCCTGCTGGAAGCCCCCGCGCCCCAGCCATTCCAGGCAGACGTCCGGATCGCTCGGCGCCCAGGACCCCATGGGCAGGCGCTGGCAGTAGGTCGTCCCGTTCTCCATGAAGACCAGGTAGCGGTAGAGCTGCTTGATGGCCCCCTCGCCGCGCCGGTAGCGCGCTGCTACCTCGATCAGAATGGCGGTCGTTCCCTCGGTCCTTCTCTCCTCGCTGAGGCTCAGTCCCTGAGAGACCAGGGTGACGGCGCGCGTTGCCTGGTCGATCTCGACGCGCGGCTGCACGACCTTGCGCAGGGTCGCTTCCTCGAAGTGAGGCTGGTTCTGGACCCGGAGCGTGACGCGCTCGGTGATGGGAGCTTCCTTCAGGGGAGCGTGCAGGGTGATGAGGGGTTCGACGTCGAGCATGCCCGTGCGGTTCATTTCCGTCGCCATGGAGACCCTCCTGTCTTCTAGGCTCTTCGTGGCCCAATCGCGCTGCCCGCCCGCGAGGCTGGACGACGGCGTGCATCCGCCCGGAGCGCTTCCCGAACAAGCGATACCGCCCGTTTCGGGCCGTGTTTGCGGATAGCGTAGTGGAGGGGGGATTGGAATGTCAAGAAATGTTAAGACGGGGCTCTTTGGCAGCCCTTGCGATTCCCTTGACAGCCCCTATCCTTCGCGCTAAGATAACCTCACATTCGCGGGTGTAACTCAGCTGGTAGAGTACCTGCTTCCCAAGCAGGCTGTCGCGCGTTCGAATCGCGTCACCCGCTCTCTCTCGGGAAACCGAGAGTTTTTTCCTCCGGCGGCATAGCCAAGTGGTAAGGCAGAGCTCTGCAAAAGCTCCACCCCCAGTTCGAATCTGGGTGCCGCCTCTGGGGGCGTATAGCTCAGTTGGTTAGAGCGCGTCGTTGACATCGACGAG
>JAKFCW010000096.1:0-9932 GCA_036676455.1 Candidatus Sericytochromatia bacterium
CGCGCCCTTCGTCGTTTGTTCGGGGTCACTTCAAGTAGCCCTTCCGCTTGAGCTTGCTGACGTGAGCCTCCAGCAGGGCCGCGAGGTCCACCCCGTGGCGATCCTCGAGCACGTACATCATCGTGGCGGCCGTCTGGGCGACGTCCAGCAGTTCCTCGGCGATCCGCTGCACGCTCTCATCGGCGCCCATGACCTGAGCTTCGCCCGAGAGGCCGCGGTGCTTTCCGATCGCCTGCGCCAGCTCGCCGGTCTCCTCCATGAGCTTGAGGGCGGTCGATTCCAGCGTGGGCTGGAGGCCGGTCAGCTTGGGGAAGGAGAGGGAACGCGTGAGGGTCATGAGGGCTCCAACGGGAAAAATGGGCAGAAAAAAAGCCTCGACGAGCGAGGCAGTGGGGGGAGAAGGATTCGAACCTTCGAAGGCAGTGCCAACTGATTTACAGTCAGTCCCCTTTGGCCACTCGGGAATCCCCCCGGATAAGAGCCCACGATCAGAATCGAACTGACGACCTCGTCCTTACCAAGGACGTGCTCTACCGACTGAGCTACGTGGGCGTGCGCTGTGTTCTAACGCAGGAACCGATAGTATCACAGCCGTTTCGAGCGTGCAACTCCCCCGAGCGGCTTTTTTGCCTGAAAAATGAGAATTCCCGGCGCGGCCGCGCCGATCGCGGCGCTGAAGCCGAACCTGGCGGGAATCCCGAGCGTGCTCGCGACCAGCCCCACGGTCACGAGGACCAGGAGGGCCATGATCGGGAACACTAGGCGTCGGAGCCGTCGGCTGAGCCTCCATCGAGGACCAGCCAGCCGGTTTCACGGGCCTTCTGGGACTTGGGGGGTAGGGGCGGAAGGGTGTCGGTGGCCCGCTTGAAGACCCCGATCTTCTGCATGATCTGATCGCTGGGAAGCTGGACGCGGCTCGCCATCTCCTCGGCGACCTCCCGGACCAGATCGGTCCAGGCGCTGTGCGGCATCACCTGCCGGCGCTCGGTCAGGTAGCGCTGCACGTCCTCGAGGGTCTTCAGGTCGTCGAAGGCCATGGGGGCTCCTTTCATCGGGGCTGGGGTCGATCTTAGCGCCCAGCGTCCATGGATTCAAGCCTCCGAAGCTTCTCCGTCGTCTCGGCGGCGGACGCGCGGCACAAATAATGATCATTTAATATGGGTTAACAGGCCTTTTATCAAGTCAAGACGCTTTTCACCGGATACAGAGAGCAACACCCCCGACCTGAAGAGAGGAGCTTACGATGGCCATCGAGTTCAACCCCGGCAATGTTGGCAAGATCAACAACTTGATCCAGAGCCATCCGCAGCTCAACGTGACGGACAACTCCAAGGCGGACTACGCCTCCAACTTCAAGAAGGCCGACGCGGACGGCAACGGTTCGATCACCCGCGACGAGTTCAAGCGTTTCGCCAAGGATGCGCTTCCCGCCACCGCCGACCTCTCCATGTTCGGCGGCACGGAGACCCAGCTGGCGGACTTCGACGTGGCGCTAGGGGAGTGGTTCGATTCCGTCGATCAGGCTGGTGGGGCAGCCCCCGCGGCCGCCGTCTCGGAGAAGGCCTCCGCGCTTCCCTCCCTGGATGCCGGTAAGACCTGGACGAAGCTCGGCGCCGAGAAGATCGCCCGGGGCGAGGATCTCAACTTCGGTCACAATCAGGTCGACGGCGAGCTCTGGAAGCTACAGGACGGCTCGCCTGTCTGGGCCGACTCCGGCACCCAGATCACCCGCGAGCAGCTGGCGGCCATGCCCGACTACCAGGTGAAGAAGTTCTACCAGATGATGGGTCTGGGCTACGATCCCAAGGTGGATTTCCCGGACTCGGCGGCGCGCGAGAAGCTGGCGAGCCAGGTCCGGATCCCCGATCCCGCTTCGGCCGCCTCCACGTCTCTCCAGAATCTTCGCAAGGACCTCGACAGCCTGCATGCCAAGCTTTCCCAGCTGGAAGGCAAGCTTCAGGAGCAGCTGACGGGCGCCTCTCCGGCCACGAGCCAGCAACTCCGGGCCCAGCTCGCTCAGTTGGGAACCGTCAAGGGGCACGTCGAGGCGATGCGCACGGAGCTCAAGGATTACCAGATCCCCGCGGGCCTCTCGACCAAGGCCGAGGCCCGCGTCACGGACTCCCTCAAGCAGATCCACGATGCGGTGAAGAGCCTGGCGGGAGCGGACGCGGCCGGTCGCAATCCGATCATGGCGACCTTCACGCTCGCGATGAGCCAGCTCCGCCAGCCCGAGCGCGACCTGAAGCAGGACACCCTGGCGCAGAACCATCACACCACCCTGATCAACATGAGCAACGTCATGGGCGTCATCACCGGTCGCATCGACCAGCTCGCTCGCCAGCGGCAGAATGCCGGGGGAAACACGGCCGCGCAGATCGATGCGCAGATGGCCCAGCTGACGAACGTTTTCCAGGGGCTCTCGCAGGTCGCCACGCCGCTCTTCGCCTACCGCTCCAATCCGGAACTTTCCGGCAAGGAGCGGGAACAGAAGGCCGCCGCCGTCGACCAGGTGGACTCCTTGATCAAGCAGATGGCGGGGGCGGATTCGGTCCAGTTCCAGCGCCTGGTGGATCAGGCCACCAAGCTGCTGAAGGGCCTCTAGCACTCGCGCCCTCCGGACAGTCGCGGTTTGCTGGCCAGCCGCAATTATCTAGCCAGCCGCAGGCGCTTGGCATGCCTGTCGTCCCAGCAAGAACGCCCCTTGGCATTGCCAGGGGGCGTTAATTATGGCTAGCGCGCGGAGGCGGCGTTCGAGGGTGTCTCGGGAGGCTTGCCCGGCTTGAACATGAACCAGGCGCCTCCCCCGAGGAGGACGGCCACGAGAAGGGCGGCCACGATCCACTTCGGGGCGAGGGATGGGCCGTTCTTCTGGGACAGGGGTTTGGTGGGCGCCTTGGCGAGCGGCTTGGTGGCCGCGCGGTTGGCATCCTTGGGACGAGCGAGCTGGACGGTGCTGACCTTGGTGACGGGGGCGGCTGCGGCTTCCTCGCCGCCCTCGACGAGGGCGATGCGGTTGCGGCGGGTGATCTGCTCCTCGAGGCCCGCGATGATCTGCTCGGGGGTGCAGGTGCCCATGTCGACGAGCAGCTGGCCCAGGGGGCGGGGGTCGTCGACCTGGCGCATCAGGGCCTGTCCGAGGCCCTCGGGGGTGAGGGCACGCTGGTCGATGAGGATTTCGCCGAGGCGAGCTTGGCCGGCCTGGACGGCCTTGCGCTTGCGGGACTGCCAGCCGAGCGCGCTCTGGAGGTCGGCATGGGTGATGTGGTTCAGGTTGATGAGCACCTCGCCCAGGGGGACGCGCATGCGGCTCTGCTCGTCGGACAGGGCGATCAGCATGTCGGTGCGGGTGATCTTCTTGCGGGCGATCAGCACCTCGCCCAGCATATCGGCTTCGGGAAGGTCGACGTGCAGGGCGCGCTGGGACTTGAGGGCCTGCTGGATCTGGGTGCTGGTGCAGGCTTGCATCTGCTCGAGCACCTCACCGAGGGGGCGCTTGATCTGGGTTTGCAGGAAGAGGGCTTGCTTGAGCTGGCTCGCAGAGAGGGCGCCGGAGGCGAGCAGGATGCTGCCGAGCCTTTCCGGAAAGGGGCGGGCGCCGGGGCGGATGAGGTGCGCATCGCCAATGGCTCCGGAGACCATTTGCTCGAAGTTGCAGAGCCCGAGGCGCAGGAGGGTCTGTCCGACCGATTCTCGCTCGGTGTTGCGCTCCTGGAGGGTATCGGCGACCAGCTCGGCGTCGAGCACGCCGTTGGCGGCGAGCACGCCGGCGATCGAGAGGTCCGGCTGGCGGATGGTCACGTCGTAGCCGCGGGTCTCGCTGAGTCGCGCGACGAACTGGCGCCAGTTGAAGAGCTTGCCCATGGTGAAGTCGTCATTGGCTGCGCGCTCCCGGAAGAGGGCGTCGTCGCTGACCTTGGACATGACCTTGTCGAGGTCGTCCTGGTTGATCAGCATGAGGCTGTCCTTGACCGGGAAGATGAGGCGGGGATTGACCGGGTAGGTGCGGGTGCCCATGCCCTGGATGCGGACGTCCGAGGCTCCGACGGTCACGAGGTCGCCGCGGTGCATCATGCTAACGCGGACGCCCTTGCGGCGGCAGTAGGCGATGATGTCTTGCAGGTAGAGGCGCTTGGCGGTGAGGACGGGCTGGTTCTTCTGGCCCCAGCCGCACATGCACCAGGGGGCGGCGCGGCGGGCAGCAGGAACGCTCGAGCCGCACTCGGGACATTCCATGGGGGGATGGGTCTCGCCGAGGGGGGCGGCGAGGGTTTCGGCCTGATGGGAGTCGTCCAGCGCGCCGAGGCCCTGGCGGGCGACGCCGGCCAGTTCGGGGTCGGAGGCGTTGGAGATGACGAAGGAGAAGGCCTCGGCGGCCTTCTTGGGCTGGCCGTCCTTCTGGTAGGCGCGCGCCAGCATCAGCCAGACCCGATGGTTATCGGGATGGAACTTGGCTGCGTACTCCAGAAAAACGATGGCTTCCGGGATGCGACCTTCCTTGAAGGCTCGCACGCCCATATCTACCGACGACTTCACGCGTGTTACCAGCGACTATCCAGCAAGTCATCCCGCCATGGGTTCCAGGCGGCCCCCCCTACTATACCCATCCAATGCTCGCTCGCAACCCGCTTTGGCCGAGAAACGATCGCCCGGATTGCTTGCGGCTTTCGACAAGTCTTGGCCACTTCGACCTAGCGTGACGGGGGATGCCCCGGGACCATGGAAGCAGACGAGCGAGAGAGGAGGTCGCCATGAACACGACGCCCGCAACGGCCAAGCCGAAATCCGCCCCCCGAACTCTCGGCATGCGCCTCTTGGGGCTGTCGCTGGCGGTCCTGAGCGTCGTGCTGGGATGCCAGGCCGAGGCTCCCAACACGCCGGATCCGGCGCCTGGCGGAGGCATGGTCTCGACCAACGGCATCGCGGGCCAGGTCAAGGCTCCTCCGGCCATGCAAAAGGATAACGGGGGCGCATGGGACGGCGCCCGCGGGCCGCTCAACGAGGCGCCGCTGGCCGACGTCGAGGTCTACCTGTATGGCGCCCGGGGCGAGAAGCTCGATCTTCCCCCTGTCAAGACGGATGCCCAGGGGATCTTCCGGTTCGACGCGGTCCCGGTCGAGGCGGGCCTCGTGGCGGTCATGCCCAAGGCAGTCGAGGCCAGCAAACCCTTGACGGCGTATTACCGCCGCGGGCATGCCTCGTACGTGGGGGTCGCGTCGACGATGGTCGCCGGCGCCCTTCAAAAGGCCATCGGCGACAAGCCTACGCTCACCTATGCGGCCTTTGATCCCGACAAGGTGAGCGAGCTGCAGCAAAAGGCGGAGGCCAAGGTCTCCGATCCGATGAACGCTTTCAGCCTCCACTTCCTCGATAAGCTCCTGATCGAGTGGGCCAAGACCGATCAGGGTCTGAAGAAGCCCCTCGAGGCGCTCTCGCCGGGCATCACCGCTCCGTACGTGGCGCCCACGCCACCGGGCCTCAAGCGGTAACGCTGGCCAGAATGGCCGTTCCTGGCGCATCATGGGCATGGTCAGCTCGCCTGCCCCAAGGGGGCAGGCCCGTATCAATCCCTCTGGAGTTCGAAAACCCATGTCCAAGCCCACGCTCTTGATCGTCATCGGCAGCACCCGTCCCGGGCGGGTCGGCCTTCCCGTCGCGGAGTGGTTCCGCGAGCGCGCCCTCGCGCACGGAGGCTTCGAGGTCCAGGTCGCCGATCTGGCCGAGATCAACCTGCCCTTCATGGACGAGCCGAATCACCCGCGCCTGCGTCAGTACCAGCACGCGCATACCAAGGCCTGGAGCGCCCGGGTGGACGCGGCGGATGCCTTCGTCTTCGTCAGCCCTGAATACAACCACGCCTTTTCCGCGCCACTCAAGAACGCCATCGATTTTCTTTTCCAGGAGTGGCAGCAAAAGCCGGTGGGGCTCGTCACCTACGGGGGCGTTTCCGGCGGCACCCGCGCGGCCCAGCTGCTCAAGCCGGTCCTGGCTGCCTTGTCGATGGTTCCCGTGGTCGAGGCGGTTCCGATCCCGTTCGTCGCGCAGCTCCTCGACGCGTCCGGCAAGCTGAAAGCCAGCGAGGCGATGGAGAGCTCGGCGGCCGTCATGCTCGACGCGCTCCAACGCTGGGAAGCTGCCCTGAAGCCCCTGCGGGCATGAGGGATCTCGCCGGGCGAGCGCAAATCCGGCGTCAACCCGGTTTGCGGCATGGTGGGTGCTTTTGGGTCGGGCCTGCCCCAAGGACAGGCTCCCCAGTGGAGGTGTCTGTGGGGCGGGCCTCTGCGCCCGCCATGGCTCTAATCTGTTGACAAATTGTTCTATGTAGAATAATCTTAGGGGGTGAGGTGCGACGCGTGAAAGGGAGGCGCCCATGTTGCTGCTTGCCAATCAGTATCACGCCCACATCTACTTCGATGCCGAGCAGGTGGGATTCGCCACGGAGCTGCATGCCCAGGCCCAAGCGGACCTGGGGGAGCTCGCGACGATCTGGCCGATGCGGATGAAGCCCGTCGGGCCGCATTATGCGCCGATGTTCGAGATCGAGTTCCCTCATTCCAGCCGAGAGCCGGTGCTCGCATGGGTGCAAGCCCACCACGGCCCGCTCCCGGTGTTGCTCCATCCGGAGACGGGCCATGCCCTCGAGGATCACCGTGACCACGCCGTCTGGCTCGGGAAGAACCTTGGGTTGAAGCTCGACCTGCTGGAAAAGCTAGAAAGGTCGTCATGAAGGATCCGCGTTACCCGGTCTCCCAGGAGGCCTCCATGCTCCCGGTGGTCCGGGCCCTCCATGTCTGTCACCAGCGCCTCGAGCGCGTGTTGACTCGCTTCCTGGAGGAGGATGGCCTGACGCCTTCCCAGTTCGATGTCCTCGCCACCCTCGGTGATTCCGAAGGCCTTCCCTTCAAGGAGCTGGGCCGGCAGGCCCTCATCACGGGGGGCACGCTCACCCCGGTCCTGAACCGCATGGAGGCCAAGGGCCTGCTGAGACGTTGCAAGGATGATCGCGATCAGCGCCAGGTGATCCTGAAGCTGACCCCGGAGGGCCAGGCTCTTTACGAGGCGACTTTCCTGCCTTACGTCGACCGCGCGCAAGCCTGCGTCGACACGCTCACCGCCGGTGAGCAGGCCGAGCTCAAGCGCTTGCTTCACAAGCTCTCGGACTCCCTCGCCGTGCCGACCCCTTAGGCATCTAACAAAACCAGGCATGTTACGACCGATGGCCGCCGGAGGCAGCTCGAAGGAACAGTTTTGTTAGGCGCTCTTAGTCACATCACCAGGAGAAGAGGATGACCCAGATAACCAAACGCATGCCGGTGGCCTTCATCCCTCACGGGGGCGGTCCATGGCCTTTCGTCGATATCGGCTGGGGCGACAAGGCTGGAGAGCATGCGCTCGCCGCCTACCTTCGCTCGCTAAGCAGCTTGCCCGAGACCCCGCCCAAGGCCCTCCTGGTCGTCTCGGCTCACTGGGAAGAAGGCGTTCCGACGGTCATGACCGCGCCGAATCCTCCCATGCTCTACGATTACTACGGTTTCCCGCCGGAGTCGTACACGATCACCTGGCCCGCCCCGGGGAACCCCGAGCTCGCGGCCCGGGTGCAGGAGCTGTTGGGCGCGGCGGGCTTCCACACCGCCACCGACGCCGAGCGCGGCTACGACCACGGCACTTTCGTGCCGCTCAAGCTCGCGTACCCGAACGCCGACGTGCCCACGATCCAGCTCTCGCTCGTGCGCGGCCTCGATCCCGAGCAGCACCTCGCCATGGGGCGCGCGCTCGCGCCCTTGCGCGACGAGGGGGTCTTCATCATCGGCAGTGGCATGTCCTACCACAACATGCGCGGCTTCATGAATCCTTCCGCCAAGCTTGTCTCGGAGGAGTTCGACGCCTGGCTGCGCGAGACCGGGAGCCTGGAGGCCGCCGAGCGCGACCGGAGGCTGGCGCTTTGGGGCGCTGCCCCGCAGGCGCGGAACGTGCACCCGCGCGAGGAGCACCTCTTGCCCATGATGGTGATCGCGGGCGCCGCCGGCGAGGACCGCGGCAAGGTGGCCTATGCCGGGGAGCTGCTGGGAGTCAATATCTCCGCTTACCACTTCGGCTAAACTCCGCTCAAAACGACGGTCCCCCCGGAAAATGCCGGGGGGACCGTCGTTTTGAGCCTCTTAGCGGGCTTGACTCATGCTCAAGGCCACGGCTTCAGCGACCTTGATCCCGTCGATGCCCGACGAGAGGATGCCGCCGGCGTAGCCTGCCCCTTCGCCCGCCGGGTACAGGCCGACCGTGTTGATGCTCTGGTAGTCGTCGCCGCGCTTGATGCGGACCGGGGACGAGGTGCGGGTCTCGACTCCCGTGAAGAGGGCGTCCTCCATCGCGAAGCCGCGGATCTGCCGGTCGAAGGCGGGCATGGCTTCCCGGATGGCCGTGATGGCGTAGTCGGGAAGGGCTGTGCCGAGGTCGCTTGGCGTCACGCCCGGCCGGTAGGAGGGCTTCACCGCGCCGATCGCGGTGGTGGGGCGGCCGGCGAGGAAGTCTCCCACGCGCTGGACGGGGGCGTTGTAGGTGTTGCCGGCCAGCTTGAAGGCGCCTTCTTCGAGGCGGCGCTGCAGGGCGATGCCTGCCAGGGGGTGGTCGCTGGGGAAGTCCTCGGGGGTGATGCCCACGACGATGGCGGCGTTGGCGTTTTGCTCATCGCGGGCGTACTGGCTCATGCCGTTGGTGACGAGGCGACCGGGTTCAGAGGCGGCGGCGACCACCAGGCCGCCGGGGCACATGCAGAAGCTGTAGACCGCGCGCCCGTTCTGGCAGTGATGGACCAGCTTGTAGTCCGCCGCGCCCAGCAGCTTGTTGCCGGCATGGGGGCCGTAGCGGGCCTGGTCGATCAGCTCCTGGGGGTGTTCGACGCGGAAGCCGATGGAGAAGGGCTTGGCTTCGATGTAGACGCCGCGCTCGTGGAGCATCTCGAAGGTGTCGCGGGCGCTGTGGCCGATGGCGAGCACCACGTGGTCGCTGACGAGGTGGGTGCCGTCGGCCAAGGTGACTCCGCGGACGTGGCCGTCTTCGAGGTCGAGGTTGGTGACCCGGCTTTCGAAGCGGAACTCGCCGCCCAGGGACTCGATGGTGGCGCGCATCTTCTGGACGATGTTGACCAGGCGGTAGGTGCCGATGTGAGGGCGGTTGACGTAGAGGATCTCGGGGCTGGCGCCGGCCTCGACGAACTCCATGAGCACCTTGCGTCCGTAGTGCTGGGGATCGCGCACCTGGCTGTAGAGTTTGCCGTCCGAGAAGGTGCCGGCTCCGCCTTCGCCGAACTGGGCGTTGGATTCGGGGTTGAGGTCCTGGCCGAGGCGCCAGAAGCCGAAGGTGTCCTTCGTGCGATCGCGGACGTTCTTGCCGCGCTCGAGGACGATCGGGCGGAAGCCCATGCGCGCGAGCATCAAGGCGGCGAAGAGGCCGCAGGGCCCCGCGCCGATCACGATCGGCCGGGTTGTCAGGGTCGCGGGGGCCTGGGCGACCAGCTTGTAGGCCATGTCGGGGGTTTCGGTGACGTGGGGGTCCTTCTTGAAGCGCTTGAGGAGGCGGGCTTCCTGGCGAACCGAGACGTCGACGATGTAGACCCAGCGGGGGTCGTTCTTTCTGCGGGAGTCGAAGCTGCGCTTGTAGATGGCGTAGTCGATCAGCTCCTCGGGGGGGAGGTCGAGCTTGGCGAGAATCGCGGCCGTCAGGGCCGCCTCGACATGGTCGATGGGGAGCTTCACCTCTAGCAGTCGGATCATCGTGGTGTCCTTCATAGGGGGTGGCGGGGGCAGAATCGGCGAAGGGCCCGACCGAAGTCGGGCCCTTCCGGAGTGGAGATGGTGGGAATTGAACCCACGTCCCAAAAGGCAGCCATAGAGGCTTCTACGAGCGTAGCCTGGGAATCGATTTCGCTCTCTGGG
>JAKFCW010000097.1:0-3125 GCA_036676455.1 Candidatus Sericytochromatia bacterium
GAACCACTTGCCGAAGTCGATGGCGTCCTCGAACTGGGAAAGGGGGATGGTCACGCTCTTGACGACGCCGAGCATGTCGCAGAACTGCAAGTTGATGAACGACACGCCCTCTTCGCGGGCATGGGCCAGGATGGACTCCTTGTCGGTGAGGTTCATGGTGAGCACGCGTGGGTCCTCCAGCAAAGGGGGGGGGAACTTCTCGAGACTAGCAACGCCTCGCTGAAGAGAGACTGAAGATTATGCAACTTGTCCTAGGTGTGACAGGGGGCGAGCATCGTTCAATGGGGGGATAGCGGCAGAGGTCGACGCGGGCGAGCGGCTCGTGAACCGGTGGGGAATCGAACCGGCGGGGAATCGAACCGGAGGGGAATCCGTGGGGAAGCGCAGGCGACTTTCGGGGGGACTGGTTCTGGGATTGGGGCTTTCGGTGGTGGCGGCGTCTCCGCTGCGCGCGGAGGTCATGCTGAGTCCCGAGCAGGAGCAGAGGGTGCGATCGGGTGAGATCGTGGTGCTGATCGAGGCTCCGGATAGGCCGGTGGTGGTGGTGGGGCTGGTGGACGCACCTGTCGAGGAGACTTACCGGGTCTACTCGGACTTTGCCAACTACGGGCGGATCTTCGGCCTGCCCGAGAGCCGGGTCATGCAGCAGGAGGGCAACACGATCCTCGGGCGCTTCGCGGTGGACTTCCCGTGGCCCTTCGGACGGCGCTGGACCCTCAACGAGGCGATCCTGGAGCCGGGTCAGCGCAGCTTCACCTTCAAGCGGCGCGACGGCTCCTTCAAGATCTACGAGGGCTCGCTGAAGGTCCTGCCGGAAACTCCCACCCGTAGCCGGGTGATCTACGCGGCGCGGATCGATCCCAACCTGCCGGTGCCGCCCTGGATCGTGCAGTGGGCGCAGGAGCGGGTCTTCCCCGAGGTGATCCGCAACGTCCGTAAGCTGCTGGCCAAGCCGCCGGCACGACCAAGCTAGCGCACCGCGTGCAGGCGGCCTGGAAGGCCCTGCTGCTCCCGGCGTGACGCGGGAGCAGAGGCGAGGGGCTGAAAATAATTAGTCCCAATGAGTTTCGAGCGTTTTTGGATCGGGTAGTTCTCCCGTGTATGCCTGTTAGACAGCGTTTCACGGGAGGGTTGGTTTGTGAGTTGGCTTGAAGAGCGGATCTCGGGAGTTATTCCTGCCAGGAATCCACATTGTAGGCTTGTTGGAGGGATTTTCGCGTTCTCGGTTTCTCGGGAGGTTGCAGGGCCCCTGGCCTTGCATGTCCAGGCAGAGCCCTCGGTGGGGGTGAAGCTCGGCAAGGATCTGGCATGTTGAGCCGGATTCGCCGGAGCCTGGCGCTAAAGGCTACCTGGATACTCGTGCTGGCGCTCAGCGTGCTGTTGAGCCTCTTCATCGGCCTGGTCATCCAGCGAACGGCCGCCTTGATCGAGGATAACCTGATCTCCAAGGGCAAGGGCATGGCCCAGCAAGGAGCGGTCGTCGTGGCCCAGCTCTTCGAGTCCGCCCTCGCAAGCGGAGAGTTGAAGCTGGAAGACGCGTTCGACGAGAACTACGTCGCCATCCCGGGTACCCAGCCGGCAAAGTACCACACCCGCTTCGATGCCTTCACCGACAAGGCGTTCGTGACCTTCGAGGACACGTTCCTGAAGGATGAGCAGGTGCTCTTCGCGGCGGCAGCCGATCGCAACGGCTACATCCCGACTCACAACACCAAGTTCGCTCCGGCCCTGAGCGGGAATGTCGAGAAGGACCTCGCCAACCGGACCAAACGCCTCTTCAACGATCCGGTGGGTCTCAAGGCCGCGAGGAACGCGGCGGAGGCCTCCCTTGTTCAGCTCTACAAGCGCGATACCGGCGAGGTGATGTGGGACATCTCAAGTCCCATCACCGTTCAAGGGCGTCACTGGGGAGCCTTCCGGGTCGGCTTCTCCAAGGCCACGATCGATGGCATCATCCAGGACTTCATCATCCGTATGCTGCTGGCGGCCCTCGGCATCGTGCTGGTCCTCAGCTTGTCGATCTACTTCCTGCTGAGGCACTTCCTCAAGCCGCTCGGCGAGGTGGTCGGCGCGATCGGGCGCATTTCCGAGGGAGACCTGGAACAGCGGCTCGAGGTTCGCAGCACGGACGAGATCGGGGTGATGGCCAAGGACTTCAACGGCATGGTGGCTTACCTGCGCGAGGTGGCGGCGATCGCCGGATCGATCGGTCAAGGGGACCTGACCCGCACGCTGGTGCCCAAGAGCGATCAGGACCAGTTCGGCCGCGCCATCTCCCAGATGGTCGGCAACCTGGGAGGGAGCATCCGCCAGGTCCGCATGGTCTCCGATCAGGTTTCGGGAGCCTCCAACCAGACTCGCCTGGCGGTAAGCACCACCTCCAGCGCGATCGAGCAGATGGCCGCCTCGATCACCCAGGTTTCCGGCAACGCCCAGAGCCTGGCCGCAGCCGTGGAGGAAACGTCCTCGTCCATCGAGGAGATGGCCGCCAGCATCCAACAGGTGGCGGGTAACGCCGACACCTTGGGAGCCGCCGTCTCGCAGACCTCGGCCTCAATCGAGCAGATGGCCGCCTCGGTGCAGCAAGTCTCCCAGAACGTCAACGAGGCCAACCGGGTGGCCGAGCAATCCTCTGCCGTGGCCCAGGAGGGACGTCAGGCCGTGGACCAGACCATCGCCGGCATGGGGGAGATCACCCGCGCCATGTCCGACGTCGTCACGGTGATCGGCAACCTGGGCAAGTCCTCCGAGGAGATCGGAGCCATCATCGCGGTGATCGACGACATCGCCGAGCAGACCAACCTCTTGGCCCTGAATGCGGCCATCGAGGCGGCCCGAGCCGGCGAGCACGGCCGCGGCTTCGCGGTGGTCGCCGACGAGGTGCGCAAGCTCGCCGAGCGCTCCGCGAAGGCCACCGGTGAGATCGCCCAGCTCATCAAGGGGATTCAAAAGGAGACCGATCAGGCGGTCGACAGCACCCGCAGAGGAGAGCATGCCATCACGCAGGGGACGCAGCTCGCGACGACCGCTGGGGAGTCGCTGGGAGCGATCGTGAACTCGGTGAGCCGGGTTTCGACGCTCATGCAGCAGATCGCCCAGGCGACGAGCGAGCAGAACCGGGCGGC
>JAKFCW010000098.1:0-9915 GCA_036676455.1 Candidatus Sericytochromatia bacterium
ATACGTCGCGTTGGTTGTTTCGTAGGCCGCTAAGACACGGCGGCGAAGGTCTTCTGAGTATACTTTCGGCATCGCCACAGCATCTCATCCCTCGCCGCCTTCAACAACCGTTCCTTGCTCTAGAATCTCCCCGGCTCACCGCTAGCTCCCGAGGAGGCCCCCATGACGCGTTCGATTACGCCCGGCTCCGCTGCCCCCCGTCCCCTTCCCGCTCCCGTCGCGACTCCCGGCGAGGCTGCCAAGCCCACTGCGCCGCCAGCGGCCGTGGCGCGGGGCGATCGCCTCGACCTGGCCGCCCCCGCCCGCGATCGCCTGCTCGAGGCCGACCTGCGCCTCAAGCTCGTCGAAGGGCCCAGCCTCGTCGCCAACGGCCAGATCGCCTTCAGCCGGACCTTCCTCGAGCGCCTCCTCAAGCACTCCCTCTCCAAGGGCGAAACCCTCTCGAACGCGCAGGTCTCCTTCGACCCCACGCGCGGGGCGTTCTCCGTGCGCGCCACCGCGAACGTGAAGGGCTTGAGCGTGCCTTTCACCGTCCAACTCAAGCCCCAGGTCATCGCTCAGGGCGTCGGCTTCAAGCTGGACGACCTGCGCATCCCCCTGGGCGACTCCGGCCGCTTTGGCATCCAGCATCGCTGGCTCACCGGCAAGGTCTGCGAGGAGCTGGCCAAGGAGCTCTCCGGGAGCCTCGGAGCCCAGGCCCACCCGGATCAAGGAGTCGTGACCCTGAACCCCAATGCCATTCTCCACCACGTCAACGCCCTGCCGGACAACCTTCGGATCGACCTGGCGAAGACCCGCATGGAAACAGCAGTTTCAGCCCAGGGGGACCTGACCCTGCACATGCGCGGCGCGGACATGCAGCCCGCCGAGAACGCTTCTCCCGCCTCGGATCTCGTGGTCGAGACGGATGCCGCGGGGCTGCAATCCGCCCTGAAGAGCCTGCTCGCCCCGGACTACGAGGTCGGCCAGGTCACGCTCCGCAACGGCGGAGCCGTGATCGACGGCCGGGCGGAGTTCAAGGATGGCAGCGACCTGATCAACGCCGGGAAGCTGCTCGTGGCCCTGGTCGGACTGGCCGGCGGCGAACCCCGGGCGGCCGATCTCGTCTCGGAGCGCAGCCGGCTGATGATCCCGCTGGATCTGGACGTCTCGCTCGACGGCACGACCATGCGGGTGAAGCCCAGCATCGGGAAGGCGCTGGGGGAGCTTACCAAGACCTTCGAGGCGGCCGGGTTGTCGCCGGTTCAAGAGAAGGGCAGCCTGCGCGTGGATCTCGGCGGCCTCCTCAAGGAGCGCGGGGAGTTCGAGCGCTTGCAGTTCCGGCAGGACGGCATGCAGGTGAAGATGAAACTCGACCTCGACGCCTTCATTGGAAACCCGGCCTTGACGGGCGGCGCTTAGACCCCGGGCGACTCACGGAAGCAAGAGCACCAATGACGGCGGAGCAAGGCCCCGTTGCCTGCGAGAGCAACGGGGCCTTGTGACGGAGTGGATCAGTCCACCTGGATGGTGTTCAGGAAGTCGGTCAGCTGGTTGAGCTGGGCCTGGGTGCCCATGACCAGGATCTCGTCGTTTCCGCGGAGCAGCTTGTCGGCCTTGGGGTTGGGGATGGTCTTGCCGTCCTGCTTGACGGCGAGCACGCCCACTCCGGTGCGGCCGCGGACGTCCGCCTCGCGCAGCGTGTGACCATCGAGGCAAGAGCCCGGCGGGATCGAGAGCCAGGTCAGCTCCGCTTCTCCCAGCGCCTCCAGCAGGTCCGGGGTCGCGTCGGGGTTGAACTCGTCCTGGAACTGGCGGTAGCCTTCCTTGCGGATCTGGTGCGAGTAGCGCTGGATCTCGCGGCTGGTGTAGCCCAGCTTGGCGAGGGTGTAGCGGATGACCTCGATGCTGGCCTCGAACTCCGGCTGGACGACTTCTTCGGCGCCGAGCTGATACAGGCCCTCGACGTCCTGGCTGCGCTGAGCGCGGGCGATCATGTCGAGCTTGGAGTTGATCCGCTTGGCGTTGGCCAGGGCCATCTGGCAGGCGAGGGGATCGGGAAGGGCGACGACCATGGCGCGGGCGAGCTCGAGGCGGGCATGGCGCAGCACCTCGATGTTGGAGGAGTCGCCGTAGAGGCAGGGAACGCCGCGTTCGCGCAGTTCCTGGATGCGGAGGTGGTCGATGTCGATGACGAGCACGGGGATGCCGCTGCGCACGAGCACCTTGCCGAGGCTGCTGCCGACCCGGCCGAAGCCGCAGATCACGACGTGATCGACGAGGCCCTTCAGCTCGGCGGTCGCCGCGGAGTCGACCGCCTTGCGCACGGAGGCCGCCCGGACGAACGGCAGGCGCAGGATCAGGCGATACAGCGGGGTGGCCGCCTGCATCATCAGGGGGGTGACCAAAATGGAGAGCAGCGCGCTCGCGAGGATGATCGAGAAGAAGTCCTCGGTGATGAGGCCATCCTGGCGGCCCATCTTCGCCAGGACGAAGGAGAATTCGCCGATCTGCGCGAGGCCCATGCCGACCGCCAGCGAGGTCCGGCCGGTGTAGCCGAAGAGCCGGGTGGTTCCGGCGATCAGCACGGCCTTGCCGAGGACGATGGCGAGCGTCAGGCCTCCGACTGCGGGCATGTGGCTGATCAGGAAGAACGGGTTGATCATCATGCCGACGGAGACGAAGAACAGGGTGGCGAAGAGGTCGCGCAGGGGGATGACGTCGGCGAGGATCTGGTGGCTGTGGTCGGACTCGGAGACGATGATGCCGGCCAGGAAGGCGCCCAGGGCGAGCGAGAGGCCGAAGGAGTAGGTGACGGCGGCGGTTCCGAAGCAGAGCGCGACCGACGAGAGGAGGAAGAGCTCGCGGCTGCGGGTCATGGCGATGCGCGCCATCAGCTTGGGAACGAGGCGGGTGCCGAGCACGAAGAGGATGGCGAGGATCAGGGCGGCCTTGCCCAGGGCGAGGAGCATGGGCATGCCGAGGATATGAGCGGGGTTGCTGAGGTTCGGCAGGATCACCATGATGGGGACGACGCTGAGGTCCTGGACGATCAGGATGCCGAGGGAGATGCGGCCGTGCATGGAGTCGAGTTCGCCGCGCTCCATGAGCACCTTGAGGACGATGACGGTGCTCGAGATGGCGATGATGCAGCCCAGGAGGAGGGCCGCGCCGAGGGAGAGGCCGAAGAGGCTGCCCACTCCGCCGGAGAGGGCGATCGCCAGCAGGATCTGGAGGGCGCCGCCGATGACCGCGACCTTGTAGACGGGCTTGAGTTCCTTGAGGGAGAACTCGACGCCGAGGGCGAACATCAGCAGGGCCACGCCGATCTCGGCGAACATCTCGATGGTGTGGACGTCCGAGACGAAGCCGAGCGCGTAGGGCCCGACCAGCAAGCCACCGATCAGGTAGCCGATGATGACGGGTTGCTTGAGACGATAGAAGAGGGCTCCGCAGGTGATGGCGGCCAACAAGACGGCCGCCAGGTCCTGCAGGAGGCGAAAAGCATCCAAGGGTGATCCTCCTTTCTCACCCGCGAGCGGGGTGAGAGGCAAACGCGTGGGTGAGGCCTCGACGAGGCGTTACGCGTGGGCCGGAGGAGCCCGGAGGTTGAAGGGGGTGGGGGGCGGCAGGGCGATCTGGCGCACCCGCTTGGCGGGGATGCGCGAGTTGGCGCGGATGCCCGCGTACAGCGACGCGGTGTCGCCGAGGCGAAGCTTGGGGTCGTAGCCGCGATCGCCCGATTGGGGAGAGAGCGGGTCCAGGGTGGAGAAGTGGAACTGCCCGTCTCGATCTCCGAAGCGCAAGCCGCGGCGCGCGCCGAGCAAGCGGCCCAGCAGCTGGTCCTCGGAGTCCGCGACATGGTCGTCCGCGCCGGCGAGGGTCGCGGTGGCCATGGGCACGAAGGCGTCTTGCTGCCAGAAGGGGTTCATGGCGGGGACCTTCATGGGGATCAAGGAAAGCAGGCAGGTGACGGCCAAGGCCAGGAAGACCCCGGCCCAGCGGGCGCGAGGCGACTCGGCTTGGAAGAAGGAGTGGGCCGTCAGGGTCAGGATCTGGTTCTCCATCTAGGGGTCGAGCGCTTCAGGTGCTCTCCCCCATTATACCGCATCGAGAAGGGGTTCAGGGGCGCGCGACGGCGATCGCGAGGATGCCGCAGGCCATGGCCGTGAGGGGGGGATGGAGGCCTCCGAGGGTGGATCCGGCGATTGCGCCGAGCAGAAAGATCAGCACGCCCAGAAGAGCCGGCCAGCGCGGGAGGGCCCAGCCCGGCGCCTCCGTGGCTTCGGGGAGGGAGGCCCCGCTATCCGGCTCGGAAACCGCCTGCGCGATCTGGGCCACCTCGGCGGGGGGCGCTGGAAGCGGGATCAGCGAGGCCAAGGCGGGGCCCGGGCCGGCAGGCGGTTCAGGCGGGGGTTCGAGTGGCAAGGGACCGAGTGGCAAGGTACCGAGCGGCGAGGGGTCCAGGGCGACCGTGACCTCGCGAGACGTCAAGACGGAGTCGAGGACGGCAGGTGCGGGAGCGACGAGCGTGCGCTCGGGAAGGCGGGCTTGGCGGCGGGAATCCGTCAGGTCGCGGGTGGGCACGGAGGTGCGGGCGGCGCCCTCCAGGACGCGGGAGGCGGCCGGTGCGGGCGCGGCCGGCATGGGAACGTCAAGGAGCAACGACTGGACGTCGTCCCAGGCGACTCCCGGCAAGGGGCTGCCGAAGAGGACGCGGGTGCGATACGCGAGGACCTGGATGTCCTTGAGGATGAGGGGCAGTTCGGAGCGCTCGTCGCTGGCCAGGCAGGCATAGAGTCGCTCCTGCAGGCTGTGGGTCTGGGTGAGGAAGTCCTCGAGGCGGCGGCGGTCGACGCCTGAGTCGGCACGGGCCTCGAGGGCATGGCGGACGTGCTCGAAGAAGCGATCGAGCTTGGGACGGAGGCTTCCGAACGACCAAGCAGGCATCAGCTCCTCCTTTCCTGGGCTCCGTCGGTGACGGGGCGCTAGATTCAGCCTACCCGCAAGCAGGCGGAAATTGATTGCGAGCGCATGACTGCCCGTTAAAATCCTCGTTAAACGCGGCGCCGGCTCGGGGGGTTCGCGGCTGGACCGAGCGGCCGTTCGGGGCTAGAATGGAGGGATGCAAAGACGCAATCTGACAGGGCTGACGGCCCTTTTTGGTATCTCCCTACTGGCCGCTCCGGTGCACGCCATGGAGGCGTGGACGTCGTACGAGGTGCGGGTGCCGCTGGACGATCCGGCCTCGCCGGGGCCGCACTGGCTGAAGCTGGCCAACGATCTGCGCTACGGGGCGAACTACCCGGGGATCGGGCAGGTGCTCGTGCGCTTGGGCCCGGTCTGGGAGGTGGCGCCGTACCTGACGGTGGCCACGCACTTCACGACGAGTGCGGAGCGGCAGTCGCCCGAGCGGCTCACCCCCGAGATCCGGTTGGAGCTGGAGCCGACGTTTCGCTGGAGCTTGGGGGACGTTCGGGTGAACGATCGGGTACGGCTGGAGCGGCGGATCTTGCTGGACGAGTCGCGCTGGCGCTTGCGCAACCGGTTGCAGTTCAACTATCAGCCGGAAGGCTGGGCGTGGGTGCCGTTCGTCTGGAACGAGTCGTTCGTGGAGGACGGGGCCTACAACCAGAACCGGTTCAGCGTGGGGGTCACGCTGCCCAGCGGCAAGCATGCGACGCTGCGGACGGGCTACCTGTTGCGCATGAAGGAAGCGAGCGGCACCTGGGAAGCGACCCATGCGCTGAGCGTGGGGTTCACGTTCAGCCCGGCGGTCGATCCGTTGATCGACGACGGGCCTGGCCTGTAGCGCCGAAGGCGCAAGGCGACTCGCTCCTCCGAACCTTGGGCATTTCCCCCTAACCTTTCCGGCTCATCGCGGCGTAGGCTACGCATGCGAGGAGGTCCGGATGAGCGTGAGTTCGCAGCGGGTCAGCTATTACTTCCTGTCGCCCGAGCCGGGTCGGATGTCCTCCGAGAATTTGGAGAGCGGGATGCTGCGGGTGGCGCTGGCGCTCAACGAGGGCCTGTCGACCCGCGAGGTGGTGCAGCAGATCTTCAAGACGGTGGGCGAGCGCGTGCCGTGCGATCGGACGGGCTTTGCCTTGCTCGAGGCGAATGGCTGGCTGGTCAGCAAGGTGGTGGTCTCGCGCTACCCGATCATCCTGGGGGAAGGCACGCGGGGGCGCCTGCAAGGCAGCAGCCTGGAGCCGATCGTCCAGCGGCAGCAGATCCGGGTGATCAATGACCTGGAGGCGTACGCCCGGGCGCATCCCCGCTCGGAGGCCACCGCGAAGCTGGTGGCGGAGGGCATGCGCTCCAGCCTGACGGTGCCCTTGATCTCGCGGCGGCAGGCCATCGGGGTGATGTTCTTCACCAGCACCCAGCGCGGGGCGTATGGCGGGGAGCACATCGCGTTTTTGCGGACGCTGGCGACCGCGGTGGCGATCGCCCTCGAGCGCGCCTCGATGACCGAGGCCTTGCGCCAGGCGCTGGAATCGCTCAAGACCCTCGACCAGCTCAAGACCAACTTTCTCAGCAACCTCAGCCACGAGCTGCGCACGCCGCTGAGCATCGTCCTCAGCTACCTCCAGACGCTGGATGAGGAGGTCGCCGGCCCCCTAAGCCAGCCCCAACATTCGCTTCTCGCCGAAGCCATCGGCGCAGCCGACCGCCTCAGCGCCCTCCTCAAGGACCTCTTCGACTTCACCGAGCTCATGGCCGGCAGCCTGCGCCTTCACTGCATCGCGCTCGACCTGGTCGAGCTGCTGCGCGAGGTCGCCGAGAACGCCCGCCCCGCCATGACCGAGGCCGGCCTCGCGCTCTCGGTTTCGCTGCCCGAGGCGCCCCTGATGGTGATGGCTGACCCGCCCCGCCTCGCCCGGGCCATCCAGACCCTGCTCGTCAACGCCTGTACGTTCACGCCCGCCCCCGGCCAGGTCACCGTCAGTGCCGGCCGCAACCCGGAAGGCATCTGGCTCGACGTGCAGGACACGGGCATCGGCATCGCGATCGAGCAGCAGGGCCGCATCTTCGACAAGTTCTACCAGGTCGAAGGGGGAGCCGACCGCACATACGGCGGCTCCGGGCTCGGGCTCGCCCTGTGCCGGGCCATCGTCGAGGCCCACGGCGGCTCCGTCTCCGTCCACAGCGCCCTGGGCAAGGGCTCGACGTTTCGCATCACCCTGCCGCATCCCGCGAACGATCACACGTAGGCACCCTACCAGCAAAAACTGGACTCCCGCTCTCGCGGGAGTCCAGTGGATTCCCGCTCTCGCGGGAATGACGTCGGAAGGTGGGACTACCTCGGGTCGAGCATCCGGGAACCCCCGGTCACCACCGTGTAGGCGTCGCGCATCTCGCGATCCAGGGCGTCCAGCAGCTCGCTGAAGAAGGCCCCGTCCTCGATCATGTCCTTGGTGAAGGGGTTCATGATCGTGCTGCGCAGCACCGTCAACGGCCGTCCCTCCTCGAGCATGCTCCAGACCATGGGGTCCAGGCGGGTATGCAGGCCGCGGGCGTACTTCTTGACGTCGAAGGCCGTCTTGGAGAGCAGGAACTCGTAGCTGAAGACCCTGCGGTGAGGGTTGATCGCGAAGCGCTTGTACAGCTCCTCGTTGAAGCGGTTGAGCTCCTCGTGAGAGCCGACTGCCGGGGGCATGGCGATGAACGTGACCAGGTTCAGATCCGGCTCGTTGAGGGGGATCAGGCGCATGCCCTCCGGGGAGCGATGGCTGGCGAGGGCGTCTCGCAGCATGCGCGCGCAGGAGATGGTGTTGCTGATGAGCGCGCCGTAGCCGGTGGTGTCGAGCGGCAGGACCCGGTGGTTGATCCAGACGGCCGCTGCGGCGGCGCCGGGCTTCGAGCCTTCCACGATGTACTTGCCGATGGTGGCATGCGGCTCGTCCTCTTCGTGGAAGACGTAGGGGGCATCGACGGTGAGGAACTCGCGGATCCGCTGGTCCCGGAAGACGATGGCGCCCGCCGGGTAGGGTGAGTAGCCCAGCTTGTGGGGGTCGATGGTGATGGAGTCGGTGTCGGGAAGGGCCTCGAAGCTGGCTGCCGCAGAGCGATCATACGGCCCCTTGACCCACTGGCCCTGGGGATCGCGGAACCGGGCGGTCGCGTAGCCGCCGTAGGCGCCATCCACGTGGCAGTAGAAGTCCATTCCCAGGCGCGTGGCGTCGCGCTTGACCTCGAGCAAGCGGTGAACCTCGTCCACCGTGCCGGTTTCCGTCGAGCCCAGAACCGCCACCAGGGCGAGCACGGGGACCTGGCTGGCGCTGAGGTCCTCGAGGACGCCGCGGAAGGCTTCGGGGTCGATGCGGTAGTGCTCGTCGAGAGGCAGCTCGATGATCTGTTCGCGGCCGCATCCCAACAGGTCGGCGGTCTTGACCCAGGAGTAGTGCTTGGTGGCAGGCACCAGGAGGACCGGTTCGGGGAGGCTTTCGCCGAAGATGCCCTGGAAGGTGCGGTAGAAGCCTAGCATGCCCTTCGAGGCGACGGAGAGGGCATCCAGGCGGCGGAGGATCCGGGCGTCGGGCATGCGCAAGAGGGCTTCGCGCAGCTTGAGGGTGGCCTCCAGGGGAACGTTCATGAGCTCCCAGGGGGTCATGGCCTGCAGGGTGGTGGTGGTGCCGTCGGCGCGCTTGAGGGGAAGGTCGGGGAGGTCGAGCTCGCGGGCGACCATGGCAGCGGCGGGGACGAAGAACTTGACGCCGCGGACGGCCCAGAGGGCCTCCAGGTTGGCGACCGAGCCTCCCGAGGTGAGGTGTCCCCAGGCCAGGGGGCCGTAGCCGACGAGGCGGGCGAGTTGCTTGCCGACCTCGAGCTCGAGCTCGGTGGTGACGGGAGCGGCCTCTTCGCTGATGTTGTTGGGGTTGTAGAGCATCGCCGCGAAGTAGCCGACCAGGCTGGAGATGAGGACGTCGCTGGTCATGTGGGCGATGTAGCGGGGGCTGAAGAGGGGGGCGCCTTGCTTGAGGCGGCTGAGGAGGTAGTAGAGCTCCTGGCGCAGGCGCATGAGGGAGGCGTCATAGGCCTCGCTGCGCTTCTCGGATTCCTTGATGAAGGGGCCATCCTCGGGATGGAAGTTGCGGCGCCAGAAGACGTGATCCCGCAGGGCCTCGAGGAGGAAGTCCTCGACGATCTGGGCATTCTCGCCCGCGGGGCCTAGGAAGAGGGCTCGAAATGGTAGGGCCATGGCACACCTTGTCGATAGCGGGGATGCCTCCCCAGGGTGACAGATTCCGGCGAGGGCGAGATCCGTAGAAAACCCCTAGACAAGCAAGTGAGCGCCGGATAGAAGAAGAGCCCCTGAGGCTCAGGGGCTCTGGATGAACGCTAGACGGGCCGGCTGGCCGTGAAGCAGCTCCGGCAGAGGACGGGCTTGCCGGGCGTCGGCTCGAAGGGAACCGTCGTCTTGGTGCCGCAGGTCGTGCAGACCGCCTCGAAGGAGGGGCGCTCGCTGTGTCCACCGGCCGGGGCCGCGGAACCCGGAGCGGGGCTCGGGCGGAAGGGAGGACGTCCTCCACGACCGGAGGGGCGCCGCTTCTTGAACTTCTTCGCGTACTCCTGGTTGCGCTTGGCCTTTTCAGCCTTGGTGTTGTTCTTGCCCATGGTTACCTCCTAAAGCAGTCGCGGCAGTACACGGGCTTGAGCCCGTTGGGCCGGAAGGGAACCTGGGTTTGAACACCGCACTGCGCGCACGTCGCGTCGAACATCTGGCGCGGCTCGGCGGAGGTCCGGGAGGGACCCATTCCCCGACCAGCCGGGCGACCCTGCTTCGCGGCGGCGCGGCAGGACCGGCAACGGCGAGGAGCGGAGAAGCCCTTCTCGGCGAAGAACTCCTGGTCGGCGACCGTGAAGGGAAACTCGGTGCCGCAGTCCGCGCAGATGATCGTTTGCTCGGAAAAAGACATGAACCTTCCTTTT
>JAKFCW010000099.1:0-1863 GCA_036676455.1 Candidatus Sericytochromatia bacterium
GGAAGTCCGCACCCTCGAGCTGAGTGCCGAGGGCGCCGAGCTAGGCGGAATCCGCGACGGCGACGGCGCGATCGCCTCCTGGCTGGGTGATACCTTCCCCATCACCGTCGTCGGCAAGGACGAAGCCCATGTCCTCGTCAACGCGCCCGCCTTGACGGGCTGGGCCAACCCAAACGACGGCGTCGGTGCGATCTCTCCCACCGGTACCTTCACCGCCCTCAAGCTGGGCCACAGCTCCCTCACCGCCCACCTGGGCGCCGTCTCCGGCACCCGCGAGGTCATCGTCGCCCCGCCCGCCGGCAGCATCATCCGGCCCGCCGGCAACAAGCAGGGCATCACCGATCACAGCCTGGCCAAGGTGGGAGATCGCTGGCTCGTCAGCTGGTACGCGCCCTCGGATAAGCAGATCTACTGGCAGATGTTCAACGCCAACGGCACACCCGTCACGCCTAATCCCTACTCGATCGCCGGCGGCGGCACCGAGTTCGAGCGTGCCGTGCGCGTGGCCGCGATGCCCGACGGAAGCAGCGCCCTGCTCGCCTACACCGGCGCCAACTTCGTGGACGGCAAGCTGCGCAACGTCGTCCAATACCGCAACCTGGACCCCGCCAACGGAGCTCCTCTCGGCACGCTCCGCTTCTTCCCCTTCCCGGATGACCTCAAGACCAATTACGACTCCGACAAGCTCGTCGACCTGATCGTCGCCGGCGATCAGTACGTCGTCAGCAGCATCCGCTTCAACGGCCTGGAGTACTCCCAGTGGCTGCGATCCGTTCGCGTCAATAACGGCGACACGGTCTACGAGCGCTACCGCTACTTCGCCCCCGACAAGGCCACGCCCGAGGACGACTACGTCGTCTATAGTCCCACCGAGGATGCCTTCGCGCTCACGGCCAGTGGCAGCCATGTCATCATGGCGCGCCACTTCGCGCGGAGCGGAGGCTCCGGCCCCACCGTCCTCCAGCTCGATCCGCTGGACGCCAATCTCAATCCCACCGGCGGCGCCAAAGCCTACGTTCACGAATACAACCGCATCGCCAGCGTGGCCACTAACGGCCAGGTCGTACTCAGCGCGGCCCTGGAAACCCGGGCGGCCGGCACCACCCTCAAGCTCTACCGCTATGATTCCACGCTCGAGCAGATCGGGCTCGGGACCGCGATCGCCAACCTCCAGATTGCCGGCGGCGACCCCGTGAACTGGCCCCTGGAGCTGGAATGGTCGAAGTCGGCTGATCCGGCCGACCCCGGACGCTTCCTCCTCACCTACGCCCGCAAGGTGGGTACCCCGGTGAACGGCCAGCTCGTCTACTACAACCAGGCCATGGTCCAGGCCATCAATCCTGACGGCACCCTGAACGGCCCCGCCTTCCCGCTGGCCAAGGACAGCCAGGTTCCAGCCTTCGTTCCCACCGATGAAGGCGGCATGGCACTCTGGCTCGACTCCGCTCGCTCGCTCATCCTACGCCGGATCAAGTACCGCTAGGCCTGCGGCCTGAGCTGCGACCGGCATCGATGGATGGAAATGCCCGTTTGCTGGGTATGATCTCGCTAGCCCGTGTTCTCGCAGAATCGCACCACAGGAGCCTGCCCGTGCCTAGCCTCAGAAAATTGGCCTCCCGTGCCGTTCTCATGCTCTGCAGCCTCAGCCTCCTCGCGGCATGCGACGCGGCTCGCTTCGGCGTGACCACGCAGACTCCAAGCGAAGCGGACGCGCTGCAGACGCGGGGCATCCGGGGCCAGGTCCTCGACATGACGGGGGCGCCCGCCGGCGGCGTGGTGGTGCGCGGCACGCTTCTCAGCAACAACGCAGGCAGCCTGATCAGCAACAATGCAGGCGGCCTCATCAGCAACAACGCCGGAAAC
>JAKFCW010000100.1:0-56813 GCA_036676455.1 Candidatus Sericytochromatia bacterium
TGAGGTTGTCGAGGCTCCCGGTCACGAACTTCGTGCTGGTGTCGGTGAGATCCTTAACGATGCTAGCCATTTGAATTACCTCCATATGGGTGAGTTGCGTTTGAACTGCAAGGGATGGAGGAATTTGCGGGGTGGCATGCGCCAGAGCGCTTCTCAGGTGGTCCGATGTTCCCTTTAGCCAATGGACCGCTTGAGATACAGCCGTGCCGACGGCCTGGCTGCCGGGCTCGTACCCGGCAGGCACGATCCCAATCCCTTCGGACTGGATCGCAGTTTGGGCGATGTTGCGCGCCGCGTTGAGGTCGGCGTGCGAACGGTAGCCGCAGGTACAGGCATAAAGCCGGCCCTGGCGGTTGCCCGGTTGAACGGCTCCACACTGGGAGCACCGCTGGGAGGTCTCATGCCGACTGACCGCCACGACCGGGATGCCCACGAGCTCTGCTCGACGAGCGACCAAGCCTTGGATGCGACGGTAGGAGGCGACCTCCGCAGTAGCGGGAGCCGTTTGGAAGTCCTCGAACTTGATCACCACGCGCCGCGCCAGCCGCGACGTGACCGGCATGCCGGCCATCGCCCCGCTAGGCGGGACGGCGAAGCGGACGATGGCGTTGGCCACGCGGCGATCGCGATGCTCGAGGAAACGCTGGTACTTGGCCTCGACCTTCTTGGCCGCACGACGTGCGGCAGGCGTTCCGGCCTTGCGCAGGCGCTCGAGGATCCGCTCGTAGCGCTTGCGATGGTAAAGGGAGTCCTTGCCGCTAAATAACATGCGGCGGTTGCGCACGGGATCGACGGCCACGGCCCGCAGGGTCTGGCCCAGGTCAACCCCGATGGGCCGGTAGGAGGCCCAGTGGCGCGTAGGATTGGCCCTGCCCGCGCGGTTGAGGTAGGTGGCCGCAAAGTACCAGCGGCCCTTCTTCTGGTAGAGCCTGCCCTCCAGGGGAGTACCTGCCTCCAGCATGCGGCTCAAGCGGCTCAGCTGGCTGGGCGGCACCATGATGGGCACCGAGACGGTCCGCCCGAAGACCGGAATGGTCAGCTTCCAGGCGCCGTCGACGGCGCTCATCTGCCAGGCCTGCGGGTCGAAGACGACCGGGTGATGCGACTTGAAGCGTGTCAGGGGGGCGCCGTCCCCGCGGATGGCCATGGTCTTCAGGCGGCCCTGCACCATCCGGTACAGCGAGCCGTGCCACGCCGTCGGCACCATCCACTCCAGCGTCTCGGAGGCCTGATCGCTCAGCGCGCCAAGCGAGGCCTCGGCCAGCTCGTTGGCCAGCCGATTGAACTCCGCCTGCATCTGGCGGAAGGTTTCTTGCTTGGCAATGGTGGGTGCAAAAAGCTCCACCGTGATGGTTTGCGGCACGTCGGTCACTCCTGACGGAACCCGGCCTCGCGGTCCGCCCCCGATCCTCCTGGGGCATGAGCCATGCGATGCTTGACGTCATTATAGCAGGCTTACCCGTCGCTCCCTCGTCGAGAGCGGCAAAAAGGCGGCCTGGCGGCGCGCTCGCCTACATGGCGAGGTACCACCCGAGCTTGGCCACCAGATCCTTCTTCGCGCCGGCCTTGGCCGCATGGGTCATCAAGGCCTCACCGAGCAGCTCGGCCTGCGCCATGCTCAGCGCCTTGCCGTTGGCCTCGAGCTTGGAAATCCGCTCGATCGCCGCGCTCGGCTCCGAGCCCGGCTCGTCCAGCAACGGGATGTAGTCGAAGACCACCGTGACGTCCAGGTTCGGCCCCTCGGCCGTCACCTGGAAGACCTCGACGTAGCCGTTGCCCGTACGCCCCTGAGACTCCACGCTCACCCGGGTGATCGACTCGAACGACAGGGTTTTGCTCGCCGCCGACGCCTTCGCGAGCGTTCCCGCTCCGTAACCCGGCGTCATCGGAGTCTGAGCGCAACCCGCCAACGCCACCACCAGGGCCAAGATCGCTAGCGTCCGCATGAGGCCTCCTCGTCGTCGTTCCGGTATAATCGGCTAAAGCGCTCGGCCGTTCGCATCCGCTTCCGGATGCGTGCGCCCTGCACCCCCTTGATCTCGCCACGGGCGACCAAGCGCTCCGAGGCGGGGCAAGTTGCCCTCTTGAAGACTTATCGTACGGAGGCCGGAGCGGCTTTCCAATGAAGACCCTAACTTTGAGTTAAGGTATGGTTAGGAAATTGAACATCCGATGAGCGACTCTCGCCTCTCGCCCCTTCGCCGCCCCCTTCGCGTCGTCGGCCTGATGTCCGGCACGTCGCTCGACGGCTGTGACGCGGCCCTGGTTTCCCTCACGCCTCGTGCCACGGGCCTCGATGTTCACCTGGAAGCCTTCTTGACGCTTCCCATGCCTCCCACTCTGCGCGCTGCAATCGAAGCCCAACTCTCACCGGAGCAGAGCCGCATCGACCGGATCGCCGAGCTCGACACCCGGCTCGGGGAGTTCTTCGCCGAGGCGGCCATGCGAGTCATCGAGGAGTCGGGCGGCCCCGACCCGGATCTCATCGGCTCCCACGGCCAGACCCTCTGGCACCGCCCCTCCGGCGAGGCCCCCACCACCCTGCAACTCGGGGACGGCTCGCTCATCGCCGTGCGCACCGGCATCACCACGATCTCGGACTTCCGCAAGGCCGACGTCGCGACCGGCGGGCAGGGAGCTCCGTTGGTTCCCTTCGTCGATCACCTGCTCTTCGGCCAGTCGACCCATGCCGTGGCCCTCCAGAACCTCGGAGGCATCGCCAACGTCACCGCGCTGATTCCCGGAAAGCCCCCTCTTGCCTTCGATACCGGGCCCGCGAACATGGTCATCGACCGCTTCGTCGAGCGCGCCACCTCGGGGCGCGAGCACTTCGATCCCGAAGGCCGCTACGCCGCCAAGGGCCGGGTCGACGAGGGCTTGCTCGCTTCCTGGCTTTCCCACCCGTTCTTCACCGCCCGCCCGCCGAAGTCCACGGGCCGCGAAGCCTTCGGGCATGCCTACGCCGACGACCGCTACGACGAGGCCATGGCCCGTGGCCTCAGCCCCGAAGACGCGATCGCCACGGCCACCGCCCTCACCGCCCGCTCAATCGCCCGCGCGTACCGGGACTTCCTGCCCACCATGCCGGCCGAGATCCTGGTGAGCGGGGGCGGATCCCACAACCGCACCCTGATGGCCGGGTTGCAGCGGGAGCTTCCCGAAGCCCAGGTCCTGCCGATCGAGGCGCGGGGCTTCGATGCGGATGCCAAGGAGGCCGTGGCCTTTGCGGTGCTGGCGTACCAGGCCGTCTTCGGGGCCTCCAACCACCTGCCTGAGACCACCGGCGCCACGTCGCCGGTCATCCTCGGCAAGATCAGCCCCGGCCGCAACTTCCGGCGGATCGTGCTGGAGCACGCTCAGGAAGAGGAACAGCCGGTCACCGAGACGCAAAACCCCTTGAGCGAGCGACTCGACGAGCTTTCCGCCCCCGAGATCACCGCCCTGATGAGCGCGGAGGATCTGCGCGCGGTCGAAGCCGTGTCAGCGCAATCCACCGCGCTGGCCAGAGTGGCGATCGCCGCCGCAGCGACCATCGAGCAAGGCGGCCGGGTCTTCTACGTCGGCGCCGGAACCAGCGGACGACTGGGCGTGCTGGACGCCTCCGAGATTCCGCCCACCTTCTCGGCTCCAGCGGAGTGGTTCCAAGGCCTGATAGCCGGGGGGTCCGAGGCGCTGACCCGGGCCATCGAAGGCGCCGAGGACGATGCGGCGGCGGGGGCTGCCGACCTTGAGGCCCGCGGCCTGAGCGCGCGCGACCTGGTCGTCGGCATCGCGGCCAGCGGCGGCACTCCCTACGTCCATGGGGCGCTGAGAGCAGCCAAGCAAGCCGGCGCGGAAACCGCCCTCATCGCCTGCAACCCGTTGCCGGCGTTGGACTACGTCGACCATCCGATTCCGCTGATCGTTGGCCCCGAGGTGCTGACCGGCTCGACCCGTCTGAAGGCAGGGACGGCCACCAAGCTGGCGCTCAATCAGATCTCGACCACGGCCATGGTGCTTCTGGGCAAGGTCCACGGCAACCTCATGGTCGACGTGACGATCTCCAACCAGAAGCTGCGGGCTCGCGGGCTGCGGATCATCCGGCAGGTTACGGGAGCCGACGAGGCCCAGGCGGAAGCGTTGCTTGAGCAAGCGGCCGGTTCGGTGAAGCTTGCGATCGCCATCCACGCCACCCGCCTCCCCGCCGAGGCCGCGCGCGAGGCCCTGTCACGGGCCAAGGGACGGCTGCGAAAGCTCCTCGAGGACGCGACTCAGTAAGGGGTCCGGGCGGTCGACGCCCGCATCAAGGCCTCGGAGGCCTTCCGCAGCGCCTCGGGATCCTGGGGCTCCCAGTCCGTATGGGTATGTCCCTGCAGGATCCCCAGCCGGAAGGTCGCCGCGGTGCCCATGTGCTGCTCCATGAAGCCCTCTTGATTCAGCTGCGCCACCAGGTTCTGAGTGGCCGGATCGGCCACCAGGCCGCCGGCAAGCCCGAGCATCGCCTCGCCGACCTCCTCTCCCCCTTGCAGGTAGCGCTGGTAGGAGTCGGAAATCCGCCGCAACTCTGGCCCGTTCACGTACATCGTCGCGAAGCGGTCCTTGGGCAGGTGCGCCATGGTGCGCTTGAAGTCATCGTCCCGTTGCAGATCGCTCCACCACGTGGTCTCAGCCTTCGGAGCCGAGCTGACCCAGAGGTGCGGCCCCACGATCCGGATGCCGTCGAAGAGCGGGGCGCCGCGGAAACTGTCGCGCAGGTCGATGAGCTTGGCCTGCGCCTTGGCGGGATCTTTCAGCTTGATCGCCAGGGTGGCGTGAAACGGCATGCCGCCGTGCTCGGGGGCGTAAAGCCCCAGGACCGCGTCGCCTTCCGCCTCGGCGAATACCTCGGCCAGGATGCGGTGGGTCTCGTCACTCTCGAGTGCCGCCTGGTTCTCCAGGGCAAGCTCTCCCTCGCCGTCGAAGAGCAAGGGGTAGCCCATGAGGGCGTTGATACCCGGCAGCACGTAACGAGCCCACGGGATGCCCTCGAAGACGGCGCCCAGGCCGAATCCCGATAGGCCGTGGCGCACCAGCGCCGAGGCGGGACCGTTGAGGCTGAGGCGGCCGTAGACGGCGGTATGCGAGGGGAAAAAGCGACTCAACGGCTCGTTTTCAGGAGGCGGAATCCGGGAGTCGTCCGCGGGCACGGGCGCGGGCTGGCGCGTGACTTCCTGATAGGCCCAGGCACCGCCGCCCACGAGCACAGTCCCCACGACCGCGAGGCCGATCCAAAGGCGGCTGGATGATATCCTCCGCGCCGGAGCGCGTGCAGGCAGACTGGAAGCTCGCTTGAATCGCATGGGTGCCTACTGGAACTTGGTGGCCTGGTAGTTCAACTCGACCGGAGCGGTCATACCGGGATCCCAGGGGCTGAAGAACCAGACTTTACCCGCATGATCGCCACGCTTGAACTCCTTGACCTCGTACATCGGGAACTGGGCGCCGCCCTCGTTGTGACCCACCAGGCGGTACGAACCGTCCGCATTGAGGCTGTGCGCGTCGAGGCGATTGTTCACGAAGTTGATGGCGCCAAAATGGCTGCCCCCGAAGCCTGGATCAATCCGGCCGATGCACTGGAGACCTGCAAGCTCGCCATTCTCCTTGGGGAAGAGCACCACCTGATAATGCCAGTCCGGGTCGGACGCGATGCGGTGATCCGGGTCCGTGATGATCACCTTGTAAAGTTCAGGCTTAGGCGGCTCGCCCACGAAAGCGAAGAAGGGAATGTACTTGAGCTCGATGCCCTCGCCCCCCTTGAACCCGACTCCATCCGAGTGAATCTGAGGGTAGAAGTTCACCGCGTCGGTCAGGTCGTAAACGAGGGAGAGCTTCACGTTCTCTCCTTCCTTGATGGTCACGGGCTTGGCGAAGTCGAGTTCTCGGCTTCCTCCCCGCGTGGGGTAAAGCGCGTGCTCCGCCGGCCCGACTTTGGCGTCTCCCGTGCTGCTGGACTTGGTGTAGACCGTGTCAGCCCCGAGCTGAGCCGAGCCCTTGATCGCATGGACCTCTCCGAATTGGATCTGCGCTCCGACGTAGGTTCCCGGCTCCACCGGCAAAGCGTCGGCATTGAGGGCTGCCTCGAGTGCCGCCTGGTCGCCGAGTTCCACTGGCTCCTTGCCCGTGTAGAGCTCGACGTGCTTACCGTCGCTTCCCTTTAGCGCGATGGAGGCGATCGTCACCCGGTAGGAATCCGGGGTAAAGTCGGTCACGCCGACCGTCGGGGGAGTCGCCTCCTGGGTGCGATAAGCCGAGACGGTCTTGAGTTGGCTCAAGGAGGAAAGGTTGAGGTTGATGCTGGCTTTCGGGCGATCCGAATCGTTCAAGCCCAGCGAGTTCTTCAGGCCGCCCGGGAGCTCGCAAGACGTCAGCAAGAGCAGGCCCAGAGCCCCGGGAACCAGGCGTCTCAGCATCGATGAACCCTCCTCGTGATGGCAACGGCGACCAAGCTCAGCTTACCCGAGCCATGGACGGAGCAAACGAGGCTTGCTACTCCTTGACCGAGCCGGCCAGCATGCCGCGGATGAAGTAGCGCTGGCCCAGCAGGAAGACTCCGACGGCGGGAATGACCGAGAGGGTGGTGGCGGCCATCAGGACGCCCCAGTCGGTGATCTCGCGAAAGGAGCTCTTGTAGGCGGCGAGTCCCACTGGCAGGGTGCGCACGGCATCCGAGTGGGTCACGATCAGCGGCCAGAAGAACGAGTTCCAGGAGGCGATGAACGCGAAGATGGCCAAAGTCGCCAGCGCCGGGGCCGCGGTGGGGAGGGCGATGCGCCAGAACGTTCCCCAGGGGGTGCAGCCATCCAGTTTCGCCGCCTCCTCCAGCTCGGTGGGGAAGGTCAGGAACCACTGCCGCAGCAGGAAGACCCCGAAGGCCCCGAACAGGCCCGGCACGATCAGCGCCCAGTGGGTGTTCACCCAGCCGAGCTGGCACATCATCGCGAACAAGGGCGCGATGTTCACCTGAGGGGGAACCATCATGGTCGCCAGCACCATCAGGAAGAGCGCGTCACGCCCCCTGAACTTGAGGCGTGCGAACGCGTAGCCGGCCATCGCTCCCGTCAGCACCTGTCCCAGGACGGTGGCCCCCGAGACCAGGGCGCTATTCAGGAAGTACCTCCACAACGGCGCCGAGACAAACGCCTGGGCGTAATTGCCCCACGCGACGGGGTCGGGCCAGAGGCGCGGCGGATAGCTCATGGCTTGTTCGGCGGTCATCAGGCTGGTGGCCAGCATCAGCGCGAAGGGCGCGACCATCGAGAGGGCTCCGGCGAACAGAATCCCGTAGGCGGCGAATCTCATCGTGTTCGTCTTGTCCATCGTGCTCATTCCGCGTAAACCCACTTCTTGCGGACGCCCCACTGGATCAGCGTCAGCAAGAACAGCACGGCGAAGAGCACATAGGCAATCGCCGAGGCCTTGCCCAGGTTGTAGTGGATGAAGGCGTTCTGGTAGAGCCAGTAAACAATTGTGGTGGTGCGGTTCGCGGGCCCACCTCCAGTCAGGAGGTAGACGGCGTCGAAGGCCTGGAAGGCATTGATGGTCGAGAGCACGGCCACCAGGAAGATCGTGGGGCTCAGCAAGGGCAGCGTGACGCGGAAGAAGCGCTGCACGGCGTTGGCCCCGTCGATGGAGGCGGCCTCGTCGTACTGGGCGGGAATGGCCTGGAGGCCGGCAAAAACGAGCATCATGGCGTAACCCAGGCCCTTCCAGGCGGTGAGGAAGGCGAGCGAGGGCAGAGCGATATTGGGGTCCGAGAGCCATGCGACGGGAGTGGCGCCGAAAGCTTTCAAGAGCATGTTGAGGGCGCCGTTGGCAGGGTCGAAGACCCAGCCCCAGACGATGCTCACCGCGACCATCGAGGTGACGAACGGCAGGAAGTAGGCCGTCCGCAGCCATTTCGCACCCCTGAGTTTCGAGTTGAGGGCCATGGCGACCAGCACGCCGCCGACCAGTTCGAGGGCGACGACCATGCCGACGAAGGCGAAGGTCTGGCCCATGACCTGGTAGAAGAGCGAGTCCGAGAGCAGGTCCTGGTAGTTCTTCAGGCCGATGAACCGGGGCTCGGAGAGGAGGTTCCACTTGGTGAGGCTGAGCCAGAAGGAGCCCATGATGGGAAGCAGGTTGAAGACCAGGATGCCCAGCAGGGTGGGGCCTGCGAGCAGGATGGCCCAGAAGCCGTCGTGGCGGGGGAGCTTGGCGAGCGTTTTGGCGATGCGCATCAGTTCTGCCTCAGGAGTTCGTCGATGCGGCGCGCGGCCCTGGGAAGGACCTGCGAGGCCGACGCTTCTCCCCGCCAGAGAGGGCCGAGTTCCAGATCCAGGACAGTGGTGACCTCCCCCCAGTTGGGGGGAGTGCGCGTGGGCCGTCCAGTGGCCAGCGCGTCCAGGAAGGTTCGCGAGGAGCGCGGCGCCATGCCGGCCCCGAGGAAGCCCGCAGCCTCGGCGACGTCCTGGCGCGCGGGAACGATCAGGCCGCCGTCCGAGAAGGCGGTGCTCGCTTCCTTGCCAGCCAGGTGCTCGATCAGCTTCCAGGCGTCATCCGGGCGCTCGCTCTGGGCCGAGACGGCCCAGCCGGAAGCGTCCACGTCAACGATGGAGCCTGCGGAGCCTCTGGGGAAGGGGAGGACGTCCCAGTCGAAGGTCAGGGACTTGCGGAAGCCCGGCACGCTCCAGCGGCCGCTGACGAACATCGCGAGGCGGCCCTGTGCGAAGAGCTGCGCCATGGGGGCGTTTCCGGTGTCGAACTCGCGCGGGGCGACGTGATGGCGGTGCGCGAGGTCTGCGTAGAACTGCATGGCATCGATGGCCTGGGGCTCCGCGAGAGTCGAGCGGGTAAAGCCGGGGTCGAAGAGGTCGCCGCCCTCGCTCCAGAGGTAAGGCAGCCAGAAGAGCGGGCGCTTGTCGAAGGAGATGCCGAAGCTGCGGGCCTGCGGGTCCTTTGACTGGCTGGGGTTGCTGCCGAGCCGGCGGGCCACCTCCAGCATCTCGACCATGGACCAGTCCGGGCGCGGCAGGGGCAGGCCCGCCTTCTCGAACATGTCCTGGTTGACGTAGACCACCAGGTTGGAGAGGTCGCGCGGCATCGCGTAGAGCTTGCCCTTCCACCGCATGGCCTCCAGCCCCTGGGCGTAATAATCGGCCTCGTCGAGGGCGGGCGAGGCGTCGAGCCGCTCGTCAAGAGGCAGCAAGGCTCCGGAATCCGCGTAGGCCGGGAGGGTCATGTTGTTGAGGAAGAGGACGTCCGGGGCCTGGCGCGAGGCGAAGAGGATGGGCAACTTCTGGAAGTAGCTCTCGGGGATGTGGACGAGCTCGACCTCCTTGCCGGTCTTGGCGGTGAAGTCCGCCAGCATCGGCTTGAGGAGGGCCATCTCGTCGACCGAGCCCCAGGTGGCGAAGGTAAGCTTATCCGAGCGAGTCGCGCAGGCCGAGACCACCGCCACGACCAGGATGGCCGCGACGCGGGCGAGCCGGGTCAGGCGCATCTCAGGCTTCCACCGTGACGCCCAGATCGACGGGCAGGATGCCCTGAGGGGGGCGATCGCCCATGACGACCTCCAGGGCCGCCCGCTGGCAGGCCGGATGGTCGCTGTAGGCACAGAAGTAGGCAGCCACGCCCGGCACCTGGCGGATCAAGTACGGATTCGAGAAGGAGACCATGACCACCCGCACGCCGGATGCGGCAAGGCGATTCAAGAGGCTGGCCATCTCGGGAAGCAGGCCGATTCGGCCCTTCCAGGCGCGGACATGCGCGAAGACCGGGACGAGCAAGGTCTTGCAGGTCTTGAGCTCGGCGATGACCCGGCCGTACTCGGCGGGGCCGGACTTCGGGGTGAGGACCCGGCGCGTCATGCCGTACTCGGCGAGCGCTTCGTCCCAGGGAGCGTAGACGGTCGGCTCGGCGTCGTCGTCCAGCACTAGGCAGGTCGTTTCGGCGGGGATCAACGGCAGCGACGCCTCGTCACCCGCGACCAGGGTGACGGCCTGGGCTGCGATCGCCTCGGCAACCCGCACGGCATCCGGATGAGGGCGGATCAGGTCGGCGGGGCTGGCCTTGTCAATCGAATCGAGGCCGATGGAGGCCTTGGCGGCGATCACGCGGCGGCAGGCCTCCAGCACGCGCTCCCGGCTCAGCGTGCCGCTGTCGACGGCGGCTTCCAGGGCGTCGAGGACGCGCAGGGGGTGCGGCGGCATGAGGATCACGTCACAGCCGGCCCGGATGGCCTGGACGGCGGCGTCTTCCTCGCCGTAGCCTTCGGCCACGCCGGCCATGTTGAAGGCATCCGTGACCACCAGGCCGTCGTAGCCCAGCTCATGGCGCAGCAGGCCGGTGACGATGGGCTCCGAGAGGGTGGCTGGCTTCAGGGTGGGGTCGAGCGCGGGGACGGCGATGTGGGCGGTCATGAGGGCGCGGACGCCCGAGGCGATCGCCCGCCGGAACGGGGGTAGGTCGATGCGGTCGAGCTGCTCGCGGCTCGCGCGGATGACGGGCAGGGCGGCATGGGAATCCACGTCGGTATCGCCGTGGCCGGGGAAGTGCTTGACGGTCGCAAGCGCCCCGTGGTCCTGGCAGCCGGTCACGAAGGACTCGACCAGGGTCGCGACGCGCTCGGCGTCGCCGGCAAAGGCCCGGACGTTGATGATGGGGTTCTGGGGGTTGGAGTTGACGTCGGCGACCGGGGCGAGCACCCAGTGGACTCCGGCAGCGCGTGCCTCCAGGGCGGTGAGGCGCCCCTGCTGGTAGGCCAGCTCCGTGCTCTCGGAGGCTCCGAGCGCCATGAGGTGTGGGAAGCGGGAGAGGCCGTCGAGATGCTGGCCGGCACCGCGCTCGAGGTCGCATGCCACCAGCAGCGGGATGGCCGCTTCGGCCTGCAGGCGGGTCAGGGCCGTGGTCAGGTCGGGTTTCGGGAAGATGGTGATGTAGCCGCCCCAGCCCCCCAGCCGGAGCTCGGCGACCTGCGATTCGAGCGCCTCGGTGTCGGACGCGTACGCGCTGCTGGGCAGCAGCGGCACGATGAGTTGTCCGAGCTGTTCACGTAGGGAGAGGGAGTCGGGGACGGGGAGCATCAGACTTCGACGAGGAGGGACTGCTGCAGTTCGAGGGCCTCCTTGACCGCCTCGGGCTCGCAGAACTCGTTGCGGATGAGGATCTCGCCCAGGTGGTCGCCCGTTCGGCGCTGCTCGTCGAGGGCGTCGAGCAGGTGCATGAAGCTCAGCTCGCCGTTGGAAATCAAGAGTTCGCCGAGGCGAATCTGGACCTTGAACTCCTGGAGGCAGGGGACGAGTGCGGCGGGGTCGAGGAAGCCCTGTTCGACCAGGATCTCGCCGATGCGCAGGTGGCGCTTCTCTTTTTCCTGAAGCTTCAAGGAGTGGCGAAGCTGCTCGCCGGTGATGAGGCGCTTGGAGATGAGGAAGTCTCCGAAGAAGCCGGCCTGGATCTCTTGAATGAACTGGTCTGGCATCTCAGCCATGATTGCTCCCCTCCCCTTGGCATGTCGGGTCACCGGGCTCGCTTCGCGGTCATGCCGGCCGCATGGGCGAGACCCCGCAGTATTGTACCCAAGGTCGCCAGGGGGCATCGGTGCCAGAACCGAAAAATTCGAAATCCGTTTCCGGAGAGTGGGGCGGGCGTCCCTTCCGGAGCTGGCGCGCTAGCGCAGGACGCGGTCGAGAATGACGAGGAGTTCGCGGCGGGCGGCGAAGGCGAAGATGGCGCTGAGCCAGCCGAGCAGCAAGCCGAGCGCTCCGGCGAGGTGGCCGATGCCCAGGGCGATCAGCATGGCGAAGAAGGCCACGGCGAGGGCAGCCCAGCCGATGGCGAGGCTGGAAGCGTGGCGCTGGGGGGCGCGTTGCGGGGCGCGCGAGCGAATCTGAGCGCGATCGCCGGCCATCGGGGGCGCGGGAGGCGCGAAACCCGCCGAGTCGCTCGAGGCGCGCGTGGAGGCGCTCAAGGATCGGGGGGGCTCGTAAGATCGGATCTCGTTCAACTGCATGATGAAAACCTTGTCGGGGATTTGCACCCGCCACCAATCGCACGTAGAATGAGGCGGCCTCTTCAGAGGGTAAATCCCGGTAAATATCCTTATAGAAAGCTTAATCTTGGAACTTGCGCCGCTGAGGAAGAAACTTCGCCGGCTGGCCCTGGGGCTGGCCTTGGGGGGCACGCTGATGGGAACGTCGGGATGCTCCCTGGGATACCTGCTGCAGCAGGGCCAGGGGCAGGTATCGCTCTTGATGCGACGCGAGCCGGTGGATCGCCTGATTGCGGATCCTGCGCTGGATGCCGAGACCCGCGCCCAGCTCGTGCTGGTCCAGGAGGCCAAGGCCTTCGCGGAGAAGGAGCTGGGGCTCAAGCACTCCGAGTCGTATACGCGGCTGGTGCGCCTGGACCGGGACGCCGTGACCTACGTCGTGGCCGGTGCCCCCAAGGACCGGCTGGAGCCGTACCTCTGGTGGTTCCCGATCGTGGGGAACGTCCCGTACAAGGGCTACTTCGCCAAGTCAGATGCCGAGCGCGAGAAGGCGAACCTCGAGAAGCAGGGGCTGGATGCGTACCTGCGCGGGGTCTCGGCCTTCAGCTTGCTGGGGATCGTGCCGGATCCGCTCTACTCGCCGATGCTCAAGGCGTCGCGCTCGGGGCTGGCGAACGTGATCATCCACGAGCTGACGCACGGCACGGCATTCCTGGCGGGCAAGCCGAGTTTCAACGAGGGGTTCGCGACGTTCGTGGGGGACCACGGGGCGCTGCAGTTCCTGGCCGCGCGCTACGGGGCGGATTCGGCGGAGGTGCGGGAAGCCGAGGCGATCGCCCGCGATCAGGCCCGCTTCCGGACGTTCATCGACGCACTCGCGGCGGACCTGCGGGCGCTCTACGCGGAGGACCTCGCCCCCGACGTGATCTTGGCCCGCCGCGAAGCCAGGTTCGCGCGGGCCAAGGAAGATTTGAAAGGCCTCAGCTTCGAGACCAGAGGCTACCAAAACCGGGATCGGATTCCCCTCAACAATGCCTACCTGGTGACCCATCTGACCTACCAGGGCAACATGAACCGATTCGAGCAAGTCTACGATCGGCTGGGCAGGGATCTTCGGGCCTTCGTGACCTTCTTCAAGGACCAGGTGTCCAAGGAGAAGGATCCCGAGGCGTTCCTCGACGACTACCTCAAACCTGAAGGGTAGTCTGGCGGGAACCCAGCTCCAACGTCGCCATGATCGAAACGTCGAGGTGGTTCGGGGGACGGCTGACCATGCAGAGGTCGTCGTCCAGGATGTCGACCATCGCCTCGCAGTGACGGCACGTAAATTCCTCGCCGCTCGAGGTGACCGAAACCAGATCGTCATGGCAGAAGGGGCAGTACAGGCTCATCATGATCATCGCTTCGAAACCTCTCTAGATGCTCGGGTCGCGGGGACGTTTCTCTCGTCCTGGGGATTCATACCACGGTGCTTCATATTTAAACATAAACGTATGTAAACTTGCCTGCTTCAATTCCAGGCCGATCGCCGGAAACCCGCGTCACCTCTCGATCATCCCCGCGAAAAAATTATTTACGTTTTTTTCCCCGCCGGGATCCGACTCGCCCCCGGGAAGCGCCCAAAAGCAATCAGGCGGCCCATCCGCAGCAGATGGGTCGCCTGATTGCTGAATAGAAGGGAGTCGCGCTAGCCGTGCCGCTCCGCGAAGCGCTCCATGTGCGCCACCAGGGCGTGGACCCCATCGAGGGACATGGCATTGTAAAGCGATGCCCGGAAGCCTCCCACCGAGCGATGCCCCTTCAACCCGATCAGCCCCTGGGCTTCCGCGTCGGCCAGGAAGGCCGATTCCAGTTCCTCGCGACGCAGGCGGAAGGTCACCGTCATCGCGGAGCGGCTGTCGAGGTGCGCGTGACCGCGGTAAAGCTCGGGATAGCGGTCGATGGCATCGTAGACGAGAGACGCCTTCTCCCGGTTGCGGCGCGCGATGACGTCGAGGCCGCCTTCCTGGCGAATCCAGTCGAGGACGTTGCGCAGCATGTAGATGCCGAAGGTGGGCGGCGTGTTGTAAAGCGACCGGTTCTTGGCATGGGTCGGGTAGCTGAGCATCGTCGCAAGGCCTTCGCGGCAACGCGCGAGTAGGTCGTCCCGGATGATCACGACCGTGACCCCGGCGGGCCCGAGGTTCTTCTGGGCGCCCGCGTAGATCACGCCGAAGGGCGTGACATCGAACGGCCGGCTGCAGATGTCGCTGGACATGTCGGCCACCAAGGGCACGCCCTCGGTATCCGGGAACTCCTGGTACTGCGTGCCGTAGAGCGTGTTGTTGCTGGTGATGTGGACGTAAGCGGCCTCGGGATCGAGCTCGAGCTGCCACGGAATGCGATCGAAGCCGGTATCCTCGGAGGACGCGGCCTCCCGCACCTCACCGAAGCGCTCGGCTTCCTTGAAGGCCTTCTTGGACCAGTCGTCGGTGAGCACGTAATCGGCTTTCATGCCGGGTCCCAGGAGGTTCATGGGCACCATGGCGAACTGCAGGCTCGCCCCACCCTGCAGGAAGAGCACGTGGTAGTTGGCGGGAAGACCCATGAGCTCGCGCAGGATGCTCTCGGCTTCACCGTGAACGGCCTCGTACTCCTTGGAGCGATGGCTGATCTCCATGACCGACATGCCGGTGCCCGCGAAATCGAGCAGCTCCCGTTGCGCCCGCTCGAGGGCGGGCAGCGGCAGGGTCGCAGGCCCCGCGTAGAAGTTGTGGACGCGCTGGGGAGTCTTCATCGCGTTCCCCCTTTAGCGGGCGGCCAGCTCGAGGCGCTTGTCGGCGATCTCCTCGGCAGGGTAGGTGATGATCTCGGCGAGGGTGGGGTGCAGATGCGGAATCGCCATCAGGCGCTCCGCCGTGCAGCGGAATTCCATGGCCACGATCAGCTCGTGGATGAGGTCCGCCCCTTCGGGGCCGAGGATCTGGGCGCCCAGGATCTCGCCGGTCTCGGGGCTGGCGATGAGCTTGACGAAGCCCTTCATGGCGCCCTTGCCCATGCACTCAGCCTTGCCCAGCTCGGCGAACTCGTACTTGCCGGTGACGACGGGGATGCCTAGCGCCTCGGCCTCGCGTTCGCTGAGGCCCACGCGGGCGAAGTTGGGATCGGTGAAGATGGCGTAGGGCACGATCCGGTAATCGGCCTCGCGCGCCATGCCCAGAATGTTGTAGGCCGCGATCTCGCCCTGGTAGATGGCGACATGGACCAGGTTATAGTTCCCGATGCAGTCTCCCGCGGCGTAGACGGCCGGGTTGCTGGTCCGCATCGCGCCGTCCACCGGGATCAGGCCGTTGACGGTATCGACGCCAGCGGCGTCCAGGTTCAGGGCGTCGAGGTTGGGACGGCGGCCCAGGGCGACGAAGATCTCGTCGGCTTCGATGGGGGTCTCGGATTCTCCGATCTTGACGTAGAGGATCTTCTTGCCGTTCGAGACCTCGACCCGGGAGGGCTTGGCGTAGGGGATGATTTCCATTCCCTCTTCACGCAGGTAGCCTTCCAGGGATTCGCGCACGTCGTCGTCCTCCTGGCTGAGGATGTGGCCGGAACGGATCACCATGGTCACCTTGGTCCCGAGGCGGGCATAGAACTGCCCCAGCTCGAGGGCGATGACGCCACCGCCCAGCACGACCATGGACTTGGGGGGCGCGGGGAGCTCGAGGGCCTCGTCGGAGGTGATGAAGCCCGCCTCGCGCAGCCCGGGAACCTCCGGGATGGTCGGCGTCGAGCCGGTGGTGATGATGAACTGGTCGGCCTCGTAGCGGACGCCTTCCACCTCGATGGCCTGCGCATCGACGAAACGAGCCTTGCCCATGATCAGCGTGACGTTGGGAGCGCCATGGATGCCGTCGACCCGGTAATCCTGGAAGCCCTTCACCAGGCGCTGGCGACGCGCCATGATGGCCGGGAAGTCGGGCTCTACCCCGGAGACGCGCAGCCCCAGCTCATCGGCCTCGCGGATCAGTTGCAGCACTTCGCTGCTGCGCAGCAAGGTCTTGCTGGGCATGCACCCCTTGAGGATGCAGAGGCCACCCAGGGGGCCCTTGTCGACGAGGCCCACCTTCTTGCCCCGGCCACCCAGGGTCCTTGCAGCGGCATATCCGGCGCTACCCGCGCCGATCACGATGACGTCGAAGCGATTCACTTGGTTCTCCTTCTGGTCCCCCTGCCTGGACGGATCAGCATGACGGAGGGGGCATGACTCATGATGCCCTTTTACCCGCACAGGGTCCAGCTTAGAGGATCAGTCGAATCCCTCCCCATCCCGTTCCCGGCACGATCGAGCGGCAGCGGCGCGGGTCGTTCGTGCCTCGTAACGAGCGAGGCCGCCTTCATGCCGGGTGCTAAGTTTTGTATACTCGGCGCGGCGCCGATCACGATCGCGACCGAGGAGGGGAGCATGGCTAACCAGAAGCAGCGCGTCGTCATCATCGGGGGTGGTTTCGCGGGCATCTACACGGCCCTTGGGCTGGAAAAGGCCATGCGGGAGGGGGCGCTCGAGGTCGTCTTGATCAACCGCAAGAACTTTTTTCTCTACTATCCGATCCTTCCGGAGGTCTGCTCCGGCGGGGTCGAGCCGCGGCACGTCATCGTTCCCCTGCGCGACATCTTCTCGCAGTGCCACCTGCTGGACGCCGAGGTGGTCGGCATCGACTTCGAGGCGCGCCAGGTCTTGGTGAAACATGGCAACCCCCACGGGCTTGGCGAGTTCTTCTACGATCACCTGGTCATCGCGGCAGGAGCCGATGCCAACCTGAAACTGGTGCCGGGAGTGGAGTCGTTCGCCTTCACGTTCCGCACGGTGGAGGACGCCGTCACGCTGCGCAACCAGCTCGGCGACATGCTGGAGGATGCCGAGCTCGAGGCCGATCCGGCCCGCCGCAGTGAGTTGCTCACCTTCGTAGTGGTGGGCGGAGGCTCGACCGGGGTGGAGGTGCTGAGCGAGGTCGAGTCCTTCCTCTTCGGGATCCTGCCGAAGTACCGCTTGCGCCCCGAGGAGATCCACCTGGTCCTCCTGGACCTCGCGCCCCAGATCCTGGCCGAGGTGGGGCCCGAGCTGGGAGCGTACGCGCTCTCGCAGATTCGCGGCAGGGGCATCGAGGTCCTTCTCGAAACGTCGACCCGGGAGGTCTTCCCCGATCACGTCGTGCTTTCGGATGGGCGCGAGATCCGGACGCGCACGGTCATCTGGACCATCGGGCTCACGCCCCCGGCCCTGTTGAGCGAGCTAGACCTGCCCAAGGATCGCAAGGGCTACCTTCTGCCCGAGGCCACGTTACAGGTGCCCGGGGTCGTCAACGTCTGGGCGCTCGGGGACTGCGCCCGCATCCCTTCTCCGGACGGCAAGCCGTTTCCGCCCACGGCCCAGCACGCGGTCCGGCAGGGGAAACTGCTCGCCAAGAACATCCTGGCCGTCACGCGCGGTGAAGCGCCGGCCGGATACTGCTACGAACCGATGGGCACCTTGGTCTCCATCGGGGGGAACAAGGGCGTCGCGACGTTGCGCGGCCGCAAGGTGAAAGGCTGGCTGGCCTGGGCCATGTGGCGGGGCCTGCATCTCGCCTTGATGCCGAGCGGGGACCGGCGGATCCGGATAGCCCTCGACTGGGCGCTCTCGGCCTTCCTGCCGCGGGACACGGCCCAGCTCGCGATGAAGCCGAAGGCGGTCACGATCCCGCGCGTCGCGCGCGAGCCGCGGATCGCCTTCCTGCGCGAAGCAGTCAAAACGGAGGCCGAGGCGCGCCCGGAGTGAGTTCAAGGGGGGTCGGAAGAAATTTCGCGAGGGCATGGAACAAATCAGCAACGGGGAGCCGTCGATAGGGGTGTGAATGCGACGCCCCTTTCCTAAAGGAGTTCTTCCGATGCTAAAGCGTACATCTGTCCTGGCCCTTACGCTCGCGATGACCGCCCTTGCGGGCTGCGGTAATCTTCCCGGCTCGACGGCGCCTGGAACCGGCACCAATACCTCGATCCTCGGCCGGGTGACCCATCTCGGACAGGCCCCTGGCCAGGAGTTGAACCTCGGCCTCAAGCGTTTCGACGGGGCCAGCTTCCAGAAGGTCGGCATCACGACCCGCTCGAACCGCCAGGGTGACTACAAGTTCGAGACGCTCACGCCTGGCAAGTACCAGGTCTTTTACGACGACCAGGGCGAGGTGGTCACGAGCGCCGACGTGAACACCGTGGGAGCTTACGTGGATGCGGCGGTCCAGGTGGTGGACGTCGGCATGGGCGCCGCCCCCAACGTCAGCTTCGACGTGGGCTGGGACCTCTCCCCGACCATCAAGCCGAACGGAACCTTCCGTCCCGGCGCGGCGGACCGCTTCTCGTTCAGCTCCAAGTACGGTGACACGGGCTCCGAGTACCAGATCCTGGTCTCAGACTCCAACAAGTCCTCGGTCTGGTCGAGCGCCTGGACGAAGTCGACCAGCTTCAGCTGGAACGGCAACCGCGGCTCGGAGACCAACAGCCCGACGAGCGCGTACTCCGGCACCGGCATGCACTACTACCAGGTCAAGTTCCGCGCTCCGGGGACCACGTTCGGCGGAGAGGGAGAGTACGGCCAGACCAAGTGGATTCCGTTCAGCGTCGTTCGCTAGACATTTTCATCAATCCGCTCAATTCAATCCGTCGAAAGGTGAAAAGCCTTTCGACGGATTCCGTTTTACGATGGCGGGGCGAGGCCTGATTGCCCGCTATCTCCGGATCGGGATCCGCCTGGGGGGATTGCCATGTTCTCCTTGCGCCTGCTCATCGTGACTGCGATCGCCCTGCTGCCGGCCTTGCTGCTGCAGGGTTTGCCGCTGCGCGCACAGCCGTTGACGACCAAGACCGTCAACCTCGAGAGCCCGGTCCCGACGCCGGTCGGCCAGCTCGACTTCCCCTTCACGCATCGCTTCGGCGTCTTCGGGTCCAAGGTGACGAGCTCTCCGACCTTCACGCTGAGCACCGGCCTCGCGCCGCGAGTCTCGGCCGCCCTGCGCTACGCCACCAGTTCCGACGTCAACGCGACCAATCCGGGGGCCTTCAATGAATGGGAGCCCCTGGTCAAGGTCATGGCGCTGAGCCAGGCCCAAGGAGCGCACGTCGACTTGACGGGCCTGCTGGCGTATAACACGGCGGCGACATCGACGGATGCGGCCCTGCTCGTCGCGCGCCAATGGGGGGCCTTCACGCTCATGGGAACCCTGAAGGGCTTCTCCAACGGGTACGGCATGGGCGCGGCGACGGCCGTCGGCACGGGGCTTCGCTGGGAACTGACGCGCTACCTCCAGCTTTCGGCCGACCTCAACGGCGTGACGAGCGGCAGTGCCGCCGCCCTCCATCCGCCGGCCTGGAGCGTGGCGACGACCTTCGAGATCCCCTACTCGCCCCATACGGTCTCGCTCTACGTGACCAATGCCAACACGCATACGCTGGAAGGCACCAGCCGAGGCACCGCAAATCTCCGCGGCGGCTTCGAGTTCCTCGTCCCCTTCACCTCGTGGAGCCGCTGGGGCGCCATCTTCGCCCCGCCTCCCGAGTCCAAGGCGAGCGCGCCGTCGCCCGCAGCAGCCCAGGAGGCGCAGCCGGTCGCGGGCGAATCGGTCGTGGTGATCGACTTGCTGAAGTACGCCCCCGAGACCCTCAGCATCCCGCGCGGGACGACGGTCCACTGGGTGAACCGGGACGCCATGGGGCATACGGTCACGAGCAGGGAGGGGAAATGGGATTCGGGCATGATTTTGCCGGGCGGGTCGTGGAGCAGGCGCTTCGACGAGGCGGGGACCTACGCGTACTACTGCACGCCGCACCCGTTCATGACGGGAACGGTCGTGGTGACGCCGTGAGTTTTGCGGCGGGAGGTCAGTCCTGGCGGTAGATCGAGACGACCTTGAGGCCGGTGAGATCGCGGATCTGATCCTCGATTTCCAGCGCCTCGTCGCGGTCGACGGTCTTGAGCTGGACGGCGGGGTAGGGGACGCCCTCGTGATTGCCGCGGGACTCCAGGTGCCACTCGCGGGGCACGGGGCGGCGGGGCGTGTTGAGCTGGACCTCGTCCGGGCGAATCTCGTTGAGTAGCATGGCCATCGCCTGGATTTCCGAGCGGTTCATCGGCATGAACATCATCTGGACGGCGAGGTAGCCCTTGTACTCGGCGCGCAGGGCCTTGATGCCCTCCACGATGCTCCGGACCGACACACCTTCGACCGGGCGATTGACGCGCTTGAGAGTCGCGTCGTCCGCGGCGTCCAGCTTGCAGAAGACCTTGTCGGCCTCGGCGAGGTCGGCCCGCACCTGGGGATCCCAGAGGGTGGTGGCGTTGGTCAGGACCATGACCGGCTTGCCGGTATAGGCCTTGATCTCATGGATGACCTCGGGCAGGTTGAGGGCCAGGGTCGGCTCGCCGTTGCCGGAGAGGGTGATGATGTCGGCTTCCTGCCAGGCGCTGGCGCGCAGATCCTCCATCACCTTTTCGGTGGAGACGTAGACCTTTCGCTGGGCGGTGTGGTCGAGGATCTTGCCGAGCTGGCAGTAGACGCACTGGAACGAGCAAATCGAGGAGGTGAAGAGCAAGTCGACGCCCAGGGAGCTGCCGACCCGCCACGAGCGGACGGGGCCGTAAACGGTGGACGTGGCGAGCGGGGTGGTGGTTTCGACGGTCATGGCGGGCCTCCTGGGGTGAACACCCCAGTTTACCACGCTTCCGGGCGGAGCTAACGGAACGAGCCCCCCGCCATGGGCGTCGCGCTCAGCGGAGGAAAAGCCAGAGCAGCAAGCCGATCAGGGCGAGGATCACGAGCAGGACGAGCCACAAGGGGACGGCCAGACCTCGCTTGGGCGAACCACGCGGCCCCATGAGCATGCTCCTTTCGACAGGGGAACGAGCCTTGCGACGATCCTAGCGCGCGGCGGCCCGACCGGGAAACGGTAGGAGGCGCACAATCCCTGGTCGAATAGTGACTATTTCGGCCGAACGATTCACACTGAATTTGGATTATGGGAGGCAGGAGGTGGCCCCATGGATCACGACATGCACGCCGTGGAGAACACGGTGGAAGTCAACCAGCTCTTCGCGGTGCTGGGAGACGACGACTCTCTCACCTTGCTGGCTTTACCCGATGGCTCCTCACTCGGAGTCCTGTTCACCAGCCAGGATCTCGCCCGGGACTTCATCTACGCCTACGACGTGGCTCCGGCAGACATCGTCGAGCTGACCACCCAGGAAGAGCTTCAGGGCATCGCCCTCTCCTACCAGTCCATCGACGTCCAGGAGGCCGTCTTGGATCCCTCGACGCAAGGCCAGCTCCACGACGAGTACATCATCGACTTCGACGAGGTGCTCACGACGACCTTCGGGGACAAGCCCGATTGGCTTTTGGACTAGCGCCCGCGGCAGGCTAGGCTTGCTGGCTAGCGGGCATGGAGGACCTCGGGCGGGATCCGGATGGCGTGCCGATAGTAGATCCCGCTGGCCCCTTGCATGGCTCTAAGTTGGGTGAAGTAGGTCATCTCACCCTTGAGGTTGTAAGCCAGCGACTCGCGCGTCCGGGGATCGGCCTTGATCACGATCAGATCCGACCCCTGGCGGAACGAATAGTCCGTCCGCACATAGTAGGCGTTCGCGCGGCGCGCGAACGCCTTCGCTTGCGCGTCGTAGTACTCGAGCTTGATGGGCGCCGGATCCATGTAGGTCCGGGCCTTGCGGTACTTGGCGTCCAGCTGCTTCGCGCTGCGCGCGGACCAGACGTCGCGCTCGATGCCGACGTAGCGCCGGACGCGCGCGAACGCCTGCTCGCGAGAACCGTCATAGCCGAACTTCCGCAAGGTCTGATAGAACTCCTCGCTGGTAGAGGGCTGCCAACCCGCCGGCGGATCGCTCGGCGGCGGCGGCGGTACCGGAGTCGGGGTCGGGACGGGCTGCGGCACGCTCGGAGCCGGCGTCGGCACGGGTTGCGTAGTACCCGGAGCCGGAGTCGGGATGTTGGAAGACGGGATCGGAGTGTAGTTCGGCAGCGGCTTCCAGACCAGCGGCGGCCACTTGCGATCCGGCAGGGGGCTGGGCCACGGCTCGGGGCCGGCGGGCAGCGTCAAACCGGGCTCGCCGGGTTCACTGGGCTGCCAGGATCCCGGATCCGGGAGGGGGTCGGGATCGAGATCCGGCTCGTCGACCGGCTCTTCCTGCGCCACCTTCTTAGCCGAGGCGGGGACGCGCCCACAACCGCTCACAGCCGCGCCAAGCACGGCGACGGTCATAGTGGTAGCCAAAAAGATCCGCAAGACCCGCATCGATTTACTCCGCGATTCATGAGAGGAGAGCCTCTCAGTTGTCGCCCGATCACGGAGGAAACTTGCGGATGCGTGTCAAATTAATCGCGCTAGTAGTACCGCTGGCGCGGCAGCACCGGCTCGTCCTGGATCAAGGGCGGAGCGGCCTCAGGCTCGCTTGGCCCCGGGTGATGCCAGTCGGGCTCGGAGGGCGCATGACTGGCTTCGAGGGGGATCTGCTTGGGAGACTCCACCCCGATCGCCAGGATCTCGTCGGACGGGGCCTCGGTGATCACGCGGACGACCACGCCGCCGCGGAGGAAACGATGCGGGGTCAAGCCCTCGATGGGGCTGTCCTCGATGGCCGTACCGTAGAGGCGGCCGGCCTTGGGGAGGCGATCGCCAATCCGCAGCCCCTCGCTGGTCTGCCATGCGCCCGCCAGGGCCCCGACCTGGTGCACCTTGCCATCGATGAACGTCACCGTCAGGTCGGCGATCTGGGTCTCGTCGAGCCCGTACTGCCACTGGATCATGTGGTGGCTCTGGCCGTCGAGGCCCTGCCAGAAGACCTCCGAGCCCCGGTCCTCGGGCGTCCCCAGCTGGCGCTCGACCTGCTGGGGCGCGTCCCCGACCTTGACTCCCGCCAGCCTAGGCTCGCCCTGGCCGAACGCCCCGGGCAGAAAGGTCACCGCCACGGCCAGGATCCCCCCCAGCGCCGCCATCACGGCCAGGCGCGGCAGGACGCGAGGCCTGAGCGCGGGCGCCGCATGCCGCTCCGCCAGGCACGTCGAACAGCGCCGCCCCTCTCCTGGTGACGTCTCGCCGCACGCGAGACACGCCCGGTCTGCCGACAGGATCAGCCCCTGGCCGCAGTCGCGGCAGTAGCGATCCCCCTCGGCCGCGCGCGCGCCGCAGTGGGCGCAAAGGAGGTGCGCCTTGACCCGTTCCCGCCGGAAATTTCGCCTCGAGGTCATCGGATCCACGGGCCCCTCCTCGCGCTTCGGATGGCAACATGGAGATCGTACTCAACAAATCGTAACCATGCAATGTGCAAGCGAGCGGCGAGTCCCATGAAAAATCGTTCAGCAGCTCCAAGACCCCACAACGCTGCTGCTTGCACGGCGCATCCGCGCGCCTTCGGGCCTGCCCTGATACTCCCCTCTCCCGGCCTGACTCCAGGGTTAGCGCCCACTAGCCGGAATCGATCGCTTGCCTATCCGACGACCTTCCCGCTAGACTACATTTTCACAACGTCCCCCACTTTGCACTAGGAGATATCTAACCCTATGCGTCACCTTGCACTCGTGGCCACTGCCGCCACCATCGCCCTGACGGCTCTTCCCGCTTCGGCCCAGATGCGCAGCAGCGCCCCCAAGGCCACCGCGGCCCCGACCGCGGTCTCCGGCGCCATCGCCGAGACCGGCGTCCGCCCCACCAACATCGGCGGCACCGAGCGCGCGCAGGCCCTCACCCCCGGTTCGGTCATCTTCGGCATCAACGCTGCTGGCGTCAACGCCCAGTACGGCCTCATGGACAACCTCGAGCTCGACGTCAACGCCTTCTGGAACCCCGGCCTGACCATCGCCCCCGCGGTGGCCCTCACCGGCGGCCTGAACGCCGGCGTCGGCGCCAAGTACGTCTTCATCAACACCAACGCCATCAGCGTCGGCGTCAACGGCGGCGTCCAGCTCGGCATCGCCGGCGGCGCCTCCAACACCACCCTCGACCTCGGCCTTCCCGTCTCCTTCTGGATGGGCAAGTCGGCCCTGCACGTCCAGCCTGGCTTCGGCTCGACCGCCGCTGGCTCCAGCTTCGGCGCCAAGCTCGCCTACGAGCGTGAGCTGAACTCCAAGTGGCGCCTCTTCATCGGCGACAACCTCCAGATCACCAACGCCGGCCCCGTCACCAACCAGCTCGGCGGCGGCGTTCGCGTGGCCTTCTCCCCCAACCTCACGGTCGACGTGGGCGTTGCCACCGGCAACCTCGACTTCAACCCCTTTGCTCTGGGCGCGCAAGCCACCCTGTTCAACTTCGGCGCCAGCTTCGGCACCAAGTCGATCGACGAGCTTCGCGGCTTCTTCGGCATCTAAGCCCTAGCCTGAGCGCGCCGCGGGACAACCCGCGGCGCGTTTTTTCATGTCGCTGGAAGGGCGGGCGCACGATCGTGAGCCCGCCCTTCCAGCCGATATTTGCTCCCCAGAGGGCACGTCGCTACCATCGTGGCCTACGGCGCGAAGCGCTGGGCGAAAAGATTCAACAGGCCGGCGGTCCCGCTGATGCCCCAGGTCACCACGCCTACGCCGCCATCGCTGGCGATCGCCGGATACAGGAAAGCCGACCCTCCAACCGTCACGGCGTACGGCTCCGCCAGGGGCTGCCCCTGCTCGTCCAGCTTCCGCATGAAGACGCCTCCCGCCTCCTGCCAGACCACCCAAAAGGCATTGGCATGCCGCATCACGCCCGGGTTGCGCTGGGCCCCCGGCCTCGCCAAGCTGACCGGCGCCCCCCAGCCGGATCCCGTGTTCCGGGCCACCTTGAGCTCCGTTTCCGCGCCGCTCGTCTCCTCCCAGAGCGCGTACGTCGCTCCCGCCTTGCCGAAGAGCACCGGGTTACCCTCCGCCGGCCCCGCACTGACCACCGTCGCGCTCGGGGGAGTCGGCAGCAGGACGCGGGTCGACATCACCTGTTGCCCCTCCCGCCAGCCCAGCACGAAGCCGCTCCCGTCGAAGGCACTGCTCAGGCCTACGCGAGCCGTCGAGGTCGGGGTGATGACGACCTGATCGTCGTTATAAACCGCATTCACCTGGGAGGAGCCGTCAATCCAGCTCAGCAAGCGATCCGGCCCCGCCCCGCCATGCCGGAGGCTGATCTCTTGCACCCCGGCCCCCACCGCCACCGTCTTCTGGACGCCTTGCGAGGCCCCATTCGTCGGGTGGACGGCCTCTACCTTGAGACTTCCCGCGCTCAGGTACGCGACCTCATAGCGCATGCCTGTCCATGACACGGCCGGCTTGGGGTGCTCGGCGAAGTTGCCGAGGGTCACGGCCGTCCCCCCGAGAATCTGGCTCGAAAGCCGGTACGGCAAGGCCTGCCCGCTATGGAAGGTGACCCAGACCATCAGCACGCTGCCATTGCCCGAAGCCAGGCGGGCTCCATCAAAGGCCTTGGCATCGGTCGCCAGGGTTTCGGGAGGATCGGTGAGCGGTGAGACGTAAACCGGTCCCACGGTCTGCGCCGACTCGTCTCCGCTCGTCGCCGTGACGAAGGTCTGACCATACCCGGAAGCGGAGAAGAGCCCGCTCACGCTGATACTGCCCACGGCCGGCACGGTGGTCGACCAGGACACGCCGGGATCCGTGACCTCGGCAGCGGCCGCATCGTACGCCTTCACCTTGAACTGCAAGGTTTGCCCCTGCCGCAGCAACACCGGAGTCGCCGTCTCCATGACCAGGCTATCAATCACCTTGAAGGTCACCGGACTCACGCTCGGGATCAGGCCCACCTTGACCTGCACGGGCCCGGTGGTGGCCAGCAAGGGAACCTTGGCCCGGATCACCGTGTTGGACTCCCGCACGACCTCCACGGCATCGATCCCGTTGAACTTCACCTCGATCGGAATCCCCTCCGAAGCCCCGAAGTTGGTTCCCTCGATCCGCACCCATGCTCCCGGCGCCCCGGCGCTCTGATCGAGCCCCGCGATGCTCGGAACCTTCAACGACAGGGCGATTTGCCCCACCTGCACCTCTTGGTCGGGCTTGACCTCGACGGAGGGGATCTCGCCCCGCCCCAGGTAACGGTTCTCGGCGAGCAGTCGGAAGGACCCCGCCGCGACGTTGGATATCCGGAAGTTGCCGCTCTGGTCGGTCTTGGCCACGTAGCTGGTCCCCGGGATGTAGACGTCCGTCCCCGTGAACTCCGTGACCTGCGGGGCCTCGGGCGCCGTCACCTTGCCCACGATGTGGCCGGTCGGCCTCAGGTCGAGCCTCCCGACATCGGTCTGGGCGTTGGGGCGCACCGCGACTCCCATGAGGATGGCCTTGCGGCGATCGTCCTTGACGGCCTCCAGGTTGAGATCCCCCGCCGGCGGGTTCTCGAAGGCGAAGCGCCCCTGATCATCCGTCGTCACCTGCGTGGTGAGCGGAGCATCGGCCGCTGCGATGGCGAGCGGGGTCGCGTTGGTGAAGGGGGTGGCATTGGTGAACGTGGCCCGGACCGTGACGCCGGCAGCCGGATGGCCGTCAAGGAAGACCTGGCCCTTGAGCGGAGCGGGCGTTTGCGCAGGCGCACCCCAAGGCCAGGGGCAACCCGTGAGCCCAACGAGCATGAGGACCGTAAGAAGCAAGTGAATTGGGGCTCGACGGTCCAGCATGGATCACCCTCGTCTCTTGCATCCGCTCGCAAACCAGAGGAAGCATCGGGCTTTGGGCCGAGGCCCCTCTCCATCCTACCGACCTAGCGGGCGTTGGGCTTCATCGAATCCGCACAAAGGATCTCGGGGGCGGGAGTGGGCGTCACCCCTGCCAGATCCAGGCGAGCCCCCAGCGCCTCGAAGGTCGTGATGGCCTCCCAGAGCAACCAGTCCGCCTCCTCGTAGTTCCCCTCGGCGCGCATGAGCCGCGAGCGCAAGACCTGCGTACGCGCGCGCTCCAGCGGGTTTGCCAGGCCCTCCAGCACCCGCTGAGCCTCGCTGAGCTCGGTGCGGGCCCCCGCCATGTCCCCCCACTCCAGCCGCAACTGCCCCCGGAGGCGGTGGACGATGGCGCACTGGAGCGGATTGCGGTCGAAGTGCGACAGTCCCAGCGCCTGGGTCAGCTTGACCTCCGCATCGGGATAGCGTCGCGCCTCGAGTGCGATGCGGCCGAGGGCCTGGTACGCCTCAGCTAAGAGCTCTCGCTCGCCGATGTCCTCCAGCAAGTCGACTCCATCCCGAATGAGCGTCCCCCCCTCCTCGAGGTCGCCCTTCAAGGCCAAAACCCAGCCCAGGGCGCAGCGCGAGGCTCCAATGCCGAAGCGATCCCCCAGGGCCTCTCGAATCGACAGGGCCTGCCGGTGGTGACGCTCCGCCTCGTCGAGTTCCCCGCGGCGCGCGGCCAGATCGCCCAGGTTGTTGCGTACCGCAGAGCCGCGCGACTGCTCGCCGATCCGCTCGTAAAGGCGAAGGCTCCGGCGGTAATGCCTCTCGGCAGAGGGCCACTCTCCCAATTCGGTGAGCGTCATGCCCAGGTTGTTGAGACTCGACGCCATGCCGAAGCGATCCCGGCGCCGCATCCGGATGGCGAGCGCCTCCTGGTGGGCACGGCAGGCCTCATGCCACCGACCGAGCCGATCGTAGGCCACCCCCCGCAAGCTATGCGCCATCCCCTGGGCTTCGGCGTCGGCATCGGGGTTGCGCAGCACCTGGGAGCAAACGGACAGGCAGGCGTCATGGTCGCCTTGCCGCAAGGCGAGCCAAGCGAGGTCGAGCTGAACCTGGCTACGAAAGGCCGGATCAGGAGCCTGGAGGATGGCCTCTCCGTAGTGCCGGGAGGCTTGCGGGTAGTCTCCCATGCGCTCGTTCAGGCTTCCGAGCGTGCGCTCGGTCCGGGCGATCGCCATCGGCTCGACCAAGCTGACTCGCGCCTTGCGGGCCGCTTCCAACGCGGACGGGTAGTTGCCCAGCACGGCCTCGGATTCCGCCAAGGCGCGCAGCAAGTCCGCCTGCTCGGGTAGAAACGCCGCCGATTCCGGATACATGGCGAGCGCCTGGCGCAGGTACAGGCAAGCCTCCTTGTGGGAGGCTCGTTGCTGAGAGCGTTCTGCCGCCTGCCAAAGTAGAGGAATCGCCTTGCCGGCATCCCCGGCGAGCCGGTAGTGGCGCGCGAGCACCTCCACACCGGCAGGACGCGTATCAAGCAGCTCGGCGATCCGCCGGTGTAGGGCCCGGCGTTGGCTCATGAGCATCGTCTGGTAGGTGACTTCCTGGACGAGGCCCTGCGAGAAACGAAGTCCTCCATCCGCCAGGCGTTCTAGCATGTTGCGCCTCTGCAGCTCCGCGAGGCTTTGCGAGAACGCATCACCTGGCATCAGCTTGGCAAGCAGCTCCTCCGTGATTTGGCCTCCCAGCGCGGACGCCGCCTGCAGCAGGTCTCGCTGCGGTCGGGAGAGCTGGTCGACCCGAGCCGCCAGGATCGCATTGATGCTCGTCGGCAGCATGTCGCTATCCCGGGGCACGGCCAGCCATCGGCCGGACTGGCGCTTGAGCGTCCCCGCGTCGATCCATCCGTGAATCAGCTCCCGCAAGAACATCGGATTGCCCTCCGAGCGCATCAGACCCGCGTCGAGCAACGCGAAGGCCGTCGGGTCGAGGGTCTCGCGAGTGGCCTTAAGCTCCGCCAGGATGAACTGCCAGGACTCCTCCGGCCGCAGGGGTGACAGCTCGAGGGTCATGGGCACGAGGCGACTCGCGGCCTCCAGGCGCATCGGCTCGCGCAGCTCACAGACCACGGCGATCGCGCCCCCCTCGAGGCGTCCGGCCAGCTGCGCCAGCCAGGCCGCAGAGTCCGCGTCCGCACGGTAAAGGTCCTCGAGTAACAGGACCAACGGCGCGGTCATGCCCGCGAGCATGCGCGTCAGCGTCTCGAGAGCGACCGGAGCATCGCTCTCGTCGCGTCCCAGCAAGTACGCCAGCTTGCGGCTGGTCTCGAAGGGCTGGGCAACGCCCCGGGCCTCCAGACCCGCCTCAAGGCGGTCGAGGGCGTCGCCATCGACCATCGGGGCCATGAAGCCCTCGACGATCTGTCTAGCGAGGGACAACGGGGTTTCGGCATGGTAGGTCTGGGCGCGGGCTTCGATCACGAGGCGGTACGGGTCGCTTGGCAAGAGGGCGATCGCCTCCCGGGCGAGCCGGCTCTTGCCTGCCCCCGCGCTGCCGGTGAGCATGATCCACTGCGGGCTCCCCGTGGCCGCCGCCAGCAGGGCGCCGTGCAGCTGAGCAAGCTCGGATCGACGGCCCACGAACGGCGAGCGTTCGACTTGCGGAGCGGCTTCCAGCAAGGGACCCTTCAGCTCGTAGGCATAAACCGCCTCCTGGCGGCCCTTGACGAAGAGCTTGCGCGCGGACTGGAAGCTAAAGGCATGCGAGGTCAGCCGGTAGGTCTGCCCCGAGACAAGGATGCTCCCCGGCTCCGCCTGCGACTCCAGCCGCTGGGCGAGGTTCACCGCGTCGCCCATGACGGTGTAGTCGCGCTTTTGGTCCCCGCCGATCGCCCCGGCGACGACCAGACCGGTGTTGAGGCCGATGCGAACGCGCAGGCGGAGGCCCGTTTCGGCCTCCAGGCTCTCGGAAAAGCGCTCGGCCGCCCGCTGCATCGCATAGGCCGCGCTCACCGCGCGCTCGGCATCGTCCTCGTGGGCCACCGGGGCGCCGAAGAGAGCCATGATGGCGTCCCCGATGTACTTGTCGACGATGCCCCCGAAGCGGTAGACCGGCTCGGAGAGGGCCCTGAAGCAGGCGTTGATGATCTCAGTCAGGCGCTCGGGGTCGAGGGTCTCGCTCAGGCTGGTGAAACCCGAGACGTCGGCGAAGAGGACCGTGACCACGCGGCGATCACCACTGGGCAGGGGGGTGGTCGGCCTTCCGCAACGGCTGCAGAAGTTGGCCTCCCGATCGTACGCGTGACCGCACGTGTTGCAGCATGCCATAACGTCACTCTCCGGGCTCACTCGACGGGCTCATTCTCCTCGCTTCAGCTTGCCATGGCGAGCGAGCAGGCGGATCGGGCAAGCTCACCAAGGCTTCTCGTGCAAAGCAAAAGCCCGGCTCGCGAACGAGCCGGGCCTTGGATCTTTGCGCAATCGCCGCGGGCGCTAGGGACCTAGAAGCCCCAGTGAGCGGCGACGCCCAGCGAGGGAGCCGTCTGGGTGAGGTTCAGGCCCACTCCGGTGTTGAAGCCGACGAAGGCGTCGGCCAGGAACGTCGGGGTGAAGGCGTAGCGAACGCCCAGGTTGGTCTGCGTGATCGTGCCGCTGATGCCCGTCAAGCCGATGTTGGTATCGGCGATCAGGTGGAAGGCCGGCCCGATGGCGAGATCCGCGCCACCGCCGATGGCGAAGAAGTTCGACGGGGTCGGGATGGCTCCTCCGGGCAGCAGCGAGGCCGGCTGGAAGACCCCCAGGTTGTAGTTCGGATAGAGCGACAACCCGAAGTAGCTATCCATGCCGAACGGGAAGACCTTGGAGATCGGCACTCCCAGCTGGAGGCCGAGGTTCGGCGTCCCGTTCGGATCCACGGTCAGGATGCCTCCGGCCAGGCCGGACAGCGAGGCGAAAGCCCCCATGTCCTCCTGCAGGAAACCCCATTTACCGGCCATGTTCAGGCGTCCGGCCCACGTGGGTCCCATGTTCAGGCCGCCGATGCCCATGTCCAGCTGGAAGTTATCCGTGATCCCGAGCTGCGTGCCCAGCTGCACGGAGTTCGCCGAGGTTCCGGCTCCGATGCCGGGGACTCCGAGGAAGCCCGAGCCGCCGCCGAGCAGCACTCCCGTCGAGACGATGTTGTTGCCGATGCCGAGCGTCTGGGCGCGCGGCACCGTGAACAGCGTGGTCGGACCGTAACCGACCATGCCCAAGTTGGCTCTTGGCTGGACGATTCGTCCGGACGTGCGCATCTGAGCTTCGGCCGGCAACGAGAGCACCAGTCCCAGGCTCCCTGCCAAACCGACTGCGAGTAGCTTCATGCCCCGCATGGTCTCCTCCTTCCGAACCCCTTCCGAGCACCGCTGGTAACGGTTCGTGAAGAACGTAGCATGGGAGGCCTTTTGCGACAACGCATCCTAGTTCGCGTCGCTCCAGCAGTGCGATGCTGACCCAGCCACCCCCGCTTGGAAGGCTCAGGGGCTCTTCCACTGCCGCCCTCCGGGATGGTTATAATAGAAGACCCTCACCTGAAAGGACTCCTATGGCTGACCCGACCCCTCAGGGCCCCGCCTCGAAGGGACCTCCCCCCCGCGCGATGGCCTGCGAGGCATGCCAGAAACCGTTTCCCGCCGATTATCGCTACTGCCCCCACTGTGCCCGCACCCTGCGCGAGCACGACGCCACCCTGGAGGATCACCTCGGAATGGGACTACCGGGTCGCTTCAACTGGAAGCTCATCGCCGCCGTCGCCCTCATCCTCATCGGCATGGCCTCCCTGGGCATCTGGAAGCTCAGCCAGATCCCCGCCGTGACCCCGATCGACCCGTCTCCGCGCCCCGCGGTGTCGACGGTGGAGCAGCGGTTCAGCGCTGACCTCGCCAAGCTCGGCTATACCGTGCGCTTCAAGGGGGGCGATCGCGTGATCGTCGAGGTGCCGCAAGCGCGCTGGGACGAACTGGCCAGCCAGAGCCGCTTCGCGCGCCATACGCTGGTGGGGGACTTCCGGCGCGCCCTGGCCTCCCAGCAAGGCGACCTCAATGATCCCACCGAGTACCGCATCGAAGTCCGCGAGCCCACCACCGGGAAACTGCTGGCCGAGGAAACCGACTTCAACCTGAAGGTCTACGACTAAATGAGCATCGCGCTATCCATCCAAAGCCTCGTGAAACGCTATGGCGACTTCACGGCGGTTGATCACCTCTCCCTGGACGTCCCCGAAGGCGAGTTCTTCGGCTTCCTCGGACCCAACGGGGCCGGGAAGACCACGACCATCAACGCCATCGTGGGCCTGGTCACCTTTCAAGAAGGCAACATCCGGGTCTGCGGGCACGACGTGGCGGCAGACTACCGCAAAGCCCGCGCCTGCATCGGCCTCGCACCCCAGGAATTCAACTTCGACCGCTACCTCACGATTCGCGAGGTGCTCCTTTACACGGCCGGCTACTTCGGGGTCCCCGCCAAGGAAGCCAAGTCCCGCGCCGATCTGATGCTCAGGCAATTCGACCTCACCTCCAAGCGAGACGTCGACTACACCAAGCTTTCCGGCGGCATGAAGCGGCGCCTGAGCCTGGCTCGGGCCCTGGTCCACCAGCCTCGCGTGCTGATCCTGGACGAGCCGACCGCCGGCGTCGACGTCGAACTGCGGCTCGAACTCTGGGACGCCCTGTCGACCCTCAACCGCGAGGGACTGACGATCATCCTGACCACCCATTACCTCGAAGAAGCACAACACCTCTGCAAGCGGATCGGCATCATCAACCACGGCCGCCTGGTCGCCCTGGATCAAACCGAATCCATGATTGCAGGCCGCAGCCAGGAGCGGATCCTCCTTGAGTTCGAGGCCCCCGTCCAGGCGCTGCCCGCAGGGCTGGAGGCGCTGGGCGCCGCTTGGGACCCGACCACGCGCACAGTCACGTTCTCCGAGGCCCTCGCCAGCGACCTGCCCCGCATCCTCGGCGCCTTCGAAGGGCAAGGCCATCGCCTCACTCACGTAGACGTCCAGCGCAAGACCCTACAAGACGTCTTCCTCGAACTGACGGCCCGGAGAGAGAATCCATGAACCTGATCGGCTTCCAAACCCTCGTCACGCGGGAGATCAAGCGTACCTTCAAGATCATCAACCAGGTGATCTGGCCGCCCTTGATCTCAACGCTGCTTTACCTCTTCATCTTCGGCTTCTCACTCGGACGCCGCATCCAGGACATTGACGGCGTCCCCTACCTCGAATTCCTGATCCCCGGCCTCATCGTCATGAGCGTGGTCGAGGCCTCCTTCAGCGAGAGTTCCGCCTCCCTCTTCCAGGGACGCTTCACCAACAGCATCCAGGAACTGCTGGTGGCCCCGCTCTCTTACCTCGAGATGGTCCTGGGCTACGTGGTCGGCAGCATCCTGCGCGGCCTCATCATCGGCAATCTCATCATGGCCCTGGGTTGGCTCATCGTGGGGGTTTCGCCTGCGAACTGGGGATTGTATCTCCTGTTCATGGTCCTCATCTCGGCGTTCTTCTCGTGCATGGGCCTGGTGATGGGACTCGTGGCGGAGAGCTGGGACCAGCTCTCCATCCCCGGCACCTTCGTCATCACTCCGCTGGTCTTCCTCGGCGGCGTCTTCAACTCGCCACGCCTGCTGCCGGAGAACCTCCAGCCCTTCATCAACGCCAACCCGCTCTTCTACCTGATCGACGGCTTCCGGGGCAGCATGCTCGCCGAATGGAAGGCCCCCATCATGTCAGAGCTGTTCTTCCTCGTCCTCCTGACGACCTTCGGCCTGATCCTGGCGATGAACCTCTTCCGGAGCGGCTACAAGCTTCGCGCATGAAGCAGGCTCGCGTTGCGCACGCCCCGTCGCGCGCCTAGACTCCGAAGTCGGAGGTGCCCCCCATGGATCGTGACCATTTGAAGGAAACCAGCACCCCGCAGGAAGAGACCATCGGCGAACGCTTCCGCCCGGTACCGGGCTCCGAGGAAGAGATCGAGGAGACCGAGGCCTTGAAGCGGAGCCCCTCTCCGCAGGAGATCTTCCGGCCGCACGAGCCCGGACCTCACCCGCGGCCCTAGCATTCAAGGATGGCGGGCACGGAGGCCCACCCAAACCTTGCAATCCCGCCCCCGAGAAGGAGGCGGGATTGCTTGCTTTAGCCCCGATTGGGTAGAATACCGATGGATGCCTGTATCGGTGCCATGGCGTCCGCGAAGACTGCGAGGCGATGAGGCCTGCATTCCAGGCACGAGTCTCATTCGGGAGTCGAATATGAACCCAGTCGCTGTCAGTTATCAGATTCGGGAAGCCACGGAAAGTGACCGCCCCGAGATCAATGCCATTTACGCCACGCTAGGCTTCATGCCGTGGGACCCCGGCCAGGACCAGCTGCTGGTCGCCGTCGCGGGCGACCGGCTCGTCGGCTGTGGCCGCCTGCACCGCTATCCGAACGCCGTCGAGCTCGGCGGGATGTACGTCCACCCCAACTTCCGCGGCAAAGGCATTGCCCGGACCATGTTGCAATCGCTCGTCAACCTGCTCGGTGACGAGGCCTGTTACTGCGTCCCCTTCGATCACCTGGTCCAGTTCTACGCGCAATTCGGCTTCGCGGCCTGCCCCGAGGAAGGCTTGCCTCCGATCATCGAGGAGAAGGTCGCCTACTTCCGCGACGTCTACATGCACCCGACCGTGCTCATGGTGCGTCACCCGTAACGGCTAGTCGCGGGCGATCGCCTCGGCCATCGTCAGCAGGGCCGAGCGGGCTCCCTCTTCGTCATCCGCCTCGGCCCGCGCCACGGCCTTGCCCGTCAGCGCCAGCAAATCCGTGCCATCCCGGCGCAACAGCTCCTGGTACTGCTCCTCGGATTCCGCCGTCTTGCCGCTGCGACCCAGCAACCACGCCAGGTTATGTTGGGCTTCGCGCCAGTCGGGCCTCAGCCTCAGGGCTTCTTGGAAACTCGCGATGGCCGCGTCATCCCGCTTCAGCTCGGAGTAGACCAGCCCCAGCCCGAAATGCACCATCGGCCAGTCCGGCCGGCTCAGCGCCACCTCCAGGTAGACCGCCAGGGCTTCCTCGGCATGGCCTTCTGTGGCCAGCAGGTTGGCCAGATTGAGGCGAATGGCATCGTCCTCGGGCGAGAGCGCGATTCCCCGGGTCAAGGCCTCGAGGGCCTCCGCCGTCTGCGCTGCGTTCGCCAGCAAGACGCCCAGCGCGTTCCAGGCCGGGGCGAACTCTGGTTGCTGGGCGACGACCGTCCTGAAGCTGTCAATGGCCGCGTCGTCCAGTCCCTGCTGGGTCTGGACCATGGCGAGCTGGAACCAGGCGGCGGTGAAGTCGGGCGCCAGCGTCACGCAGTTCCGGTATTGCAGCAGGGCCTCACTGGGCTGGGCAAGCTTCTCGTAGAGCATGGCGAGGCGGTGACGAAGCTTGGCACTGCTCGGTTCCAGCTCGATGGCCTGCTCGAAGGCGGCCAGCGCACCGCGCAGGTCTCCCATGGCTTCCTTGACCGCGCCCAGCAGAACCGGCCCGTTGGGGTTGGAGGGTAGGGCTTCGCAGGCCTTCACGAGGATGGGAACGGCTTCCTGGAAACGACCCGCCTCGGCGTGGGCCTTACCCTCTGCGATGTACTTCGCGAAGTCGATCGCCGACATCAGCGGTCACCGAAGGCCGAGACGCCGCCGTCCAGGGCGTTGAGTGGGATGCCCGTCGAAGCAGCCGTGGCGGCAAGACGCATCTGGCCCGCCCGGGTCTCGAGCTCGAGGGCGATCTGCGCGTAAGAGGCATCCTTGACGGTCACGCCGAGCGCCCGGGCCTCCTTGGCGACGATGGCGGCCTCGTCGGCGAGCTTGGCGTAAAGCTCGCCGGCCTTCTCCACGCCCTGCAGGCCCTTGGCCTTCTCGGCGATCGCCATGACCTTGGCGCCAAGCTTCTCGGCCTGGGTGACGGCGGCGGCTCCGAGCTTGTTGCTCTTGGCGGCGGACAATGCCGCCTTGCCCACGTCACCCAGCAGGTCGAGTACTTTCTGGGCGGCGGCGGCAGCCTTGGTGGCCACGCCGGCGACCCGCGAGCCCTTGATGGCGGTCGTCGCCGCCGTGATCGCCGTCTGGATGCGCGAGGCCTTGGCCACATCGTCAGCGACCGAGGCGACCCGGGCGACATCGTCGGCGATCGAGGCAGCCTTGGCCACATCGTCCGCGACGTTGGCCACCTTGGCGACGTCGTCCACCACCGAGGCAGCCTTGCCGGCCGTCGAGACTCCCTTGGCCGCGGCGTTGGCTTCGCCCGCGCCGATCAGCAGCGAGCCCACGTCGACCAGCAGGCGCCCGGGAATCTCGCCCCACTTCCCTTCCTTGACGGCGGTCTGGTAGCCTGCCGTCAGGCCGTCCCAGACGCCCTTCATGTAGCGCTTCTCCTCGTCGAGGATCTCCGAGAAGCCCTTGCCCTGCGCGACCTGCATGCCGACGTGAATCAGGTTGGGCGGCGAGAAGGGAATATGGGCCGCCAGGCCCCAGAGTCCCTTGAGCGTTTGAATCGGGTGGGCCACGACGTTGACGATTCCCCCGACCATGTCGCCCACGGCCTTGAGCGCGCCGCCTGCGACCTGTACCTGGAAGCGGCCGAATCCCGTGAAGAGCTTCACCAGGGGATTGTTGCCCGTGGCCTTCTCGACCTTCGAGGCCGCCTCGTCCACCTTGGCCTCGGCGCCGTCGATCAGCTTGTCCCACCAGGACTTCTTAGGCGCGTCGACGCTGGGATCCGCCGTATTGCTCGGGTTGTAGACCGAGCCGTAGTTCGGCACCTCGAGATCATCGCTCCACTTCAGGCCCGGCATCTCGTAGGTTTCGCTCCAAAGCCCCGTCGACGACTGCGCCTGGATGGCCTCCTGGGCCTTGGAAACGGTCGATTCCAGCTGAGACTGGTTGTTAGGGTCGGGAGCCTGAGAGTTCGCCTTGTTCTGAATCAGCAACTCGTCCGAAAGCTTGATCAACAGGCCGGCCTGCAGCGCACCTTCGCCGGTCGTCTGGGCGGCCTTCGCGATCTGAGCTTCCGGGAGATTGAAGCGGCGCGCCAGATCGGGAATGGTATCGCCGGGCTTGATGGTGTAGAGCATGGTCTTGCCTCCGGGGAGCGACAATGGCGCTTGGATTCTGAAATCTCCTGATCGATCTCTTACCCAGTGGGCGGGCGATCGCCACCGGAGCGAATCGAGGTGAAGCAGGCTGCACACCTCCGTGTGACTCCTAACGACGCAGGAGTTAGCTGACAAATCGATAAGGTGGCGTGAGACAGAGAGACGGATAAGACTTGGGGTGCTTGCTTGTTAACCTCAATCGGCTGTTCAAAGGGATTGATTCTAGGGATGGTAAATGCGCCGGCAGTGTGGAACCGATCCGTTCATCCAGGTCCACAGCAGCCCAGGTATGTAAAACGGTCAAATGTCACATGCTTGTAGATCGATCATTCAGCCCATGTCGAGTGTTACCGAAATGATGTCAACCCACGCTTCGATGGACGAGCGCTATTGCGGTGACAGAGCTGGCGGTGCGATTTCCCCATCGGCTATCTTAACGGTCTCCAGGTCAGGAAGAATTTCCGCAGGTCCCTCGAGGAGATTAGCCTAAACGAGAAGACGTTGATACGCGCGCTGTGTGTTGCTTCCCAGCTTTAGAAGCCGAACGAGTTTGCGGGAGGAGAGTCCTAGGCGATGTAGTCGGACGAATTCTTGAAGCTGTACATTTCAACCTTGTGCGCGCTCACGGTCACCTCCCTTGAATCGATGACGAAGAGATTGCCGCTCGCGCGAGTCGTTGCCCGACCTTGCGAGTCTTGCGATGCCGTTAGGTAAACCCGTTTGGTCGATCTCAATTCGATCCGCTGGGCCTGACCAGGGTCGAGCGACTTTTGTGATCCCTAGTTGGCTCTATTACGCCGATCTATGACAATCGGCAGCACCGCGTCCACGACCTTCTCAAGCATGGTGCAGTTAAGTGTTTTAGCCCCGGATAGCAAGGCTACCAGTAGGTTACCGTTCTTATCGTCCAGGAGGTGCCTTTTTGTTCCTGGCTTGCCCCGATCCATCGGGTTCTTGCCCGATTCTTGCCCCCCTGAGGCGGGCACCGAGGCCGCCCACGGTGACTCGCTCCCAGTCCAACTTCTCTTGCAATAGAAGACGCAGTTTCTCCCACTCCCTGGCCTTCAACCAATCATTCAGGCGGCACCAACACCAAATACAGAGAAAGTCTTAATTGGGTTCCGGGTACAAATCAGCAAGGCGGATCTGTCTATATCTGATGGTACAGCCTAGCTCGATGCCTAACGCACACGCTACTTTGCCATACGTTGCAGCCAACCCACTAATTACCCAGAAGGATTATAGTACGTGGCAATTCCTAATTTTGATGAAATTAAAGCTAATATAATTTGGTTCTTTACTGAGTCAGCGTTTGCGACATTAAACGCAGCTATACTAACAGCCTTACTTGCGTTTGTTGGCGTAGTAGGAGGAATTTTCCCATCAGATATAAAAGAATCGATTATTACATTATTGTTTTTTGGGAAGTTTGACTTTACTTTTCCGTTCTTCCATGGCTTTTCTCGGGAAATTTCGGTTGGCGCAATTTGTTTTTGGGCATTACTACTGATTTCTACGCTTTATTTTGGCGTGCGACAATGGGCCGTTGATAAAGTGGAATCATTTAAACTTGATCAGCTTAGAGAACTCATTTCAACAATGCCCCCTACGGACATTATGTCACTTTATGCTGACGCTATTGAAATATGCCACAAGTTAACTGCATCTAATACATCATCGACGATTCAGCCACCTGTTTCTGACATAATAGACTCTGCTAATGCAATTATCCGGTGGATTTCTACTATCGCTTGGAACTACGATAGACGTCCTCGGGCACGTTATGCAGCAAATGTAATGCTGTATTTTCCAATTTCTCATATAGACTCGTCATCTCAGCGAATAAAGAATCTATTGACATTCGAAGTTAACTACGACTTTTCAAAATGGAAAGGTTTACTCTACCTGGATACTGAGCTATCCGCAGTAAATGACCAACCGGGGAAGGATGTTGCGCTAACCGAGTTTGTTCTTCCTGTTCCAACTATCATTCGAAGAGTAGTTGGGGGAGAGGAGCGCTTCAAGGCCCTCCCTGGGGCCCCAATAGCAACTTCAACTGACACTCCTGATTATTATAAGGATACATGGCAAGTTAAAGATTGGCTGAGCACCGAGGCTGACTTTACTGGTGAACAAGAAGAATTAATTTGTGGATATTTTCGAGATTCGGCAACAAAGGTAAGAAGCTTCTTGTCTATTCCTATTCAGGATGACAACGGAAATCCCTTAGCAGTCATTAATATCCATTCAGATAAAGTAGACATATTTAGAGCAACAGATGAATCAGTACTTCGGTTTGTTTTATTGATAAAACCGCTTCTAGAAATGTTAAAAGCTCATATAGAACTCATTAATACTGCCAGACCCTTAAATTCACAACTACAATAATACGCCTTGACAAATCACACTGAGACATGATATAGGGGAGGCAAGGAGATTTACATATGCCAAAACTGACCACTCGGCAACTAATACAAAATGCCAATAGAAAGATAGATAATCAGCTTGTAAGCGCATATGAAGCTCGAGGAATTGCAACTCATCGAGCAAAAGGTAATCTTCATTTTGGGATAAGGGCGTATAGCGGAAATTCCCCTGTTATCTTCATCGGCAAGAGAGTATATACTCCTGTCAATAAAGACCTAGAAGTCCGTGATGGCGGTAATCGAGGGATTGTAATTCGCCAAAAAAGAACCTAGTAGCAAATTAGGCATTTGATAAAACGTTGGTGCCTAGTGCCTTCCAACAGGCACTAGGCTTTGTGTTTGAGAACTGCTTATATTGAAGTAATTGCGGCAAAGATTGGCTTATTTAATGATACGACCAAGATTTTCTAGCCGGATTGATTAAGCACGAGTACTTTCACCACCCTTCTCTGACAAAGACGTGAGTTACTCGTTCAAATCTGAAATGTCCACCGATCGATCCAAGTTCGGGCAATTTCGAACCCAGTGCAACACCCAAAAGGAAAGTGGGTTCCAGCGATGTGCTGGAACCCGCTTTCCCTTTGTACCACGTGCTGGATTCAATCCAGCGACCTAGTGATTAACAGTTATTTGGTTGCTGCCGAGGGGCTCGGCGCGGCCGTCGGAGCCACCAGGGGCGGCGTGTCGTGGATCCGGGTCCACGAGTCGACCTTGAACGCGCTGAGCAAGTAGACCTTGCCGTCCGGTCCCTTGGCATAGTAGCCGGAACCCATCGGGTTCTTGGCCCCGACGATCAGCTTGGCCTTCGCGGGCTCCTTCTCGGTGCCGAGTGCCAGCTCGAGTTGCGGAGCGTCGAAGCCGTAAACCGCGGGATCCGAGACGGAATCCTCGACCTTGCGCTCTGCCTTCAGGGTGAGGGCGTCGTTGAGCGGCGAGTCGAACTGCCAGGTCTCCAGGTCACGCTCAGGCGCGGTGGCGAGCTTCCAGGCGCCTTCGACCGACCCGCTGGCGGGTGCCTTCTGGTAGACGACCTCGCCGGAGGGCGTCTTTAGGGCGAAGCGATCGAACGTCTTGGCCTTATCGCCATCGTACTGCCAGACGGTGACCTCGCCCGACTCGACCGGAGCGGGCTTGGGAGACTCGACGAAGTACACGTAGGCACCGAGTCCCGCGGCGACCGCCACCATGGCCACGGTTGCTTTCCAGTTCATCTAGCTCCTCCTCCGGCGCCACCAGATGAAGCCGCCGACGAAGACCAGCAGGGCAGGAACGCCTGCCACCGAGGTCAGGAAGACCGCGTTGATCTGGTTGCCCATCATCTCGATGGTCCGGGGCGTGGTGTCCTTGGCCGGAATCGAGACCAGCGCTTCCTCCTCGGTGAGCCAGTTCAGGCTCTTGAGGAAGAGGTCCCCGTTCGAGAGCTCGCTGTTGTAGAGGCGATCCGCGGCGAACTGGGCGGTGCCCACCACGACCATGCGGGTCTGCTTCTTCTCGGCTTCCGTCGAGGCAGTAGCCGCCGGGGCCGCCGTAGCGGGCTTCTGGTCAAGCATCAGGGCGTAGGCCAGCGACAAGGGGCCTTTGGCGTCCTTGCCAGCGTCAAAGCCGAACTCGCGGCCCATCAGGTTGGTCTCGCCCCAGGCCTCGGGGGAGGACTCGACGATGGACCATGCGGTCACACCGTCGGGCATCTTCTCGGCCTGCTTGAGAGAGCGGGTCATGGGGTAGGCCGTGGCCTGCAGCCCCTGCGTGATCGCATGGTGCGGGTAGCGCAGCGCCACGGGCATGGCGGGCTCGTAGTTGATGTTCGCGCGCGGGTCGACCACCAGGTCGTTGCGCGCGGTGATCCCCAGCTGCTCCAGCCAGCCTTCGAGACCGGTCCGCTTGTCGGAGAGCATCGCGTAGACCCGGCCGCCCTGCGCGACGTAAGCCTTCAGGACGTCGACCTCCTGGGGCATCAGCGCGGACTGCGGGCCCGCGACGACGACGACCGCCGCATCGGCGGGAACTTCCTTCTTGCCAAAGAGCGAGAGGTTCTCGGTCTTGTAATTCTGCTTGGTCAGGGCGTTCTTTGCCTGGAAGAGCTCCTGCTCGCCATGGCCTTCGAGGAAGTAGACGACCTTCTGCTTATCCTGGGTGAGCTTCAGGAGGCCCGCGGTGAAGTCCTGCTCGGTGGTACCGGTGACTTCGACCTTCTTGGCGCCCTGGGTCAGGAAGACCTGCCCGTAGCGGAGATTGGGACCGGTCTCGAACTCGGTGGCGAAGGCGCGCGCCTTGCTAGGCTCGCGATCCGGGTCGATGGTCTCGAACTTGAGGTGCTTGGACTGGTAGGAGTACTCCTGCCAGAGCTCCTTCATCTGCTGGACCTGGGGGTCGCCGGGCCGCACGAGCATGACGGCCTTGGTCTCGGCCTTGAGGCTGCCGACGATCTTCTTGGTCTGCTCGGAGAGCGAGTACTGCTGGTTCTGGGTCACGTCGAGCCGTTTGTGGTACTTGGCGCCGACGTAGTTGAGAAGGCCCAGCACGGTGAGGAAGGCGAGGGAGAAGACCAGGGTATTGGCTCCGCCCTGCGCCTTCTTGCTGCGCGCGAGGTCCATGAGGAACTCGCGGCTCTGCCAGAGCACGCCGAGCGCGTAGAGGCCCACGCCGATCCAGCCCGCGATGCGCAGGCCATTGGCGAGGCTGAAGGGAATTTCCTTGGGGAAGTAGGTTCCGGCGAGGGCGCCGGCCAGCAGCAGGACGGAGATCGCGCCGATGGCCGTGATGGCCCAATCCAGAACGGATTTCTTGGTCTGCACGACTTACCTCCAGCGGTAGACTTCGACGGACCGGATGGTCAGGAAGAGGGATCCCACGATGAAACTGAGGTAGTAGATGACGTCCGAGGAGTCGATCACGCCGCGCAGGAGGTTTTCCTGGTGCTGGAGGAGCGAAAGGTACTCGAAGACCTGGCCGAGCGGCTGGCCCACGATGGCGCCCGCCGAGGGCAGCAGCCAGATGAGCAGCGAGATGGCGAAGGTGGCGACCGCGGCGATGACCTGGTTGTTGGTCCAGCTCGAGGTCAGGAGGCCGACGGCCATGAACGAGGCGCCCAGCAGGTAGATGCCCAGGTAGCCGGTGAGGATGGTCATCCAGTCGGGCTTGCCGAGCCATGCGAGGGTGATGGGGTAAATGGCGGTGAGAAGCATGAGGAAGGCCAGGTACATGAGGCAGGAGAGATACTTGCCGAGCACGATGTCCCGGTCGGAGACGGGGCTGGTCATCAGCATCTCGATGGTGCCGCGCTGGCGCTCCTCGGCGAGCAGGCGCATCGTCAGGGCGGGAGCGACGATCAGGAATACGACGTTGAGGTTGGCGAAGAGGCCCCTGAGGGAGGCTTCGCGGGTGTGGTAGAGGATGAGCGAGAAGAGATAGCCCGAGACGAGCATGAAGAGGGCCGCGACCACGTAGGCCACGGGCGAGACGAAGTAGGCCTTCAGCTCGCGTTGGGCGATCGCCCAGATCTTAGCCATGGGTGAGCACCTCCGGTTCTTCGGATGGGGATGAGGGGGTGGCGGCGTCGGCGGTGGTCAGCTTGAGGAAGATCTCCTCGAGGCTGAGGCCCACGCTCTTGAGTTCCAAGAGCCCCCAGCCGCGGCCCACCACCTCGGCGGCGATCCGCTCGCGCAGGTCGTTGCCGCTGGGAACATCCAGCGAGACCCGGACCAGGCCCTCGGACTTCGGCGTGACCAGCAGGTTCGAGACGCCGGGCATGTCCTGCAGCTGGGTCGCGATCTCGCCCTCGGGGGCGCGCGCCTCCAGCTCGATGCGCAGGCCGCCGCGCAGCTTGCCTTCGAGCTCCTCGGGCTTGCCTTCGGCGACCACCGTGCCCTGGTTGATGATGAGCACCCTACTACAAGTCACTTGGACCTCGGGCAGGATGTGGGTGCTCAGGATCACGGTGTGATCCTGGGCCAGGCCCTTGATCAGCTCGCGGATCTGGATGATCTGCTTGGGATCGAGACCGTTGGTCGGCTCGTCGAGGATGATGACCTTGGGCTTGTGGACGAGCGCCTGGGCGATGCCCACCCGCTGCTGGAAGCCCTTGGAGAGGTGGGCGATCAGCTTGTTGGGGACCTCGCCGAGGATGCAGCGGGCAATCACCTCGTCGACGGCAGCCTTGACCTCGCGCCCGGGAACGCCGCGCAGCTTGGCGGCGAAGGCGAGGTAATCGCGCACGGTCATCTCGGGGTAGACGGGTGGGTTCTCGGGCAGGTAGCCAATCAGGCTCTTGGCCTTGATGGGATCCTTGGCCATGTCGAACCCACCGACCTCGACGCGACCGGCCGTGGGGGTCAGGTACCCGGTCAGCATCTTCATGGTGGTCGATTTGCCCGCGCCGTTGGGGCCGAGGAAGCCCAGGATCTCACCTTGCTTCACGTCGAAGGTGACGTCCCGGACGACCGTTCGGTCCGCATAGCGCTTGGACAGATTCTCAATCGCGATCATGTCCGATTCACTCCTTGATGGCAGATTGGTCGGGGCGGCATGCCCCAACCGGAATAGACCCTCTGGGGGTGGCTTGGTTCCCTTTTTCGGTGAAAAAATCCGATAGGCCCCAAGCGAGCCTGGCGCCGCGAGACGCGGCGCCAGGGCAGGGTTTTATCTTGACGCTCGACCGCTATTTTAGCATGTCCTCCGAGCATACCCGGAGGACGGCCGCATCTTACGGGGCGAGCGGGCCTCTCATGGCGGCCCGTTCCGCGACGGACTGAACCAGGCCCACGGCCTCCCGGCGCGAAGCCAGGGCCCAAGCGGAGGGCGCCGGGGCAGGCTGGATCGTCACGGGCTGCTCCAGGACGACGGAAAGAGCGGCGGAGATCGCCGCGAGTTCGGCTTCGGTCGGCACGTTTTTACCTCAGACGTTCAAGCAACTTGGGTCAAGCAGCCACAGCGGATGAGCTGCGGAGCTCCTAGAGCGGGATGTTCCCGTGCTTGCGCCGGGGACGCTCCACCCGCTTGTTCTTGAGCATGGCGAGGGCCTCGGCGAGCCGCGGACGGGTCTCGGCCGGGTCGATGATGTCATCGAGGAAGCCGCGCTCGGCCGCGATATAGGGATTGGCGAAGCGCTCGCGGTACTCGGCGATCATCTCGTCCTTGTGCGTGGGATCGGTGGCGATTTCCCGGCGATACAGGATATTGGCCGCCCCTTCAGCCCCCATGACCGCAATTTCGGCCGAGGGCCATGCGAGGTTGACGTCCGTGCGGATGTGCTTGGAGCCCAGCACGTCGTAGGCACCGCCGTAGGCCTTGCGGGTGATCACCGTGATCATGGGGACGGTGGCTTCGCAGTAGGCATAGAGCAGCTTGGCACCGTGCCGGATGATCCCGCCGTACTCCTGGGTCTTGCCGGGGAAGTAGCCGGGCACGTCCACGAAGGTGACGATCGGGATGTTGAACGAGTCGCAGGTGCGCACGAAACGCGCGCCCTTCACCGAGGCGTTGATGTCGAGCGTGCCCGCCATCTCCTTGGGCTGGTTGGCGACGATGCCGACGGTCTCGCCGTTGATGCGGCCGAAGGCGGTGATCAGGTTAGGGGCGAACGCCGGCATGATCTCGAAGAGGTCGCCGTCATCGACCACCAGCTCCAGGATCTCCGTCATGTCGTAGGGTTTGTTGGGCAGCTCGGGAATGAGGTCCCGCAGGCGCGCCTCGGTGCGGCTCGCCGGATCGGCGGTGGGCACCAGGGGCGGGGTCTCGAGGTTGTTGTCGGGCAGGAAGGAGAGCAGGTAGCGGATGTTCGCCAGGCACTCCTCCTCGCTGGGGTAGCTGAGGTGCGAGACGCCGCTGATGCGGCCGTGGACGGAGGCTCCGCCCAGGTCCTCGAAGGAGACTTCCTCGCCGGTGACGGTCTTCACGACGTCGGGGCCGGTGATGAACATGTACGAGGAGTCCTGCACCATGGCCACGAAGTCGGTCATGGCGGGGGAGTAAACGGCTCCGCCCGCGCAGGGGCCCATAATGACCGAGATCTGGGGAACGACGCCGGAGGCCTGGACGTTGCGCCAGAAGACCTCGGCGTAGCCGGCGAGGCTCTCGACGCCTTCCTGGATCCGGGCGCCGCCCGAGTCGTTGAGACCGATGACCGGCGCGCCGTTCTGGACGGCCATGTCCATGATCTTGCAGATCTTCTCGGCATGGACCTCGCCGAGCGCTCCTCCGAAGACGGTGAAGTCCTGGGAGAAGACGTAGACCAGGCGGCCGTCGATGCGGCCGTAGCCGGTCACGACGCCGTCGCCGGGGATCCGCTTCTCGGGCATGCCGAAGTTCTGGGCCCGGTGGACCCGGAAGCGGTCGATCTCCACGAAAGACCCCGGATCCAGGAGGAGGTCGAGACGCTCACGGGCCGTGAGCTTGCCCTTGGCGTGCTGCTTGGCGATCGCCGCCTCGCCGCCGCCCAGCGCCGCTTCATCTTGTCGGCGCTTGAGTTCTGCCAGTTTCGATTGCATGCCGCGATTCTCTTCCTTGGCTAGGGTCTGGTTGGTCATGACTAGTGGTGGTGATCCATGTCCTGGATCCAGCGGATCATCTTCTCGGCCGCCGGGAAGGAGCCGCCCTTCTTCTGGATGGCGTCCTGGAGGTTCTCCACGGCGTCGTGCATGCCGTCGTGACCGCCCAGCTCGATGGCCTCGAAGAGCTTCTCGCGAACGCCCTTCTCGCCGAAGGTGAGCAGCGCCAGGGCGTGGTTGTAGCGACCCTGCGCGACGGCCTTGGCTTCCTTGGCGTAGCGGATGGCAGGCTCCTTGTTACCCAGGAGGATGTTGAGCCAGCTGAGGCTCACGGCGAGCCGAACGTCGTTGGGGGCGTCCTTGCGAAGGTCCTGGAAGAACTTCAGCACCTCTTCGAGCGGCGCTCCGGATTCATAGAGCTTCAGGCCTTCGTCGTAGCGTTCTTCGGTGGTGGCGTTCACGGGGTCTTTCCTCGTCTTCAAGCGGGATGGGGGATTCCGTCAGATTCACCAGTATACCTGAACGCCTGCTCGTCCGCCATGGGAAGCCATGGGAAGCCATGGCGGGCACGGAGGCCCGCCCCACAAACACCTCTACTGGGGAATCTGGCCCAAGGGAGGCCCGCCCCACAAACACCTCTACTGGGGAATCTAGCCCAAGGGGGGGCCCGCCCCACAATGGCCCGCCCCGGAAAACTCTGTGCAAAATGAACAGTGGTTCGGCCGGTTAAACTTGGCGGGGGCCCGTGTACAATTCTAGCTAGCCTTCGACCAGGGACATTTCGAGTCCCTGGAAAGCAGGCCTTGAGGGGGGCAGACGATCGCCGAGGCGCGTCTGGGAGGAGGAGTCCGGTGGCCAGTTTCCTTCCGTTAGCCGTGTTGGTCATGACGGGCTCGCTCTACGCCATGGGCTGGGGTTGGGGCTTGCGTCCCGGACCCGCGCCGTCGCCCACCCCGATGGCGACGCAGCGCCCCGTTCCGCCCAAGCCGCCGGTGGTATTCCTGCCGTCGCCCAACCAGGACGAGCGTCCCGAGGGGATGCCCATCGACTGTCTCGTCATCCATGACACCGAGAGTCCCGGCGTGCGGACGGCCCGCCACATCGCCAACCACTTCCTCAACCCGCGCAGCCAGGTCAGCGCTCACTACATCATCGGCAAGGACGGCGAGGTGGTGCAATGCGTCGAGGATGACCGCCGCGCCTGGCACGCCGGTCCCAGCCAATTAGGCGATCGCGTCAAGGTCAACGACTTCTCCATCGGCATCGAGCTGGTCAACGCTCAGACCGGCTTCGATCCTTTCACCGACGCCCAGTACGACACGCTCAATCGCCTGGTCGCCCACCTCGTCGCCAAGTACAACATCCCCATGGACCGGATCGTCGGCCATAAGCAAATCACCAACCGCAAGAGCAAGAACGACCCCGCCGAGAACTTCGACTGGAACCGCTTCCTCGCCGGCGTCGACAGCATCCTGGGGCAACCTTACGCTCGCAACCCCCGGCAAAAGTAAGAGAGGGGTGGGCCTGAGCCCACCCCTCTCTTACTTTTGCCCTAGTTCGACCAGCCGAACGTCACGTCCTTGCTGAAGACCTCCGTGTTCTGCAGCCGCACCCGCACCCGGACCGTATCCGTGTCGTTGACGCGGCGCTTGCCGTAGTCCGTGACGGTGAAGACGGAGCCATCGTCTTGCAAGGGGTCGATGGCCCGGTTGATCCACAGCAAGACCGGCGAGGCCGTCGGGAGCAGCGGCGCCGGCTCGACGCCGTCGGGCCCCGGATGCACCTCCAGGGCGATGCTGCGCGTGGCGGTCAGGTCAACTCGGGCGCTGGCAGAGGCGATCACGGGTCCACCGACCCGCTGGAGCGCCAACCAGTAGAAGTTGGGATCGGCGCTGCGCAGGTCGTCGCTGATGTTCAGCACGTAGGCATGCGCGCCCCCGCCGAACGCCCCCAGGTTCGCCTCGTAGAGGTGATGCGGGATGTCCAGCTTGAGCAGCTTGAAGGGGCTCTCCGTCACGGCATCGGCGCGCAGCGCCGAGTAGGTCGCAGGCTCGGTGAACAAGGCCGCCGCATCCGCTCCCTGCGTGAAGACTCCCGCCCCGTCCACCCGACCCTTGGTCCGGCCCGGCAGCAGGAACGGCGCGAGCTCCGCCCCGTTGGCGACGGAGGAGGACACCACGGCGTAGTCCATGGCTAGCTCCGAGTTGGCCATCGCGGCGTTGCCCAGCGGCACGGCGTTGACGTTCGTCACGTTGCCCGCCACGCGGTTGCCGTACGTATCGCGGAGATCGTACTGCAGGGTGGATGCGCCTCCGGCCGCCACATGGGAATCAAGCGCGTAGACGCGGCTTTGCGCCTCGGTCACGATCGCCGGGTGCACGATCAGGTTGGGAGCGGTCAAGGCGCTCACGCCCATCTCGGACACGGCCTGGCCACGCGCCAGCCAGACCGGCCATGCCGTCGGCGAGCTGGCCGTATCGGGGTGCGTGGCCACGGTCGGGGTGAAGGTGACGGTCCCGGCGACCGCGTCGATGGTCGGCTTGTAGAGCGTCCGGAAGGCGTCGTCGAAGTCCGCCGCGTCCACGATACCGCCCGAGATGGCGGCCGAGCCGTTCACGAGCAGCATGTCCGAGGCCTGCAAGGCGCTGCCGTCCTTCACGCTCCAGACGACCGACTCGCCGGCCGTCACGGTGCGCACGGCGTTGAGCAAGGCCGGGTTCCATTGCGGAACCTGCCCCACAGTCACGGCCACGGTGGTCGTCTGGCCGGGGGTGATCGACTGGGTGGCGCCCCCCGTGCCGAAGCCCGCCTGGGTCGCGGTCGTGTCCGTCCGCAGGGAGGCCGGGAAGACCCAGTTCACGTCGAGGTTGGCCGCGTCGAAGACGATGAAGGAGCTGTTGGCCGAGGTGGTGCCGCTCTTGGCGATCACCCGCATCTCGGTCTCCCCGGGGTCGAAGGTCTCGTCGCCGTCGCCGTCGCGGAAGAAGACGTCGCGCAAGCCGTCGTAGGCGATCCGGCCGGTTTCCGCCAGGAGGCGCTCATGGCTGGAGCGGACGGTGAGGGTGAAGGTGCCGGGCAAGACGTTGTGGAAGCGGACGTTGACCGTTCCGGCCGCCGTCGAGCCGGAGAGGTAGGCGTTGCGGGCGACGTACTGCACCGACTCGTTGCCGAGTGCGTCGCGCAGGCGCACCTCGACCGTGTTGATCATGTTGCGGTTGTAGGCGTACTGGACGCCGCGCGCCGGGATCGCGGGCAGGGTCAGGGGAACGGTGACGTCGCCGGGGGCCTTCAGCTCGAGGGTCTGCATGGGCGAGTCGGCGGTCAGGGGAGCGAGAGGCTGATGGACGGCGCAACTGGTGGCCAGAAGGGCCGCTGCGGCGATCGCCCCGCTCTGTCGAAGCGTTACATTCATGGTGTTGACCTCCAAAAATAGGCGGACGCCGCTAGTGAGTGACCGTGCCGACGTCGCCGCCGGAGTAGGTCGGAATGGAGAGCGGGACCTCGACCGGTCCCGAGCCGAGAGCGGGCGTGGTGACGTCGATCGAGGCCGTGCTGTGGCGATCGGTCGCGACCAGCTCGAAGGTCGCCGAGACATCCCCGGACTGGGCCGTGATCGTCGCGGTGCCGGGACGGTAGGCATAGACCATGCCTGCCGTCGTCACGAAGGCCACACTGGGCGCACTACTGCGCCATGTCAGGGCGGGGAAAGCCAGTATCCGCTGGGTGTCCAGGGCGTAGGAGCGGAGATTCTGGCTGGCATCGAAGGTTTCGTCCACCGCGCGCGTGACGCGGGTCGCGGAAACGGTCATGCGATCGACCACGTGGAAGGTGCCCGCGTCGACCTCGACACCGTCGACCAGCAGCCAGACCTTGCACGCGCCCTTCAGGCCCCGCGGAACGACCACCCGGAGCATGTCCTCCTCGGGATCCACCAGCTGGTTCACCCCGGAGATGGGGTCGAGACGGCGACGGGGCTCGATGCTCACGGAGGCCCGCGCGCGGTACTGGGCGTGAGCGCCCTCGGCGGGGACCTGCCCCAGGTAGACCTCGACGATGTCGGAGGCCTTGACCGCGCGCCCGAAGAAGCGGACGGTGTCGATGGTGAAGGCCGAGCCGACGCCGCCGGCACTCGGCGTCAGCGCCCCCGAGCTCGGGGCGATCGCGTCGAGGGTCAGGGACAAGCTGGTCTTGAGGTTGGTCTTGACCCGCACGTTGCCGACCGATCCGACGGCAGTGGGCTCGCTCGCGAGCGAAGGGCTGGCCTCGCGGTAGGCACGGGCTTCGATGGTGTAGGTGCCGGCCCGCAGGCGCATGCTGGCCGAGCTCAAGGAATCGGGGCTCGACCCGCGCGTGAGCACGGTCTGGGAGGCGATCCGGCCCAGGCCGTCGAACGCGACGACGTGCAGGGCGTTGGCGCTGTAGGGGATGGCCTGGACGAACTGGGGCCAGCGAACCCGGATGTCGACCTGGCCGAACTCGGCGTTCTGCACCGCCATGCCCGGAGGGGTCCGGGTATCCGTGCTCGGCGGAGCCGCCGTGTTCTGGCAGCCCGCGCTCAGGGTGCCGACGAGCAGCAGGGCGGCCACGGAACGGGTGGGGGTCATCGGCATGAAGGGCCTCACTTCAACTCGATGGCCAGGACGCCATCGTTTCGCACCGTGACGGAGGCCGAGGCGCTCACCTGCGGCTTGCTGCGCAGGCGCGCGGTGATCGTCGCGACGCCGCCCACTTCCGTGTCGGCCGCGTAAACCCAGCCGTGTTCATCGACCGAGACGAGCTGCGGGTTCGAGCTGGACCACAGGATCTCGGCCGGCGCAGCGACCTGGCCGGCGTCGTTCTTGAAGGTCACGGCGAGCAGGGCGGCGGTGGGAAAGCCTGCCGATTCATGCTCGAGCTTGCTGCCATCGGAGCTGGGGCTCAGCACGTCCGAAAGCTCATCCGATTCCGTGTAGTGCGGGGCGCTGATCTCGAGAGCCTCGGGCGTGACGGCGATGCTCGCCACCGTGGCGGCGGGATCGATCGCGCCGGCGGCCGGCGCCGAGGAGGAAGACGGCTTGGGGTCTCCTGCCGCGTCGCGTCCCGGCGCCACCGGAAGGTCGGTACAAGAGGGCAAAACCAAAAGGAGTCCCAGCGAGGCCATGCCCCGGCGTATTCCCTGCCTCATCCACGCTCCCTTCATGCTCTATGACAAACGGGCAACCGATCCTCAGCCTAGCGGATCGGACCTAGGAGCGTCAATGCGTACGTCTTGGCACCATGGGGGTTGGAAGCGAAGGCAGCAGGGTAGGTAGGAGAGAGGAAAGGAAGGCCCATGAACCGCGAGAAACGCCCCCGCTCTCTGTCTGCTTGCTTGCTAGCGGGCCTTGGCCTCATCCTGGCCGCATGCACGTTGCCCGTGGCGGGAGGTGCCCCGCAAGCCTCGCCGACACCGACCGAGGAAGCTCCGGCTGGCGGCGCGGCGCCCGATCCGAGCCCGACCCCGTCCACCGGACATGTTCAGCCCATCATCTCCTTCTAAAGGGCCCGCGGCCATGATCGGGTGCTTTTGGGAAGCCTGAGCGGGTATAAAGAGGGGACGATTTCACCGAGGGGGTACCAATTGCCGATCAACATACCCGTTCGTCAGAACCAGAAGCTCGAGGCCCTCTTGCAGCGGGCCGAGAAGGATACCGAACTCAACCAGCTCTGGCGCTCCGCCAACGTCAACGCGGTCAACCGCATGGCGATGAGCGATCACGGCTACGTGCACGTCAAGATCGTCTCCAACCTGGCCGTGAAGCTGCTTCGCCTGCTGGTCGATGCGGGAATCGAGCCGGCGATGGTCAAGGATCACGCCATGACGGCCGACGACGCGGAGGTCGTGGTGGTGCTGGCCGCCCTGCTTCATGACGTGGGCATGGCGATTCACCGCGATCGCCACCACATCTACAGCCTCTTCATCGCCAACCGGATGCTGCCGCGCATGCTCGACGGGCTCTACGAGGGGGAGGCCCGCGCGATCGTGACGGCCGAGGTGCTGCATGCCATCGTCTCGCACGAGCCCACCGAGCGCTGCCTGACGCTGGAGGCCGGCATCGTGAAGGTCGCCAACGCGCTGGACATCGCCGGGGGAAGGTCGCGGATCCCGTTCGAGGCAGGACAGGTGAACATCCACTCGGTCTCGGCAATGGCCATCGACTCGGTCACGCTCCACAAGGGCGTCGAGAAGCCGGTCGCCATCGCGATCGCCATGAGCAACTCGGCGGGCATCTACCTGCTCGACGAGCTGCTCAAGCACAACCTCAAGACGTCGGGACTGGCCAACCACCTGGAGGTCGAGGCCAAGATCGACGGCGAGACCGAGAAGAAACTCATCCGGCTCTACAACTTGTAGCGCCGCATGTCTTTCAGCAAACGGCCCCCCCTGGCGACTGTTGCCAGGGGGGGCCGTTTGCCGAGGGCTTCGCGGCTAGCGTCGGAACTCGCGCGTGAAGCCGCGCATGCCGTGCGCCAGGTCGGCCTGCAGGGCTTGAGGGTGAAGGCGCCAGGCCCAGTTGCCCTCAGGCTGGCCGGGCGTGTTCATGCGCGCCTCGGTGCCCAGCTCCAGCACGTCCTGCATCGGCAGGATGGCCATGTCCGAGACCGAGCTCATGGCGAGGCGCATCATGTCGAGCGCGATCCGGCGACCATCGGTGCCGGTGTAGCGCAGCGCGCCAATCTTCTCCTTGCGCGGAGCCTTGCGCCACCAGCCCACGGTCGTGTCGTTGTCATGGGTGCCGGTGTAGACCACCGAGTTGCGCACGTGCCGGTGCGGCAGGTAGGCGTTGGTCTCGTCCCCGCCGAAGGCGAACTGCAGGACCTTCATGCCCGGGAAGCCGAAGCGGTCGCGCAGGCGCTCGACGGGTGGCGTGATGACGCCCAGGTCCTCGGCGATGACGGGCAGGCGTCCCAGGGTCTGGAAGAGGCGTTCGAAGAGCTGGTGGCCAGGCGCCGGCATCCAGCGGCCGCGAACGGCGGTCTTATCGCCATAGGGGATGGCCCAGTAGGACTCGAAGCCGCGGAAGTGGTCGATGCGCACGATGTCGTACATGGCCAGGGCCATCTGCATGCGGGCGATCCACCAGGAGAAGCCGGTGCGCGCCATGACGTCCCAGCGGTAGAGGGGGTTGCCCCAGAGCTGGCCCGTCGAGCTGAAGTAGTCGGGCGGCACACCCGCGACGGCCAGCGGCCTGCCGGAGCGGTCGAAGAGGAAGAGGTCGCGGTTCGCCCAGGCGTCGGCCGAGTCGTGAGCGACGAAGATGGGCATGTCGCCGACCAGCAAGATGCCCTTCGAGTTGGCGTAGCGCTTCACGGCGGAGAACTGCCGGAAGAAGACGTACTGCACGAAGCGGTAGAAGCCGACGCTCTCGGCGAGGGCATGGCGGTAGTGGGCGATCGCCGCGGGCACCCGCTGACGCGAATTCGGCTCCCACTTTTCCCAGGGTTCGCCGCCTTGCGCCTCCTTGAGGGCCATGAAGAGCGCATAGTCCTCGAGCCAGTGGCCGGCGTGCGCGCAGAACTCCGCCATCTCCTGGCGTTGGGCCTCAGAAGCCTGCTCCCGGAAAGCCGCGTAAGCCTCCTTCAGCACCTGCGTCTTCCAGGGAATGAGCGCCTCGTAGTCGACCCGGTCCTGCGGAAATGCCGGCGCCTGCGCGAGCGTCGCGGCTGCCAGCCAGCCGTCCTCGACCAGGGTCTCCAGGCTGATGAGCAGCGGGTTTCCAGCAAATGCCGAGTAGGCGGCGTAAGGCGAGTCACCGTAGCCCGTGTGCCCGAGCGGCAGCACCTGCCAGTAGCGCTGGCCCGCTGTCGCGAGGAAATCGACGAACTGGAAGGCCTCCGCGCCGAGACTCCCGATGCCATGCCGCCCAGGCAGGGAAGTGGGGTGCATCAGGATGCCGCTACCGCGTGGGAACGCCATGGATCCGACCTTCCTTTCTGGAACCAGGAAACCCGATCATTCTAAACTGGCAAACGACCGATCGTCACGCCGATTTTCAGGCCGCCGTGCGGCAGGAAAAGTCGCGTTTCCTCCGGCAGCTGCAGGGCGCCGTAGAAACTCGGTTCCGGCACGACGACGGCAAAGCGCCAGCCGGGATATGCCGCGCGAAGCTTACTGCCGATTCGCCCGTAGAGGCGGCCGGCATCGTCTTGGTTGCCGATTCTCACGCCGTAGGGCGGGTTGACGACGAGAAGCCCCGGAGGGCCTTCGGGAACCGGCGCCGAGAAGAAATCCGCGGCCTTCACCGTCAGATCCTCGAGCACTCCGGCGCGCTCGGCGTTATCCCGGGTGGCCTCGATCGGACCCGCGTACATGTCCTGGGCGAAGATCGGATGAGGGGCTTTCGGCAGGCTTTGCTCCAGGGCCTTGGCCTTGAGATGGCGCCAGGTCGCCTCCTTGAAGGAGGGCCATTCCTCGAAGCGGAAGGAGCGGTTGAGGCCAGGCGGCAGGTTTCGGGCGATGAGCGCTGCCTCGATGGGGAAGGTCCCCGCCCCGCACATGGGATCGATCAAAGGGGCCGAGCCGTCATACCCGGCCGCCAGGAGGATGCCGGCAGCCAGGGTTTCCCGGATGGGCGCCTTGGCGGTCGCCTCCCGGTAGCCGCGCTTGTGGAGCAGTTCACCCGAGGTGTCGAGGGAAAGCGTCACCCGGTTCTCTTCGAGACGGACGAGAAGAAGCTGGCTCGGGGCGTCGGTGAGGGCCTCTCGGACCCGGGGGAGGTCCTGCTCGTCGAGGCGCTCCCGGATGGCGTCGCGCAGGGTCCGCTCGACCTGGGTGTCGGAGGTCATGCGCGAGCCGTGAAGCGTGACGTCGACACGAAGCGGCATGGAGGGAAGCAGGGTTTCCCAGCGGACCTCCTTGGCGTGGCGAAAGAGCTCCTCGGGAGCGCGGGAGCGGAACTCGGCGACCCGCAAGAGGACGCGGTTGGCCGTACGCAGCCAAAGGTTGGCCCGGTAAGCGAGCTCCAGCTTGCCCTTGAACTCGACGCCGCCGGAGACCGGCGCGATCTCGGAGGCCTCGAGCAGCGATAGCTCGCGCGCGAGCACGGGCTCCAGGCCGGGAGAGCATGGGGCGAACCATGTGTGAACGGGGGCGTGAACGGTTTGCTTGATCCGGCGAGACAGCGCGGGAGTCGTCATGCGAGCCACTTTCGTCAGGAGGGCGTCGCGACTTGAGACAGGAGCAAGCCGCACGCTCGAACGTCCGCCATCATAGCACGCGCCCCCTCGTCGGCCTGGCGAACGAGGTCCTCAGGGCATGCGGGCCTGGGGGTACGACCCCAGGGGCACGAGGGACGTGGCATGGCGGTCGAGCTCGGCGATGGCCTCGGCGATCGGGGGGGCGAGCAGGTCCCCTTCGAAGTCGAGGTAGAAGAGGTACTCCCAGGGCTTCTTGCGGTTGGGGCGGGACTCCAGGCGGGTGAGCTGGATCCCGCGCCGCGCGAGCACTCCGAGGGCCTCGTGCAAGGCTCCGGGCTTGTTGGGCAGGCCGAGCACGAGCGAGGTCTTGCGGCGGCCGGATAGCGCGAACGGAGGGGTCTTGCCGGGAAGGGCGATCGCCAGGAAGCGCGTGTAGTTATCCGCCTGGTCCTGGATGCTCTCGGCCAGGATCTCCAGGCGATAGATCTCGGCGGCCCGGCGGCTGGCGATGGCGGCGACTCCCTGGCGAGCCTCCTGCCGGATGAGCTTGGCACTGCCGGCCGTGTCGTACGCGGAAACGGGCTCGGCGCCCAGCAGCCTGAGGAATTCGCTGCTTTGCTCGAGCCCCTGCGGGTGGGAGAGGACCTGGCGAATGTCGCCGAGATGCTGGCCCGGCAAGGCCATCAGGCAGTGCTGAACGGCCACGATGGTCTCGCCGACGAGGCGCAGGGAGCGCTCGGAAAGCAGATCGTAGTTCTCCTTGATACTGCCGGTCAGGGAGTTCTCGATGGGCACGACCCCCCAGTCGGCCTCGCCGGACTCCACGCGGTCGAAGACGTCGCGGAAGGCGGTAGAGGGCAAGGGGACGGCCTCGGGCAGGAGTTGCAGGACGGCAACCTCGCTGTAGGCTCCGGGTTCTCCCTGAAAGGCGACGTGCGTCATGGGCAAGGTCCTTTGCTGCCGAGCATGCGGGCAGCCCCGGGGGGAAACGCCCCGGGGACTGCCGGGTGGGTGGGGTCAGGACTGATCGGTTTCCATGTCGATGTCATTCTCGTCGCCGGGCTGGATCCGAGGGCCCGTCTCGGCGATCGGCGGGACGTCGCACGTGCCCGATTGCTTCGAGTCCTCCAGGTCCATGGCGCTGGCGAACTCGACGCTGCGCGTGCCTTCCTGCTTGCGGATCAGGTTGAGGGCGGAGCCCGCGTGGAACCAGGCGAGATGCTCCATGTTGAGGGTGTGCTTGAGGGTGACGACCTCGGAGGTGCCATCCTGGTGCTCGATGAGCATGTTGATGGTGCGGATGGGATCGAGCTCCTGGAGGTACTCCAGGGAGACCCGGTCGCCTTCCAGGATCTTGTCGTAGTCGGCCGGATTGACGAACGTCAGCGGCAGGATCCCCTGCTTCTTGAGGTTGGACTCGTGGATCCGCGCGAAGGAGCGGGCGATGACGGCCGCGCAGCCCAAGAAGCGCGGGGACATGGCGGCATGCTCGCGGCTGGAGCCCTCGCCGTAGTTCTCGTCGCCGACGATCACCCAGCGCTTGCCGCAGGCCTTGTAGGCGCGCGCGACGTTGGAGATGTCGAGCCCCTTCTCGCCGGTGACGACGTTCGAGGTGGTCCCGCGCTCGCCCGTCCAGGCGTTGATGGCTCCCATGAGGAGGTTGTCCGAGATCTTGTCGAGGTGGCCGCGGTAGCGCAGCCAGGCGCCGGCGGGCGAGATGTGATCCGTGGTGGTCTTGCCCTTGGTCTTGATGAGGACCGGCATGCCCGAGAACTGGTCCGCGACCATGGGCGCGAAGGGTTCGAGGACCTGCAGGCGCTCGGATCCCGAGGGAACCTGAACCTGGATGGACTCCGGATCCTCAGAGGGGGCGACGTAGCCCGTCTTCTGGCCGATGTAGCCGTGCTTTGGTAGCGCGTCCACCCGCGGGGGCGGCTCCAGCTTGAAGGCCTTGCCGTCGGGAGCCGTCAGG
>JAKFCW010000101.1:0-77321 GCA_036676455.1 Candidatus Sericytochromatia bacterium
ACCGGCATCCCGCCGGCCCCCCGCGGCGTGCCCCAGATAGAGGTCACGTTCGACATCGACGCCAACGGCATCGTGAACGTCTCCGCCAAGGACAAGGCCACCGGCAACGAGCAGAAGATCGCCATCACCAACACCGGCGGCCTCTCGAAGGATGACGTCGAGAAGATGCGCCGCGACGCCGAGGCTCACGCCGAGGAGGACAAGAAGCGCAAGGAGCTGGTCGAGGCCCGCAACGCAGCCGACGCAGCGGTCTACACCGCCGAGAAGACGCTGCGCGAAGCCGGCGACAAGGTCTCTGGCGATCAGAAGTCCAAGATCGAGGGCCTCATCTCCAAGCTCAAGGACGTCGCCACCAAGGATGACCTCGCGGCCATCGAAGCGGCCAGCAACGAGCTGACCCAGGCGCTCTACGAGATCACCACCGCCATGTACCAGCAGGGCGAGCAGCCCGCTGGCGCGGCGGCCGGTGCCAAGGGCCAGGGTGGGGACGACAACGTCGTCGACGCCGACTACGAGGAAGTGAAGTAACTTCCGAGACCTCCTCCCCTGCGCCGGCCGCTCAAAGCGCCGGCGCGGGGGAACCTTTAGGGGAAACATGAGCAAGCGCGATTACTACGAGGTACTCGGGGTCGCCCGCGGAGCATCCGAGGACGAGCTCAAGAAGGCCTACCGCAAGTTGGCCCGCCAGTACCACCCGGACATCAACAAAGAGGCCGACGCCGAGGCCAAGTTCAAGGAGATCAACGAGGCCTACGACGTCCTCTCGGATGCCCAGAAGCGCGGGGCCTACGATCAGTTCGGCCATGCCGCCAGCCAGGGCTTCGGCCAGGGTGGCTTCGGAGGCCAGGGCTTCGAGGGCTTCGGCGGCTTCAGCGACATCTTCGAGGCCTTCTTCGGAGGCCAGATGGGGGGCCAGCAGCGGGGCCGCAAGCGCGGACCCGAGCGGGGCGCCGATCTTCGGATCGACGTCGAGATCCCGTTCGCCGCGGCGATGTTCGGCACCGAGCGCACTGTCGACATCCAGCACCAGGAGCGCTGCGAGACGTGCTCCGGCTCGGGCGCCAAGGACCCCTCGGATGTCCAGACCTGCGACCTCTGCCACGGCACCGGCCAGATCACCCAGACCCAGCGGACCATCTTCGGCCAGTTCCAGCAGGTCGCTCCCTGCCCCAAGTGCAGCGGCGAAGGCAAGACCATCAAGGACCCCTGCAACACCTGCAAGGGCCAGGGCCGCACGCGCAAGCCCAAGAAGCTCCAGGTCAAGGTGCCCGCGGGCGTCGACACCGGAGCCCGCCTGCGGGTCACGGGCGAGGGCGACGTCGGCCCCAAGGGCGGACCGGCGGGCGATCTCTACATCGTCCTGCACGTCCAGGACGACGAGCGCTTCGAGCGCCAGGACACCGAGCTCTTCCACACGGCGGCTATCACCTTCCCGCAGGCGGCTCTCGGCGACGAGATCGAGGTCCCCGTCCTCAATGAGGAAGGCGAAATTACCGAGAAGGTGAAGGTCCCGGCCGGCACCCAGCACGGCACGATCTTCGTCCTCAAGGGCCAGGGCGTCCCCTACCTGGGAGACCCCCGCAAGCGGCGCGGCGACCTCCACGTCGAGGTCAAGATCGCCGTTCCCACCAAGCTCTCGAGCGAGGAGGCCGATCTCCTGAGGAAGTACGACGAGGTCTCGCGCAAAGCGGCCGAATCGCACGGCTTCAACTTCATCGACATGCTCAAGAGTGCGCTCTCGGGTCGGGGCTAGCCCCTCACCACTGTGCTCATGACGAAGCGGGCCGGGAGTCACTCCCGGCCCGCTTCGCTTTGCGCCCCATGGCTGTTTGCCAACCGCCCAGTGGGGTGAACGCTGCTACCCGTATTCTAGCCCTCCTGTGGGGGCTTGCCATCCGTAATTGGCCACTGATGCGCTTTCTGACGCTCGCGGCGGTAGGCGCTGGGGGGGAGGCCGACCTCCCGCGTGAAGGTGTCGCTGAAATGGCTGAAGTTCTTGAAGCCGACCTCCCAGGCGATCGCCGCGATCGGGCGCTCCGTCCTTGCCAGCAACTCGCGGGCGGCTCCCAGCCGCACCGTGATCAGGAACTTCCGCGGCGAACTTCCCACCGCCTCCTTGAAGCATCGCTCGAAATGCCGGGGACTCATGGCCACCTCGGCGGCCAGCCCCTCCACCGTCAGCTCCTCGGAGTGGTCCCTCAGGATGCGATCGACCGCCCGCATGATCCGGGCATCCGCCCGCACGGGCGTGCCTCGGCGCTCCTGCAACCGTCTCACCAGCACGACTCCCAGCTGCTCGAGACCCGAGCGCAGCATCCGCTCCGTCCCCACCCCCGGCGCATCGATCTCGGAGGCCAGCTGCTGGGCCAAGAGCCAGAGCCGCGCGTCGCGCACGACCAGGGCCTGGCGATCGCCCGGCAGTGATCCCCCCAGGTCCGCCATGAGCTCGGACAGCCAGGCTGAAGGGGCGTAGGCCGTCACGAAGTCGGAATGACCGCTGAGAAAGGTGCTGGCATGAGGGACGCCCGGCGGCAACAGGATCGCCCATTCGGGCCCCAGCAGGTGCTCCTCGTCCGCGATCACCATCCCCAGCCGCCCGCTCAAGGGCAGCAGGATCTGGAGGTCGTCATGGGCATGCGCCCTGGCGGAGAAGCCTTGATACCGCTCGTGGAAGAACCTGAACGGCTCGGTGTCGACCCGATGGCTGAACAAGGGATGGGCAAGGATATGTTTGCTCATGGCTTCCAGTCTACCGGATGCGATCGGCTTTGTCGCATTTTCCAAAAATATGGGTCCGTTTTCCGGGATTGCTGGCTTATGGCGCGGCGGATAACCAGAATGTCGGTTACACCCCTGCCCCTGAAAGGACCCCACGATGACCTTCCAATCCCTGACGACCACCCTCCTGCTGACGATGCTCCTCGCGGGCTGCGGCACTGCGCAAGGCCTCGCCCCGCTTCCGTCGCGCGCTTCCCTTGAGGCCGAGTCCCACCCCGGCTACGGCCAGAAGACCTGGACCACCATGACCGTCCCGGGCGAGGTGATGGGCTATGCCGTCGGAGAGATCGCCAAGCTGCGCCAGGAGTTCGAGCGCGACTTCGGCAACGCCGGCCGCCATCGCCTCCGCCTCGAGGTGACCCTGGTGGCCAGCCAGGACGACTTCAAGACCTCCGCCCGCTCGAGCATGCAGCAGCCCCCGACGACCGCCATGGCCCGGGAGTTCGAGCTCGGATCGGCGCCGAAGGGCGAGTACGCCTACTACCTGAAGGTGACCGGACAGGCCGTCGAGTACGATGCGGCCAACCAGTTCCGGGGGATCACCAAGGTCTACGCCTCGCGCCACATCAGCAACTTCGGACGGAACTTCCGGGGGGAGGCCCAGTAGCTGCGGGCGTTAATCCGCGCGGCGCTCGCCTGTTCGCTCGGCCACCAGCTGCTGCATGCGGGACTCGAAGGCGGCGTCGCGCGCCAGCAGCTCCAAGAAGTCCTCGCGCGCCAGGGTCACGAACTCGCAGGGCGTCAGCGTCCGGATGGTCGCGCCGCGCGGCGCGTCCGTGGTCAGGGCGACCTCTCCGAACGGATCGCCGTCCTCCAGCCGTGCGACCGGCTCCATGCCTCCTGCCGGGGTCGTGCGGAGCACCTCGACCGAGCCGCGCGCGACGAGGTAGAACCGCTCTCCGCGATCGCCCTCGTGAAAAACCACCCGGTTGGCCGGGAAGCGCTCGGTTTGAAAGCGGCTCGCCATCTCGGCCAGCAGGCCCGGATCGAGGCTGGCGAACATGCCCAGTTGCGCCAGCCGCTCCGGCTGGACCCCGATGCTGCCGGAGCCCGAGGCGATGAAGCCGCTCTGCTTCTGCCACATCCGTGCGTAGGCTCCGCCTCCCTGGGTCAAGGCGGCGTGGCTGCCCCGCTCGACCAGCTCTCCGTCGACCAGGACCAGGATCTGGTCGGCATGCTCCGCGGTGGCGAGGCGCGGCGTCACCAGCAGCACCGTGCAGTCCGTGGCCGCCCGGCGAACGGTATCGAGCAGCTCGTGCTCGGCCTGGGAATCCAGGGCGCTGGTGGCCTCGTCCAGGATGAGCAGGGCGGGCTTGCGCACGAGGGCCCGGGCCAGGGCAAAGCGCTGCCACTCCAGGGGCGAGAAGCGCAGAGCGTCGATCGGCGTCTCGAAGCCTTCCGGCAGGGCGGCGATCGCCTTGAGGATCCCGGCGGCCTCGCAGGCCTCGCGTAGGGCGGCCTCGTCCGCGCCATTGGCGGCCAAACGCAAGTTCTCCCCCAGCGTCGTGGGCAGGAAGAGCGGATCGCGGGTCATGAGGCTGATCTGCGCGCGGACGCTGTCCTGCGCCAGCTCCCGCAGGTCCTCTCCGTCCAGCAGGACTGCGCCCTGATCGGGATCGTCGAAGCGCATCAAGAGGTTCAGGATCGTGCTCTTCCCCGAGCCACTGGCCCCCACGAGCGCCGTCTTGCTGCCGCGGGGCAGCTCGAACGTCACGTCCCTGACCGCCGGCTCGAGGCCAGCCGCGGCGGCGCCCTCGCGGCTCGGGTGGCTGAAGCTGACCTTCCGGAATGCCCACGCCACCTCGGCCGCCGGCGCGGGCCTGGCCTCCGGCGCGTCCGTGACGCCCGGCCGCTCGGCGAGAAGATCGTCGAGGTGCTGCATGCCCCCCGAGGCGGGCACCAGGATCGGCACGAAGTTGATCACGTACGAGACCGAGTTGCTCAGCGTCAGCAGCAGCGCCTGGAAGGAGACCAGGGTCCCGATCGACATCTGCCCCTGCAAGGCGAGGGTGGCTCCCACGCCGATCGTCAGGACCTGCAGGAAGCTGATCCCGATGTTCGCCGAGCGCTCCACCACCGCGCTCAGGAAGCTCACCCGCAGGCCCGTTCCGGCGAGCGCATGCGTGAGCTCGCGGAAGCGCGACAGGGCGTCCTGCTTCAGGCCGTACTGCTTGATGAGGAGCTGCCGGTCGAGGTTGTCCTGCACGTGCGAGACCAGGTTCGCCTCCGCCAGCTTGTAGCGGTAGCTCGCCACGGAGGCGCCCGGCGACAAGAGCTTGGGCCCCAGAAGGCTCAGCGGCCAGATCAGCATGGCGACCAGGGCCAGCCGCCAGTCGAGCATGAACATCAGGAAGGTGCTCATCATGATGTCCAGCATGGGCAGCACCACCCACGGCACCACTCCCGCCACGGCATGCTCGATGGCCGCGAGGTCGATCGAGAAGCACGAGACCACGTCCGCCGTGTTGCTCCGCCGGTGGAAGGCCAGCGATAGCTCCTGGAGGTGGGCGAAGACCTTGCGGCGCAGATCCCGCTGGATCAGGCTGACGACCTTGGCGTACAGGTAGTCGCGCCCCAGGCTCGCCAGCGAGACCAGGACCAGGGCCCCCATGAGGGCGCTCAGGGTCCAGACGAGGGTCGCGTGCTGGTTCTTGGTGATCCCCTCGTCGATCAGGTGCTTGAAGCTCATGGGGATCAGCCCGGTGAAGCCCATCTCGAGCAGCAGCGCCAGCAGGATGAGCAGCCCCTGGCCAGGATAGCGCGCGAAGGGCGCGCAGATGCGAGCGAGCGTCGCGCCCACACCGAGGACTTTCAGCGGCGCCGACTCGCCGTCATGGCTGGCGGAAATCCGGAGGGGACCCGTGGACATGTGCGCTCCTTGCAGGGGGGATGGGGGACTACCAGCATATCATCGGGACCCTCTGGCCAACCGGATGAAAACCGAGTAAAACATGTCAGTTCAGTAAACACCACGACGGCGCATCGCCATGGGGGCAACCGTGATCCATCCGGCCACCGAGCTTCGCTTCATCGACCCGGCCATCGGCTACGGGGTCTTCGCCACCCGCTTCATTCCCCGCGGAACCATCGTCTGGACCCTCGACGAGTTCGACCGCATCCTCAGCCGCGACCAGGTGCGCGACCTGCCCGGCCTGCTGCGCGCCCAGGTGGAAACCTACGCCTACGTCGATTCGAACGGCCAGTTCATCCTCTGCTGGGATTTCGGCCGCTACATGAACCACTCCTGCGAGCCCACCAGCCGGAGCGTCGGAGAGGCCTTCGAGATCGCGGTCAGGGACATCCAGCCCGGCGAGCAGCTCACCTGCGAGTACGGCGTGCTCAACATGAGCGGCACGTTCGCCTGTGCCTGTGGCACGCCGTCGTGCCGGGGGAGAATCGGCGCGGAGGACCTCGCCTCGCACTGGCCGCGCTGGGATCAGGAGGCCGCGGAGGCCTTCCGCGCCTCCTTTGATGTCGAGCAACCCCTCCTGCCCTACGCCAAGCTGAGCTCGGGGGACCGGGCGATCGCCGAGGCCATCCGCGACGGCCGCCTGATCCCCCTGCCCAGCAGCCAGGACTACCAGGCCGAGGCCCCGGAGCGGGCGCCGGCGGGCGGCGGCCTCTGGGCCGTGGACGCTCCGGTCACGGCCTCCGAGCGATCGGCCTCCCGATGATCCATCCCGATACCGCGCTCGTGCGGATCGATGAGACCGTCGGCTACGGCCTCGTCGCCACGCGCCCCCTGCCCCGGGGCACGATCACCTGGGTGCAGGACGCCCTCGACCAGGTCATGCCTCCCGAGCAATGGCGCCGCCTGCCGGCGGCCTACGCCGATCTGATCGACCGCTACACCTACGGAGACGCGCAGGACAACCGGATCCTGATCTGGGACCTGGGGCGCCAGATGAACCATTCCTGCGCGCCCAACTGCTTCGGCACGCTCTATGGCTTCGAGGTGGCCTTGCGCGACATCGCGGCCGGAGAGCAGCTGACCAACGACTACGGCACGCTCTTCCAGGAGCCCCACGAAGGCTTCGCCTGCACCTGCGGCGCCCATGGCTGCCGCGGAACCACCGGCGCCCCCATCACCCCGGATCAGCTCGCCCGGTTGCGCGCCATGCTGCGCGACTCCCTCGCGGAGCTGCCCTGGCGGCCCCAGCCCCTGGGCGTCCTGCTGCACCCGGATGCCCTGCTGAACGCTTGCCGCGATCTGGGCGCGGACGACGTCGTGACGATGTCGGTCCGCGAGGCGCTCAGCGCCCGCCCCAGGTCGTGAAGGTGGTGGACAGGGACGCGAAGGGACCCGGGGGATACGCGGACAGCGGGTCGTTGCCGAAGGCGTAGCCCGCAGCCAGGTAGGTGCCGCCGGCGGTCTGGAAGTGAAGCGCGACGTTGGTCCCGCTGTAATCGCTCTCGCCGCCGACGTGATCGACCGCCAGGTACCACGGCCCAAGAGAGGGCGACTCGTAGCCCGCCATGAGCAGCGCCGTCGACGGGCCCGCGAACGGAAACGTCCCCAGGAAGCCGGCCGACGCTCCCTGCAGGACCGCGGATCCGGCTCCCGCCGAGACGCGCCCCAGGTCGAGGTCCTTCCATGTCAGGGTCCTGGTGGCGGAGAGATAAATCAGGTTCAGGCTCTGGTCGGCCCGGCTCGGGTTGACCCCCATGAACCCCACGGCCAAGGCGGGCCAGAGGGCGTCCTCGCCCAGCAGCTGGCCCTTGAGGCTGAGCGCGACGCGGGCGTCGATGGGATCTCCGCCCCAGCCGATCAGGTCGGCCCCGAACTCCCAGCCCTCGAAGGCCTTGCCGGAGCCGCCATAGGCGAAGCCTCCTCCCAGGCCGAGGTTCAGGCCACCCCAGACCTGGTAGCCGTCAGGGTAGTAGGCGTCGTAAAGGAAGGCGCTCCCCTCGCCCGTGGCCTGGACCTCGCCGGTCGGGCAGGAGATGATGGAGGAGGGATAAGCACTCGCCTCTCGCGCCGGGGTGGCCAGCAACAGGCCCGCGAGCAGGAGGGCGCGACGCCGCACGCCGCACGGCCGGAAGGGTTTCGACGCCAAGGCTTGGTCCTCCATCTCTCGCTGTGTCGCTTGTCGCCTGGTGATGCCTCTAGGATGACACCGCGGGGGGTCAACGGGCAAGGGTTTCGCCGGCGCTATCCATTCGGAGGGGGCGGGTATAAGTCCTGTAGCGATCGTCGTTGCCGCACGACCGCGCGCTCAGGAGGAAGAATCCCGGTGATCACGAATCTGCCTCTCAAGGACAACCCGAAGCTCGACGCCTTGATGGCCAAGCTGGAGGAGGACGGCTTCGTTCCGGCCTGCTGGAAGCTCGCCGACCTCAACTCGATCCGCGCGGGCGTCAACGACCATGGGCCCACCCACGTCAAGATCGTCGCCCACATCGCCTCGAAGCTGTACATGCTGCTGGCCGAGGCCGGCGTGCCCATGAGCGTCGTGACGGACCACGGCATGGATCCGCATGATGCCCAGGTGGTGGTCGTGATGGCCGCGTTGCTTCACGACATCGGCATGGATGTGCACCGCGACAAGCACGAGGAGCACTCGCTCTTCATGGCCTACGAGTACCTCTTCGATCTCTACGACGCGGTCTACCCCGAAGCGCAGCGCATGATCATGATCGGCGAGACCCTGCACGCCATGATTGGCCACAACTCCAGCAAGCGCTGCCTCACGATCGAGGCGGGCATCGTGAAGGTGGCCGACGCCCTCGACATGACCAAGTGGCGCTCGCGCTCGATCATCAAGACCGGCAAGGTCTCCATCCACGCGATCTCGGTCTCGGCGATCGACCGGGTCCAGATCGATCAGGGCAAGTCCAAGCCCATCGGCGTGGAGATCGTCATGAACTCCTCGGCGGGCATCTTCCAGGTGGACGATCTGCTCAAGCACAAGGTTCTCAAGAGTGGTATCCACCCTTACATCGAGGTCTCGGCGCACATCGAGTCCGAGGCCGAGGACACGGTTCTGGGGGTCTACAACTTCTGATTCCACCCGCGCGAGCGTCGCTCCCGCTGCCCCATGACCGTCACTCCCGCGAAAGCGGGAGTCCAGCCTGGATTCCCGCTTTCGCGGGAATGACGATCATGGGGTGTGGGTCTTAGACGGCCGATTTCTCGCGGCGGCCGACCCCCGCCGAGCGGCCCGAGGCCAGCCATGAGGCCTGGATCTCGCTTTGCAGGGACGTCGGAGCGGGAAGCGGCTCGATGACGTAGCGCTGATCGGCGCCCAGCCTCAGCATGGTCTCGCAGAGCTGATCGCCCCGGAAGAAGTGCACGGGCACCAGCTCGTCGGGCAGCCACTGCGCGGCGATCTGGGGCAGCAGCGCCTCGGTGGCGCGGTTCCCGCCAATGGCCACGACGTGGTCACCCGCCATGAGGCCGGCGGCTTGGGCGGCGCCGCCGGCCCGCACGTCCTCGACGTGAAGGCCGCCGTCGCGGCCCGTCAGGCGGGCCTGCAGGCTCGCCGTGCGGCTCGCGACCGCCAGGCCCAGGCCGGCATGCGCCAGGTACGGGGCCAGATCGGTCTCGCCCGGCGTGCGCAGGTGCAGCTCGAAGAACTCCGACAGGTCCACGCCGGCGACTTCCGAGGCGACAGCCTCCACGTCCGACGGGTGGTAGGGCATGTCCGTCTCGCCGAAGCGCGCCCACAGGGCCCGCATCACGTCATCGAGCGACTGGCGGTTCTCGGTGCGGTGCCGGATCTCAAGGTCGAGCGCGAGCCCCACCAGGGACCCCTTCAAGTAGTAGTTGATCGCCCCGTTCCAGCGGTCGTCCCCGAAGTTCCAGGTGATGAAGCTGGACTCCGAGAGGCTGGAGATTAGGCGGCCCGGCGATTGCTCGAGCATCTGCAGGCTGCCGGCCACGCCCCGGAGGTAGTCCGAGCGGTTCTGCAGGCCGGCGCGCAGGACCATCAGCTCGGTGTAGTACTCGGTCAGCCCTTCGACCACCCAGAGCGCCGTCGTGTGGGCCGGCTTCTGGTAATCGAACGGTCCCAGGCCCACCGGGCGCAGGCGCTTCACGTTCCAGGCGTGGAAGACCTCGTGGGCGGTCAGGGCGAAGAACCCGTGGGCATTGCCGTGCAGGTCCATCGGGCCGACGATCATCATCGAGTCCCGGTGCTCCAGGCCGTTGAGGAAGTTCTCGGGGCCGTGCTGGTACTGGAAGACGTAACGCGTGTAAGGCAGCTTCACGGCGTCAGCCTCCGGGCCCGACCAGAAGGCGGCTTCGGCCTCGACGATCCGCTTCAGGCCCTCGACCACCCGGTCGCGATCCATCGGGTAGGGCGCCTGCCAGGTGATCTCGTGCATCACGCCCAGCGCCTCGAAGCTGGCCCGCTCGAAGGTGCCGGCCTGGATCGGCGCGTCGATCAGGGCGTCGTAGCTGCTCGCCGTGTAGGTAAAGGGAGACGTCTCCTCCAGGGCCACGGAGATCTCCCAGCCCTCGGGCAGCGCGACATTGAGCTCGCAGGGCCAGTCCTGGCCGCCGGCGGGGTAGACGAAGATCGCCGCGCCGTTGATCATCGCATGGGTCGCGGTGACCTGGGCCTGGTGGATCTGGGGCTTGTCGCCGAAGACCTTGTAATCGACCGTGAAGTCGGCCCCGCCGTGGTGAATCCGCCAGGTGTGCAGGTCGATCCGCTCGACCGGTAGGATCCCCTGGGGGCCCTTGGCGACCAGCGCGCGCAGGTTGCGGGCGTTGTCGACCAGCTTGTAGGCCCCGGGAGCCCAGCTCGGGAGCTTGAGGTCGATCGACGGTCCGGGAGCGTCCGCCACGTCGAGTTTCACCTCGAAGAGGTGGCAATGGGGCTGGGGCATGGCGAGATGGTATCGCAAACGGGCGTGCTGAGGCATGGGTTCTCCGTTCTGGCTAGACGCGACCTCCTGATTTTAACCGAGTTCCAACGGCTTGTCCCCCCTTGCCGCATCGGCGCCCGCCCCGGCGGTGCTCGTCTCGGGGCTAAGCCATGCGCGAAGCGGGTATAAGATCGCGCAAGAGAGGAGCCTCGTCTGCATGCAGCTCAATCCCGACATCCTACTCGCCACCGAAGGAAGCCCGGAGCTTCTCAGCGGCGTCTCGGAGCGCCTCGACGCCGCCGCCCACTGGCTGGCTCCCTTGAGCGTCATCGGCTTCACCATCGAGGACCAAGGCCTCGACGGCAAGATTCCCCCCGAGCGTCTCGCCAAGATGGCCTCCCATGCCGAGCGTCTCATCAAGCGCTCGGTGCGCTCGGAGGCGACCGAGAAGCGCCGGGTCACCGACGCGCTATTCCGGGTGGGGCCCGTGCTCTTCCTGGTGCTCTACAACGCCGACCGGCAGAACTACCTGGTTCCGCTGGCCCGGATCATCGAGGCCTTGCGCCAGGAGGCCTACTCGGTGCTGGGCTCCACGGGGGCCGCTTATCGCCGGCGCATCGTGATCGGCTCCGCGACCTGGCTGCCCAAGCATGGCATGCTTTCCGCCGAAGCGGCGGTCGGCCGGGTGATCGAGGCGATGACCATGGCGCAGATCCTGCCGGCGACGGAAGAAGCCTACACGCGCCTGGGCATCACGGCCTCCGCCTCGGATGAGATTCGCTTGAACGAGTACGGCTGGGATGAGGCCCTGTTCCAGCTTCAGCTTGAGAAGGCGCAGGCTCCCGAGCCCCCGGGAGGCCGCGGCGCCAGGGCAGTCTCGGCCGAGAGCCGTGGAGCCGAGAAGAAGAAGTCCCCTGCCCAGAAGGCGGGTCGGAGCGCGCCCGCGAAGCCTCCGGCGCCGAAACCCTGGTGGCAGTTCTGGAAGCGCTGAACGAAGAGGCCGGGCAATTGCCCGGCCTCTTCGACTCCTGAGAATCGTCGGTGATTTTACCAGCGTGTCGCCCGGCTATCCGGCAACCGGCTATCCGGCAACCGGCTAGCTGAAGGTGATGCCGCCACCCGGCTTGCTCGCGCGCTTCGCCTCGACCATGGCCAGGGCGAGGTAGGCGCAGTACTCTTCGTAGTCGGGATGGCCCTCGGGCGGCGTGTAATCCCGGAACTTCTCCTGGAGCACCCGGTAGTGGTAAACCGTCGTCTTCTTGGTTGAACTCGTTGAACTTTGGGCTTGGGGGTCCTGCTCGTGCATGCTTATACTCCCGCTCGACCAATGGTTGCCTAACCTGAACGTACCCGGTTTGCTTGCCTACCTAACGGTTTCTTCATCGCGCGTCTTGCCACCGGCAGGCAGGACGGATCGGCGAAGCAAGCCTATTTGCCTGGGTATAAACCCTTTGGATGGGCATCAGCCCTAGTAAGCCGTCACTTCCGCGAGAGCGGGAGTCCAGGGGATTCCCGCTCTCGCGGGAATGACGAGCCTGGGGAAACCCGCGCATGTCGTCAACTCGGAAGGAGGGAGTCATTGAGGGCTTGGGCTTTGCCGGCAGGCATGGTCGTGGCGGCGGGCGTGCTCGCTGCGGGTCTGGCGCCGGTCTGGGCGAAAGACGTCGGGGATGGCGATCGCCCCTTCACCCGCCGCGACCTCCTCGCGGCCTTGTACCCCTTGGTCAAGCGCATGGAGGCTCGGGGGGCGATCGCCCCGTCTACCATGCCGTCGATCATGACGTACGCGGATCTGGAGGGGCGTGACCGGGACTGGGCGGTCGAGCTGGCAAGCCAGTTCCACCTTTTCGTGGGCATGCCGGCCCTGACCACCGGGCGCTTCAATCCCTCGCTGCCTTTGACCCGCTGGGAAGCGAGCGTGGTGCTGGGAGAGCTGCTTGAGCGCACCCATCCGGAAGCCCGCAAGCTGCTGGCCTCGAACGAGCCCCGGGTCTTCTCGGATCTCACCCCCGCGGAGGGGCGGCGCCTGGAGCCGCTCGTCACGCAGGGCGTCTTGATCGGCTTTCCCGACCAGACCTTTCGCACACAGGAGCCGCTGACGCACGCGCAGTGGGCGCGCGTCTCGGAGCGGCTGGGCTCCCTCGACGCCTTCCAGGCCCCGGCCGCCGCTCCGCGCAAACCCCTCTCGCTGCAAGACGATTACCGGTTGCTCAATTCCGTGCGCGATCGTTGACAGGTTTCGGACGCGCCGGGTTCTGGGTTTAATGAGCATGACGCTTGCTTGCCCGGCATTTTGCCCGGCGGGCGGGAAACGTACACGCCGCAGAGGACTCCGTCATGTTTGATTTCGGGGGCTGGTTCCAGAAGAAGCCGGAGCCGTCCAACCGCTACTCCGATCAGCTCAAGGAGCTTCGCAAGCAGGTTTCGACCGAGCACCGCCAGCGCTTCAAGCGCCTGCGCGAGGGTGCCGGTCTCTGGTTGACCACCGAGGACCGCAAGCAGGCTCAGTTGATGACCATTCGTGACATCGAGGCCTGGCTCGCGATGAAGCCCGCCGAATGTGAGGCCTGGTTCGAACGGGTAGAGACCTACATCCAGCAGAAGGATGCCAGCTGGCAGCGCTGGCAGCAGCACGAGGAGAGCCGGTCTGACCAGGACCCGGAGCCGGATCAGGGCGAGCTGGTGCGGGACATCCGCCATGCCGCCGAGCTGCTCGGAGTCGCCGTGGATGCCGACAAGACCGAGATCCGCCACGCCTATCGCGCTGCTAGCAAGCAGCACCACCCCGACATGGGCGGTGACGTCCGTCAGTTCACGGCCATCCAGCATGCCTATGACGTCCTGATGAGCCGCTAGCCCAAACTAGCCTTTCGTTGCTACAGGTCAGCTTCGCTTTCCTCGTTGCCGGCCGCGGGCGCTCCGCAACAGCCGCGGCGCTCACCCTTCCGAAAAGTGAATCACCGCCGGGATCTGCGGGTACATGAAGGCACGTGACCGAGGTACCAGACACTCCCGCTGCGACGCGCCATGATGGGGGCGTTGGGGCGAGCGCGCCTGCGGCTGGAAACGACGGGAAGGACGTGCCGTGCGAGATCTTCGAGGCAGACGATATTCCGTGGGGATCTTGCTCACCGGAGCGCTGATCCTGGCGGGTTTGCCCATGGGTACTCCGCTTTCCGGCATGTTTGCCGTCGGCTCCGCGCGGGCGAACGAGGATCCCGCGGCCTTCGACCGCTCCTACAAGGAGTCCGGGAAGCTGGCCGCTCAGCTGGCCCAGCGCTATGAGGGCGCCCTGCGGCAGACGGCGCTTCGCCTCGGTGAGGTGGCGCGGCAGGACGCGGGCGCGCTCGCCCGAAATCCCGTGGCGATCGAGACGTCGCGCTCTCCCTGGCCCATCGTGACCTACGTCCTGAATGGCGATCGCCTCTCGCTGATCCCGGAAGGAAAGTCCCACCTCTCGCCCGAGGATCTCCAGGGCGTTTCCGGTCGCCAGCCTCATGTCTTCCTCAAGGGATCCACGGTCCTCGTGACGGTTCTGGCGGGCTCGAATCGCTACACGACCGCCGAGATCCCCCTGGAGGCCTTCACGGGGCCTCTGTCGAGCATCTCGCTGGGAGGCGACTCCGCCCTGATGCTCCTCGATGATCAGGGCCGCAGCCTCGGCGCGAAGCCGCTGGGCTCCGAGGATCAGGAGCTGCTGAAGAGCGTCTCGACGGAGGCCGCGACCACCCTGGTTTCCAAGACCTCGGTCCTTTCACTGGCTCGGATCCCGTCGGCGGGGTGGACCGTGATCGTGCGCCTCCCGCTTGCCGAGGCCTATCGCGGCATCGCCATGCCAGAACTCGACGAGCGCGCCCTCCCCAACCCCCTTTACCTCGTGAAACGGACCCCGGGTGCCTCGCTGGAAGGGGTCGGCCAGGGCATCCTCTTCTCGTTCGGTGGGTTGGCCCTGCTGGTCGTCGCGTTGCTTCTGCTCCGGAGGCGCCTGCGCGATCCCCGCCTCAAGTCCATCCGGATGCCTTTCTCCGAGCAGGGCCCCTTCAGCGCCCCGCTATCGGCCGCCCAGACGGGAGGCCTGGCGGTGCTCGAGGCCCTGGTGGGCGAGAAGGCCGGCGCCATGCCCGACGAGAGGCTCGCCACGGAGAGGCCCAGCACCGAGCGACGGCTTGACGAACGGGCGCTGTTGCCTGCTCCGGCTCCGGCGTCCTCCGAGGGGGCGGCCTCCGGCGTCTGGCGCGATACCATGAAAGCCGAGGTCGATTACCTGCAGGCCGAGCTCCGCAAGACCCAGGAGCAACTGCAGCAGCTGACCCAGCAGCCTCAGCTCGGAGCGCTGCAATCCCGCCTGGAGAGCGAGCTGAAAGAGGCCGAGCGTCGCCTCGCGGTTCAGCAGGAAGCCGAACTTCGCGAGTTCTCCGAGGCCCTGCGGCAGCGGCTGGACCTCGAAGCGCGGCGCCTACAGGCACTCGAGCAAAACTCACGGCAAGCCCTGGATGCTCTCGATCGCAAGGTCGTCCAGCAGGAAGGGCAGATCCGCTCGCACGTCGAGAGCCTCCAGTCCAAGTACGACGGGCTCTCGGATGGCCTCCGGCAGCGCTTCGAGCAGGATGACCAGCGACTGGAAGCGGTTCAAACCAAGTTTGATAGACTCTCGGAGGGTCTCCGGCAGCGCTTCGAGCAAGAGGATCAGCTGCTGGCGTCCCTGGATCAGGAGGTCGATCGCACGCGGGTCGAGATCGAGGCCTTGCGCGCGCAACAGGCGGGTCTGGGCGAGCTGAGCGAGAGCAAGTTCGGCCTTCTCGAAAGCGAGTTGGAGAGCTACCGCAACCAGGGCCAGCAGGCCGATCGCCAATCGAACGAGCGCATCGAGGTGATGGCGAAGGCGCTTCAAGAGCTGCATGCGGCCCTGGGCCAGGTCCAGTCGTCGAACGGCAAGCTGCGCCAGGAGGTCCAGGCCGCACTCGCGCAGGCCCATCAAGAGAACGCGAAGCTGCATGAGGAGCTAGGCACGCTGTCGGCGCGCGTGCACCGGGTGGTCCAGTTGCTGGCCAAGGGGCGACCGGCTTAGCGGTAGCCGGCACCCGTCATTCCCGCGGAAGCGGGAATCCAGCGGATGAATAGCCAGAAGCACGAGGCCCCGTCCACTGGACGGGGCCTCGTGCTTTGCGGGGTGGAATCCGGCTTACTTGCCGCCGACCACGAAGTTGGGGCCTTCGCCCTTCCCGTTGTGGATCCAGACGGCGAAGTTGCGAACCGAGACGGTCGCTTCGCGCTGCATGTCGAAGATGTCGACCACGCTGGTGTTGGCGGACTTCCGGTACTCGATGGCACCGACGAGGGTCGTGTCGGCCGCGGTGGCCGCGGCGACGCCGGCCAGCGAATTGCCGGCGCGAATGCCCTGGGCGTAGACGTCTCCGCCTGCTGCGGGAGTACCCGCCGCGCCGCCCCAGGGGCTGGACTTGAAGTCATCCGGACGGTTGCGCTGCCACATGGTGGAGAACTGGGCGGCGGTCGGGTAGACGCCGAAGTTCTTGGCGGCAAACTCCTCGGCGGTTGCCGTTGCCGCGTTGACCTTGCTCTGGGCCGCGGTGTTGGCGGCGCTGTTCTTGGCCTGGTTATAGAGAACCGTGGCGCCCGCGATGACCACGACTCCGATAACGATTGCCAGCGTGACTTCGATCAGGGTGAAGCCGGATTCCGAGTGTTTGAGCCGATTTGCAGACATCTTCTCTCTCCTACATTGGGGACCTTTCCCCATATACCCCTTGGTTGGCTGCCTAAACGCGCGAACCGCGTGAATTCTTGGTGAGCTTCCGATCAAGGAGCAGGAAGCGGTTCACCAAGCTTTTCCAGGGACCGTTTCGCCACCTCCCGGATGCTCGGGTTGCCGGCCCGGAGGTAGATGGCGCGCCACGTGGCGACCGCCAGCTCCGTGCGCGCGCCCCGCTCGTACATGCGCGCGGCGAAGTAGCCGGCCTCGGGCGGAGCGCCCGGGAGCTCTGCTGCGCGCTCGAAGTACTTGGCGGCCAAGAGGGGGTCGTCGCCAAAGAAGAAGAGGGTCATCCCTGCCTGATAGGGAAACCACCAGTTCGTCGGGTCGTGCTTGGCGCCCTTCGCAAGGAGGTCCACGGCCTTGAGGGACTCACCCGAATCTCCCAGTGCGAGCGCTCCGAGCTCGTAAGCGGCATGGAAGCGGGGATCCAGCTCGACGATGGCAGACAGCAGCGGGTAGAGGTTGTGAAAGTTCCGGCCATGCGTGAGCTGATAGCCCCAGTAGCCGATGAAGCGCAGGTAGAGGGCATCGGCGGCCATGTTCCGGAAGCCCATGGAGCCCAGTTTCAGCGCGGCGGCCGGCGGCACGGAGAGGAGGCCGGCAGGCCGCGCGGCGGCTTCGGTCTCCCAGCGAACCAGCGAGCCCAGGGCGCAGCTGCCCGCGACCAGAAGGACGAGGACCGAGCGGAGGGGTTTCACGGGAGTTCCTTGCGCGCGAAGATCAGGTTGGCCAGGGTGAGGAGGACGACGATCAGGCAGGCTCCGTAGGCGATCGCCCAGAGCCACTGCCCGAGGGCGAAGGTTTCGCCGTAGACCACCTGGTTCTTGAGGTTGAACGTTTCGAGGTTGGGCAGCCCGTAGTAAATCATGGTCGAGACGGCCTTGGCCACGGGATCCGCCTTCTCGCCGAACTGCTTGATGATCTCCGAGCCGTGCCCCAGGACGTAGAAGCCCAAGGCATAGAGGATGCTGAGCATGGGCGAGGTCATGGTGGTGAAGAGCATGGTCAGGCCGAGCATGACCATGGCCTCGAGGCCGAAGAGGACCAAGGGGCCGAGGTAGATCGGCTCGAAGCGGCGGGTGATGAGGGCCATCAGGCCGTAGAAGAGCAGTCCCAGCAGGGCCAGCAGGCACCAGAGCGCGGCCGAGGAGCCCAGGAATTTGCCCGTGAGGAACTGTCCCCGGGTGATGGGTTTGCTGAGGAGCGTGTAGACGATGCGCTGCTCGAGATCGCGCGAGATCAGGCGGGAGCCCAGGAAGACGGCGAGCAGGACCAGGAGGGCGTTGATGGTGCCCAGGCCGAAGTCCTGGATGATCTTGAGGTCCGCGCCGGCGGAGAGTCCGCCGAGCAGGAGGGTGAAGCCGATCAGCAGGGCTCCGAAGAGGGCGGCGACGTGGAGGAGTTTGTCTCGGAGGGCTTCCTTGAGGGTGATGGAGGCAATCGCGAGCGGGATCATCTTTCCTATTCGACTTCGACCGAGATGGGAACCGTGATTTGCCAGGTGATCGTGCTACCGAACTGGTTGCGGCCCTGGAAGGTGACATTGGCCTGGACGTCGATCTCGGGAATCTTGCTGCCCGAGTCCGGGTTGGTGGCATCGACCAGCTGGCTCGTGATGATTTGCCCCAGGTTGAGGGAAACCGGCGTCTCGCCCTGCAGGCGGGCCAGGAAGGGCATGATGGCGGTATCGACGCCATCGATGAAGAGCAGCTCGCCGTTCTCGAAGTCTCCGACCGGCGAGTAGTAATCGACCTTGGCCATCTGGAGGTCCACGGGCGAGGAGCCGGGGATCAGCGCGACGCTGAGAACGGGGGCGGTCTTGGAGACCTCGTAGATCACGCTGCCGTCATCTTGCTCGGTCTGCTTCCAGGCGATCTTGCCCTTGGTGGTGACGGTGCCGTCGATCCCGGAGGTGTTGAGGAGCCCTCGCCAGTAGGAGGCCGTGCAGCCCGTGGCGAGCAGCATGGAGGCGAGCAGCAGGGTGGCGAGCAGGAGGGAAGGAAGCTTAAGCGGCCGCATCATTGACGATCTCCGGAGTGATGAGGATCTGAACCTCAGTGCGGGTCTGATCCACGACCGTGCGCTGGAAGAGCCTGCCGAGGAAGGGGATGTCTCCCAGGAGGGGGATCTTCTCGACCGTCTCGCGGCCGGAGTCCTGGATCAGGCCTCCGATGACGATGGTCTCGCCGTTGAGGACGCGGATCTCCTGGGTCTGGAATTCTCGCTTGCTCTTGAGCGTGGCCAGGATGTCCTGGTTCGTCGCGCGCTCTTCCTTGCGCACGACGGAGATGACGGGGTGGACGTTCATGGTGATGCTACCCTGCGGGTCGATCCGGGGAGTCAGCTCGAGGGTGATGCCGACCTCGTCGAGTTCGACCGTGCGGGTGGTCAGGGTCTGGTTGGCGTTCTGGGTGATGGTGGTGGTGGTCTTGCCGACGATATCGTCGGTGATCTTGATGATCGACGAGCGGTTGTTCATGGCCAGGACCGAGGGGCTGGCGAGCACCTTCGCCTTGTTCTGCGAGACCAGGGCGTCCAGGGCCACCCGGAGGTTGGCGGCCTGATTGGTCGCGCTCTCGAAGGTGAAGCGGCCGTTGTCGGGGGAGTTGGTGTCGAAGTCGCCGCTGAACTGCTTGGAGCCGAGGCCGTAGCTGAGGCCGAGCCGCTGCAGGGCTCCCTGCTCGATCTGGACGATCTGCGTGCGGATCAGGACCTGCGGGGGCTTGCGATCCAGGACCTTCAGGATCTGCTCGGCCAGGGCCAGCTCCGACTGAGAGCCGACGGCCAGGAGGGCGTTACGGCTGCCGAGCGGGATGAAGCGGGGGGTCTGCTCGCCGATGGCGATGGTGTCCGTCTTCGTCGCGGGGAGCTGGCCGGGGGCGGTTCCCGCGAAGTCCCGGTAGGTGTTCTTGACGCTGGCGCCGGATCCGCTGCCGCCGGCGCTTGCTCCGCCAGCCGCCGCTCCGCTTGCCGCTGCTCCGCCGGACGGGGCTGCAGCAGTGGCGGGTGCGTAGAAGCTCGCCTTCAGGACCTCGATGGCCTCGCTGACCGTGACGTACGAGAGCGGGAAGACGCGGTTGGGCAGGAGGACGTCCATGCGCTTGACCAGCTGCTCGACGACCTGCACGTTCGCTTCTTGACCCGAGACGATCAGCGCGTTGCTGTTGGTGTCCGGGCGAACCTGGGTGGCGAAGAGCTTGGCGGACTCGCCGCCCGCTGCCGTGCCTCCGGAGGATTCGGCCAGGACCGATTTGACCATGGTCGCGGTGTTGGCGGCGTTGGCGTAGGACAGAGGGATGAAGCGGATGACCGGGCGGCCGTAGCGGCCGCTGCGGTAGACGACGTAGGTCGAGCCGATCCGCTGCAGCTCCAGGCCGTTGGAGCTGATCAGGGTCTCGAGGATGTTGTTGAGCGGGGTGTTGAAGAAGTCGAGGTTGAGGTTCGCCGACTTCTCGCTCGAGATGGAATCATCGAGCGTCAGGTTGAGGCGCTTCTGCTCGGCGATCAGCTGCAGGGCCTCACGCAGCGAGGTGTCGCGCAGGCGGATGGTGAGCTTGTCCTCGCCTCCAGGAACGGAAATCTTGCTCTGGAGCGAGACGCCCTGCGCCATGGCGGGAGCCACGGATATGGCCGGCGCCCAGAGGGCGAGCAGCAGGGCGATGCTTTTGGTCCACTTTCTCACGCGAGTCCCCCATGGGCTTAAGCTAGGAGTCATGCCGTCATCGGGATGGTAGCAGGAGAGTGAGACGCATGGCTGTGAGCGCTGCACGCCTCCCGTACCCGGGAAGCAAAGGCTTGAAACAACCTTGCCTTGAGGATTAATCCCCGATCTCGCCTTCCACCTGGCCGCCGGTCTTGGCCTGGGCGCCGTTGACGTAGAAGTAGCGATCGCCGTTGGCATCTGCGATGGCGACCGCGTAGAAGCGGGTCTGGGTCTTGATGCCGCCCTTGGCCAGGTCCGTGAACGTCAGGAAGCCCTCGATGTCCGCGGGGGCGAGCTGGTAGTAGTAGAGGATGCCGGAGTCCCCTACGTTGGAGTCGTGGCTGGAGTAGTCGTCGCCGCTCAGCGTCCGCCCGCGGATGCCGTCCGCGGTCTCGCCTGCATCGCCTCCGATGGCGGGGCCGCCCCAGGGGCTGACGGCGTAGTCCAGCGGACGCTTGTTCTTCCAGACCACCCGCAACTCTTCGACCGTGGGGTAATTGCCGGCGTTGGCGACGGCCATGTCCTCGACCGTGGTCTGCAGCGCGAGGACTCGCTGCCAGGCGTTGGTGTGGCCGGAGTTGTTGCGCATCTGGTTGTACAGGGCCAGGGACGACCCCAAGAGGATAGCGCCGACCACCAGGACCAGCATGACCTCCGTCAGCGTGAAGCCGTCTTGCCGTTTCATCGGGTGTCCTTTCATGAGGCGCTACCTTCCGCTCTGCACGTGGAAGAAGAGGCGCCCTTGGCCGTTGATCGGTTTGTCGCCGGCGACCATGTAGGCGGTGGCGGAGACCGTCGCTCCGCGTGTGACGTCCCAGAAGTTCGCGGTGCCTGCTGCCCCGGCATTGTCGATCCAGATGTAATGGAGCGCTCCACCGGTGCTCGAATCCTTCTCTTCTTCCTCGTAGTGCGTGGCGCCGTGGCTGATGGTCTGGGAGAGGATGCCCCGGTTGGCCTCGCTCGAGCCGATCACGGGACCGCCCCAGGGGCTGCTCTTGTAATCATCGGGCCGGCGCGCCTTCCAAGCGCTGCGCAGGGTATCGGGGGTCGGGAAGGCGCTGGTGGGGGCGTAAAGCTCCTCGACGAGCGTGCGGAGATCCTGGACCCTCTGGCGCATCGCGGCGTCTCCGCTCTGATCGCGCAGGGCCTTGTAGCCGTAGACGGCCGTGCCCGTGAGCAGGATGCCGATCGAAAGGGCCAGGCCCACTTCCATGAGCGAATAACCGCCTTCTTTTTTCCGATCCATGCCTGACTCCCTTGCTCCGGCTACTGCCGCTCGTCGCCCGATCCGGCTTCCTCCTTACTATACCAACCAGCAATGCCCCTCTAACCAAGATGGCCGTTGGTGACCGATCTCTCAGACAAGCCTGGGGAGATCGGCGATAATCCGAACGGAAATCCAGTCGCCTTCAGCCTTCCGTGGGTTTCAGTCTCCTCGGCAACGGGTACTTTGTTGCTTGGTTCTGTCGGGATGCGATGTGCCCGCGGCTGTTGCGGAAGGCAGCGAAGCTGACCTAAAGCAACGTTTGCGCAAGGAAGAGGCCTGCCTTGTCCAAGCTCTACGAGTGCGTCGTTCACTCGGGAAATGAATTGCGCCGGGAGTCTGTCGAAGCCGACAGCCTTCGGGACGTTCGCGCCATTCTCCGGGGACAGGGCCTCTTCCCGCTGGAGATCAAGGAGGCGAAGAAGCCGCGCCGCAACGTCATGGCCGAGCTGAAGGCCCAGCTCGCGACCGACAAGACCGAGCGCGAGGCGCTTCGCGAGAACAGCAAGCAGGCCAAGAAACGCAAGTATTACTTCGAGGCCGTTCCCGTCAACGGCGGTGAGCCGATCCAAGGGGACATCATGGCCCCGGACATGAAGTCGGCCCGCCAGATGCTCCGGGATCAGGGGCTGAGCGTGGGACTGCTCGAGGTGAAGCAGTTCTGGCATGACTTCAAGCCCAAGGATGCCAAGGCCATGCTGCAGCTGGGGGACGAGGCGCGGGCCAAGGCCCCCAAGCGCACGGCAGCGCAGCAGTTCCAGGACCTCTTCATGCGGAAGAGGGTTCCGATGAAGGCCATGTCCTTCTATGCCCAGCAGCTGGCCACGATGCTGGATGCGGGGCTGTCGATCAACCAGACCCTCGATATCTTGCAGGAGGGCATCACGGACCCCCGGCTGATGATGATCAACCGGGAGGTCAAGCAGCGGATCATGGAGGGCGTCGGCATGGGCGAGGCGTACAGCACGTTCGACCGCTACTTGCCGCCGATCTTCATCGACCTGATCTCCGTGGGTGAGCTCTCGGGTAACGTCGAGGAAACCTTGAAGCGCCTCTCGGAGTACTTCGAGAAGGAGCTGGAGATCCAGGCCAAGATCAAGTCCGCCCTCTCCTACCCGACCATCCTGGTGGTCCTGATCGTCCTCATCGTGATCGGAATGATGCTCTTCATCGTGCCGAGCTTCCTGGACCTCTTTGCGGAGTTCAACCTGACCTTGCCTTGGACCACGAAAACCCTGCTGGCCTCCAGCGCCTTCGTCTCCACCAAGTGGTGGACCCTTCCGCTCTTCGGCGGCGGGGCCTTCGTGGGCTGGCGCTGGTTCAGCTCCACGCGGTTCGGCTCGCTCGTCGTGGACTACTTCGAGTTCAAGGTGCCCTTGATCGGCAAGCTCAAGTACAAGGTGCTGATTGCCAGGTTGCTTCACAACCTGGCGCTGATCCTGCGCTGCGGAGTGCCGATCATGGTCGCCCTGGATCAGGTGCGCCAGGGCGTGCAGAACCGCAACGTCGCCCTGAAGCTGGGCGAGATCCGCGCGGGCGTCGCCCAGGGCGTGCGGGTCGCCACGCTGTTCCAGGCCTCGGGGTTGTTTCCCCCGTTCATCATCCACCTGCTGGTGGCCGGCGAGGAATCGGGCTCAATCGACGGCTTGCTGGCCAAGGGAGCCAAGTACATGGACGCGGAGGTCGAGCAGGGAGTGAAGGCCATGACCACGGCCATCGAGCCCATCCTCACCGTCATGGTCGCCGGAACCGTCCTCTTCATCCTGGGCAGCCTCTACATGCCCCTCATGGGCCTCATGGGCTCGGGAAGCAAGGTGCCGACATGACGAAATCCCGAGGAATCTCGCTCCTGGAGGTCTCCCTGGCGGTCTCGGTGAGCTTGATGCTCACGGCGGGCGGAGTCTACGCCTACCGCCAGCACATGCAGTCCACCCGCGTCTCCCAGGCCAAGATCATGCTCGCGACCATGCGCCAGGGGATCGAGATGCAACGCTACCGGACCGGGGCCTTCCCGACGGTCGCGTCGATCAGCGTGAACGTGGACGACACCGGCAGGGGGTTCTACGGCAAGGCCGGCTCGCCCTTGCGCGATCCCCTCAACCCGCCGATGGATGCGGCCGCCTTCTCGCGGATCATCGACTTGACGGCAGCCGCAACCGGCTCTCCCTGGGGAGGATGGGCGTATCATCAGGGGACGGGCTATCTTGAACCCAACCTGGATCCCGCGGCATTCCCGGGCGATCCGCCGAGTGCGTGGTAGACAGGAATAGGCATGGGAGTGAAGAAGGTAAAACCTTTCGTTGGGCTCTACATCACGGCGGACCGCCTCGAGGCCGCCGTCGTCGGAGGCACGCCTGGCGAGCCCGTCATCGAGACGCAATACCTGGCCGAGTTGCCGCCCGATCTGGTCGACGCGGACGGCGCCATCCAGGACGTCGCCGCCCTGGGCGCCGAGCTGAAGCGCTTCTGGAAGGAATCCGGCCTGCGCAACCGCCGGGTCGTGCTGGTCATCGACTCGCGCAAGGCCCTGCTGCGCCAGATCCGCCTGCCCAAGATGCCGATCAACAGCCTGGACCAGGCGATCCTGAGTGAGGCCGAGCAATTCGCGCTTTACCGCGACGAAGAGCCGCTGATCGACTACTTCGTGAACGAGCTCGAGCACGAGTTCATCCAGACGACCTACGGGGTGGTTCCCGAGGAGACCGTGAACGCCTACTCCAAGGCGCTCAAGACGGCGGGCCTGAACCTGATCGCCCTCGATCTCGCCCAGCTGGCGGGTCAGCGAGGCATGGAGTTCTACCACCCGCTGGAGGACGATCACTGGACGGGCGTCATGGTGCAGCCCCAGCGCCTGATCATCTCGTGCTGGATGGAGCGCCGCCTCTGGGTCATGCGCGAGATCATCCTGCCGGAGCGCATCTCCCACGACATGGCCATGCTGGCCCAGAGCTACCTGCCCAATATCGCGCACTCGGTCGCAAGTGACACCAACTCCTTCGACGATCCGCACATGGTGCTGGCCTGCGATCGCTTCGAGGACGCGCGCGTGCTGGCCGATCATGCCAAGAGCCTCCTCGAGGGCCGCATCAGCATCGCGGGCCCCGGAGAAGATTCCGACGACGACGAGGCCTCGGATCCCTGGGGCGATAGCGTCGACAGCGCCCTCGACGGAGCCTTTGGCGCGTCGGACGCGCTGGATCCCGAGGATGGCTTCGCGCTGACCGCCACGCTGCCCCAGGCGTCTCCTGGTGCGGACTCCGAGGAGGACGAGGACGGCGAGGACGACCTGGAGGACGATCTCGACGACGAGGGTCCGCAGATCTCCTATATCGCCCTGGGTGCCGCCCTCTGGGGGCGCCCTGGCGTCGTGCCCTCGCTCAACCTCCTGCCCAAGGGCAAGTCCACTGCCAGGACGCTACCCAAGCTCGAGTTCGACCTGGATCGCCGCGTGCTGATGGGCCTGGCGGCGACCCTGCTGGTCGGCGCCGCCTTGACCGGCTGGCAGATCTGGCAGAAGGGCGAGCGCGAGGCCCAGGTGAAGATCCTGATGCGCCAGCTTGCCGACGCGCAGGTCCAGACGCAGGGCAACCAGCAGATGATGGACTCCCAGCCTCCCGAGGCAGAGCTGCTCAAGCAGTGGATCCCTCACCTGGAGGAGAACGTCTTCGCCCGCCAGTTCCTCGAGACCCTGCGCGAGACCACGCCTTCCGACGCCTGGATCTCCAAGGTCACGTACACGGCGGGCAAGGAGATGGTACTCTCGGGTGGGGCCTTAAGCCAGACCTCCTGCCTGTACTTCGCCGATCAGATCGCTGCCCTGGATCGCGTCCGCCAGGTCAAGATCCTCAAGATTGAGAAGAGCGGCGCCGCCTACACCTTCGAGATTCAAGCCGGTCTGGGCACGCAGACCGCAGGCCAGGCGCTGCCATGAACCAGACCGAGAAGATCCTGATCGCCGTCGCCCTCGTGCTGGCCCTGGCCGTCCCCGCGGGGATCCATTTCATGGGGGTGAAGGCTGCGGAGGGCAACCTCACGCGCCTGCGCCAGCAGATCGACCAGGCGATGCGCGATCGCGACTCCAGCGATCGCCTGCTCTCCCTGCGTCAGCAGGAATGGCAGAAGGTCACCACCGAGATCGAGCGTCTCCGGCTCTTCGACCTCCGCAAGGAGGAGCGCTACGAGACCGTGATGATCAACCGCTCGAACCTCGGGTTGATCGCCCTCTCGGAGATCTTCGAGAAGAACGGCATCGCCATCGACGCCCTGGAGCCCCAGCCCAGCGAGTACAAGCAGGTGATGATCGCCGAGGCCCCCCAGGCCGGCGTGGCGCGCCGGCGCTACGTGCTTCTGGCCCGGGGCCCCTACCAGAGCCTCTTGAAGGTCTACGACGCCCTGAAGACCCTGCCTCCCACCCTGGAGGTCAGCGGCTACGAGGTCTCCTACCTCGACTCCAGCGCCCAGCGCGCCACGGTCTCCCTGAAGCTGGATCTCGCCTTCAACTACCTGCTGACGCCCGAGCAGCTGAACCAGGCCCAGGCCGCCGAGCAGACGCCGGGCGCCGCTCCGCCGCCGCCGATCAGCTGGCATCCGGGAGAGGCGTGGAAGGTCGTGATGGACTGGGTCATGCCGCCGGCATGGGCGCAATCGCCCGCCCCGGAGAAGCTTTACACCATTCCCGTCCGCAAGACTCCGCAGATGGGACGTTCGGAGCCCTTCCTGCCGCTGGCTCCCACGGGAACCGAATCCCTGGGGGTCAAGGCCGCGCCGAAGCCCACCTTGCAGGTTGCCTTGATCGGTGTCTTGCTCGGAGGGGACGGCCTTCCCGGCGCCATTCTCAGCTCGGGCGGGCAGCGGATCCGCGTGCGGCCGGGAAGCGTCCTGCCCTCTGGAGCCGAGGTGCTGGCCATCGGGGATGGCTACGTGTTGATCCGCTATTCGGGATCCATCCACCGGGTGGGCTTGAGCCGGGACATGCGCGCCCCGGAGCCGGCGGAGCCGACTCTCGGCGTACCGAACACGCAGCCTCCTCCGATCCCGGGCCTTCCCCTCCCGGGGTCGCCCCTGGATTCCTTGTTGCCGCGTGGAGAGTGAGCTGATGGAAACGAACGAACGGGCTCTGATCCCGACCAACCAGATCGAACGCCGGCAGACGCAAGACGGCCCCATCAAGAAGCTCCGCGTCGGCGAGTGGCTCAAGAGCCTCGGCTTCATCTCGGAGTTCCAGCTTTCCGAGGCCCTGACCATCCAGATGGAGACGGGCAAGAAGCTGGGTGAGATCCTGGTCGCCAAGGGCTATGTCGCCGCCAAGGAGCTGCAGGAGATCCTCAACCTGCAAGAGGTGCTATCCAGCAAGTCCACGCTCGCTGATTTCGTGGTCGATGCGGGAATCCTGGCCATGGTGCCCGAGACCTTTGCCCGCCAGCACCTGGTCATTCCCCTGGTCAAGGTGGGCCGCCGCCTGGTCGTGGCCGTGAACCGCGCCGACGACACCAAGCTGCTCGACCATCTTTCGCTTCTGACGGGCCACTTCATGGTGCCCCTGGCCTTCCGCAAGGAGGACCTCGAGGGCGCGCTCACGACGTTCTACGACAGCCGCCACCGCAGCAACACCAGCGCCATCGAACGGGCCATCAAGTCCGGTACCCATGAGACCGGGCAGCCGCAGCGCCAGGTCCAGGAGATCAACGCGACCGGCAACTCCGACGCTCCGATCATCGAGCTGGTCAACGCCATGCTCTCCGAGGCGGTCGAGCGCGGGGTCAGCGACATCCACATCGAGCCCCGCGAGACCTTTATGGAGATTCGCTTCCGGATCGACGGCGTCCTCAGCAAGTACCTGGACGTTCCCAAGGCCATCGAGAACTCCGTCGCCACTCGCCTCAAGGTCCTGGGCAACATGAACATCACCGAGAAGCGCCGCCCCCAGGACGGCCGCTTTGGGGCCAGCTTCGCGAACGGCGAGAAGGTGGACTTCCGCGTCTCCTCCATCTCCACCCACTGGGGCGAGAAGCTGGTCCTGCGCCTGCTGCGCCAGAAGTCCATCGCGCTCGGCATGGAGAAGCTCGGCTTCGAGGAGGACCATGCGAAGCTGATCGATCGCCTGCTTCACAGCCCCACGGGCATCATCCTCGTCACCGGCCCCACGGGTTCGGGCAAGACCACGACCCTATACGCGGCCCTGCAGAAGTTCGATCGCGAGACCGACTCGATCGTCACGATCGAGGACCCGGTCGAGTACCCGGTGGAGGGCATCGCCCAGATCGGCATCAACAACAAGATCGACCTCAACTTCGCCGGGGCCCTGCGCACCATCCTGCGCCAGGATCCGGACGTCATCATGCTCGGTGAGATCCGCGACCACGAGACCCTGGAGACCGCCACCCACGCGGCCATGACCGGCCACCTGGTGCTCTCGACCCTGCACACGAACGACGCGGTCTCCACCGTGGGCCGCATCGTCGAGATGGGGATCCCCCCTTACGTCGTCTCCTCGACGGTGATGGGAGTCATCGCCCAGCGCCTGGTCCGGAGGATCTGTCCGGGCTGCACCGAGGAGTACGAGGCCACGCCTGAGGACCGCGCCTTCCTGGGAGTCGCCCCGGATCGCCCCCTCACTCTCGCGCGCGGCAAGGGCTGCGACCTCTGCAACATGACCGGCTACAAGGGTCAGCTGGGCGTCTACGAGATCCTCATGATCTCCCGGCCGCTTCAGGCGATCATCAACCGGGGAGGCTCGACCATGGAGCTGGCCGAGGAGGCCCACAAGGGCGGCTTCCGCACGATGATCTTCGACGCCAAGCGCAAGGTCATCCGACGGATGACCAACGTTCCCGAGGTCATCCGCGTGCTGGGTTACGGCACCGACGGCTTCTAAGGGCCGTCACTCCCGTGACAGCGGGGACCACTGGATTCCCGCCTGCGCGGGAATGACGCCACTCGTCACGCGGTCGGCTCGCGCCGCCGTAGCAGCCGTGCACTCCAGGCGGTGACGAGCAGCGTGGCGACCATGCCGATCAGGCCGGATTCCCAGGCCAGCATCACCGAGACGAAGTAGTCGTAGTTGAAGAGCCGAACCAGCGAGACCTTGATGGAGGTCACGTCGCCCAGGCGTGTGATCAGCAGCAGGGAGAGCGAGAGCCCGAAGTACATGAGGCCGGTGCCAATCGCGAGTGCAGGCAAGACCTTGCGGCCTTCCCGTAGGCCGGCTTCCAGAGCGTCCTCCTGCGGGTGTTGGGTGATCGCCCGCGCTGTCACCAGGCTCGCCAAGATCAGCCCCCCGAGAGTGGTCAGGACGGACCCGGCCAGCCAGAGCTGGCGGTAGTCGAGCGTGCGGGACTGGTTGACCTGCGTGTACAACACCAGGGCATCCGGGGTCGCGAGCCCGCTGACGTGTCCGGTCGCGTAGGCGATCGCCATGACGGCAATCGTTACGACCAGCCCCGCTCCCAGGCCCAGCATGGCGGCTCGAAGTGCCGTCGAACGCTTTTCCAGTGCGAGGCGGAGGGCGCCCAGGCCGATGGCCAGGCCAGCGAGGCCGCTCAGCGCGGCCGGAGAAACGCCGCGGATCAAGAGGGGGAGCACGACGACGTAGAGCCCGCCGAAAACCGCGATGACCATGGCCAGGGCCTTCAGGCCTGCCTGCCGGCCGACCAGCAGCAGGGCCAGGGCGCTCAGGGCCGAAACCCAGGCCAGGGCTGGCCGGCGGTCGTAGTCGACCACCCGGTAGAGCATGCGCCCATCGGAGAGCCGGCTTTCGGCCACGATGACTCGCTCACCGAGGCGCGGATCGACATCGACGCTGGGGTTGCCGAAGAGGTAGTGCTCGACCGTGACGCGCTGGCCGTGGTGTGCGCCGCTCAGCAGCTCGACCGTCAGTGAGAGCTGGGGAGGCTCCTGGAACAGCCCGCCTGGCATTCGCGGGAGAGCGTCCGGGGCGAACGTAGCGGGGATCTCGACGATCACGCCCGATACGTAGGTTTCCGCCCCCTGGAAGAGCTGGATCGGCATGTGGGCCTGGGCCTCGCGGGGCATGAGCGCCGCGAGCAGGACGATCGCCAGGGCGATCAGGGCTCGGAGGAGGCTCATGGGGTCCAGTTGACCTGCGCATAGTCGAGGGTCGGGGCGAGGCCTGCGGCCTGCTTGAGCATGAGGATCTTCAGCCTCAGCTCGGGGTAGGCGATGGTCGACAGGCCGGCGAGCGAGACAGGGGTCGTGCTGAAGCCGGAGGAGTTGTTGGGCAGGACGGTGTCGGGCAATGCCACGCCGTCCTTGGAAAGCACCTGGATGCGGACAGCGCTTCCGGCGGGCGTTGCGGCCGAATAGCTGAGATCGCCCCACGCGGTGAGGGAGTTGGGGGCGATCGCCAGGGTCGTCGCCGTCGAGGCGGTCGAGCCGATGTCCACCCGGCTGAGCAGGGGCTTGGATTCGATGCTGTTGGTCGTCAGAGTCGCCTTGTAGCGCAGGTAGCGCCCGGTGACCCCGGCAGGCACCGCGCCTGGAGCCGAGTACGAGGTGCCGGCCGTTCCGTCGGGTCCCTTCCACGCGAGGTCCGTGGCGCCCGCATCGTCGGTCGCGGCCACCTGGAAGCTGATCTTGGTATCGGTGCTGGGATGCGCCGAGACCCAGCTGAGGCGGGTGCCGGCCCAGTTGTAGCCATTGGCCCCCGAGTTGAAGGCGCGCGAGGTGAAGCTGCCCGAGACCGAGGTGCCGCGGTCGAAGGTGTAGTACATCGAGTTGATCATGGCCTTGGCCTCGAACTCGCTGGGCACCGCCTGCGTGTGGCCGTAGCTGAAGAAGGCCGCGTTGGAGTTGGCCGTCGTGAACGTGGTCCAGTAGGGGTAGGCCTTGGCATCGGCCTCGGTCGTCACCTTGAAGGCATACCAGACTGTCGCGGGATTCGCCACGTGGTTCGAGGAATGGGAGTTCTGGATCGAGAACTGGCTGACGGCCGAGAGGTTGAAAGGCTTGTTGAGCACGGGGCTGGACGTGTTGACCCCCGGAGCCTGGTAGACGGTGGTGGCTGTGAGGGCGCTGCCTCCGGCGGTCATGCCGTGCAGGTCGGTGAGCGAGAAGAAGTTGGGCCGGCTGGTCGGCAGGGTATCGTGGGTGAAGACGATGCCCCGTCCCAGCAGCGCGAAGCTGCGCGTGAGATCCCGCGAGTTGGTCGTGAGGTCCATGCCGCCGCCGCCGAAGGCGGCCGACTTGGCGTAGGAGTCGGCCACGCCGAAGTAGAGGATGTCGTAGTCCTGCAGGGTGCGCGTCACGGTGCCGCCCAGGGTGGCGGTGGCCGGGGCGACGGTGCCGGACTTGTTGACCACCGTCACCGAGAAGGTCGCGTCGAGCGTGGTCAGGGTGTTGTAGGTGGTGACGGGCAGGGTGTCGAACGAGAAGAGATCCGGCCGCCAGTTGTAGACCCCCTGGGCCGCCACGATCTGGCTCTGGCCGTCGGGGTAGACCTGCAGAACCCGCAGGGCACCGATCTGAAGCGTCACCGCACCGTCTCCGCCGTCGACCGGGTCGGGCACGTCCTTGCTCACGGGGCCGCTCACGGCGCCCGCGGCGAAGTCGGCGTTCGTCGTGTCGACGAAGCCCAGGCCGGTGCCTCCCTGCATGGTCAGCGCTCCACTGCTGACGGTGGTGTTGAAGAGGTCCTTGAGGTCGTTGGAATCGTCGTAGGGATCCTTCCAGCCGGTTTGCGTCCAGACCGGGCCGGTCTTGAGCAGGCCTCCGACCTGGACGGAGATCGGGCCCGACAGGCCCAGGCGGCGGGGCACCTTCACGGAGAGGACCTCGCGATCGGCGCTCACGGAGAGGACCTCGCCCTTCCAACCGTTGAACTTCACCACGTTGTTGGACGGGATGGGATCGAAGGCATACCCCGCGAGAGTCACCGTGTCCTGCGACATGCCGGTGGTCGGAGTCACGCTCTGGATCGAGAAGCCCTGCTCCGTGCGCAAGTACCGGCGCGGGGGGCCCATGTCCATCGAGACGGCGAAGACGGGATCCACGTCGCGATCCAGCGCCTCGTTGACCAGGGCGAAGACCTGGTGGTACTCGTCATTGCCGATCTGCGAGGCTCCCGGCTGGAACGTGTCGGACGTGGCGGGGCTCAGCGAGGAGTCGGGGAAGCCGACGTTGAGCGCGTTGATCATGCCCTCGGTGTTTACGGTCTGGCCCGCCGCGTTGCGGAGGTTCGTGATGATCGAGAGGGCCGTGGTCGAGCGGTTGACGATGATTCCCTGGCGGGAGATGCTCTTCCAGGTGCCGCTGCGCCAGTAGATCAGCGTGCGCACGCGAGCGAGCGATGCCCCGGCCCGGTTGGAGTCTCCCCCGGCCGAGAGGCCCTTGGCTGCCTCGAGGAAATAGGCGGCCGTGCGGCTGGGGCGGAAGGAGCTGCCGAACTTGAGGCTGAAGATGCCGTCCACGTCCGTCACCGAGGAGGCGATCGTCTCGTTGGTGGCGGCGTTGATCAGGCTGACCGTCGCGCTGACGGCGACCTCTCGCATGTCGGCCTGGACGGAGCGCTCGGCGAAGCGGACGCTTCCCGTCAGCTCGGGGGTCGGGCCGTTCTCCTCGGGCGCCTGGGTCGGGACGATCGGGCGGGTGCAGCCCACCAGCACGAAGAGCGCCAGTAGAACGGAGAGTACCGTCCTCGCCGATTGCGTGATTCCGCGCATCGTCACCCCCTGTGTCGCGACTGTCGTGACCCGCTGGCCACCCCTTGGTTCTTATTCCCGCCGGCGAGCGATCGTTACGGGACGAAGACGTGGACCCGGTGGCCCGTCTCGTCCGTCACCCAGAGCCGGCCGCCCGGAGCGAAGGCCAGGCCATGGGGCCGTAGGCCGATGGTGTAGTTCTTGACGAATGCGCCCGACGCGTTGAACTTCTCGACCTTCCCGGCGGCCGGGACGCTGACCCAGGCGTTGCCGGAAGCGTCGATGGCCATGTCCGCGGGGGCGCCGCTGAGCCCCCGGTTCAGGGTCTCGTCCGTCGCGGGGTCGATCCGCCAGACGCTGTTGCCGCTGTGGTTGAGCACCCAGATGGCGTCCGCGGACGCGCGGATCACGCCGGGGTTGCTCCCGACGGGGATCGTGCGATCGGGGTTGCCCTGGCCGTCGTAGACCTCGACCCGGTCATTCTCCGTGTCGGTGACCCAGATCTTCCCGCCATGAACGGCGACTCCGCCGGCGGCGAGGGTGGCGACGGACTGGGTCGCGTTGTTCTGGGTTGCCAGCTTGACGAGGGCGCGAGCGCCCTCCAGGGCCACCCAGAGGTTCCCGTCGTTGTCCGCGGCGAGATCGCGGGGGCCGGCGCCGACCTGGACCTGGGACATGGTTCCGCTGGCAGTGAACTTGGTGAGGGTGTTGCCGGAGCGATTGGCCACCCAGATGTTGCCCGACTTGTCGGCCACGACCGCCGAGGGAGCGTCTCCGGTCGGCGGGTCGCCGAGGAGCTGGCCGGTAGAGTCGACTTTTGCCACGTTCCCGGACTCGTTCAGGGCGACCCAGGCGTTACCGCTCCAGTCGAAGGCCAGGCCGCGCGGGTCGCCGTACCCGATGGTGACGGCGAAGGCGACGCTCTCGGAGGGAGGAGGCGTCGGGGTGGGCGTGGGCGTGGGAGTGGGGGAGGCGACCACGGGAGGCGGGCTCTCCTGGCCGCCGATGTTGCCGCCGAGGTTGCTGCCGTCGGGAGTTGGCGTGCTGCCGTCCGTTCCGGACGTGCCGCCGGGTCGGGTGCCGGTGCGGCCTCCGATGAGCAGACTGTCATCCTCGGCACAGCCCACTCCGATCATGGTGAGGGCGAGCCCCAGGGCCACCGCGGAAATCAGCTGTCGGCTCGCGACCATCGCTCCTCCAAGACCTCAAGCGCCGGGATTGCTGGGGAGATCATACCCCCTGCCCGTCTGGCATAAACAGGCGCATGGTCGGGTATAAAGCGCTCGAGTCGATGCCGGATGAGGGAGGGTTGCCTGATGTCGCGGACGAGGTTTCGGGGAACTGACGCGAAACGAATCGCCGGCGTGCTGCTCGTCCTCTCGATGCTGGCGCTCGCGGGCTGCCCCCGGCCGATGCTCTCCACCACCGGGGACATGGCTCCGCCCGTCGTGGGCGCGATCGACTTCACCTCGGAGCTATCGACCCAGGCCACCATGGCCGAGATCGCCCAGGCGGCGACCGTGAGTCTGATCGACCCTTTCCAGGGGCAGACGGTCGCGACCTCGATCACCGATTCCAACCGTCAGTTCCGTTTGACCTTCGACTCCACCTTCAAGCCGGGCAACGCGCCCTACTACCTCGAGGCGGTCAAGGGCCTCCAGGTGGGCGGGGCGGCCAACCGGGCGGGCGCGCCCGCCGCGCGCATCCGGACGCTGATCCAGTGGACCGACGCCGGCTGGCAAAGCGTCTCCTCGGGCTCGATCACCGTCAGCGCGACCACCACCGCCCTCAGCGTGATCGCGAGCCTGCGCTCCGACGATGTCTCCCGGCCTGCGCTCATCAACTCGCTCGTGATGGATACGCCCGACACGTCCGTTCTGCCGCAAACCCCGGACACCTTCGCGCCGGGCGCCTCCGGGGTCACCAACGCCGAGTTCCACCGCGCCTACGAGCTGGTCTCCAACGCCCTCTCGCTCGATCAGGATCCCCTGCAGGTGATCTACCGGGCCGAGGACGGCAGCTACCAGCGCGTGACCCAGGGCTCGACCGTGCAGCGGGTCAGCCCCACGAACGCCGCGATCGGGGCGGCCGTGACCATCGTGGGGCACGGCTTCGCCACGCCGGCGGCCAACAACGTGGTCACCTTCACCGGGGGCGTCACGGCCGTCCCCACGGCCGTGAACGCCGATCGCACGCAGCTCACGGTGACGGTGCCCGCCGGAGCCGGCACGGGCCCCGTGGCCGTCTCCTCCACGACGGGGGAGCTCTCGGTATCGGGCGGGTTTTTGGCGATCGCCAACGCTCCTTTAGCCGGCACCCGCTTCATCGGTCTGAATGCCGGCGACATCGACCCGACGGGACGCGACCTCGGCAACTTCGCCCGGATCGTCGCCCTGCACCCGAACACCCGGATCACCCTCCACACCATCCGGAGCACCGGCGCGGTCGATCATACGGAGAGCCGACTTCTCATCTCGGCCGGCAGCGTCTGGGAGCCCGCCCTGCTCGCTGACCGGATCGGCATGTTCCAGATTCTCAGCGACAAGCCCGTGCTCGCCAGCTACGACGCGATGGCCTACGACGCTCTGGCCACCGGCCATGCCAGCGACGACGAGTGGGCCACCCAGACCGGAACCGATTACTATATCCGGGTGCCGCGGACCCATGGCGAGTACCAGATCATTTCGCATGCCTCCAACAACACGGTGTCGCTCACCTGCGCGATCGACCCCACCCTCAACGAGACCCAGACCCTGGCGGAAGGCGGAACCCTCAGTCGCACCAGCGTCCCGAGCGGAGCCACCAGCTACTGGTTCCGGGTCCAGAGCACCCATCCCACCACCGCGATCTACGGGATCTTCGCCGACAACGCCTCCACCCAGGTCTTCTCGGCCGACATGAAGACCTTCTACGCGGCGCACCTGAGCGGAGGAGCGGCGGCCAAGTACCAGCTCGTCGGCTACGAGGACGGCACCTCGGTGACGGTCACCAACCTCATGACCGGCGTCCCGGAAACCATCGCGCTCAACGCCGGCCAGCTCGCCGCACGGCCCTACGGCACCACGGGCCTGGTCAAGACGCGGGTCGTCTCGAACAAGCCGCTCGGCTTCTACGTGACCGACTACGGCATCTACTACGAGAACAACCAGCACGGCAGCGTGGACCAGCCCGGATCCATCGGCAAGACCTACCGGATCGTCGCGCCCGGCACGACGGCGACCAACGTCTACGTGCTGTCGCTCTCGGGTTCCAACACGGTGACGCTTACCGGCGGCCTGACCGGAACCCAAGCCCTTGGAGAGCTCCAGTGGAAGAACGTGGGCTCGCTTGCCCCCAACACGGTCCTCACCCTGAGCGCCGATGAGCCGATCGCCGTCTTCACGGCCGATAACTACCCCAACGAGTTCAACTACACGCTGTTGCCTTACTAGTCGAGGCCCAGTCGCCGTTTGATTCGCTGCCAGAGGCTTTCCGGCTGCAGGCGGGGCGTCGGGCCGAAGCGCGCATCGGTGACGGCAAGCATCGGCCAGTGATCCATGGTGCTGAGCCGGTGGATCCGGCCCGCGAGGTCGATCGTCACGATGAACGGAGTCTCTTCCACCTGCAGGCGCGCGACCTGCGCCGGGAGGATCCAGCCCGCCTTCACGATCCCCCCGCCGTAGGGAGTCACCCCGGCGGCCCTGCCCTCGCGGATTTGTAGTGACAGGGCACTCACGTTCGGGCGGCTGCCGACCAGCTCAACCAGCTTCGCCTCGCCGAACCTGCGCTTGGTCGTGCCATCCTGGGCATGCCAGACCAGCAGGGCGGCGGGCGGCTGAATGGCCAGCTCTGCTGCCAGGGGGAAGGCCCGGTTGGTGAGGGGATGGGAGCCGTCGGCATCCGCCCAGGCCGGCGCCGCCAGCAGCAGGAAGGCGAGAAGGGTGTGGATCGGAAGCATGCGGTTTCCTCCTGGGCTTGCGATGCCGGGGCGAGTGCATCATGCCCTCTAGGGGCTTGAAATCACCCGATCGCGCGGATTCAAGGAGGGGGCGCCCGGGTACAAGCTTGATATGACTTCGAGCGAGAAACCGATTCGATGCCTGAGGAGGCCTTGATGATCGATATCAGGCTCCTGCCGGCTTTCCGGCGCTTCCTTGCGTTCGCGCTGATCATGACCCTCGCTCTGGCCTTGACGGCTTGTCCTCGTCCGCTCACGCCTCCCATGGGCCTGCCGGGCGACGGCTCGGTGATCCAGGCGGCCGATCACGTGGAAGGCCGCATCAGCTTCGGCTTCCGCCACACCCAGGCCGGCATCAAGGAAGACGTGGCTCCCGGCGCGACCGTCTCGCTGATCGAGCTGACCACGGGCAACACCGTGAGCACCACGCGCACGGACGCGGACGGCAAGTTCCTGCTCACCTACTCCAACGGCTTCAAGCCGAAGTCCGGAGATCTCTACTACTTCGAGGCGGTCAAGGGGCTTTCGGGTGGGACGAGCGCGCCCAACGCGGCCGGCTCCGACGCCGTGAGAGTCCGCACCATCGCGAGCTACTGGAGCGGCGGCTGGGTCACCCTGACCAGCGGCAACCCCGGGACGTCCATCCTGATCTCTCCGATGACCACCGCGCTCTCGGTGGTGGTGAGCCTGCGCCAGGCCACCTCCAAGAAGCTCGATCCCACGGCCCTCTTCGGGGCCATCAAGGCGGGGCGGCCCGCGGGCGGCTACCCGGACACCGTGCAGATGTCGAGCCCGGAGCTCGTCCAGATGGTTCAGCGGGCCTACGACCTGGTGGTCGGCTCCCTGGAGAAGGATCGCGACCCCCTGCGCTGGATCCAGCTGTCGAGCGCGGACCTGGACTTCAACACCGTCACGCTGCCGGAGCTTCCCTTCTCGATCTCGTACCTCGACCCGCCGAACGCGGTCGCCCTGGAGACCATCGATCTCGTGGGCAGCAACTTCGAGGGCGAGCCGGTGGTGGACTTCCAGGCCGACGGAGGCCAGCTGGCGCGCGCGACCGAACTCAGCGTGAGCTCGGACCTCACGCGGATCACGGTCCGGGTGCCCCCGACCGCCGTCACCGGCCATGTCCGCCTGAGCATCGGCGAGCGCACCCTCACCGGCCCCATCTTCCGGCTTGACACCCGGGACGGCCACTCCGTGGTGGACGCCCGGGGCAACCTCTACGCGGCGAACCGGGGTCTCGGCACCGTGGCCATCCTCGAGCCGGTGAGCGGCTCCGACCGCACCAGCGTGCGCTCGCTGATCACCGATCTCGGAGAGCCCTCGGCGTTGACGTTCGGCCTCTCGGGCTTCGGCGCCCTGTTTGTCGCCAGCACCGGCGGAGTCGTCTGGAACGCCTCGCTCGACGTGCCACTGGACGCCGCCACCCCCATCTCCTTCCTCTCGAAGGCCTCTTATTCGACGGGCGGGGCCGCGGATCCGGGCGGCATGGCCTTCCGGAACAAGCCCGGCGATCCTGGCCACGGCGTCCTCTACGTGACGGACGCGGCCAACCACAAGCTTTACGCCGTGCGGGCGGGGGGCGGCGTCGCCCAGCTCGTGACGTTGACCGGGGTGGCGTTGTCCCAGCCCCGGGGGCTCTCGTTCGGGCCTGACGGCCGCCTCTACGTCGCCAACGCGGGCGCCAACAACGTCGTGGCCATCACCCTGACCTCGGATACGACCGGCACCTCCGAGGATTTCGTGAGCGGCTTCAGCATGCCCTGGGGCATCGCGTTCGACAACCGGGGCAACTGCTACGTCAGCAACCACCGGGGCAACTCGGTCTACCGCGTGCCGGTGACCTCGGAGCCCGGCGTTACCCCGATCGCCTACGGAAACGTCGGCGCCTTCTCGAGCATTCCCAGCCCCGCGGGCCTGGATGCCGACGCATCGGGTTACCTCTACGTCGCCGATCGCTTGACCAACGGGGTCTACCGGATCAACACCCTGGCGGAGAGCCAGCAGATCGCCTTCGGGATGAACGCGCCCACGTCGACCTGGGTGGATGCGGACGGCCTCTTCCTGCTCACGGATTCCGGCCGGCTGCTTCACTCGAACAAGCTCGACAGCACGGGCGTCCTCAAGGTCGTGGCCCAGGGGTTGCTCACGGCCAAGGGCCTGGTTCGGGACACCGACGGCAACTTCTACACCCATCAGGCGGCCCTCGACGCCATCACCCAGATTCGCCCGGACGGCTCCACCGTCCAGGTGGTGGTCGGCGTCAGCACGTCGGACGGCGCGGGCCTCTCCATCCGCGGAGACAAGCTCTACCTGCGTTCGAACACCAGCTTCGATCCGGGCGGCGACTCCTACGCGGTGCAAGGCGAGGTCCTGGAGTTCACCCTGGTGCGAGGCGGAGACGGCAAGGTCTCGCACGTCTCCGGTCCGACGGCACGCCTCCGGACCCCCGTCGACAAGCTCACGGGCCTGAGTGGCGGCGGCGGCACGCTCTACACCATGAACCCGCGAACCAAGACCTTCTTCGCGATGACGGTGGCCGGCACCACGAACCAGAGCGTCGGCCGCAGCTCGACCATGACGCGCCTGAAGTCGGATCCCTCCCTGGCGGATCCCAAGAACCTCCTGGTCGTGAACGGCAAGATCTGGGTGGCGGATTACGCCGGCGGAGGCAACGGCAGCATCCGGGTCTATGGGCTCGACGGGACCTTCGAGCAGGAGATCGCGGACATCGAGACCCCGACTCACCTGGCCTACGACGGGACCTACGTCTACGCCAACTCGTACACGGGCGGCTACCTGCGGGCCTTCGAAACGACGGCGCCGTACGCCAAGGTCGCCGCGCGCGAGCGCACGGGCTTCAGTAACCCTCGCCCATTCGCCTTCGAGGGAACCACGCTCTACGTCAACGAGTGGGGCCCCAACCGGATCTCGAAGATCGACAACTACGCCGCGAGCACGGTGATCACTCCCCTGCTCACGCAGTCCGACCGCAATGATCTCGCGGTCATGGCGGGGACGATCTACGTCACCTCGGGGGCCAGCGTCTACCGGATCACCGATGACGGGAGCGGCTGGACCCAGGAGGGCGTGGCGTGGAAGGACTACGACCGGACCCTGAGCACCCTCAGCGTGATCGACGGGGCGCTCTATGCCGTCAGCGACAGCGCCCGGATCCATGACCTGCGGGAGTCCTCGTACCGGGCGATCGCCACCAGCCTCTACTACCAGTTCGGCCTGTACGGCTACTCGGGCATCCATGGGGATCCGTCGGGCTGGGGCCTCGTGAAGGGGACGGACCTCGTCTCGTACGGCCGGGGGGATTCGCACTCGACCTACGTCGTCGAGACGGCGCTCGACGGCTCCATGCATCGAACCTACCGGTTGATCGGCATCACGCTCGGAGGCATGGTGGATGACGGAGCGGGGACCGTTTATCTGACGCACGTCGGCCACGGCACGATCTACCGCCTGGCAGGCAACAGCTTCGCGCAGTTCGCCTCGGGGCCGTACGGCTCGCTGGATCGCATGTACGGCGGGATCTCGTATCACGGCGGCAAGATTTACCAGGCCATCTACACCAGGCACTGGATCGACCAGATCGACGCCACCAGCGGCGCCCGGACGACCCTGAAGCTGGGCCTGGTTACCCCGGAGTTGTAGGAGGAGGCCCGTGGTGAGAACGCTTTTCGTGATGCTGCTCGCCCTGGTGCTGGCAAGCTGCAAGCTGCCTTCCCTCGTGCCGCCGCTTTCCTCGTCGGGAGTGGCGCCCGCGCGCCTGGCCAGCTCGACGCAGATCGCGGGCCGGATCGCCGCGTCGAGCGGAGTGCAGGCGAGCATCCTGGACATCGCCAAGGGCGCTTCGGTCGCCCTCATCGACGCGGCCACGGGCCTCACGCTCTCCACCACGGTCACCAATCCCGATGGCACCTTCTTCCTGCAGTTCGCAGAGGGCTTCGTCCCGGTGGACGGTCGGTCCTACATCCTCGAGGCGTTCAAGGGCATCAAGGGGGCGAATCCGGATTACAACCAGGCGGGCGCCGACACCATGCGCCTGCGGACGCTGCTCACCTACCGCGAGGCGGAGAAGGGCTGGGTGAGCCTGGCCAACGCCGTGCCGGGGCCGATCGACCTGACGATGTCGACCACGGCGGTTTCGGTGGCGATCGCCCACATGAGCCAGGCCGGCACTCCCGTGGATCCTACCCTCTTCATCGGCTGCTTGAACGGCGATGCCTACGACGAGGCTGCCCGCCCGCTCTCGCTGGTCGCCTTCACGGCCCTGCGCGCGGAGGTGGAGAAGGCCATCACCGAGGACCGCGACCCCCTTCACTACGTGGTCTACGACAGCAAGACCGGCTCGTTCCTGAGCTCGTTCGTGGCCTTCGCGGTCTCCGAGATCACTCCGAGCAGCGGCAACATCGGGACCCTGCTCGACATCCGGGGCGACGGCTTCACCTCCGGTCCGCTCGAGATGGTCACCATCAACGGGACCCAGGCCGAGATCCAGCCCGGTACCCTCGCGGAGGACCGGGTGGTCGTCAAGGTCCTTCCTGGCACGCGCACGGGCCCCGTCTCGATCGTGATCAACGGCGTCGTCCAGGCGGGCCCGACCTTCACCGTCACGATGACCGACGGCCACCGCTCGGTCCGCGGCGAGACCCTCTACGTGGCCAACCCCGCCTGGGGAACCGTGGCCGAGGTCAAGCCGAACGGCGAGATCCGGACCCTGAGATCCGGGCTTTCGACCCCGCGGCAGGCCGTCGTGGGCCCCGACGACCTGATCTACGTCTCCAACGAGGGGGACAACACCGTCGTCCGCTTCGACGCGGCCGGGGGCGCCTTCGAGACCTTCTCGACGGCCGTCACCAAACCCTACGGGCTGGCCTTCGACGGCGCCGGCAAGCTGCATGTCTCGAGCCGGCAGGCCGCGGGCTCGGTGGTCAAGCTCGATGCCGCGGGCAATGCGGCCGCCACCGTCACGGGCCTCGCCCTGCCCGAGGCGATCGCCTTCAACGCGGGGGGCGACCTCTTCGTCGCCGAGGACGCCGGCTCCATCCGCCGCGTTCCCGCCGGAAGCCTCACCCCGGAGGCCTACTCCTTCGTCGCGACCCCCATGGGCCTGGCGGTCGACTCGGCGGGTGACCTCTACGTCGCCAGCAACGACAACTCCGTCGTCTACCGGATCGGGGCCAACCGGGCGCTCACGGTCTTCGCCATGCTCAACCGTCCCGGCGGTCTGACCTTCGATCCGAACGGCAACCTCTACGTGTCGGATACCGAGCGCAACCTCATCAACCGCGTCTCGCCCTCGGGCGACGTCCGGGTGCTCGCCTACGGCATCAGCATGCCGCGCGGCCTCGCGGTCGATCCGACGACCCACAAGGTCTACGTCTCCCTCAACCGCTCCAATGCCATCCTGGAAATCGACGGGGATGTCCTGCGGCCCTTCGTCACCGGCATCGCCAACCCGTTGACCCTCACCTACCGCGGGAGCGGCCTGTACATCGGCCAGCCCGAGATCGACACCATCTCCTTCGTCACCACGCCGGGAGGCCGCCTCTCCACCGTCGCGAGCGGCATCTCCGAGGCCAGTGGCGCGGATGCCTCCGCGGACGGCACGGTCTACGCCGGTCGCTGGGGACGCGAGGACGCATGGCAGCCCAACCGCAACCCCATCTACGAGGGCGGCTTCCAGAGCCTCGATCCGCTGGGCGTCCTCCAGCCCATCCGCTATCCCTACGTCCGAAAGACCCGCTTCCGGGCCATCGCGCCGGACGACACCGTCTACGAATCGAGCCACGACGAGCGGACGATCGCGAAGATCACCCCGCATGCCAACGGCTCGCGCACGGTCGAGCAGCTTTGGCGCTCGGACACCGAGCGCCCTCGCCACATCGTCCTGGACGCCTCCGGCAACCTCTACGTCTCCTTCCTCGATCAGGACAAGGTCGTGCGCTTCCGCCCGCCAGCCTACGCTCCGGAAGCGATCACGGGCTTCAGCCAGCCCTTCGGCCTGGCCTTGCACCCGGGGGCCGACGCCGTCAGCCTCGCGGACGACAAGCTCTACGTCTACAACCGCGGCAATGGGTTCCTCTCCTGGATCAACAACCCGTCGGTCGCCGCGACCAAGACCGCCGACTCGGCCGGCCCCTCGACCGGCATCGCCACCGCCGGGGACACCTACGGGCTCGCGCTCGCCCTGAAGCCCGGAGACGACGGCGTCTACCTCGCGGCCCAGAGGAAGGTCGTGCGCTACGACATCGGCGACGGGCTCTTCGCGTCCTACCTCACCAAGGACCTACCGATCGCGATCACCGAGATCAAGGCCTGGCCCGACGGCACGCTCTTCGCTCGCCCGGAGAACGAGGACTTCGTGACCATCTCGCCCTCCCTGGTCGTGACCCAGTCGAGGCTGCGCAGCTATGGCGGAGCCAAGAACTGGAAGGACGACGTGGGGCGCACCCTCTTCCAGGGTGATACCTATGGCCACCAGATCTGGAGAGGCTCCGAGACCTTCCTCGGCGCGCTCGGCCGGACCTTCGAGGTCGCGGTCGACGGCTCGAGCTACCTCTATCTCGCCGGGGCCGGGACCCGCGGGGACACGGGCACCGACTACGGCGGCCTGTTCCGCTACGAGCTCTCCGGGGCCTCTCCCAAGGAGCTCTACGTCCCGATCGGCAAGGGGCGGGTCTACTCTCTGGTCGTGGCTTCCGACCGCACGGTCTACGCCGGCTCCGGGGATCAGAAGATCTACCAGGTCGACCTGAACGGAGCCGTCACGCCCAAGTGGTCGCTAGGCACCCTCCCCTACGGCCTCGATCGCGATGGCGACACCCTCTGGGTGGTGGGAGAGAACAACCGCATCTTCTCGTTCGCGCGGACCCTGTCCGAGGCGCTGACCCCGCCGTCCCAGACCTACGGCATCATGGAGCCCGTCTTCTGATGCGCATGCTCGTCACCCGCCTCGCCCTCGTCTCCCTCTGCCTGCTCCTCGGCTGCGCCGAGGATGACGGCTTGCTCGCGGGCCGCCCCTCCGCCCGGGCCTCGAGCCTCCCGGCTGACGGCTCGCCGACCCCCACCCCCACCCCGACCCCCACTTCGGACGCCACGGCGACGCCCACTCCGGCGCCGACACCGACTCCCACCCCGTCGCCTAGCCCCTCGCCCAGCCCGTCTGCCAGTCCGTCCCCCCCGCCGAGTCCCGCGGTGAATCCCACCCCGCCCGCGACTCCCGACCCGGAGCCCAGCGAGTTCCAGCCGGGCGAGGACGACGGGGGGATCGTCGGAGACGGCGACGTCGGCGGCGGGGCCTGAGCTCGTCGAAGCCCGCTCCCGAGGGACTCGCGTTCGCCGGAAGGACCTGCAATCAAGAAACTTCCGCTTTCAGCCTAAGAGGGCCCTAGTAGCCTGTCTGTTACCCCCTCGAACGTGTTGATGGCGCTGCGGAGTCTGGCGACCCCGGCGGGAGGAAATCATGCGAGCCATCGCGTCATCGGGTCTCGCCGGCCGCGTCCTGAGGGGGGTGCTGGCGGCTTGCCTGCTGGCATTCGTGACGGCGTGTCCCCGCCCCCTGACCCTCGACACGACGCCCACCCCCGGTGAGGAGCTGCTGCCGTTCTAGATCGCTAGCCGGTGGTTGCTACCGGTCAGCTTCGCTGCCTTCCGCAACAGCTGCGGGCGCTTCTCCTGCGAGGTGTATTCCTCCTCTCGCTGGGTATGAGAAAGTTAGCGCTTGTCCGGATCACGGACGTCAAACCGGCCACTCCTTCTTCCACCCTCTGGAACCTTGCATGGGAGTCGCCGGTACCATGCGGGAGGGTGCATGCGAACTTTCGCCTCAGCGATCACTTCACGGCGAACCTGGCGGATCGTTCTAACGGTCTGCCTGCTGGCACTGCTGACGGCGTGTCCTCGCCCCCTCGTTCCCCCCGCCTCGACTCCCGGCCTCGGTGCTGATCCCAGCCTCTCGGCCACCGAGCAGGTCCTGGGCCAGGTGGACTTCGGCGGCCAAACAGTGCAGGCCGATATCTCGGACGACATCGCCCCGGGCGCCACCGTCGCTCTGATCGACGTGCAGACCGGGCAGACCCTGAGCACCACCCGCACGGACGAGAACGGCCGCTTCGTGCTCGTGTACTCCAACGGCTTCAAGCCGGTATCGGGAGGGCTCTACTACTTCGAGGCCCTCAAGGGCCTGAAGGGTTCCAGCGGGCTTCCCAACGCCGTAGGCGCGGACGTGGTTCGGGTCCGGACCATCGCCAGCTATCGCAACGGCGGCTGGGTCACCCTCACCAGCCGGACTGTCACCACCTCGATCCTCATCAACCCCATGACCACGGCCCTGTCGGTCATCGTCAGCCTGCGGCAGGGCTCCGTCGCTCCTCTCGACGTCAGCACCCTCTTCGGCACGATCAAAGCGGGCCGTCCGGAGGGGAGCTATCCCGACACGCTGGACCTGCCGGATCCCTCGCTGGTACCGCTGGTCCAGAGCGCCTACGACCTGGTCATCGACGCCCTTGCCAAGGAACGGGACCCCGTCCGCTGGATCACGCTCGATAGCGAGAACCCCAACGTCGTCCGCTTGCCGGACATCCCCTTCTCGATCAAGTTCCCGGATCCCGGCGTCCAGGAGATCGGCAAGGAACTCGATCTGGTCGGGGTCAACTTCGCCCCGGAAGCCGCACAGAACCTGGTCTCTTTCCGCACCGACGGCGGCTGGATCCCCGCCACGGTCGTCTCGGTCCTGCCTGACCTGACCCGCCTCAAGGTCATCGTCCCCGACGGCGCGGTCAACGGTCCCATTCGCCTGCAGATCGGCGACAAGATCCTGGTCTCGGATTTCAACTTCCAGCTCGCCGTCGTCGACGGCCACAGCGTCGTGCGCCCCTTCGGAGGCATTTCCTACCTCTTCGTCGCCAATGCCAGCCTCGGCACCATCGCCTACGTCTCCCCTTCGGGCGAGGCCACTCCGCTGATCAAGAACCTCTCGAGCCCGCAGGCGCTGACCTTTGGCCCGGATGGATTCCTCTACGTCGCATGTGGCGGCACCACGAAGCGCGTCGTCCGCTTCGACGTCACCCTCGACGGCAACGGCAACCTCGTGCCGGGCATCCCAACCGATTACTCCGGCTTGCTTTCCAATCCCTCGGGCATGGCCTTTGATCTCTCCGACCCCAACCCCGATCCCAGTCAGCGGCTCTATCCGCTTTACGTCGCGGACCGTGGCCTCAACCAGTTGCACCGGGTGGAGTGGACGGCGAACCGCACCGCGGTCCAGCCCACCGCGCTCTTCCCCGTGGCAGGGCTCAATGAGCCGCGCGGCCTCTCCTTCGGTGCCGATGGCCGCCTCTACGTGGCCAACGCCGGGGCCAACAACGTCCTCGCCGTGTCCAAGCTGAGCGGCGAGAGCGAACCCTACCTCTCGGGTCTCGGCAAACCCTGGTCCGTGGCCTTCGACAGCAAGGGCAACTTCTACGTCAGCAGCAACACCGGCAACTCCATCTTCCGGCGCGACGCCGTCTCGGGAGTCCTCTCGGCCTTCGCGAGCGTCCCCAGCCCCGGTGGCCTGGACGCCGACGCCTCGGGTTACATCTACTGCGGAGACAACGTCAGCAACCAGATCTACCTGGTCAACTCGCTGGGCGAGACGCGCATGGTCGCCACGGGCATCAGTTCTCCGATGGGCATCCACGTCGACGCGGACGGCCTCTTCGTGGTGACCGGCAGCGGCCAGTTGCTCAAGGTCACCCACGACACCGGCTCTCTCTCCGTGCTCGCGGATGGCCTCACGGGCGCGGGCGACCTGGGCCGCGACTCCGCGGGCAACTTCTACGTCTTCCAGAAGAGCCTCGGTCGCATCTCCCGGATCACCCCCGCGGGGATCATCAGCGTCTTCCTCAACGTCACGAACACCTCCGACATCTACGTCAAGGGCAACAAGCTCTACCTCAAGAAGACCAACACCCTACGCCCTGACGGCAACTGGTCCGGCATGGGAGGAGTCGAGGTCCGGGATCTCTCCGACCGGGAAGTCGTGCAGGACTTGAAGGTCAGCTACATGCGCGATGCTATCGGCATGGCCTTCGATACCACTCCGGCCGGCGCCTACCGCGATTGGCTCTACGTGGCCAACCTCGACGATCGCTCGGTCGTGAGGCTCAAGCCGGAAGGCGACGGAGACCTCAAGCGGCACAAGGTCCATCGCTTCCTCGACCGCGTCAACGCCCCCGAGCTGGATCGGCCATGGGACGTCTGGGTGGATCCGGCCAGCGGCAACGTCTGGGTCTCGGATCAGGGCACGTCCACCGCCGATGATGGCCTTTACGTCTACAACTCAGCCGGTACCCGGATCGCGGACTATTCGGGCATCGTCGATCGCCCGCTGAAGTTCGGTTACGACGGCTCGCGCCTCTACCTCGCGAACTACGGAGGCCACGAGGTCATCCGGATCGACCCGACCAGCGGGGCCGAACTGGGGGCGATCGCCGTCCCCTACCCCCGCTCGATCGCCTTCGACACGGCCAGCAACCGCATGTTCATCGGGACCTGGGACGGCTCGAGCGGCAGCCGCCCGATCAAGAAGGTCGACGCTTACGCCACCGCGCCGGTGATGGCGGACTACTACGACCTGCTGGCCTACGACCTGGTCTTCGAGAACGGCAACCTCTACACCGCCGCCGGCTCCTCCTACAAGATCTCCGCCGACCTGACCCGCCACGATCGCTTCATGTCCTCGCGATCCACCCTCTACGACTTCGCGCGCCGCGCCGACGGCAAGATCTACCACATCACCCGCGACGGCCGCCTGGGCCGCTGGACCACGGACTGGGACGGGGAGATCGCCGCCATGATCGAGTACGCGGGAGGCGGCCCCGTGGTGGTGGATGGCCTCGGGAACTGGATCTCGGCCTTCATGACGGGCTGCTCGGCCAAGGACATCCTGCTGGGCCGGCTCGACGACTCCGACCCCGCCAGCTTCCAGATCACGCCGATCCGCTTCGGAACGGACGACTGCTGGGTGCCGGAGGCCAACATGGCCAGCGACGGAGGCGACCTGGTCTTCATCACGGCCAACCCCAAGGCGGAGCTGGTCCGCTTCAACACCACGACCTACGCCTTCCATCGCCTCGGCAAGCGTTTCGGCATGACGGATCGCAGCCACGGCGTCAGCGTCTACAACGGCAAGGTCTACCAGACCATCATGACCCGCCACCAGATCGACGTCTACGACGCCAACGGAGCGTCCGGAGGGGAAGGGTCCAACCCGCCGGCATACCTCGAGACCCTGCCCGTCGGGCTGGTCGCACCGGAGCTTTAGGAGGCCGCCATGAAGAAGCTGATCGGATGGAGCCTCCTGCTGGCCGTACTCGTCACGGGCTGCCGCCTGCCGTCGCTGCTGCCGCAGACGCCGACGGGCTCGCCCCAAGCCCTCGCCTCCGCCCATGTCCTCCAGGGCCGCCTGGAACCCCCCAGCCGCCTGCAGGCGGAGTCCGAAGAGGACCGCAAGCTCCGCGAGATCGCCGAGGCCGCCACCGTCACCTTGATCGACGGCGTCACGGGCCACACCGGCGCAACCACCGTCAGCAACCCGGACGGCACCTTCGTCATGCGCTTCCAGGACGGCTTCGCGCCCATCGAGGGCCGTCCCTACTTCCTGGAAGCCATCAAGGGCATCAAGGGCCGTGGCCCGAACACGACCCCCAACGACCTCTTCAACCAGGCCGGTGCCGATGCCGTCCGCCTGCGCACCATCCTTTACTACCAGGATTCGCCCTCGGGCTGGATCAGCCCGTCCAACGCCTCGCCCGCCGGCATCACCATCAGCCGGCAGACGACGGCCCTGGCGCTCGCGCTCTTCCTGAAGCAGCACACCATTCCCATCAATTACGCGGACTTCATCGGCTGCCTGGCGACCGAGACCTACCAGCCGGTGGCCGGCCTCACGGCGCCTGAGTTCGACAGCGCCTTGCTGATCGTCAAGGAAGCGATCCTCCAGGACCGCGACCCCATCCAGTTCCTGGCCTACGATTCCAGCTCGCAGTCCTTCATGAACCTCTACAACGGTCACTCGATCGACACCCTGGTCCCGAGCAGCGGAGGCATCGGCGAGGAGGTCACGATCATCGGCGACGGCTTCGACCTTCCCGGCGAGCTCACCGTGAAGTTCAACGGGGTCGAGGCCTTCCTGACCGCGCCTCCCACCAAGGACCGCCTCAAGGTGAAGGTCCCCCTCGGCGCTCGCTCGGGCCCGGTTTCCGTCCGCATCGGCACGGTCACCCAGGGCGGCGGCGAGTTCCGGGTCGACTCCTTCGACGGTCACCGCGCCATGCTCGACGGAGTGCTTTACGTCGCCAACTACGACCGCTCCAAGATCGTCAAGGTCTTCAGCGACACGATCGACGGAGCGCGCGTCGACGGCATCGTCGAGGACGTCGCCGACGTCCCGGCGGGTCCCACCCAGCTCGCCCTCTACACCACGGAGGCGGATCCCTCGGTGAAGCGGCTCTTCGTGGCCTGCCGCACCGCCGGGAAGATCGTCACGCTCGACCTGAGCGCCCCCGCCCCGCTCGCCACCGACTTCGTCGCCTTCTCCGAGCCCACCGCCATGGCCTTCATGGGCAACGTCCTGTACGTGGCCAGCAACACGGGCAAGATCTCGCGCTTCAACCTCGACGGGTCCTCCGCGGGGCCCGACCTCACCGGCCTCACCGCCCCGACGGCCCTGGCGTTCGACTATGCCGGCAACCTCTTCGTGGCCCTGGACGGGGCCGAGGACCGGATCAAGCGCATCGAGTTCAACCCGGACGCCTCGATCAAGGCCATGCAGGACTGGGCCTACCTCACCGATCCCAGGGGCCTCGCCATCGACTCGGGCGGCGCCCTCTACGTGGCCAGCTACACGGACGCTCTGGTCTACCGGATCCTGCCCAGCCTCGCCATGTCGGTCTTCGCGCGGGTCCCCGCTCCCGCGGGCGTCATGCTCGACGAGGAGGGCTTCCTCTACGTCGCCTCCGACACGCAGCACCAGATCTACCGCGTCTCCACGCTGGGCGACATCAAACCCTACGCCTTCGGCATCAGCCACCCGCGCGGGGTCGCCGTGGACGGCAACGGCACGCTCTACGTCTCTTTGAGCGAATCGAACGCCATCCTGAAGGTGGAGGACCGCGGAGCCGCCGGCTACCGCACCCGGCCCTTTGTCACCGGCATCGCCAACCCGCACTCCATCACCTGGCGCAATGATCGCCTCTACATCGCCCACCGCGAGGCGGGCGTCATCTCCTCGGCGGACGCCTTCGGCAGCATGCGCACCGAGGCGACGGGCTTGACCATCCCCGGCGGCGTGGACCTGGGGCCCGACGGCACCCTCTACGCGGGGCGCTACGGTGCGAGCGGGCATGCGGCGACCGTCCCCCCCAACGTTCCCTGGCACCAGCGCGGAGACGACGGAGGCATCGAGATCGTCGGGCCCGACGGCCTGGTCACGGTCAAGCGGCGGATCCTCAGGACCAGTGATCGCGCGATCACCGGCCTCAACGACGGGACCCGCTTCGCCATCAACACGGGCACGGACCAGCTCGTCATGTACCAGGCCACCAACGGCCACAACTCGAGCTACCGCTACCGCACGATCCGGCAGTTCGGCGCCAACCCCTTCGCCCTCGAACGCGACGCCACCGGCGCCAACCTCTTCGTCGTCACCGAGAACACCCCGAGCGTCTATCGCTTCACCGGCGCCGGAGCCGCCTGGACCGAGACCGTCATCGCGATTCCCGGTGTCACCGACCCCGAGGCCCTGACCTACGATGCCGATAACGACCGGCTCTACGTCCTGCATGGCACCACCACGATCAAGCGCGTCCTGAACGCCACGCAGCCCACGGCCGCGCTCGACGGCGCCTGGTCGGCCACGGTCTCCAGCGTCTACGACCTCGCCTACCGCGCGGGCACGCTCTTCCTGGCCCGTAGCACCAAGGACGTGCAGCAGATCGACCTCACGGCCCCGACGCCCACGCCTACCCTCTACGTGGACGGCTTCGGCGAGACCCCGCGCAACATCGTGGCCCATCCGACCAACGGCGAGCTTTACGTACGCTCCAGCAACAACCAGTATGCCTACCGGGTGACCGCCACCAAGGTCCTCCAGCTCGACGCCGACTACACCGGTTGGGGGCGCCTCACGGCCTACGGCATCGCGCCGGACGGCAACCGCATGCGCTCGGAAAGCACCTTCCCGAACTACTACTTCCAGGGCAAGACCACGATCTCGAGCCTGATCCAGAGCCACGAGGTGGCCTTCCACGACAACCGCGTCTTCGTCGGCTCGTACATGGGAGGCGGCTACACCGGGGTCTACGCCTACAACCTCGCCGACGGCACCGAGATGTTCATCCGCGGCACCTTCGACTCCGGCGACGATGCCACCGGAGCCGGAGTGCTCGCCGTGAACCCGGAGGCCAACCAGCTCTACGTGGGAACGGCCAAAGGCAAGATCTTCAACGTGGATGTCGCCGCCGGGGCCACCGAGGGACAGGTCTCGTCCTTCGCGACGCTCAAGAGCGGGGAATGGCTCTACGGCCTCGACATCACCAGCACCCGGGACAAGCTCTGGGCGGTGGGTGGATCTCGTAGCCTCTTCTCGCTCCGTCTGAGCGACAAGGTGGTCACCGAGGTCAAGCCCGGCCTTTCCCAGCCGAGATTCTAGGAGGACCCATGTCGCGCAAGGCGTTGCCGCTACTGCTCTTACTCGTCGCGCTGGCCATCGGCTGCGCGGAGGAGGACGGCCTGATCGGTGTCGGGCGACCGGGCGACCCGTCTCGGACCGCGGACGCGTCGGCGACTCCCGCCGCGTCGGCGACTCCGAGCCCCGGGGCCTCTCCCGAGGCCACGCCCTCTCCGGCATGGACTCCCAAGCCCTCGCCCACCCCGGAGCCTCAGCATTCGATCGAGCCGCCTCCCCAGCCCACGGAATCCGAAGCTCCAGTTGAAAGTCCGTCGCCGGATAGCTATACTTCCCCCGATCCCGATAGCGTTAACGGGTGAGGTCACGATGAAAGAGGAAACCATGAGATCCAGCTTCCCGATCCTGGGCATCGCGTTGGCGGCTCTGTTGGCCTTCGGGGCCGGTTGCGCGGAGGAGGACGGCCTGTTCGGCGTTGGCGGCACCGGAGGCAAGAAGGCCACGGCTTCCCCCACGAACGGCACTCCGACGCCCACTCCGAGCGGCAGCGGCTTCTCCGGCGGCATCAAGTAGCCTCGCCCTCGCTCAACAAAAAAGCCATCGGCTCCAGCCTCCCCGCCTCTCGGCGGCAGGACGGCTGGAGCCGATGGCTTTTATCAGGTGCTAGGGGATGTTGCGCAGGAAGACGGTCGTCGTCAGGTAGCGCGGAGGGGACTCCGGCTTGGACTGGATGACCATGTAGATCTCGATGCGCCGGACGTTCGCGAGCAAGGCGGTGGGGTTGCCCGCTGCATCCAGGTAGGTGAAGAGGCTGATCGGCGTGGTGGCCTTGCTGCCGTCTCGCCGGCGCAGCGAGAGTGCGCCGGGGTTATGGTTCTGGATCAGGCGCTCCGAGCTGATGGGTAGCGCTCCGCTGCCCAGGTCGAGCCGCAAGGGGCGGAGGCGGGGATCGGCGGCAATGGCGGGTGCCAGGGAGATCTGCCGGGCGGTGGCGCCGTTGTCGACGACCGAGGTGTAGCTTATCGAGCTGGTGGCGATCGCCGTCAGGCTCCGCGCGTTCGCGAGCTCCTGGCTGATCAGGGACAGGGGTTGCATGGCCTGGCGGGCGCCCTTGAACTCCCCGACCACCGTCGTGACGGTTTGCTGCTGGCTGCGGAACAGCATGAACAGCCCCGTCATGAAGCCCGCCATCAGCGTCAGGGCCAGGGTCGTCTCCAGCAGGCTCATGCCCTTCTGAGCGCGGTTCATCAGAGCCCCCCCTTCGCGGGGCCGACGATCTTGTCGAATAGCACGGTGCCCACCACGGCCTTCGCTGCACCGATAGCCTCGTACTCGGCCGTCGCGGTGTAAGTGGCCTTGCTGAAGCCGTTGACGGGCCCGACGAGGGCCGTGCGATCGGCGCGCACCGAGTAGGTCGCCCCCGACATGACCAGCACCGCGCCCGTGTGCAGCACATCGGCGGCCGGGCGCGCGCGCATGGTCTCGACCTCGTCGCGCAGCAGGTGATCGACGATCTCGGGGTGAGGCAGGGGCCCCCGATTGGCAGGCGAGACGCTGGCCACCATGCTACGCGTCAGCTGCGTGATCCCGACGACGCCCGCCATCAGGATGAGGACGGCCAGCATGGCCTCCAGCAGCGAGAACCCTTGCTGACGCTTACTTCTGTTCATAGCGCTGTATCACCCAGTGGCTTCCGGTGGCGACATCGACGAGGATCTTGCGGGTGGCCTTGGGCCAGTTCGTCGATCCCCCGACCGGCCGAGCCTCGCCCGTCACCTCGAACCGGTAGACGTTCGGGGCGGGATCGGGAGGGACCGAGACGACCCGGTAGACGACGTTCTGGGTCACTGCGCCCTCCGGGTAGGGTATCACGCGGTTCGGCAGGGCGGAGGCGGGCGGAATCTCCAGCGGCGCGTTGCGGGTGGCCTTGGAGTTGTTGCGGTACATCAGGTCGTTGACCCCCATCTCGGCGGCATACAGCGCCTGGGTGCCCGGGTAGCCCGCGTACTTCATGCCGGCCGCATCGGAGGCATGTCGGCGCAGGAACTGGCTGGCCCCGAGGCTCAGCAGCGTCATGCCGAGGATCAGCACCATGACGATCAGGAGGGTGTTTCCGCGTTCGGAGGATCGTTCTCGCATACCGCCTGCATACCCGCCATTGGCCAAAATGCACCTCTGACGGGCTGACGGGGGCTTCTCGCACGAAAGCTTGAATGAAGAATTGGTGAGCCCTGGCGAGGTGGTGCAGATCTGCTGCAATTCTGGGTAAAACGTGCTCACAGTCGCTCGCAACCTGAGGGGGCGCTCGCTCTAGTCGCGCGTGGGGAAAGAAGGCCAGTCATGAGAATCACGTCGTTCATCCAGGCGCTAGCCCGCTTAAACGCCCTGGTACTCGCGGCCGTGCTGCTGCTCGTCCTGACGGCCTGCCCTCGGCCGCTGGTCCCGCCGATCGGCCTGGGGGGGGCGCAAAGCCTCACGTTGGACGCGGAGAGCGGCGTGACGGGCCGCGTGGAGTTCGGCGCGCGCGCCACCCAGGCCACCATCAAGGACGACGTCGCCCCTGGCGCCACCGTCTCCTTGATCGAGGTGGCCACCGGCAACACGGTGACCACCACCCGGACGAACGCCGATGGCACCTTCGTGCTCAAGTACTCCAACGGCTTCAAGCCGGTGAACGACTCCATCTACTACTTCGAGGCGATCAAGGGGCTTTCCGGCGGTACGGACCAGCCGAACGCGGTCGGAGCGGACGCCGTGCGCGTGCGCACCATCGCGAGCTACCGCCGGGGCGGCTGGGTGACCCTGTCGAGCCGGGGCGTCTCCACGGCCATCTCGATCACCCCCATGACCACCGCCCTCTCGATCGTGGTCAGCCTGCGCTCCACCACCAACCGCCCGCTCGACGTGAACACCCTCTTCGGCACCATCCGCCTGGGCCAGGCCTCGGACGGCTTCAACGATACCGTGGACATCGCCGATCCCGCGCTGGTCGCCATGGTTCAGAGCGCCTACAACCTCGTCCTGGACTCCTTCAACAAGGACCGGGACCCGCTGCGCTGGATCCTCCTCAACGCGGCGGATGCCTCGCATAACTCGGTGCTCCTGCCCGACGTCCCCTTCTCGATCGTCAGCCTCTCGCCCGCCGAGCAGGAAGCCGGCGGCGAGATCCAGCTGATCGGCAGCAACTTCGCCTCCGTCCTCGCGGACAACGAGGTCGCCTTCCAGACCAATAACGACGCCACCGTCTCCGCCTCGGTCCTCGCCGTCAGCCCCGACCTGGCCCGCCTCACGGTCAAGGTCCCGCTGACGGCCGTCAACGGCCCCGTCACCCTCACCATCGGGCAGGGCGATAAGCGCAAGACCCTCTTGGGCCCCGCCTTCCGCGTGGCGACGCGCGACGGCCACAGCGTGGTCGATGCCGCCGGCAAGGTCTACGTGGCCAACCGCGACCTCGGGACGGTGGCGGTGATCGGCCCCAACGCGACCACGGGCAAGACCGAGATCCGGGCCTTGATCGAGAGCCTCGACAAGCCGGGTGCGCTCACCTTCGCCCCGGGCGACTACAAGACCCTCTACGTCGCCCTGGGCGGCACCACTCGCAAGGTCAGGAAGTACGACATCACGGCCCAGCCCATCACCGGCGTGGATTACTCCGGGGCGGGCGGCGTGGCCAACCCCTCGGGCGTCGCCTTCCAGGTCTCGACCGGCGCCCTTTACCTCACGGACGCGACCGCCAACAAGCTATACGTGGTCGCCGCGGAGGGCGGAGCGGCCCAGGAGGTCGCACTTACCCTTCCCCTCGGCGTCAGCCTGAACGGCCCGCGCGGCCTCTCGTTCGGTCCCGACGGCAAGCTCTACCTGGCGAACTCCGGCGCGAACAACGTGCTCGCGATCGACCTGAGCGCCGCCGCCATCGGCAGCGGGGCCGTCTACCAGACGGGCCTGAGCTCGCCGTGGGGCCTGGCCTTCGACAACAAGGGCTCCTTCTACGTCAGTAACAACAAGGGCAACTCGATCTTCACGGTCCCCGTCACCTCGGAGCCGGGCGTCATCCCGCTTGTCTACGCCTCCCTGACCTCCTTCGCGAGCATCCCCAACCCCGGGGGCCTCGATGCGGACTCCTCGGGCTACCTCTACGTGGCCGACAACGTCAGCAACGGCGTCTACCGCGTCAACCCGGCCGCCGAGTCCCGCCAGATCGGCTTCGGCATCAGCTACCCCGTGGCCACCTGGGCGGATGCCGAGGGCGTCTTCACCCTTACCCAGGAAGGCCGACTGCTGCAGATCGACACCCAGAACGCCCTCTCCGTCTATGCCGAGGGCCTCACGGCCTCGGCCGGCCTGGTGCGCGACATTCGCGGCAACTTCTACACCTACAACACCGTCCTCAAGACGCTGATCCTCGTCCGACCGGACGGCTCGAGCGTGCAGGTCATGTCGGCCCTCGACGCCTACTACCCCGAGCTGTCGATCAACAACGCGCGCGATCGGATCTACTTCCGCCGCCGCAACTCCGACATCTCCGCCATGGGCCAGGTCGACGCCTATGATCTCAACCTCGACGCCGGGGCTCCATACATGCCCCACTTCAACGTCGGACCCGATCTCCTCGCCGCTCCCAATCAGGTCTACAAGTCCCCCATGCGCCGCGTGATCGCCATCGCGGCCGACCGCACGGCCGCCGGCCCCCGCCGAGGCGAGTACTACGTGCTGCAGGACAACACCAACTCCGAGCAGGCCGTCATGCGCGTCACCTCCGTGGATTCCAACACCTACGACGCCGTCCGGATCGTCAACAACGCCGACGGACGCCTCAAGGACCCCTCCGACATCGCCATCGATTCCGAAGGCAAGATCTGGGTGGCCGATCGCATCGGCGCCTCCGGGACCGGCGGCCTGATCATCTACGACGCCAACGGAGCCTACCTCGACGAGATCGCCGTCGCGCGCCCTGTCCGCCTCGCGTACAACGGGACCCATGTCGTCGCGAGCTGCTACGACTCGGGCGAGGTCCGCTTCTACAACGCCGACAAGACCCTGGCCCAGAACCTGTCGGGTATCCCCAACCCCGTCGGCGTGGCCTTCTCCAACACCGCTCCCCATGTGAACGCCATGTTCGTCAACTCCCACTCGACCGGAAAGGTCTACAAGTTCGACAACTACGCCGCCCTGGGCACCGCCAACGTCGCGGCCTCCCTGGCCGCGAACGACTACTACGACACGGGCAACAACAACGACATCGAGATGGTGGGCAACGCCCTGATCTTTACCAGCGGCGGCCAGGCGCGCCGGCTCGAGGCCGATCGCCTCACGCGCAACGACTCCTGGATGAACCAGTACTCCTCCTACCTGCGCTTCAACGTCGATCACAACGGCTCGCGCATCTTCGTCACGGACAACTCCTGGTCCCACCTCGCTCACAACGGCTCGTACAGCGCCGCTTTCGCGGGGCTGCGCGGTTACTCCGCCTCAGGCATCGGCACCCCCATCGTCCTCAACAACTCCATGGTGTCGTACGCCCACATCGGCTACAGCGCCAACGCCATCGTCGTCGACTCCGAGCACGATGGGATCAACCAGCGCACCCGCAACGGCCTGGGCTACCTCGGAGCGGCCACCAGCAACGGTACGGACACCGCCTTCTTCGCCTCCACGACCGGCGGCACCATCTACAAGTGGAAGAAGGACGCCGTCACCGGCAAGGGCGTCGCCACCACGGTCGTCAGCGGAGGCTACTCGGGATTCGACTACGTCCGCGGTCTCAGCTACTACAACGGCTACCTTTACCAGCCGATCCGCGAGAAGCACGTGATCCGGAAGGTCAATGCCGACAACGGGGCCGACAAGGTCGAACTCAAGGTGGGCGTCGTCGCCCCCGAGCTCTAGAGGAGAACGCCGATGAAACGCCTGACCACTCTCGTTCTGCTCGCGTTCCTCCTCACGAGCTGCCGGCTGCCCTCCCTGCTTCCGACTTCCATGACGTCCGGGGATGGCGCCGGCGGTACCGCGGCCCGGCAGACCGTCGTCCTCAAGGGCCGCATCGAGGAGCCGCGCTCCGTCATGGCCACTCCCGCCGACATCGCCAACGGCGCCACCATCGCCCTGATCGATGCGGAATCCGGCCTGACGCTCGGCACCAGCCTCTCGGATCCCCTTGGTAACTTCTTTCTCAGTTTCGGTGACGGCACGAACCTGGTGGACGGCCGCGCCTACTACCTCGACGTCATGAAGGGCGTCCGCCTCGACGCCAATCAACCCGATTCCCCCTTCAACCAAGCCGGCGCGGATACCCTGCGGCTGCGCAACATCCTCTTCTACCAGGAGGCCTCGATGGCGGGCTCCGCGGGCTGGAAGAGCCTGATGAACGGCACCGCCGGCAACGTGGTCAACGTAGGCAACCGCTCGACCACCATGAGTATCGCGCTCGCCCTCAAGCGCCAGGCCGGCGAGACCGTCGTCCTCTCCGACTTCGCGGGCGCCCTCGAGGCGGATATCGAGAACGATCCCGCCTGGACCATGGGAGGGCTGACCCAACCCGTTTACACCACCCTGAAGTCGATCGTCCTGGAGGCCATCGCCAACGACCGCGATCCGATCCAGTACGCGGTCTACGACGAGGGAAGCAAGACCTTCATGAACCCCTGGATCGGCTTCTCCATCGCCTCCGTCACCCCCGCCGAGGGACCCATCAACCAGGTGATCACCATCTCGGGGGAGGGCTTCGACCTCGGCGACCCGACCGTCGCGGTCAACGGCCGCGAGGCCCAGGTCCTCACCCGGACCGCCCAGGTGATCACGGCCAAGGTCATGCCCGGATCCCGGACCGGCCCCGTCTCCGTCAAGATCGGGACCACCCTGCAGGCCGGCAACACCTTCAAGGTCAACTTCCACGACGGCCACAGCGCCCTCTACGATCGCACCGTGCTGGGCCAGCCCGTTCGCATGCTCTACGTGGCCAATCCCGCGTGGAACACCATCGTCGAGGTCTCCCCGGACGGCGCCATCACCAAGGTCTGGGACGACACCACCATCCCCGAGCTGAAGACCCCTCGCCAGGTCGCCGTCTGGAACGGCAAGCTCTACGTCTCGTGCGATCCCTCCGGGACGGCCAACGACAAGATCCTCCAGCTCGATCCGACGAATCCCGCCGCCAAGGTCGTCTACAGCACGGCGGTCCAGCACCCCTACGGCCTGGCCTTCGACCTCGATGGCTTCCTGCACGTCTCGAGCTATCAATCGGCCGGATCGGTCGTCAAGCTCGATGCCGCGGGCGCCGTCGTCGCCCAGTACGCCGGCCTGGCGTCGCCCCGTGGCCTCGCCTTCGATTACCTCGGCAACCTCTTCGTCGCCGAGGAGGGCGGTAGGGTCGTCAAGCTCACCGCTCCCGCCATGACCGCCGAGACCTGGGGCCTGCTGCCGTCTCCGCTTGGCCTCGCCGTGGACTCGGCAGGAGATCTCTTCGTCGCCAGCAACACCAACGACGTCATCTACCGCATCAGCAGCCTGCGCGCCATGTCGGTCTTCGCCATGCTCAACAAGCCCGGCGGCCTCACCATCGACGAGCGGGGCTACCTCTACGTCTCGGATACCAGCCAGAACCTGGTGCGCCGCATCTCGCCCTCGGGAGACGCCAAGATCTACGCCTACGGCATCAGCAACCCGCGCGGCCTCGCCGTGGATCCCACCAACGGCACCCTCTTCATCTCGCTCAACAAGTCCAACGCCATCCTGAAGGTGGAGAATGGGGCGCTCAAGCCCTTCGTCACGGGCATCGCCAACCCCATGACCATCACCTTCCGCGGCAAGGGCCTCCTGATCGCCCATCCGGAGACCCATACCATCTCCTACGCGGAGCGCGACGGCAAGATCAGCACGCTGGCGACGGGCCTGGAGTACCCCGGCGGAGCCGATCAGGCTGCCGACGGCGCCGGCAACCTGACGGGGCCTCTCTACGCCGCACGCTTCGGCGACATGGAGAGCCCCTTCTCGGCCCGCCTGCCGCGCTACGACTCCTACGAAGTTTCTAACGGCTCCCACAACGGGGTCGACGTGATCGGCGGCGCCTCGCCTGGCCTCCGGCGCTGGCTCTACCGCCAGCAACTCAACTACATCGCCGTCGACGCCGCCAAGAACATCTACGCCATCCACTCCGGCGATCGCACCCTGACCAAGATCGCGGCCGAGCCCGGCGGCGGCAACGCGTCGCGCAAGGTCACCCGGATCGCCGGCCCCCGCTCCCCCTACACCTTCGGAGGCAATCCCGGCTGGGTCTCGGTCGACGCCAACTCCAACATCTACGTCGTGGTGCCCAGCGAGCACTTGATCTACCGCTTCAAGCCCACGGGCGGCACCTACGCCATGGACACGATCACGGGCTTCAACAGCCCCTGGGGCATCGCCTTCTCGGATACCACGCCTCAGGCCATGTTCGTCTCCAACACGGCGGACGGCAAGATTCGCCGGGTCCTCGACGCCGTCAACGACGCCGCAGCCCAGCCGACCACGACCTTCGAGATCCCGGCCAGCACCGGGGTCCGGGGCCTCGCGTACATGGCCTCGGGCGTGGCGGGCACGGGCACCCTCTACATGGCCAACGGGACCAGCATCATGATGGCCGGGATCTCCGGCAACGCCTACACGGCCGCCTCCTATGCGACCTACTTCTCGGGCCTGCCGGGCTCTTGCTCGTACCTCTACGCGAAGCCTTTGACCGGCGAGGTCTTCGCCTGGGCAAACGCGACGTTTGCCTACGTGGTGCCGCCGGATCTTCCCCTGGTGCCGTACGTATTCAAGGATTACACCGGCTGGAGCCGCTTCCGTGGCTTCACCTTCGATCCGTCGTTCAATACGTCCACTAACCGCAACACCGGCTACTACGCGATCGAAGATCAGTACTCCGGATTATCGACCTTCCGCTCGCAGACGACGACCCGCGAGGTGCAGCTCAAGCCCGATCCCGATCCCCTCAAGTCCGGCGTCCTCTACGTCGCCTCGCCGGATAGTGAGGGTGCCGGCGGCATCCTGCGCATCGATCTCGACACCCAGGAGGAGCTGATGATTCCCCTGCGGACCTACTCGATCGGCCTGTACGGCGCCGACCTCTACGCGGGAGCCTCCGACAACTGGATTTACCACGTCGACGCGGCCGGCAAGCATACCTCGAAGTGGAATCTCTCGACCCTCCCGTACGGGCTCGACATCTACGGGGACACCGTCTGGGCGGTGGGAGCGAACTCGCTGGTCTTCGAGCGCCCCATCGGGGCGGGAGTGGCCAAGGATCACAAGTTCGGCATGATGGGACCGGTGTTTTAGATGATGACGCGCAAACCTCAGTTCGTGATGTTGGGACTCGTGGCCTTGAGCCTCCTGATCGGCTGTGCGGCCGACGAGGATGGCTTGACCGGGGTGAGCGGCTCCGGGCGTCGCACCGCCTCGCCCAGCCCCCAGGTCACGGCCACGCCGACTCCCACTCCGAGCGCGGGCTCGGCGACGCCGACCCCGAAGCCTACCCTGACGCCGTGGCCCAGCCCGACGCCCACCCCCACGCCTTCGCTGGCTCCCCTGCCGGATCCGGTCGGAGGCCCCTCCACCGGCGACCTTGAACCGCCACCCGACTCCACCGAGTCCATCGGGGTCGAGTGACGCGCATGCGTCGAGTTCCGTCCAGAAAGAGGTTCGCATGAAATCCCTGTTTCCCATCCTCGGTCTGATCCTGGCGACCGCCATGGCCTTCGGGGCCGGGTGCGCGGACGATGGCGCACTCTTTGGCGTGGGGGGCAGCGGAGGCAAGAAAGCGTCCGCCGCTCCCCAGGCGAGCCCGGCCCCATCGGCCAGCCCGTCGGGCACCGGAGGCTCGATCGTCAACGATTGAGTTTGGGCTCCCCGCTCACGATCAACGCGCGAAGCAGCCCCCGCCGCCGGCGGGAAGGGCTGCTTCGCTCCTTTTGGTGCGTATTTCGGTGGTTTCCGGGTAAGAGAACCTCGATTACTCGCTTGCTCTCGAAGGGCCCTCGCGCGTCCCGGTGGAAAGGAGCTCGATTGCTCGCAAGTGCACATGCTCGACGCTCGAGCCTCGCCATCGTCTACGTGCTGCTGGCCGCGCTGGTTGCGCTGCTGACGGCCTGTCCCCGTCCGCTGCTCGCTCCGACCGGAGCCGGGGGCGCGCAGGGCATGGCCCTGGATCCGGAGGCGGCCGTTTCCGGGCACGTGGATTTCGGCGCCCGAAAGACGCAAGCCACCATCAAGGACGACGTCGCCCCCGGGGCCACCGTCTCGCTCATCGAGGTCACCTCCGGCCAAACCCTCGCGACCACCTTCTCTCAGCCGGATGGTCGCTTCGTGCTACAGTTCTCGAATGGCTTCAAGCCCGTCTCCGGGGGGCTCTACTACTTCGAGGCCGTCAAGGGCCTCTCGGGGCCGACCGGCCAGCCCAACGCCGTGGGGGCGGATGCCGTCCGGGTCCGGACGATCGCGAGCTATCGGAGGGGCGGTTGGGTGACCCTCAGCACGAAAGGCGTCACCACCAGCATCTCGCTCTCCCCGATGACCACCGCCCTCTCGGTCGTCGTCAGTCTGCGCACCGGCACCGCCAAGAGCATCGATCCCACCACGCTTTTCGGAGCGGTCCGGGCGGGCCAGGGTGAGGGCAGTTATCCCGATGCCCTCACCCTTCCGGACCCGACCCTCGTCCCACCCTCCATGGTCTACGAGGCGTACGATCTGGTGGTCGACGCGCTGGCCAAGGAGCGGGATCCGATCCGCTGGATCACCCTGGATAGCGCTGATTTGACGTCCTTGAGCTTGCCGACGATTCCCTTCTCGATCAAGTACCTCGTGCCGTCGATGCAGGAGGTCGGCCAGAAGCTGGACCTCGTGGGCGTCAACTTCGCCCAGAACCCGGCCGATAACAAGGTCTCCTTCACGACGGACGGCGGCTGGGTCCCGGTCACCGAGATCGGCCCCGTCTCGGCGGACCTGACGCGCCTGACCGTCACGGTGCCGAACGGGGCCATCAGCGGCCCGGTTCGCCTCGAAATCGGCGGCAAGATGCTCTCCACGGACCCGGACAAGTCCTTCAGCCTCGCCGTCATCGACGGTCATAGCGTCGTACGGGTCCTGGACCGAAAAGCCTATCTCTTCGTGGCGAATCCGGCGAAGGGCACGATTTCCAAGGTCACCCCCGAGGGCGAGGTGGTTCCTTTCCTCTCGGGCTTGACGAGCCCTCAGGCCCTGACCTTCGGGCCGGATGGCTGCCTTTACGTCGCCTGCGGAGGGGCCAAGAACCAGATCGTGCGCATCACGCTCACGGCGGCCCTGACGGCTGCGAGCAGCGACGTCCGGGATTACTCGACCCCCCTCGTCAATCCGACGGGTCTGGCCTTCGACATGACCCAGGTCTCGACGCAGGCCACGGTCGCCAGCGCTCCGTTGTACGCAGTGACGGGCGACGGCCAGCTTTATCGCTTGCCGTGGACCGGAGCGCTCGAGAACGTGGTGCCGGTCCTGGTTCCGCTCCAGGGGGCCAGCTTGAGCGGCCCCCGGGGGATCTCCTTCGGTTACAAGGACGACGACTGGCGCTTGTGGATTCCCAACGCGATCGCCAACAACGTCGTGATCGTCGATCCGGCCACCGGTCAAGCCACCGTCGAGCTTTCCGGCATCGGGAAACCCTCCGGCGTCGCCTTCGACAGCAAAGGCAACCTCTACATCTCCAGCAACACCGGTAACTCCATCTTCAGAAGGGAAGCCGGCCAGAGCGAGCTGAAGCCCTTCTCGAGCGTACCCACTCCCGCGGGCCTGGATGCCGACGCCTCGGGCTACATCTACTGCGCCGACAACGTCAGCAACCGCATCTACATGGTCAACTCCCAGGGTGAGAGCCGCATGCTCGCCACCGGCATCAGCTACCCGCTGGGGGTTCACGCCGACGCCGACGGCATCTTCGTCGTCACCGAGATCGGCCAGATCCTGAGAATCTCGCACGGCAGCGGCGTGGTCTCGCTCTTTGCCGACGGCCTCTCGAATCCCATGAGCCTGGGACGCGACGCGGACGGCAACTTCTACGTGCATCAGCCCGCCCTGAAGCAGATCACCCGCCTGGCCACGGTCACGGATGCCTCCGGCCGACTCACCGGCATGATCGACTCCTACCTCCCCGTCTCCAACGTCCGCGACATCCACGTCGCGGGCCGCAAGCTCTATCTCCAGAAGACCCTCATCAAGAATCCCCAGGGCGAGGACGAGGGCCGAGGCGGCGTCGAGATCCGGGATCTCTCCGACTGGGGAACCACGGAGTCCCTCTACACGGGCTTCATCCGGGACGGCGTCGGCATGAGCTTCGACAACTCCACGGGGCCCTTCCAGGGCGCCCTCTACCTCGCGAACTTCACCGACAACTCGATCGTGCGCATGGACGCAGACGCGGCCAACCCCCCGCGAGGCAAGATCCGGCCCTTTCTCAACGGCACCCAGAACCCCAAGCTGGTGCGCCCGAACGACGTCTGGGTTGACCCTGCCAACGGCAACGTCTGGGTTTCCATTCAAGGCATCAACACGGATACGGATGGCTTGATCGTCCTCGACTCGGCCGGCGTCGAGCTCAAGGACTACTCGACGCTGGTCAATCGTCCGCGCAAGCTCGGCTTCGACGAGACCCACCTCTACCTCACCAACGAGGGCGGAAACGAGGTCATCCGGATCGACCGCACCACGGGCGCCAAGCTCGCCTCGTACGCGGTGCCCAAGCCGCTTTCGCTTGCCTTCGATACGGCCACCGACACCATGTACGTGGGCTCCAACGATGGCCAGATCTACCGGATCACCGGGTACCGCACCGCGACGCCCGCTGCGGCCGCTCCCTTCCATGCGCTCCATGCCTACGATCTGTATTTCCACACCGATAACTACCTTTACGCGGCGAACTCCTCGACCTGGAAGATCGAGAAGGACGGGTCCACCCGCTTCGTCTACCGCCGGCATTACGGGCAGATCTACGACTTCGCGAAGCGCGCCTCGGACGGCAAGATCTTCCACCTCACGCGAGATGGCCGCTTCGATGCCTGGACCAACAACTATGTCACCTCCTCGGGGACCATGTTCACGGGAGGCAGCTCGGCCGTTCCGGACGGCAAGGGCAACTGGGTCTCGGTCTTCGAGACGATCTGCGGAGGCAAGAGCCTCATCGTCGGCGACCTGGCCGGCACGTTCCAGCAGTATGCGGGCAGCCGGATCGGCATGACGCAGTGCTGGGTCACGGTCGGGTCGATGACCAGCGATGGCGACGGGAAGGTCTTCGTGGTGAGCAATCCGCAAGGTCGCCTGCATCGTTACGACGTGGCGACGGGAGTGCTCGAGCACCTGCCCAAAACCGGCGGAGCCTACAACGACGGGGACCAGGGGCTCGGCGTCGCGGCCTACAACGACAAGGTCTACGTGACGATGCGCAACCGGCACGTGGTCGACGTCTTCAACGCCGATGCGGCGGCGGACGGCGCCTTCATCGAGACGTTGAACGTCGGCCTGGTCAACCCCGAGCTTTGAGGAGATGACCATGCCCTTCATGCGCGTTTTGAACTTGCTCTTGGTCGTGCTGCTCGCGGGGTGCCGCCTGCCGTCGCTACTGCCGCATGCCGCTACCCCGCTTGACGGAACCTCCGCCGCCATGCCGGCGCATGTGCTGCAAGGGCGAATCGTGTCGCCGCCTCAGGTGCAGGCTTCCCTGACCGACATCGCCTCGTTCGCGAGCATCGCCCTGATCGACTCCGAGACGGGCTACACGGCCGCGACGACCGTCAGCGGCGCGAACGGCACCTTTACCCTGAGGTTCGAGGCCGGCTTTTCGCCGGTCGATGGCCGTGCCTACTACCTCGATGCCATCAAGGGCATCAAGGAGACCGGGCCCGCCACCGACCCCAACCCCCTCTTCAATCAGGCGGGCGCTGATGCCGTGCGGCTGCGCACGGTCCTCTTTCATCAAAGCATGCCCGAAGGCTGGGTGAGCCTCAAGAACGCCGCGCCAGGCGCGATCTACATCAGCCGGGGCACCACGGCGATCGCCATGGCGGTCTTCCTCAAGCAGCAGTCCCAGGCCATCGCCTGGAGTTCCCTCATCGGGGCCCTGCACGTGGAGACCGACGCCTATACCGAGGTCCCGGCTTCACTGACCTCCACCGAGTTCCAGGATGCCTACGCCATCGTGGACGAGGCGATCACCCAGCATCGCGACCCGCTTCAGTTCCTCGCCTTCGACTCGGCCGTCGGCTTCGTCAACCTTTACAACGGCCACTCGGTCGATTCCCTGGAGCCCGATCACGGCGCGATCAACCAGCAGATCGTGATCAAGGGGGACGGCTTCCTGACCCCCGGCGACGTGACGGTCACCTTCAACACGACCGAGACGGTCCCCCCGACGGGAGCCAACCGCACCAAGGACAGGCTCGTGGTGACGGTTCCCCCGGGAGCCCGAACCGGGCCGGTGCTCGTCAAGATCGGCACGGTGACCCAGGCCGGCCCGGCTTTCACGGTGGATTCCTACGACGGGCATCGCGCCAAGCTGGGCGACACCCTTTACGTCGCGAACTTCGACCGCGCCAAGATCGTCAAGGTCTCGCCGGACGGCGTGGTCGAGGATTTCGCCGACGTGCCGGCCGGTCCCACGCAGCTTGCGATCTACACGGACGACTCCGATCCCCTTCAGCCGATCGAGCGCTTGTTCGTTGCCTGTGAGACCGCCGACCAGATCGTGACCCTCGACCTGCGCGAGCCCGCTCCGATCGCCCAACCCTTCGTGAACCTCACCAAGCCTGCAGGCCTGGCCTTCCTCGGAAACGTCCTCTACGTCTCCAGCAAGTCCCTCAAGACCGTCTCGCGCTTCAACCTCGACAAGTCCTCGGCAGGGGACGCGCTCACGGGCTTCGAGGCTCCAGCAGCCCTGGCGTTCGACTTCGAGAGCCAGCTCTTCGTCGCGGACGGCAACAAGGTCCTCCGGGTCAACCTGACGACGGGAACGTCGCTGGTCTGGATCTACCTCTCCAGCCCCCGGGGCCTGAGCGTCGATTCCGGCGGCACGCTCTACGTGGCCAACTACGACGACGGCGTGATTTACCGGATCCTCGTCATCCCGCCCACCAACCGCCGGGCGGCCTACGTCTTCGCCCGCGTCCCCAATCCCACCGGCATCATGCTGGATGCCGCCGGGTACATGTTCGCCGCCTCGGAGACGCAGCATCAGATCTCGCGGATCTCTCCGCTGGGCGACATGAAGCCCTACGCCTACGGCATCGCGAACCCCCGCGGCCTGGCCGTGGATGGCGCCGGGAACCTCTACGTCTCCCTCAGCCAGTCGAACGCCGTCTTGAAGGTGGAGCAGAACGGATCCTATCGAACCCGGCCCTTCGTCACGGGGATCCCCAACCCGCATTCCATCACGTGGCGCAACGACAAGCTCTACCTCGCCCACCGGGATGCCGGCGTGGTCTCCTCGGCGACCGCCGCGGGGAGCATGAAGACGGAGGCCGTGGGGTTCACCATGCCCGGCGGCGCGGACGTGGCGGCCGACGGCACGATCTTCGCGGGGCGCTACGGCGCGAGCTGGCACCTGGAGGTCTGGCCGCCCGATCCCACCCATGTCCACTACAACCGGGGTGGCCTGGAGTCCTACGCCAACGGAGTGATTTCCCTCGACCGCGGCTTCGTCAGGACCAGCCTCAAGGGCCTGGTGGGCCTGGACGACGGCACACGCTACGTCCTGACCTCCCAGAACACCTTGCTGGAACTCAAGGCCACCAACGGGCCGTCGTCATCCTACCGGTATCGCCAGCTGGATGCCTACGCCCAGACCCCGCTCCGGATCGAGCGGGATGGAGCGGGCAACCATCTCTACGTGCTCCTGGAGGGCTCGAAGGATGTCCTCCGTTACGAGAAACTAGGCGACTCCTGGGTCAAGTCCGTGCTCGACCTCGATCCCGCGCTCGACAAGACGGGTTTCACCAATCCGACGCGGATGACCTTCGATGCGGCCGGTGACCGCCTCTATGTGCTCGATGGCGGAGTGCTGAAGCGCGTCGAGGGCGCCACGACCGCGACTCCGGCGCTTTCCACGAAGGCGCCCGGAGAGCTTTGGTCGGTCTCCTTGACCGGAGCGAACAGTATTTCCTACAAGAACTCCCGGATTTACGTGACCTATGGCAACACCTGGATTCGCTCTCTCGATTCGACCCTGGCTTCCCCGACCGTCTCGGACTACGCCCAGGGACCGGTCAACCTGACCGGGGTCATCGCCCATCCCGTGAGCGACTATCTTTTCGCTTACCAGGGTGAAGACGGCTACAAGGTCCCGCCCAGCGGGGTCTTCGAGTACCTCACCGGATACGGCGGCACGGCCTTCGCCTACACGCCGGACGGCACCTTCATGCGGGACTACGTCAGTTACATGCCGCTTTATTTCGGCAAGACCACGCTGCCGGGCTTGGTCCAGACCCACGAAGTGGCGGTCGACGGTGACCGGGTCTACGTCGGAAGCTCGATGAACGATGAGTACACCGGGGTCTATCGCTTCGATCGCGATACCGGCGAGCAATGGCTCATCCGGGGTCTGGGATCCTCGGGGGCCAGCGCCATCGCCGTCGGGCCTGACCGGACGCTCTACGTGGGTGGGGGCAACGGCAAAATTTACCAGGTGGACGGCAACGGCGCGGCCTCGGCAGCCTGGGTGACGACTCCCGCCATTCCAAGCGATCGCCTCTACGGCCTTGACATCACGGCCAACGGCACCAAGCTCTGGGCGATCGGCAGTTCGCGCACCATCTACGGCATCACGGTGGCCGGCAAGACCGTCGAGCTGGTCAAGCCGGGCCTCTCGTCGCCACGCTTCTAGCACGGGGGATCCCATGAGACGAGACCTGTTGCCGACCCTTTTCATTGCCCTTGCGCTCGCCCTGGCGGCCGGCTGCGCCGGCGAGGACGACCTGCTCGGCGGAGCGGGAGCACGGAAGCCGGCTTCCGGCACGGCCGTGGAGGGTGCGGCGAGCGATACCGGGGCGGGATCGCAAACTCAGACCCCCACCCCCACCCCCACGCCGACTCCCTCGCCCACCGCGACCCCGACGCCCGTGCCGACGCCGACGGAATATGCGACCATGCAGCCGCCGCCGGTCAACGATGAACCGGAGGGCCCCGAAGCGAGCCCGCCGCCGATCGATCAGACCGAGCCGATCGAGGATGAGAATACCGTCTAGTCACCCTCGCCCTCCCGAAAACGCTTGCCTGTGCCCGATGCTGCGGGGACGTCGTTACCCGCGTTGAGCAAGCGGGTATACGAGGGGTAAACGGGCGGCCGAGCAAAGGAGAGCAGGAGCGAAAAAGCATGAGGAAGCGGGGAAATCTCTGGCTGACGTTGCTGATGGCCGTGCTGCTGGCAGGATGCCCTCGTCCCCTCGTTCATCCCCCCACCTCCGTGCCTCAGTCTCCCCCGGCGTTCGGCGTCCAGGTCATGGTGCCTCCGCTCCAGGGAAAGGTCGCCACCACCCCGCGCCAGATCCAGGCCGGCATGGAGGACATCGCCGTGGGGGCCACCGTCGCCCTCATCGACACCGGGACCAACAACACCGTCTCGAGCACGGTCACGGATAACGAGGGGCGATTCGTCCTCACGTTCAGCTCGGGATTCGTGCCGCAATCCGGCAAGACCTACTATCTGGAAGCTCTCAAGGGCCTGCCGGTCAACGGGCAGCCAAACCGCGCCGGCGCCTCGGCCGCTCGCGTGCGGACCCTCATCGCCTGGGAGCCGGCCGGCTGGATGAGCCTGACCAACGCCGATCCGGCCGGCGGGATCATCATCAGCCGCGCCACGACGGCGATCGGCATCATCTCCTCGCTTCGCACCGCCGCCAACGACGCCCCGACCCTCGCGCAGCTGATTGGCAACGTCGTCGACGGCACCACCTTCACCCCCTCCGGGGGGATCCAGGCCTCGGAGTTCGACACGGTCCTGGGCTTCGTGAACGACGCGCTGTCCCAGAACATTGATCCCCTCTACTACGTCGCTTACGATGCCCTGAGCCGGCAATACCTGCCGCAGCCTCCCGGCGTGGATATCAAGCCTCCCAGCCCGCTGAAGGGGGGGATCGGGACCGCCGTTTTCATCGAGGGTACCGACATGGGCGCGAATCCGGAGGTGCGCTTCAACGGCGTCCTGGGCACGGACATGGTCGTGAGCCACTCAGGGGTCACGGTCAAGGTTCCCGCCGGCGCCACCAGCGGTCCCCTGACGATCCTGATCGACTCGCTGGCCTTCAACATCGGCAACTTCGCCGTCACCAACTGGGATGGTCACAATCCCTTCGACTCCCAGGACAACCTCTATGTCGCGAGCGCCCTTTCCGACCAGATTCTCCGCATCACGCCCGCGGCGGACCCCAGCGTCTTCGCCGAAGACGCCCGGCTCGCCTACCCACGCGGCATCGTGGTCGACGCGCAGGACAACGTCCTCGTCTCGAGCTGGAACGGCAACCAGATCCTCAAGGTCAGCCCGCTCGGAGTCATCACCGACTTCTCCACCCAGGGCGGCTTGATCTACAACCCCTGGCACCTCACCATGGACGGAGCCGGCAAGGTCTACGTCGCCAACTACTCGAATGACAACATCCTCGTCATTCCCGCCGAGGGGGGCGCTCCCGAGGTCTATGCCACCGGGATCGGCGGCCCGAGCGGGATCGCCTTCGCGCCGAACGGAGAGCTCTGGGTGACCGGTCGTATCGACGGCAAGGTGTACAAGATTCCGGCCGGCGGCGGGGCGGCCACCGTGGTGGTCGGCGGCTTCAGCCAACCCACCGGGATCTGCTTCGATGCCGCCGGCAACGCCTACGTCACGGACCGCGACAAGCACCAGATCGTGCGCATCACCCCGCACGGGATCGCGACTCCGTTCGCCCCCATGAGCTCCTACCCCGAATCCATCGCCATGCGGACGAACGGCACGCTGGTGGTCGGCAGCATCCGCAACTACATCATCGAGTACGATGCCGCTGGCGAGATCCTCCGTTACATCTCGGCCCCGGCTCTCAACCAGGGCCTCACGATCGACTCCGAGAACCATCTGTACGTGACCTCCGGCCATGGCAATGGGACGCGGACGGGAAGCGTCCACAAGGCCACGTATGACCCCGTTGCAGGCAGGTACGGCCTGCTCAAACCCCTGGCCACCAACATTCCCAACCCTCACTCGGTGGCGGTCGACGCGCAGGGCACCGTCTACGTGGGAGATTACTCGGACGGGATCTACCGGCTCGACAAGGGCTCCAGTTCGGCCTACCAGTGGGCGCGGGGCACCGGCTCGATCGGCGACATGGCCTTCGACAACCTGGGCCGGATGTACGCGGCCGCCTGGGGCAACCATGGCATCTACCGCTTCGACAACGGAGTCATCGACAAGCGCTACGGGTTCTCTTACTACTTCCGCGACATGGCGCGCGGTCCGGACGGGATGCTCTACGTCACCGACCACTGGCAGAGTAAGATCCTAAAGGTCGATCCCACGACCGGGGAGCTGACGACCTTCCTGGAGAGTGGGATCAACGCTCCTCACGCCCTGGCCTTCGATGCGTCCGGCGACCTGTACGTCGGGGAGCATGGCAACAACCGCGTCCTCAAGATCGACATGGCGACCAAGGCAGTCTCGGTCTACGCGACGGGGGTCGCCGCGCCGTACGGGCTGGTATTCGACAGCACGGGCCGCCTCTACATCTCCGATGGCGCTCACATTCACCTCGTCCCGGCCAACCCGGTGACGCCGTACTCCGCTCCTCAGTACGTGACCGCCACGATCTCGGGCGCGCGCGGACTCGCCGTGGATGCCGCCGATAACCTCTACGTGGCCGACTGGTCGGCCGGGGCCATCTACAAGGTGGCCAAGGATGCTGGAAACGGTGGCGTCACGACTTACGGTACGGGCTTCACGAACCCCTATCGCGTCATCTCCGATGCGACGGGTGAGCTCTACGCACACGACTACACGACCCGCCGCTTGTACAGGGTTCCCGCAGGCGGCGGAGCGGCCGTCCCTCTCAACATGGAGGACCGCGGCCACGCGCTCGGAGGCATGGTCCGGGACCCGGGCGGTACGTTCTACTTCAGCGCTTACGACCAACCGCGGCTCTACCGGCTCGACGCAGCGACCGGCAACCTCGACCTCTTCGCGCAGTCCCCGGTCACGCCCTCGAGCCTCGTGGTCGTCGGCCAGTCCGTCTACGGCACGGACTGGAGCACCGGTGCGATCTTCCGATTCGACACCCAGACCGAGGGCTTCACCGTGGTGAAGGACACGCGCGTGACCATGAAGGGCATCGCCGTGAACCCGCTCGACGGCGCGATCGTCGTGCAGCCCTGGGATGGCCGCCCCAAGGTCATCGACGTCGCGACCGGCGCCTGGAGCGATTACGGCAGCGGCCAGTACGGGCGCGGAGAGATCGCCTTCGACAACGCGGGCGACCTCTACTCCGCGATTTACGACAAAGCGGATGATCGGGCTTACGGGAACATTGTGCGCACGCCGGCCGGCGGTGGCGCGGGAGTGCCGTTGCATGTCTGGTTCCATTACGGGACGTTCTAGCGCGTTTGCGTCAGGAGGCATGGAATGAGGACGGGGGTAAGGATATGCGGGTGAAGGCAAGGCTCTGGTTGGTCATGGCGCTGGCTATGCTGCTGGCGGGCTGCCCACGCCCCCTTTTCCAGCCGCCTGCCTCCGTTCCGCCTTCCGCACCCTCCTCGCTCGACGTCCAGGTCGCGGTGCCTCCCCTGCAAGGCCAGGTCGAGTCCAGCGCCCGTCGCCTGCAGGCCGGCATGACGGATATCGCCGTGGGGGCCACCGTCTCGCTCATCGACGCCACGACCAACAACACTGTTTCGACCACGGTGACGGACGCCTCCGGGCGTTTCATCCTCAACTTCACGGTCGGGTTCCGCCCGCAGTCCGGAAAGGCCTACTACCTGGAGGCCTTCAAGGGCTTGCCCATCGATGGCGAGCCCAACCGCGCCGGTGCCTCGGTCGCCCGCGTCCGGACCCTGATCGCCTGGGACAAGGGCGGCTGGGTGAGCCTGACGAACGCCATGCCGAACGGGGGAATCAGCATCAGCCGGGCGACCACCGCCCTCAGCGTGATCACCTCCTTGCGCTCGGTGGAAAGCAATCCCCCGAACCCCATTCACTTGATCGGCAGCATCCGGGACACCGCCTTTACCCCCGCCGGCGGGATCAGCGCCGAGGAGTTTGAGACCGTCTTCGACTTCGTGGAAAAGGCGCTCACCGAGGAGGCCGACCCGCTGTACTTTGTGGCCTACGACCCCGCAAACCACCTCTTCCTCGCGCAGCCCGTCGGAGTCGCCATCGATCCTCCCAGCCCCCTCAAGGGACCTATCGGGACGACGGTCAGCGTCTCGGGTTCCAACCTCAGCGCGACTCCCGAGGTTCACTTCAACGGCACGCTGGGCACGGAAATGGTCGTCAACTCCACGCAACTCGCCCTGACCGTCAAGGTCCCGCCCGGCGCCACCAGCGGCCCCATGACCCTCAAGGTCGGCTCGCTCGTCTTCGCCATCGGCAACTTCGCCGTGGCCAACTGGGACGGCCGCAAGCCATTCGACTCCCAGGACAACCTCTACGTCGCGAGCTACGGCTCCAACCAGGTTTTCCGCATGACTCCCGCGGGAGTGACGAGCGTCTTCGCCGAGGATCCCCGGTTCAGCAACCCGCGCGGGATCGTCGTCGACGCGCAGGACAACGTCTACGTCTCCAGCTACACGGGCCACAAGATCTTCAAGGTCGATCCGCAAGGCGCCGTTTCCGAGTACGCCACCGGCGGCGGGTTGGATTATCCTTGGCATCTCACCATCGATGGCGCCGGCAAGATCTACGTGGCGAACTATGACTCGGACAATATCCTCGTCATTCCGCCCGGAGGAGGCACTCCCCAGGAGTATGCCACCGGCATCAACGGGCCGACGGGCCTCGCCTTCGCGCCGAACGGTGAGCTCTGGGTGACCGGCCGCATCGACGGTAACGTGTACAAGATTCCAGCCGGCGGAGGGGCTGCCGCCCTGGTGGCCGGCGGCTTCAACCTGCCGACCGGGATCTGCTTCGACTCCGCGGGCCAGGCCTACGTCACCAACCGTGACAAGCACCAGATCGTGCGCATCTCCCCACAGGGGAACGTCTCCACCTTCGCGACCTTCAACTACTATCCGGAGTCCATCGCGATGCGGACGAACGGCACGCTGATGGTTTCCGGTCCCCGCCAGTACATCATCGAGTACAACCTGACCGGCCGCATCGTGGGCTATCGCTCGGCCTCCCACATGAATTACGGCATCGCCTTCGACTCCGAGCGAAACCTCTACGTGACCTCGGGCCGCGGCTGGGGATCCCAGAGCAAGAGCGTTCACAAGGCGACCTACGACCCCGTCACGGGGAAGCACGGCCTGCTCAAGCCGCTCTCCAGCAACTTTCTCAACCCGACCTCCGTGGAGGTGGATCCGACCGGCAACGTCTACGTCGGCGACTGGACGGACGGGATCTACCGACTCGACAAGGGAGCCTCCACCCCGTACCAGTATGCCCGAGGGGTAGGCGCGATCGACGACATGGCCTTCGACGCCCAGGGCCGCATGTACGCGGCGAGCTACTCCAACCATGCGGTTTATCGCTTCAACAACGGCGCCATCGACAAGCGTTACGGCCTCGCCTGGAACTTCCTCGACATGGTGCGTGATCCGGCGGACGGCACGATCTACGTCACCGACTACTGGCAGGACAAGATCCTCAAGATCGATCCCCAGAGCGGCGATCTGACGAATTTTACCGAGGATGGAAGCGTCAAGGACGCCTACAGCCTGATCATGGGGGCCGACGGAAACCTTTACGCAGGGGAGTTCTACAACGACCGGATCGTCAAGGTCGACAAGGCCACCCGCGCCGTCTCGGTTTACGCGACGGGCATCAACACGCCCATCGGCCTGGCCTTCGACAGCACGGGGCAGCTCTTCGTCTCAAACTGGGACAACTCCCGTATTCACCGGGTTCCGAGCGGCGGTGGCGCGTCGACGATCTACGCGACAGGCATCGACCGCCCGCGCGGCCTCACCATCGACGCCCAGGACAACCTCTACTACGCGGCCTGGTACGCCGGGACCGTGTTCAAGATCCCCAAGGCCACGGGAACCCCCGTGGCCTACGGAACGGGCCTCAAGACGCCCTACCGGATGATCTTCGACAACCCGACCGGGAAGCTCTACGTGTACGACTATGGCTACCGCGATCTCTACGCGGTGCCTGCGGGCGGCGGAGCGAGCGTCCCGCAGTTCATCGAGAACCGCGGCATCGGCCTGGCCGGGATGATCCGCGACGCCGACGGGGTCTTCTACTTCAGCGGCCAGGACCACCCGCGGGTCTTCCGGCTCGATCCCGCCACCCGCAAGATGAACCTCTTTGCCACAGGGCCGGTATCCCCCGCGGGGCTCGCCGTGGTCGGCCAGTACGTCTACGGCGTCGACTGGGATGGCGAGTCGATCTTCCGGATCGACACCACGACGGATGCCATCCGGGTGGTGAAGGACACGCGCGCGACCATGAAGGGCATCGCAGTGAATCCGGTGGACGGCAAGATCTACGTCCAGCCGTGGGGAGGTCGTCCCAAGGTCCTCAACGACCTGGCGACCGGCGCCTGGAGCGACTACAGCACTGGAAACCACGGCCTGGGAGCGATCGCCTTCGATTCGAACGGCGACATGTACAGCACCACCTGGGATTGGGCCGGCGATACGAGCCGGGGGTTGGTGGTGAGGACGCGGGCCGCCGATGCCGTGAACGAGCCGGCCCCGATCTGGTTGAATTACGGGAGTTTCTAGCGACCGCGCGAGAGCGCGCGGGAGTGACGTTCAAGGCAAGCCAAAGGAGGACGCATGCGTCGTGGGATGGGGAGAGTCGGATCTCCGCTAATCTGGATGATGGCGGGACTGCTGCTCTGGGGCGTGGGGTGCGCTGAGGAGGACGACATGCTCTTCGCGAGCGGCCGATCCTCGGGCCGCTCGACCTCGCAATCCGAAGCTTCCCCCTCGCCGACGCCTCAGGCGAAGGCCGATGACTCGAATCTCGGTGGCGGCATCGAGGATGCCGAAGCAAAGCCCACGCCGACCCCGTCGCCCACACCGACTCCGACGCCCACGCCGACTCCGACGCCGACCCCCACGGCTCCGCCCTCCCCCATCACGGAGAATCCCTTGCCTCCGACGGCGGAAGAAGGCTCCACTCCGTCACCCGAAGAAGGCTCCTCCCCGCCACCCGAGGAGGGCGACCCGGCCTGAGCGCCGTGACTGTCCCACGTGATGAGTGGCTCGGACTCAGGCGCCTTCTCGCAAGGCCTGGGTGAACTCCTTCCACCCCTCGGTCATGTGCGGACGCGCCAGGCCGTAGGCCTGGTCGACCAGCTCGCGCCGCTCGTCCGCTTTCTGCCGGGTGAGCAGCTGCCCTGCGGGGCCGTCCTGCAGTTTAGCGGCCACCTCTCCGTAGCGCTTGGCCGCCGCCGAGATCTCGGCCGGGGTCTCGGCCTGCTCCAGCGCGTCGAAGGCCTCGGCCAGCGGCGTGAAGTCCGCGCGCCGCGCATCGGGCAAGCGCTCCCAGGTCTCGCGCATGGCATTGCCGGCGCCTCGCAAGAAAAGCGCCTTGGCGCGCGTGCGCTCTTCGGCCGTCGCCTGGGGATCCGCGACCTGCCTGGAGAAGTACCCCGCGTTGTCCGCGATCTGCGCCAGGGGAGTGGCCAGCGTCTCGGGGGTGCCCGTCAGGAACTCCGCGCTCGGCATGAAGACCCCCAGCCCGCCCATGTCCCGGTAGTTCTGAGGGTCGATCCCGGGGAGGGCACCCTTCTCCTCGCCGTGGTAAGCCCCCACGAGGCTGTTCAGGGCCTCCAGGGTCGCCGTGGCGGCTTTTGATAGGGAGCCTGAAGGGTCTTTCAGCTTCCCCTGGGCGATCGCCCCTTGCAGGCCCTCTGAGAAGGTCTTGAGATCCCGCTGCTGCAGGCCATGCCCGTTGCCCTCCGCCTCGGAGGCCGAGTAGCGCGGCGCGCGGGAGATGAGATCCATGATCGCTTGCCGCTGAGCCGGCTCGCGCATGGCCGCGCTCAGGGCGCTTCCCAGCCCGTCCATCGCCCGGTTCATCGCGGGCATGTGCTCCATGTCGAAGTGCGAGAGCGTGGGCGTGGCGTTGAGCGGATCGATGTCCGCGTCCGCCTTGCCGTCCTTGTCGACGTCGAACGGGCGCGCCGCCTGTGAGGCCAGCTCGACGGCCTTCCGGGCGAAGGCCTCTCCGTCCATCCCGGGATCCTGCAAGAGGGCCCGCATCATCTCCCTGACGGGCTGCCCGTCGACCTTGCCGCCCATCGTGCCGCTGTTGGCCAGCTCCAGCTCAGGAGAGGCCAGGACATGCTCGCTCAACCCGCTCACGGCCGAGAGCACCTCCTGCTGGCCCATCAGGCAAGCGTCGAAGTCCAGGACATCCAGCTTGCTCCGCCCCCCGCGCTCCATCCCCCGGCGCATGGCGTCGGCCAGCTGCGAGAGGCTCGCTCCCCCGTTGTCTCCCGACATGCCCTTGATCGCGGTCCCGTGCGACTGGATTACCACTCCCATGCGCTTGGCGGGGTGATCCTTGGCGGCCATGGCCGTCAGCGCCTCCAGGTCCTCGGCGAATCCCCGCGACGGGCTCTGGCCCTGGGAGGTCACCTTGCCGTCCTTGATGACGAACCGCTCGACGAAGGGACCCTCCGGCCCCTGGCCCATCTGCTGGGCGACGATGGTGACCGGCTTGCCCTCGGTCTCCTTGGCCAGATCGCGAAGCTGCTGGCCCTTGGAGACGGCCCCGAACTGGTCGCCCAGGCTGGCCGCGAGGTTCACGGCCATGGTCCATTCGGGCTTTCGGGCGGCTGCCTCCTTGGCCTTGGCCACCAGGTCCGAGAGGCTGGCGCTCGCCGCGGGAGCGTTCTGCGACGCACCGGAAAGCCTCAGCGCATCCGGGGAGTTCAAGGGGGCCGTGGGTGCGGGCGCCAAGGGGCGCGTGCCGCCGACGCTTGGCGCGAGGCGGGGAGCGGGGCTCGTGACGGGTTTCGGCTCGAGGCGCATGGCAGGTTCTCCTGAGGAGTCTTATTCCCCGGATCCGTTAGGACTCGCTCAAGGCCTTGTTAGGTCTTCGTTGGCTCGGGAGAAAAGGCATCGCCCCGGGGAATTCCCCGGGGCGATGAAAGCGTCAGGCGCTCTGAATCGCGTCGCCTTACTTGGCGTTGCGCGCCTTCTCCTTGATGCGGGTGGCCTTGCCGGTCAGCCCACGGAGGTAGTAGAGCTTCGCGCGGCGGACGACGCCGCGGCGCAGGACCTCGATCCGGTCGAGGCGGGGCGAGTGCAGCAGGAACGTGCGCTCCACGCCGATGCCCTGGAAGACGCGGCGGACCGTGAAGGTCGCGTTGATGCCCGAGCCGCGACGCTTGATCACGACGCCCTCGTAGCCCTGGATCCGCTCCTTGCCGCCTTCGACGATCTTCACGAAGACCTTGACGGTGTCGCCGGGGTTGATGGCCGGCAGGTTCTCTTTCAGTTGGCCCTTCTCGATGCCATTGATGACATCACGGGCGATCAGACGGGTGCTCATTCCCAAATTCTCCCTACTGGTTGGATCTTGGAT
>JAKFCW010000102.1:0-56885 GCA_036676455.1 Candidatus Sericytochromatia bacterium
CCTGCGCGCGGCGGGCTCGGACATCACCTGGGGCGAGGACTTTGGCGGCGACGACGAGGACGTCCTCGCCAACCAGTTCGAGACCCCCTTCTTCGTCACCCACTACCCGACGGAGATCAAGGCCTTCTACATGCAACCGGATCCGAACCGCCCCGAGGTCGTCCTCTGCGCCGACATGCTGGCACCCGAGGGCTACGGCGAGATCATCGGCGGCTCGCAGCGCATCGAGGACTACGACCTCTTCGTGGAGCGCATGAAGCAGCATGACCTCGAACCCGAGGCCTACGGCTGGTACCTCGATCTTCGGAAGTACGGCTCCATCCCCCACTCGGGCTTCGGCCTGGGCATCGAGCGCGCCATCCGCTGGATCTGCAAGCTCGACCACATCCGCGAGACCATTCCGTTCCCGCGCCTCCTGACCCGCATCTATCCCTAGACCTTCGTTGCTGCAGGACAGCGAGCTTGGGCAGTGAGCCTTGGTTATTACGACTCACGGCTAACGCTCGCTGCCTTACGCAACAGCCGCGGGCGCTTAGTTCAAGGGAAAAGCGCCGCTCCCGAACGGGGAGCGGCGCTTTTCGTATGTGCGGACTCGAGTGCTAGATCTGCTTGACCTTGTAGCCGAGCTTCGAGACGATCTCGACGACCTTGGCGGGCTCGACGGCCTTCTTGTCATAGGAGACGGAGGCCTTGCCGGCGTTGAGGTCAACGCTGACGGCATCCACGCCCTTGATGCCCTTGAGGGTCGCGGTGACCTTGTTGGCACAGTTGATGCAGACCATGCCGTCGACGGAGAAGGTGGCGAGGGTGTAGCCGGGCTTGACGATCACGGCCTTGGCGGGCGCAACATGCTCGCCATGGGCCTTGTCCTTCGCCTCGAGCGCGCAGGACGCGTCGTCGCAGGCGCCGTCGCCGCAGGCCAGGGCCGCACCGGCCGAGAGGGAAAGGGTCAGCGCGCTGAGCGCAACAACGAACTTCTTCATCATCGTGATCGATTCCTCCGAGTGCCGGCTTGCCGGCTAACCAAGCGACGTCATGATAGCAGACTTGTCCCGTCTCGCGAAACCGCCCCCAAAAGAAGCCGCTGGTCCGTTTCGCCATGCGCGATGGCGAAACGGACCAGCGGCGAAACGGAGGCGCGAGTTCTAGGACTTGTTGGGGGCCTGCATCTGGGCGATCTCGTTGGACAGCGCCATGGCGGTCTGCTGGGCCTGGACCTTGACGAGGCCGGTCTTGCTGACGTCGTTGAAGATCACCACGAGGATGTCGTTGGTGCCCAGGGCGTACATGAAGATGCTGGATTGGTCGCCCTGCTGGAACATCGCCTGGAACTCGGTTTCGCCGATGAGGCGGGCGACCGCGCGCGTGGAGGCGAAGGCACCGCTGACCAGAGAGGCGATCGCCTGGGTATCGAGACCCTGGACGTCCCCGTCGGTCGCGATCATCTGCCCGGACTTCTCGACGAGCATCGCCGCCTGCGCATCCACGTCCTTGACCAGGTGCGAGAGCAGCTGGTGAATCTTCGAAATCCCATCCTCGGTCACGACAAAGTTGGTCAAGATGCGGTTCAGTTGCAAGACTCACCTCTAGGGCGCCGACGCGCCGCTCTCAAACGTGCGGGGAAGCGACTTCCCCATGCGGACCGGTCCTTCGACTTCGCGACGAAACTACCAGAGCCTCATCGTCCAAGCCGCGGGCGCTAGGCCGCGCCATTCCAGCTACCGTTTAAATACCCGTCGGCCAACGGGGTCAAACCGAAGGCACCCAGCCGCAGCGCTCCTTGAGGAACTTGCGGTCCTCCTTGGTGAGAGGGGCCGTCTCCAGCAGGTCCGGACGGCGCTCGAAAGTCCGCTGCAGCGCCTGCTCGCGACGCCACTTGGCGATCGCCCCGTGATTGCCCGAGCGCAGGATCTCCGGCACCTCCCAGTCCCGGTAGACCGCCGGCTGGGTGTAGTGCGGGTAATCGAGTAGGCCCGTGTAGAATGAATCCTCGTGCGTGGACTCGATCTTGCCGATGGCCCCGGGCAAAAGCCGGACGACCGAATCGATCATCACCATGGCGGGCAGTTCTCCGCCCGTGAGCACGTAGTCCCCGATCGAGATCTCATCGGTGACCAGGTGCTCGCGTACCCGCTCGTCGAAGCCTTCGTAGTGCCCGCAAAGGAAAACCAGCTGAGGGGCCTCGGCGAGCTCGTTGGCGAGCTTCTGGTTGAAGGTCACGCCCTGGGGATCCGTGAGGATCACCCGGGCTCCCGGCTGCAGCTCCATGGCAGACAGGCAGTCGAAGACCACCTCCGCCTTGATCACCATCCCAGCTCCGCCCCCGAAGGGCCGATCGTCGACCTTGCGGTGCTTGTCCTTGGAGAAGTCCCGCAGGTCCGTGATCCGCAGATCCAGGACCTCGGCATCCTGAGCGCGCTTGATGATGCTCTCCGACATGGGACCTTCGAACATGCCGGGGAAAAGCGTGACGACGTCGATCCGCACGCTAGTCCTCCAGCAGGCCCGGAGGCGGGGTCAAGTAGACCGCCCCGCCCGCCACGTCGATCTTGGGCACGAACGGGTCGACCCAGGGGATCAGGACCTCCGAGCCGTCCGACCGCGTGATCTCGAGCAGGTCGTTGCCAGCCGAGAGGATGGCGGTGACCTTGCCTAGCTCCTCGCCGGACTCCTGGAGGATGGCCCTGAGGCCGATCATGTCGGCGAAGTAGACCTCACCCGGCTTCAGGGGAACTCCCAGGGAGCGCGGGATCATGATCAGGCCGTCGCGCAGGGCCAGCAAAGCCTCGGGGGTTCCGTACTCGCGAAACTTCACGAGCACGGTCTCAGGCCCGATGACGCGCGCCCCTTCCACGTGAAGGGGCACGCGCTGGCCGTTGACGAGTTCAACCGTGACCTCGTCGAGCTTCTTGAAGCGGGAAGGATCGTCGGTCATGACGGCGACCTTGATCTCTCCGCGAACGCCATGGGGCTTGAGCAGGCGGCCGACGGCGAGGAGACGCTCCTCGGCGGACATCTAGGCCTCCGGGGTGCGGATCTCGATGACGACCCCGTCCTTGACGATGATCTCGGGAGCCGAAAGCTTGGCGTAGAGGTTATCACCGAGCTTGACGTCGACGAAGTTGTCGACGTTGCCCTGCACGAACTCGCTGCCGGGCTCGAGCTGACCGATCATGTTGAGCTTCTGCATCATGTCGTTCTTGGCGGTGAAGAGGTTCTGGCGCTCCTGCTCGATCTGGGCCTTGAGCTGGTTCAGCTGCGCGGTGAGCTCGGGGCCGGCAGGCGAGATGCCCTTCTTCTCGAGGTCGGAAATGGCGCGCTTGCCCTGGAACTCGAGCTGCTGCATCTGCATGTCGATCTGCTGCAGAGCACCCTGCAACTCGGCAGAAGCCTGCTGCTTGAAGGTGTCGGTGACGATGGCCTTGATGATGGCTTGACGACGAAGGTTGAGCGTGTCGGTCATGGCTGGTTCTCCTATCACGAATTTTCCCCATTCTATCACAAGCACTTAATCTTGCCTTCCCGTCTCCAGCGTCCTATTCGCCGGAAAAATACGGGTTTCCCGGCCGCATCGACCGCTTGCGCGATCGGCGGCACGCCCCCTGCTCCTTGCCATGTTATGATTTTGTAACGATATATATTATTCAGTAAGGAGTTACCCATGCTCAGGAAAGCCCTTTTCCTCCTGGCCCTGCTCCTGACCATGCCGATGCCAAGCCATGCGCAGGTCCAGGTCCAGGAATCCACCGTGCGCATCCACGTCACCGGACGCGTCCAGAAGCCCGGGGTCTACGCGCTGCCCCGCGGATCCCGCGGGGTCGACGCCATTCAGGCAGCCGGCGGCATTGCCAAGGGCGCCGTGCTTGGCGACCTGAACCTCGCAAGCGTCCTCGAGGACGGAGAGCGCCTCGTGATCCCGAGCGTGACAGCCCCTCAGCGCCCGAACGCTCACACGGCGCCGCGGAACCGGCGGACCTCCAGCCAAAACGATCGCCAGCCCTCACGGCCATCGAGCCATTCCCCGGTCTCACTCAACAAGGCCAGCATCTCCGAACTCGATGCGCTCCCGGGCATCGGCCGCACGCTCGCCGAGGAGGTCATCCGCTACCGCAGCGAGAAGGGTCGCTTCCGGACGCTCGACGAACTCAAGGAGGTCCCCGGCATCGGCGAGCGCCGCTTCGAACGGCTCGCCCCGCTGCTCACGCTCTGATGATCCCGACGCTTGCCGCCCTGCTCGTAGGCCTCGCAGCAGGCATCTGGCTCCAGTCGAGCAACGGATCACTCCTCGACGAGCCGTTCTCACGCTGGGGAGTCTTCCTGGGCCTGCTGCTCCTCGGGCTCGTGGCATGGAGGGGAGGCCCCATGCGACCGTGGCTGCGGGGCCTGGCCATCGCCGTGGGCCTCGTTCCCCTGGCCATGCTCTGGACCGCCTGGCGCACGCCGGCGCCAGGCCCCCACGACCCCGCGCACTGGACGCCCCTGCGCCATGCCGAGGTCAGCGGCATCATCACGAGCGATCCCCGCCGCACCCAGCGGGGCCTCCGCTTCGAGCTCGCCGTCGGGGACCTCATGCGGCCCTATCCCGCCCGTGGAAACGGGCGCATCCTGGTGCGGGCAGAAAGCGAAACTCCAGGAACCGAGACGCTGCGCTACGGGCAGCGCGTTCGCCTGCACGGCTCGCTGCAGCTGCCCGCACAGGCCCAGAACCCGGGCGAGTTCGACTACCGGGAGTACCTCGCCCGCCACGACGTCTACACCGTCATGAATGCCCGGACCGTCTCCGTGCAGCCCGGAGAACCTAACCCCAGCGTGGTGAGCTGGGCGCTCTCCTTCAAGAACGAGGCCCTCGCCCAGCTTTCCCGGCATCTCCCCGAAGCGGAAGCCGCGCTGCTGGGCAGCTTGCTCTTCGGGGACGGCGCATCCCCCATCGATCCGGAGACCGCCGACGCCTTCCGGACGCTCGGGCTCGCTCACGTCTTGGCTGTCAGCGGCGCCCAGATCCTCTTTCTCTGGGGCATGCTCAAGGGCCTCATCACGGGGCTCGGCATGCCCCGATGGCTCGGAGTCTTGCTCGGCTGCGCGACCCTCTGGGGCTACGCGACCATGACCGGCCTTCCTCCCTCGGTCGTGCGCGCCACTTGGATGGGCTGCGCGCTGATCATCGGGTGGGCGGTCCAGCGTCCCTGGCTTCGTTACCTGACCCTGCAGGTCGTCGTGCTGGGCATGCTACTCCACCGGGCATTCTTGCTCTTCGACGTGGGGTTCCAGTTCAGCGCGATCGCCACCTTCGCCCTGCTGCATACCGCTCCGCGCCTCCTCGGCTTCTTCCGGCGGCTACCCGGAGCCCTGGCCCAGACATTCGCCATGGCGCTCGCGGCGGGGATCTGGGTCATGCCCCTCCAGGTCTTTCACTTCGGACAGCTCTCCCCCTACAGCCTGCCCCTGAACGCGGCCACATGCTTCATGGTCGAGGCCGTGACGATCCTCGGATTCGTCGCCCTACTGGGCGGCGCGATCTCCGACCTGCTGGGCCACCACCTGCTCAGCGGAGCCTACTTGCTGTTGCAGGCCTTCACGGGACTCGTCACGCTGACCCTGCCGCTTCCGGGATCCTCGCAGTTCCTGCGCCTGCCCCCCGCGCTCTGGCTCGCCACCGCGTATCTCTGTCTGGGCGTGGGGCTCCATCTCGCCGGCCGCGCATCCTTTAGGCTGAGCGTCCTCGCCCTGCTCGCTCCCGTGCTTTTTTACACGGCGTGGGAGCGCCTGGATCGGCCCCATGATGTTGAAATCATCGTCCTGGGAGTCGGCCAGGGCGACGCGATCGTCGTGAGGACTCCGACACATCGCTGGTTCCTGATCGATGGCGGGCCTTGCTGGACGGACGGTGACTCCGGCGAAAGGACGATCTTGCCGTACCTGCGAAGGCAGGGCTGCAAGCGACTCGACGGCATCATCCTGACGCATGCCCATGATGACCACGCCGGCGGACTGGCCTCGGTCACGGAGGGGATTCCCGTCTCGGCGGTCTGGGACGCCGGCCAGGCAGCAAACTCACCGGCCTACCAGCGCTGGCTGGAGCGCGTGCTGGAGCGGCAGATCCCGCTGATCACGGTTCAAGAGGGCATGCACACCGAGCTCGAACCCGGGCTGTCCCTGGAGGTCCTGGGCCCTCCCGACCCGGCGCACCGCGGCAGCCGCTCGGATGCCAACAACAACTCCGTGGTCATGCGGCTGCGCTACCAAAGTTTCAGCATGCTCTTCGCCGGAGACCTCGAACGGGAGGCCGAATCGCGCTTGCTCAGGCATCCGGAACACCTGAGAGCCACCCTCTTGAAGGTGGCGCACCACGGCAGCCGCTACGGTAGCGGACCAGAGTTCCTGAAGGCCGTCCGCCCGCAAGCCGCGATCATCTCGGTGGGAGCGCGCAACTCCTTCCGTCATCCCGCCCCCGAGACCCTGGCGCGGCTGCGGCCCTACGGCCGGGTCTACCGCACGGACCAGGACGGCGCCGTCACCGTGCGCAGCGACGGCACGCACTTTCGCCTCACGGCCTTCAGAGACTGAACGCGAGACACGGAGCCGTCTCGCATGCCCCTTCCCTTGACACCCCCCAGGGAGGGCGGGAGAATGAGGCCCGGAGGGAAAGCGCCATGGACAGCGAACGCACGATCATGCAAAAGGAGATCCTCGTCAAGGACGATGGCCGGAGGCTGATCTACTACCGATTCGTTCCCGCGGGAGACGCGCCCGAGCCTCCGGAGGCTGAGCCTCTGAAGCCGGAGACCCGGGAGTCCGAAACGCAAGCCTCCGAGCCGAAGGAGCCCTAGCCATGTCCGAGCTGCGCTGGAACCCCATCGCCGAGGAGTGGGTGGTCACGGCGACCCATCGCCAGGACCGCACCTTCATGCCGCCGGCGGATTACTGCCCGATCTGCCCCACCCAGCCGGGAGGCTTTCCAACCGAGGTTCCCGCCTCCGGTTACGAGTTCGTGGTCTTCGAGAACAAGTTCCCCTCGTTCCATTCCGAACCGCCCGAACCGGTCGTCGAGGGCAACGACCTCTTCCCGGTTCGCCCGGCTCAGGGGGTTTGCGAAGTGGTGCTGTACTCGCCGCAGCATGACACGACGCTCGCCGCGCGCTCGGTCGGCGAAATCGAGCGTCTCGTCCGGGTCTGGACCGATCGCTACGTCGAGCTGGGCGCGCGCCCCGAGATCGCCTACGTCTTCATCTTCGAGAACAAGGGCGAGGCCATCGGAGTGACGCTCCACCACCCCCATGGCCAGATCTACGCGTTCAGCTACATGCCTCCCAAGATCGAGCGCGAGCTGCAAAGCCAGGCCAAGCACTTCGCCAGAACCGGCCATTGCCTGCATTGCGACGTCCTGGACGAGGAACGCCGCGACGGCCGCCGACTTGTGGCCGAGAACGAGCACTTCATCGCCCTGGTTCCCTTTTACGCCCGCTACCCCTACGAGATTCACCTCTACGCCAAGCGGCACTTGGGCTCGCTGGCGGAATTCGGGCCCGAGGAGCGCCTGGCCTTCGCCAGCCTGCTGAAGACGGTCATGCAAACGTACGACGGGTTGTTCGGGTTCTCGCTGCCCTACATGATGGTCATGCACCAGGCGCCCACGGATGGCCAGGATCATCCCGGCTGCCACTTCCACGTCGAGTTCTATCCCCCCAACCGCACGGCCACCAAGCTCAAATACCTGGCGGGCTGCGAATCGGGAGCGGGCACGTTCATCAACGACACCCTCCCCGAGGAGAAGGCCGCCGAGCTGCGGGCGATCGCCGCTCAGCTCTGACGCCGCGCTCAGCGAGCCGCGCGGCGTCCGTAACGGACGAGCCGAGAGCTCCCGCCGAAGTCGGGCGACGCGAAGGCCGGAACGTAGTAGAAATCCGGATCGTAGGACGTGTAATAGGGAACATAGGCCGGGTACGCCCGCGGCCGGATGTAGGGTACGTAGTAAGTTGCCTGGCCGATGACGACCCGCCGGAAGCGGAACGCATCGCTTCGTGCCCGTGCCAAGAGCTCCTCGGCCTCGGCCTCGCGAGGCAGCACCAGCAGCGGGATCTCCCCGGCCGACACCGGCGCCTCGGATGCCGGGGGCAAAGTCGCCCGGCAGGCAATCACGCTTGCCGCCAGCAAAGCCAAGCCGCACGCCCTGATGGCCGTCGTGCGCATCTCACGCTCCCTTCGGGGATTCGCCCCGCCAGGGAGCATAGGCTCCCCTTGCGAACGGGGGCAGGGCCGATCTCGACAAGCGAATGGCGGATCCCTGGTATTCCCGTACGGCAAGAGCGAGCACTCCCTGCTGGAAACCGACAAAGAAACTCGGCGAACCTGGGGAAAGCCTCCGAAATGGCCCTGCTTTTCGCCCCACCCCGAGACGCCAGGCCCCGAACGAGCCAGAAGCCAGGTCCGCATGCGAGTTTCCGCTAGTCTAGCGTTCGTTGTCCTGAACAAGCCCTTGAACCATACTCGGACCGTTCACCCCCTGTTCCTAGGAGGACGGACCATGCTCAAAACCAAGCGGCTTCCCTTCACCCTGGCGATCGCCCTGCTGGCCGGCAGCCTGGCAGGCTGCCATGCGCCCCTTCCTAGCGCCAGAGCGCTCGATCCCACACCGGCGGCTCCCTTCGCGATCAGCCAGGGAAATCCCGGCCAGGGGAGCGATCCCCTGAACCTGACGGCCGAGCAGCGCCGCCAGATGGAAGCCATCAACCAGGACGCGATGCAGGGCGACAGCTCCGCGCTCCAGGCGTTGCTGGTCGCGCCCACGCTCGATGTGCCGGCCGTCAAGGCTCAGCTCACCCAGTCCGACGCGGACATCGACAAGGCGGTAAACGCCCAGTTGAAGCTGCGCGGGATCCTCACGCCCCAGCAGCGCACCACGCTGATCGCCGCCATCCAGCAGCCAGGCGCGCAAGGCAGCCAGGAGCCTTCCGGAGACAGCCAGATGCAGGCCATGCAGCAGCAACTCAAGCTCACGCCCGACCAGACGCGCGCCCTCAGCGCCATGACGACGGCGCTGCAACAGCACGAAAAAGCCCATCAGAGCAGCATCCAGCAGGCCCATATCACGCTTCTTTCCACCGGCGACGCGACGGCCTACCGGCAAGCACTCAGCGAGGCTAACCGCACCATGCCCGTCGACGCGATGGTGGCCTTCTACAGCAGTCTCAGCCAGTCGCAGCGGCGATCGCTCCTCTCTGCGCCCTCCAGCTCCGACTCGGGCAGCTAGCGGTGGGGAGGGCTTGTGAGCTGGCCTTCCTGGTGCTTGTGGGGCGGGCCTCCGCGCCCGCCATGGCTTTGATACTGGCAGGTAGTTTGCTTGAGCCTGTATCATGGTGAATTGTGGGGCGGGCCTCCGAGCCCGCCAACCTCTACCGGAAAGGACGCATCATTGCTTCACGCCACGCTCTCCCAGCCGCTCGCCGCCGTCCAGGCCGCCTGCCTTCGTGAGTTCGGCCCCCCGGAGATCACGTCCCGTGCTCCCGGCCGCGTGAACCTGATCGGCGAGCATACCGACTACAACGACGGGTTCGTCTTCCCGGCCGCCATCGACCGCGAGGTGGTCGTCGCCCTGCGCCGCCGCGACGACCGAACGGTCCGGCTGTTCTCCGAGAACTTCGCGCAGCATGACGCCTTCGCACTCGACGCCTTCGAGCGGATTTCCGCGGGCCCCGACGCTCCGACCTGGAGCAACTACGTCCGCGGAGTCGTGCGGATCCTGCTCGACGCGGGGCATGCCGTGGGGGGATTCGACGCGGCCATCGGCGGCAACGTCCCCGAGGGGGCGGGCCTAAGCTCCAGCGCCGCCTTCGAGATCGCCATGCTCACCGCCCTCAACGCCGCCTTCGAGCTGGGCTTGCCCCCCAAGCAACTGGCCCTCCTGGCGCAGCGCGCCGAGAACCAGTTCGTCGGGGTGGCCTGCGGCATCATGGATCAGATGATCTCGGCATTGGGCGAGCGTGATCATGCCCTGCTCATCGACTGCCGCAGCCTGGAGACCCGCTCGGTGCCGCTGCGGCTCGAAGAGCGCGGCGTGGCGATCGCCATCCTCGACTCCGGCATGCGCCGCGGCCTCGTCGACTCCAAGTTCAACGCCCGCCGCGAGGAATGTGAGACCGCCGTCCGCCACCTCCGGCGCCTCTTGGGCCGCGAGATCCAGGCCCTGCGCGACGTCACCCCCATCGAGTTCAACGCCGTCGCCCGCGACCTTCCCGACGACATCCGCGCGCGCGCCCGCCACGTCATCTCCGAGAACGAGCGGGTCATCCGCGGCGTGGACGCCCTCGAAGCGGGAAACCTCGCCGTCTTCGGCAAGCTCATGAACCAGTCCCACCAGAGCCTCAAGGACGATTTCAACGTCTCCATCCCGCAGCTCGACCTGCTGGCCTCGCTCGCCCAGAAGACCCCAGGCGTCCTCGGTGCCCGCATGACCGGCGCGGGATTTGGCGGCTGCACGGTCAACCTCGTCGAGATCAAGGCCCTGGCAGCCTTCCGGGACCATGTCCTCAACGGCTACCGCGAGCGCGCCGGCAAGGAAGCCACGCTCTGGGTCTGCGACGCGGTGGACGGAGCCTCGCTCATCTCCTGATCAGCGCGTAGGTCCCGGTCAGCTCGGCCTCGGCCAGCACGTGGCCGTCCATGGCCTCGAGCAGGTCCGGCTTCGAGCAGCCCTCTCCGACGTCCAGGTGCTCATCCAGCGCGTAGAGCTTGAACCGATAGCGGTGCGTCCCGCGCGACGGGCAAGGCCCGCCGTAGCCGACGTCCCCGAAGTCGTTCTGGCCCTCGCGCGCCGTGGCCTCCAGCCCGCGCGTCCCTTCCGGCAGCATCCCCGCCTCCGGGGGCAGGTTATAGAGCACCCAGTGCACCCAGACCTTGGACGGCGAGTCGGGATCGTCCACCACCAGGGCCATGGCCCGCGCGTCCTCCGGAACGCCGCTCCACGCCAGGGGCGGCGAGACGTTCGCTCCCTCGCAGGTGTACCTGGCCGGGATATGCCCTCCGTTCGGAAAAGCGGGACTCTTCAGCTCCATCTGCCGTTCCATCTCCACCTCCTGACCACCCGCCAGCCCGGATCCGTTCCTCTTGGGCAGCATCTTGAGGCGTCGCAGAGAGATTGGCCTCGTCCAGGCGAAACGAAAAGACGCCGGCCCTCATTGGCCGGCGTCAGGGATCTCTTGCCAGAGGCGTCATGCCTCGGGGGCGGCCCCCAGGATGCAGCGACACATCTTGTGGCCCTTCATGGGGCCATGGAACGGCGGAAGGTTGGCAGCCAGCTGCTTGGGCTCGGACAGCGGAATCAGCTTGCCGTCGCGCGCCAGGCACTTCTTGCAGCAGTTGGCGTCGCGGCTGACCCAGATCCGGGCGGTACGCACGTTCGACGGCGGGATATAGAGGCTCATCACGTCCAGCATGCGCGTCCAGAGCTCGTCGGCTAGCTCGGGCTGCTTGCCCATCCGCTCTTCCATCGCCGACTGGAACTCCAGGGCGTAGTCCGCCCATTTGAAGTCCGGCAGCGAGAGGGGTGTCGATTCAGGGGCTTTCTTCTCGGTCATGGATCCCGTCCTCTAGAACCTTGGCTGTCGACGCACCAGGTCGTAATCGCCGGTGGGGGGCACGACGCTCAGCGCGAGGCCCGAAACCGACGTCGGCTGACGCTGTCCGTCGGGAGGTAAGCGAAAATGCGTCACCTCGTTGGCGTCCAGGAAGATCACCTGGTTCTCGCCCGAGACGGTGGCCTGCGCCCCGGCGATGGTGACGGCGTTGTCCGGCATCAAGCCGATGGCCAGCGAGCGATCGCCCATCAGTTGCATGCGGATCAGGCGCTCCATGGAATCCCCGTACCAGAAGCCCTTGTCGGCCACCACCTGGGGAACCAGTTGCAGGCCCGGCAGCGACTGGTAACTCTCGGTGCCGAACTCCCCGAAGATGGCACGCTCGCCGACGATCCGCACGGCGGTGCCCACGGCGGCAATCGGAACGCGCTTCCCATACTCGTGGAGGTAAGAGCCCAGCCGTCCCTGGTTGGCGAGCAGGTTCTTGAGCAAGGTGCCGCGGGCATCCTCCAGGAAGAAGATGCCCGTCGCATGCTGAAGCGCGACGCCCAGCCCCTGCTCCGAGAGTTCCATGGACATGAAGTTGATCACCTGGGCCGCTCCCAGGCGCATGAGGTAGGACTTCCACATCTTGGTGCCCTGGGAGGCGTCATCGCCCGCCAGCAACAAGATGCGGGCGCCGTTGCCGCCACTGGCCCGGACGAAGTCCGCGATGGGGCCCGGCTGCTTGCGGGGCACGTCAGTGCCGGCGAGCACCACGAAGGGGCTTGGAGGGGCGACGGCTTTGCCCGGCGCCAGCGGCTGCGAGGTGGGAATGGCTCGGACCTTTCGGATGTAGGTATCCCCGGCGGCCAGGCGATGAAGCTTGGCGCGCCCGATGGCGAACGGCTGGTTGGGGCCACTTTGCTGGGCGTTGTTGGCGCTGACCGTGTCGGTCTCGATCATGGTGGCCGAGCCCGAGCCCATGACCTGGATGGCCTCGGAGGTGACCTTGGCGGCGGTGCCCTCGTCGAGGCCCATGCCGGAGGCTCCGGGAATGGCCGCAGTGGCGAGCAACAGGCGCCCCAGGCGCTGCTGCTCGGAGAAATGGGTGTCGACCACCAGGCGCTCCCAGAGGTTCAGGCCGGGCCGCAGCTCCAGGCCCGGGATGCCGCTGGGATCCCGGCTGAAACCGTACTTCAGGGCTCCCAGGCTGGTGCCATTGGCGATGAACTCGGGTCCCCAGACCATCGCTCCCGCGCTGGTGCCGGCGATGACGGCCCGGCGCTGCCAGGCGGTCTGCAAAGAGCCGTGCACGGCGGTGTTGGAGAGCACGTTCACCAGGCGGTTCTGGTCTCCCCCGGTGAAGTAGAGCAGGTCTCCGCGGGCGATGTCCTTGACCGGCGCCAGGTCGTTGGCGGTCTGTCGGTCGGGAAGGGCGAGGGACTCGACCAAGCTGGAGCCGAGCTGGCCGAAGTAATGCTTGTAGGCCAGGCCTGCCTGCGAGGGATCGCTCGAGGCCGTGGGGAAGACGATCACGCGGCGGTCCTTGCCGCCGGCCATGTCGATCACGGCCTGGGTAATCTCGGGCTTCTCGGTTCCGCCGCCGATGGCCACGAAGACGCCCCCCGACTCGGCCGTCTGCGCGCGCGAAGGGCTGGGGCCCGGCAATACGGCCGCGCTCAGGGCGATGAGACAAACGATGCTGCGTTGGATGGCGGGGTTCAACCTACTCCCTTTCTGGTCGTCGGCTCCAGACGGTTCTTACCCCTTTCGCGGCTTTCCTACACGGCGGAGGCTAGATCCGGCGGGCGCGAAGCGCTCGCTTGCAAGGCATGCGGGGCGCAAACAGCTCCCCCCAGTATACCGACCTTGCGCCTCTGCGTGGCGGGTGGGTACCATGGGCGGGCGTCCCGTACCGGAGTAGCCGAGAGGAGTCCGCCATGCCCGAAACCTTCGTCCTCGCCATCGACCAGGGAACCACCGGCTCGACCGTGCTGCTCTTCGACCGTGAGGCGAAGGTGGTCGGCCGCGCCTACCGGGAGGTGACCCAATATTACCCGCAGCCCGGCTGGGTGGAGCACGACGCCCTATCGATCTGGGAGGGGGTGCGCGACGCCATCGGGGAGTGCCTGCGCAACGCCGGCACGGACGCCTCGGCGATCGCCGCCATCGGCATCACCAACCAGCGCGAGACGGTGGTGATGTGGGATCGCGAGACCGGCAAGCCCGTGCACCGCGCCATCGTCTGGCAGTGCCGCCGGACCGCCGCCATGTGCGACGCGCTGACGCAAGCGGGCCACCTCGACTCCTTTGCCGCCAAGACCGGCCTGCTGCTGGACGCTTACTTCTCGGGAACCAAGGTCTCCTGGCTGCTGGACAACGTCGAAGGGCTGCGCGAACGCGCCGAGCGCGGCGAGATCGCCTTCGGCACCATCGACTCCTGGCTCATCTGGAACCTCACCGGAGGCCGGCGCCACGCCACGGACGCCTCCAACGCCAGCCGGACGCTGCTCTTCAACCTCAACACGCTCGAGTGGGATCCCGAGATCCTGGCCACCCTCCGGATCCCCCCCCAGATCCTGCCCGACGTCGTCCCCAACTCCGGCCTGATCGCTCCGACCGTCGAGCTGGGAGTCCTTCCGGCCGGCATTCCGATTGCCGGATCGGCCGGCGACCAGCAAGCGGCCCTGTTCGGGCAGCGCTGCTTCAAGGAAGGGCAGGCCAAGAACACCTACGGCACCGGCTGCTTCCTCTTGCTCAACACGGGCTCGCGGCCGGTCTTCTCGCGCAACCGCCTGCTCACGACCATCGCCTGGCAGATCGGCGATCAGGTGAGTTACGCCCTGGAGGGCAGCATCTTCATGGCGGGCGCCACCGTGCACTGGCTGCGCGACCAGCTCGGGATCATCCAGTCGGCGTCCGAGACCGAGGCGATCGCCCGCTCGATCCCCGACAACGGCGGGGTCTTCCTCGTGCCCGCCTTCGTGGGCCTGGGCGCCCCGCAATGGGACGCTTACGCGCGAGGCACGATCGTCGGCCTGACCCGAGGAACCGGACGGCCTCACCTGGTGCGCGCGGCCCTGGAGGCCATGGCCTACCAGACGCGCGACCTGGTCACCTGCATGGAGGCCGACACCGGCAAGAAGCTGGAATTCCTGGGAGTGGACGGCGGCGCCGCCGCCAACGACTTCATCCTCGAGTTCGTGGCCGACATGCTGGACGTCCCGGTGCTGCGCGGCGAGACCCTCGAGACGACCGCGCTGGGCGCGGCGCTGCTGGCAGGACTGGGAGTCGGCTACTGGCCCTCGCTTTCAGAGCTGCCGACCGGCGGAGCGCTGCAGCGCTTCTCGCCCCGGATGGCGCCAGAGGCCCGCGATCGCCTCTACGCGGACTGGCTGCGGGCCGTGGAAAGGGCGGAAGGCTGGATCGAGCCCGCGGCGACCCAGCGCGATCCCGTCCGCCCCTGACCCCGCCCGGTCCATGCCGGGGGGCCTCGCGGCTTAAATTAATCTTAAACTTAAACCAAGCAAGACCCTGGATTAAACGTGTCATAACCTCTTTAACGTAAGCAGTGACGAGTTGAATGGAGGTTCCCCCACATGGCACGTAAGACCCTCATGGCCCTGGCGACCCTGACCCTCGCGTCCTCGGTTCTGGCAGGCTGCGGCACGACCGGCATGATGGGCGCGAGCCTGACGGGCGAGAAATCGGCCACCGCGCAGTCCGTCGACGCGCAGCGTAAGGCTCCCCCTGCCGTCGAGGTGAGCGCGAGCGCGCAGGTCGACGCGGCAGCCCAGGTGGACGCGGCGTCCTACGAGGTGGACAAGGCGCGCCGGGTCTCGTCGGATACCCTTTACCGCTACGACGAACTGCTGCGGGACTGGAAGTACGCCTACTCGGACTCCGAGAAGGACCGGATCGAGGAGCGGATGCTGCGCGTGTTGACGGATGGCCTCAACGACGTCCAGCGCGCGGTCTCCTCGGGTTACGGCTACGAGGCGCGCTCCGTCTACGACATCGCCAACCGCGCCCTCGATCGCTACGAGAGCCTGCGCCGCGACTGGCAGCGCGCCTATTCGGTCCGCGAGCGCCGCAACATCGTCAACGACATGCTCGTCGTCCTGACCAACGCGCACAAGGACATCAAGGGCGGCCGCTAACCATCCCGACCTCCGAAGCGACGAGGCCCTCCCCAGAGTGGGGAGGGCCTCGTCGCTTCCGCTCACTGGGGGTCAGCTGGTGACGCCGGCACGTTCGTCATGCCGACGACGGAGCATCGGGGCGCGGCGCGTGCGGCCGAGGGCAGCGCGAGAGGGATGCCTCACTGTTGCCTCGGTAGCGATCTCGTGCCAGGGTATCACCGGAGTCAGCCGAGAAGCAGAGGAGGGCGATGATGAACGCACGCATCCTTGTCCTGGCGATCGCCCTCGGGGTGAGCGCCTGTGGCCAAGCCCCGAGCATGGGCCCGCCGACCATGGGAGCGAGTGAGCAGGACCCTGGCAACCAGGGCCAGCGCGAGATCCAGCAGCGCTTCCTGCGCGAGATTCCCCGCGGAGAGGTGAGCCGCATTCGCGACCTCATCGCGCGCCGCCGCAGCCGGTTCCTCACCCCGTTTCCCGGGGTCGACTCGACCCGAGCGGGGGCCTTCATCTACGACACGGGCGCCGAGAGCGAGATCAAGCGCCTGACGGACCAGGCGCGCGCCCTCAGCGGAGCCTCGGCCCTCTCTCCCAATGCCCGCCTGAACGAGCTCGCCCGGACGCACAGCGCGGAAATGGCCTCGCAGGGCCAGCTCACCCAGGTCTCCTCGGGAGGCAGCTCGGTGAGCGACTGGCTGAATCAGGCCGGCATCACGTTCAGAAGCGCCGGCATCCGGGTTCACCGGGCGCCGGCCGGCAGCTTCACCCTCAGTCCCGGCGACACGGACGCCATCATCATCCGCCGCCGGGAGGACTGGATCAACAACTCCCAGGGCAGCGCCAATCCACTCGATCCGGCCGTGTACGACGTCGGCATCGGGGTCGTCAAGGCGGGGGACGGCAACCTCTACATCACGGCCATCTTCCGCCAGCCTTCGTTCTGAGCGCAAGCCCCGCCAAGCCGAAAGGGACGCCCGACATGGGCGTCCCTTTCACGGTGGAACGAGAGGTTAGTAGCCGGAGCCCGGAGGAGTCGGACGGCTGCTTCCGGAGCTGGGGGGCTCGGGACGATCGTAGCCGGAACTGGGAGGGGTCGGGCGATCGTAGCCGGAGCTGGGCGGCTCGGGACGGTCGTAGCCACCGCTCGGGGGTTCCGGGCGATCGTAGCCAGAGCTAGGAGGCGTGGGGCGATCGTAGTCCCGGGGCAGGGGATCGTACTCCAGGCGGGTCTGTCGGTCGGTCTCGACCTTCCAGGACTTCTCGAAGAGGCCGCTCACGCTCTTGCGCTTCTCGAAGAAGCCGAGCTTACCGTCCTTGTTGCCGTCGGCGGCCTCGAGGAAGGCCTCGACGACTTCCTGCTGCGAGAGCTTGTTGTCCTTGTTGGCGTCTGCGTTGCGGAACTCGGTGTCCTTGATGCCCCGGTACGTGTCGTAGTAGATGGTGGTCCGGGTCACGAAGTCGGAGTCGCCGAGACGGTTGGTGTAGGTCCAGTAATCCTTGCCGTCGTACTTCGTGGTCTCCTGCGGCGAGACCACTCCGTCGTTGTTGGTATCGAACTTGGCGATGAGGCGCTTGGCATCCGCTTCGTAACGGGCGAGATCCTTGGGCGAGAGTCCGGAAATAGCCATCTTTTACCTCCATGCGGGGGGTGACCTGGGGCCTTCAGCGGTTGACCTGTTTGCGCAGCGCCGCTAGGCTGTTGCTCCCCTTATCGGCCTCGATTGCTAAAGACTTGCTTAAGTCGAATTAAATTCCAGCTTATTAACAGCCGGCTTGCGGGGCTTCATCTCGGTGTAACCCCAGCGCTTGGTCGGGGAGCTATAATGGAAACATGCAGAGCAAATGGTGGGGTTGGGGAGAAGCCTCGAAGCGCTACTCCCTGGAACATTCCCCGGGATTCTGGCCGTTTCTCGAGGCGCAAATCGGGCCCGTCGCCGAGCAGCCCGCGCGCCCGGTCTCGCGTGATGCGATCGTGCTGCGCGAGTCGCGCCTGACGCTTGACGACCGGAACGCGTTGCAGATGATCCTGGGGCGCGACGGCCTCTCCGTGGAGATGCCGGACCGGCTAACTCACGCCTACGGCAAGTCCTACCGGGACCTCGTCCGCCTGCGCCGCGGAGAGATCCCCCATCCGCCGGATGCCGTCCTCTGGCCCCGCAGTCACGACGAGGTGCAGCGCGTCCTCGATCTCGCCGCGGCCCGCGGCTGGGGCGTCATCCCCTTCGGGGGAGGCACCTCGGTGGTCGGCGGCGTCGAGGTGCCGGCGCATCTCGCGGATCGCCTCTTCCTCTCGCTGGACCTCGCGCGCCTCAACCGCGTGCTGGAGGTCGACGCCGTGAGCCGCACCGCCCGGGTCGAGGCCGGCATCCTCGGGCCCGACCTAGAAGCGGCCCTGCAAGCGCAGGGGGTGACGCTGGGGCACTATCCCCAGTCCTTCGAGTTCTCGACCCTGGGGGGCTGGGTGGCCACCCGCTCGGCGGGCCAGCAATCCACCAAGTACGGCAAGATCGAGGACATGGTGGCGGGCCTGACGGTCGCCACCCCTCGCGGCAAGCTCTCGGTGAAAGCGCTTCCCGCCCGCGCGACCGGTCCGGATCTCGGCCAGGTCGTGATCGGCTCGGAAGGCACCTTCGGAGTCATCACCGAGGTCACCGTGCGCGTCCAGCCCATCCCCACCCGGCGGGACTACCGCGGAGTGCTGCTGCCCAGCTTCGAACGCGGCATCGACCTGGTCCGCTCGCTGGTACAGGCGGGCTTGACGCCGGCGGTGGCGCGTCTCTCGGATACGGCCGAGACCGAGGCGCTGATGGCCATGCGCAGGGCCCCGGAAAATCCCCTGAAGGCGTGGCTATCGAAGTTCGTCATGCGCTTCCTGATGCGCGGCCCCGCCGCCGCCAGCCCGTCGCGCTGCCTGCTGATCCTGGGCTATGAAGGCAGCCAGGGTGAGGTGCTGGCCGACTGGGAGCGGGCCCGCGAACTGATCCGCGAGCACGAGGGCCTCAGCACGGGAAACGCGCCCGGCCTCTCCTGGTACCGGACGCGCTTCGAGCTACCCTACCTGCGCGACACCCTGCTGGACCACGGCGTCATGGTCGACACCTTCGAGACCGCGGCGACCTGGTCACGCCTGGGCGAGCTCTACGCGACGCTGCGGCAAGCGACCCAGGAGGCCCTGGAGCGCGAGGCGGGCCGCGGCCACGTCATGTGCCACCTGTCCCATGCCTATCCCGACGGCGCCTCGCTGTACTTCACCTTCACGGCGAAACAATCGGACGATGCCCTGGGGCAATGGCAGGCGGTGAAGCGCGCAGCTACCGACGCCATCCTCGCGGGTGGAGGGGCCTTGAGCCACCACCATGCAGTCGGGCTCGACCACGCCCCGTGGCTGGGCCAGGAAATCGGGGAAACCGGCCTCATGGTCCTGGATGGCATCAAGCGCTCGCTGGATCCGGGGGACTGCATGAACCCGGGCAAGCTGCGGCCACGCGACGACGCAAAGGACGCAGATAGCTAGAGAGGAGTGGATCTTGGCTCGCGAATGGTCGGCGCTCTCGCGCCAAACCACCCTGGAAAGACTCGGCAAGGAGTCCTGGGACCTGCTCGTCATCGGAGGCGGCATCACCGGCGCGGGCATCGCCCTGGAGGCCGCCCTGCGCGGCTTCAAGGTGGCCGTGGTCGAGCGCAACGACTTCGCGAGCGGCACCTCCTCCAAGTCCTCGAAGCTGCTTCACGGCGGCCTGCGCTACCTCGAGCACATGGAGTTCAAGCTCGTGCGCGAGGCGCTGACCCAGCGCAACAAGCTCTTCAAGCACGCCCCGCACCTCGCCAAGGAATTGCCCTTCCTCTTCCCCATCTACCGCGAAAACGGCGATAGCCTGGGCATCATGGACGCCGGCCTCTGGCTCTACGACAGCTTTTCGTCCATGTCGGACTTCCATCGCTCCCGCCTGCACCGCCGGATCAGCTCCCAGGAGGCCCGGACGCAGGTCCCGGAGCTGCGCGAGGAAGGTCTGAAAGGAGCCCTGGCCTACGTGGACGGCCTCACGGAGGACGCTCGCATGGTGGTCGAGACCATGAAGACGGCCGTGCGCTGGGGGGCGGCGATCGCCAACTACACCGAGGTCACCTCCTTCGACCATGCGCCGGACGGCAAGGTCGCGCGCGTCGTCGTCACCGACCGCCTGAGCGGCATGGAGTTCTCGGTCCATGCGCGCCGGGTGATCAACGCGACCGGCCCCTGGGTCGACCGGATCAACCGCATGGACGATCCTGGCGCCTCGGCCAGGCTCAAGCCCACCAAGGGGATTCACCTCGTCACCCGCCAGGTGACGGATCGCGCGCTGGTCATCAAATCCCGCCCCGAGGACGGCAAGCGCCGCTGGATGTTCGTCATTCCCTACTACGGCCGCTCGATCATCGGTACGACCGACACCGCCCACCCCGAGGACGGCGACGATCGCTACCTCGACGACGACGTCTACGCCTCGGCCGACGAGATCCGCTACGTGCTGGAGGCCACCAACGACGCCATCCCCGGCGCCCACCTGACCGAGGCCGACGTCATCGCCACCTTCGCGGGCTGGCGGCCGCTGATCGCCCCGCCCGACTCGATGGCCGAATCCGACATCTCGCGCGAACATGAGATCTTCGAGACGCCCTCCGGCATCATCGCCATCGCGGGTGGCAAGTACACGACGTTCCGGTCGATGGCACGCCAGGTGGTCGACTTCGCGGCCAAGACGATGCGCGAGGAGGGCTGGATTCCCGACTCCAAGCGCCGCCACTCGGACGACCTGCCCCTCGAGGGCGGCGACGTCCCGGCCGAGTCCTTCGACGCCTACCTGGAATACTCGGTGCACCAGCATCCGACCATCGAGCGGTCGCTCATCATGAGGCTGGTCGAGCGGTACGGCACCAATTACCGTCACGTCCTCGCCCTGATCGACTCCGACCGGGGGCTGGACCGCGAGGTGGCGGGCCTGAGCCCAGAAGCGCCCCTGCTGCGGGCGGAGGTCGCCTACATGGTGCGCTTCGAGCAAGCCATGACCCTCTCGGACGTGATGATGCGCCGCACCCGGATCAACCTGCTCGACGCCGACCAGGGCCTGCGCGCCGCCGACGAGATCGCCCTCACCATGAGCCAGACGCTACAGGGCCTGATCGGCTGGGACGAGTCCTATCGCCAGCGCTGGAGCGATCGCGAGGTCGAGGCCTACCGCCAAGAGGTCCAGCGGGGCCGCGAAGCCGCCCTCGATCCGCTTAAAAGCTGAGCAGATCGGCTCTCCCTTGGCCGTCACTCCCGCTCTCATCCCCGTGACAACGCGGAGCAGTGGATTCCCGCCTGCGCGGGAATGACGCGCATGGGGTGTCGCCGCCCGTTTACAAAGGCAACGAATCGGACTACAATAGAACGCATGTTCTATTGAAAGGACGTCATGCGCAAAGCCGATTCGCCCTTCACGGGCCTGAGCTCCATCGAGGCCAAGCGCCTCCACGCGCAGCTCAAGGACTACCTCCGGGACTACCCGGACCTCTCCGGGGACGACCTCGCCCTGATCTGGCGCGACGAGCAAGAATCTCTGGCGGCCGACACCTGGCTGGCGCCCTACCTGGAGGGAGCGACCTGGGAGCGCGAGGTGCCGCGGGCGATCGCCTCCCTGCGACGCGAGACCGCCTACAAGGCCCAGGCCAAGGTCTACCGCCAGCAGGCCAAGGAGCGCCACAAGGACCGCCAGCCGGCCACCCCGCGCCAAAAGAAGCTCCTCACCCGCCTGACCAAGCGCCAGGAGGCTCCCCCGCCCATCGAGACCCTGTCCAAGCTCAAAGCCAGCCAGCTCATCCAGCAGCTCCTGCAGGATCCATCCGCCCCTCCCCCGCAGAGCCCGCGCTGACGCCGGCCTGACGCGCCTTCCCGCCATGAGGCCCCACCGCACGCCCCCCGAAGCTATCGGGGGGCGTGCGGCTTGACAGGCCTTGTGTTGATATGTAATAAACTATTTCGTTAATTTATCATATACGTACCGGCCGCGCCCCTTGCGTCGCACCCATCGCTGCACGAAGGAGTCCCCCATGCCCAAGACCTTGCTGGCCGCCCTGATCGCCGGCAGCCTCTGGCTGACCGGATGTGAGCTACTCTCCAACTCCACCCTCTCCATGCCTCGCCAGAGCGCCGCCCTGACCGTCCAGCCCGAGATCCTCGCCGGTGGGTACCGCACCCATGGCCTCGTCAAGGCCTACACCGTCGAAGACATCGATCACCTCCTGCTCAAGCTCTTCCGGCTGGACGGCGCGTCCGAAACCCCGGTCCTGGATGGCTCCGGCAAGGCGATCGCCCAGGACATCCCAAACGACCGCCTCGACAAGCCTATTACGTTCAATTCGCTCCTGCCCAACGCGACCTACCGCATCCGCGCCTTCGCATACAAGGCGCCGGGCGAGTCGCCTGACAACCTCATCAGCACCGCAGACGCCCACTCGTACACCGACGTCACGCTCAGCAACGACGATCGGCCCGTCACCGCCACTCTCAAGGTGAAGCTTGCCGATGTCCTCTTCAACGGGATGGCCAATGCCTCCGGGATCGTGGTGACTCCCGGAGGGTTCACGTCCAACCAGAACGTCAGCATTCATCTCGGCCCCGCCGCTCAGATCATCCAGCCCAACAGCCCCTTCTGGAGTGAGCACGCTCCCGCGCCCGCCTCGGGCATGACGTGGATCTATGAGAGCTGGCAAGCGAGAGAGGAAGAAACCTCCACCGCGACGCTGAGCTTCGAAGTGCTCTCGGTGAACGGGAACGAAGTCCCCTATCGCATCGCCTTCGCTATCGAAGGACGCCCCCCCCAAACCGGTGAAAGCTCGGGTGAGCTAGGACGCTACAACGGCTTCTTTGAACCCATTGATCACATCTTCGTTTACCAGGGGACAGAAAGTGTTACCGTACCGGCGGGTACCTATCCCGAGGCCGTCAAACTGGTCGAGCGAAACAATATCGAAGAAACGGCAGTCTGGATCGTCAAGGACATTGGCATGGTGAAGGAGGAGATCAGGCCCATCGACACCTTGATCCCCCGATACCCCAGCGGCAGGCGCCTCAAGCAGTTCATCGCCCCCTGAGCCCCAGCCATGAGAGGACAAGCCATGATCAGACGCCTTCCCCTTTTAACCCTCTTGCTGCTGGGCAGTCTCGGGCTGGCCGGTTGCGACTCCCGGCCGAACCTCGTCCTGCCACGGAGCGAAAGCACACTTGTGCTCAAGCCGACCTTGGCAACCGAGCAAAGCCTGCAAACGGTCGTCAAGGAATACCAGGCATCGGACATCCACCGGCTCGAGATCATCCCTTACGTGAAGTCGGAAAGCGGCCCTCCCCTGCCCCTGTCGAAGCTGAACGGAGAGCCGACGACCCTGGACGATCCGGAGATTCTCAAGGTCTTGCTCAGCGGTTCGGAGCTGAATGAGGGGCGTTCGGTCGCCCTAAGCGGCCTGCGCCGCCGCCAGAGCTACCAGATCGTGGCCACGGCCTATAGCCTCGCGGGGCAAGCGATCTCGAACCCCTGGCGCTCGACCGTCGAGGTCCGAGTCGGCGATGACGACCGTCCTGACGTAGCGACCATCCTGCCCGTTGGACTGCTGCCGAAGGCCTTCATCGGGACCATGCCGCTCGAACTCGCGTTATCCGATCCATCCGCGCAAGTGGACCACCTGGTGCTGACGCTCTCGGAGGTCTGGCAGGACATGTCTTACGGGGTGATGGCGCCTCTGGTCGTATCCCGGCAGGACTTGCCGCGCGTCGTCACCTTGCTCCACTTGAAGGCGCGCACGTCCTACACCCTGGAGGTGAAGGCTAGGCCCGGTGATCCGATGGCGCCCGACCTGGGCGTCGAAATCGTGACCTGGCGCATGGAGGATGACGACGAGGCAGCCACCCGGAGCGTGACCGTCGTGGTTCCTGAATAGAATCAGAAGGGAGTGGACCAGCTGAGGGCAGGCCCGTCGACACTCAAGGCGGGCCGGATGCCCGAGCTTGCCAGCGACGGGCCCCAGGCCTCCTCGGACGGGCCGAAGATGGCGCGCGAGAGGCGGGCGGCACCCATGCCGACCAGCGCGCCGGCCAGGATGTCGGTGGGATAGTGCACCCCGTTGTAGACCCGCGAGAGGGAGACCAGCGTGGCCCAGCCGTAAGCCGGCCATGACCACTGAGGGTAGGACTCCGAGAGGATGGTGGCTCCCGCGAAGGCCAGCGTCGCGTGGCTGGAGGGCAGGGAGTACGAGCCTTCCTGGCCGGCGGGCGTGCGCACGTCCGGGTAGGTTTCGTAGGGGCGGGGGCGCTGAAAGACCAGCTTCAACCCCTCCGACATGCCGAGAGCCAGGACCTGGGCCTCGAGGACGCGGATGGGGATGCGGTAGTTGCCGTTTCCGAGGGCGGCCGCTCCGAGCAATGGAGTCGCCACCGCGAGGATGTCGTTGGACAGGAAGCTGTTGACCGCGTCCGCCGTGCTGTTGTAGCGGTCATTGGCCTCGCGCAGCAGGAAGATGTCGGCATCATCGATGGGACCCGCGGTGGCGGGCCCCATCGGCGTGAGCACGAGCGAGGCGGCGATCCCCAGGGGGGCTAGGAGGCGGGAGCCGGAGGGTTTGCGACGGATCAACGCCCCCCCGATTCGGCTTCCTCGGCGGCCTGCTGGATCTGCTCCGGCATCTTGCCCAGGGTGAGGGTGAGCTCCTTGGTCTGGCCGCGACGGTTGACCGTGAGCTTGGCCTTGTCGCCGATGCCCAGGCTGTTGACGGCGCGCATCAGGGCGCCGGCGTCGTCGATCTTGTGACCGTCGAGGGCCATGATCACATCGCCTTCGGCGAGTCCGGCCTTGTCGGCGGGGCTCTTGGGCTCGATGCGAGCGATCAGGGCTCCGTACTCGGCCGGGTAGAACATGCGGCTGCGATCCTCGGGAAGATCGGCGAGGCCAACGCCGATCCAGGCGCGCTCGACGCGGCCCTTGGCCTCGAGCTGCGGGACCACGCGGCTGACGGTGTCCACCGGCACCGCGAAGCCGATGCCCTGGGCGTTCTGGATGATGGCGGTGTTGACGCCGATCACCTCGCCCTGCAGGTTCATGAGGGGACCGCCCGAGTTGCCGGGGTTGATGGGAGCGTCCGTCTGGAGGAAGCCGACGCGGTTCTTGATGCCCTCACGGTTGACCGCGCTGAGTATGCCGGCGGTGACCGAGTACTTGAGGCCGAGCGGGCTTCCGATGGCGACCACCCACTGGCCGACCCGGATGGAGTCGGGATGCGCGAGCTTGAGCGAGGGCAGGTCCTTGCCTTCGATCTTGACCAGGGCGAGGTCCGAGGCGGCGTCGCGGCCGATGACCTTGCCCTTGAACTTGCGGCCGTCCGGCAGCGTGACGGTGAGCTCGGTGGCCTTGCTGATGACGTGGTCGTTGGTGACGACCAGGCCCTTGGGATCGATGATGAAGCCGGAGCCGACGCCCTTCTGTTCGTAGGTACGGGTCTGGGGCTGCGAGGAGCGATCGCCCATGAAGGGGTCGAAGCCGAAGAAGGGATGGATGGGTTGCTGGACGACGGTCCGGCGGCTCACGGTGTCGATGTTGACGACTGCCGGACCGACTTTCTCGACGAGGTCCGCGATGATCTCACCCTGGGGCGAGACGGCCCGGGCCTGGACCTGAGGGGTCTGAGAGGCCGCGTAGGCCGGAGCCGGCGTACCAGGCTTGGACCAAACCACGGCTCCTGCGCCCAGGACACCTCCCCCGATGCCGAGCGACAGACTCAACAAGGCAGGGATAAAGCGCTGGCGCATGACTAGCTCCTTTCCGGCGTACAGGACGCCGCTGCAAGACAAGACAGGGGGGATAAAAAAGCGTCAATTCCTATTATGACATGCGCCTCTGGGTCGGCGACAGGCGCCTGCGGCGGGGAAGCACGGTCATTCTCAAGGGAAGGCGCGTCGGACGGGCCGGCGGCGCGAGCTCGAAATCGAGTGAAAAGCTGACTCCAGGACCGGCGGGCTTGCCGTCGGCGAGCCAGAACTCGACCAGGCGAGAAGGGATGGCGTGGGTTTGCCATTTCATGGAAGGGTTCCTCCTTCAAAAAGGGAACCAGGACCGGGGGGACGGTCCCGGCTCCCACACATGAATGGACGGCCGAAGGCCTGGAAAGGTTCCCGGATCGACTGAAAAGAAACGGCCGAAGCTAGTCGTTCAAAACAGTGGATCGCGCGATCTTGATCAGCTCGTCCTCGGTCAGCTCGCCGACCATGGCGTAGCAAAGACGATCGTCCGTCCAGCAGAGCGTCGTGCGGCCCGGATGCTCCAGGAGATGGGCCTTCTGCTTCGGAGCGAGGTCGATCTCGCGGGCAGAGCGAAGCTCGGGCTGGTGCGCCTTGCCGGTCATGAAGAGCGAGAGCGTGGTCAGGCCGTCGGAGAGTCTCCAGTGCAGGGATTTGACCCCCTTGGCTTCGAAGAGATGAAGGTCCAGCAGCTCGTAACCGCGGGGCAGGTAGGAAGGCAGTTCCACCGGGAAGGGGAGTTGGCCATTCAGCTCTTCGAGGGTCCGGCCGGAGGCCAGCAAGCGCACGCTGGTGGTCACGGCCACGTTGTCGGGTAGCTCGAGGCGAAAGTGCTCGGAGCTCACCGCCGCGGGAAAGGCGATCTCGCTGAACTCGGTGCGCTCCAGCAGGTGGCCGTGCGCGCTGCGGCGCTCGATGCGCAAGGGCACCGCGTGGTCCTGATCGAGCCAGAGGCGCTGCGAGCCCCGGTTGGCATGTGTCGATTGCAACTCGACGATGTGAGCCGAGCGACCGGCGACCTTCTCGCGGCCCAGGACCTTCATCTTGTAGTTCTGGGTCAAGAGGCGCAGACGGTCGGCGACGCGATCGCCCCACTGCCGCGTGGGAGAGAGGTCGACGTTCTGGGTCCGCGGAGAGAAGTGCCAGAGGGTCTTGCCGTTGTCGACGATCAGGTCGCCCTTCATCCGCATGGGCGAGACGATCTCCTGGCGCTTCCGGTCGCCGGGGCCGTGCACCACCTTCACGATGGTCCGGCCGTTGATGACCATCGTTCCCTCGTAGGGCACGCTGCTGGAGCGCACCAGGGCGTCCAGGCTCGGGGCCACCGCCCAGGCCGGCAAGCCCAGCGAGCCGGCCAGCAGGCTTCCCAGGATCAGAGCCCTCACGGCAGATCTCCCTGCAACTGGTAGTTGGCCTCGATGGCGTGGACCGCCGGCGCCCCCATGAGGACGGGCTCGGACTCCATCGAGAAGGAGGCATGCTCGCGCCAGTAGCTGTCGAGATCGGCCATCTGGGAGGGCGCCGGGGGGAAGAGGAGATTCCAGCTGAGGGCGATCGCCCCGCCACCGACCAGGACCGCCGCGACCCAGCGGGCCCGGGGAGTGAGCCGGCTACGAACCAGGCCCTCCCGCCGCAGGCGGAAACAGATGGCTGCCCAGGGATCCTCCCGGGGAGGAACGACCGGCAGGGCGGCGATCACGTGGATCACAGCCATCAGATCCGCCAGCTCCTCCGCGCAGCGAGCGCAGCCGATCAGATGGGCGTGAACCGCGCGGTTCTCGTCCATGTTCAGAGCGCCATCGGCGTAAGCCGAAAGCTGGGATCGGCACTCCTCGCAGTTCTGGGGCATGGGTTCCTCCTTCCGACCCCTACCTACCGAGCATCTTCCGAAACCAGGCATGTTACCTCCGGTGGCCGCCTAGGCGGCTCTAGGGAACAGTTTCGCAAGACGCTCTATTTCAGATAGTCCTTGAGCCAGCGCACGGCTTGGCCTCGCGCGCGGGCAATCCGACTCTTGACCGTGCCAAGGGCCGCACCGGTGGCTTCGGCGACTTCCTCGTAGGACATGCCTTCGACGTCGCGCAGCACCAGGGCCGTTCGAAACTCCGGAGCGAGCTTGTCCAGCGCCACCTGAATGGCCTCCTCCAGTTCCGCGCCGACCACCCGGTCCTCGGGACCGCGCTCCGCGCTCGCCAGGGTATCCCCGAGCGTGGCGTACCCCTCTTCGAAGGCCTCGGCGTCCAGGGAGTCCATCGGCCCCCGGCGCTTCGCCTTGTCGAGGTAGTTGAGGCAGGTATTGGTCGCGATTCGGTAGATCCAGGTCTTCAGCGACGCCTCGCCCCGGAAGCCCTTCAAGCCCCGGAAGGCCCTCAGGAAGACCTCCTGCACACAGTCCTCGACGTCCGGAGATCCACCCAGCATGCGATAGACGAGGTTGTGAATCGCCGGATGGTAGAGGTGAAAGATCGCCTCCGCCGCCGATTGATCGCCTTGCTGATAGCGTTCGATGAGTTGGCGCTCGTCGGCCACGGGGACCGCTTCCTCCGCTCTAGTGTCTTGGACGGATCTCGCATCCGAAAGTTCCCGCCCGTTCCTCGCCCATGGCGGAGAGCCCTCAGGGCGAAGAACAGACTTGCTCACCCGATTCTATCAGGTCTCCCCTTCGGGAGGGCGCTTCGCCCGAAATCCGCTTCTCGCTCCAACCTTGTGACAAGCAAGCGAGCTTGAGGAATAAAACCAGATACCCCCGGACGCCGCCCTCGATGAAACAAGGAGGCCCCCATGTCCAACCCGATTGGCTCCAGCCCTTCCGCCATGACTCCGAGCAAGCGGCTTGCGAACACCCCCGAGAATCTCGCCCGCCTCCAGGTGGAGGCCTCCAAGGACGGCAAGCCCAGCATCCTGGCGAAGCAAGGAAACGACCTTTTGCTGCTGAGCGGAGCTTACCAAACGGAGAGCAAGGCCGCACGCCTCTCGGCGGACGAGGCGATCAGCAAGGGAGACTCCCTCCAGGTGGACGGCAAGGCCGCCGAGGTCTTGCATACCGACGACGGCTTCAAGGAAGTCGACCTGAGCCATGTCACGGTGGCCGTGATCGACACCGGAGTGCAGGTCGACCACCCCGCCTTCAAGGGAAGCATGATCCTCCCGGGCTTCAACGCCAAGACGGGCGATTCGGACGTCACGGACAAGGCGGGCCATGGCACGCACGTCGCGGGCATCATCGCCGGGGCCTTGCCGGATCAAGGCGTGGAGGGGCTGGCTCAGGGCGCCACCCTCCTGCCCATCAAGCACGGGATTGGTTCCACGGGGAACGGAAACTCCATGCAGCGCATGGCGGACTCGATCCGCTACGCGGTCGATCACGGAGCGAAAGTCATCAACATCAGCAACGGGATCCCCATGAACAAGTGGCTGATGAAGCTGATCCACGACGACAAACAACCCCTCGTCGACGAGGCCCTGCGCTATGCCGAGGCGAAAGGCGTGGTGGTGGTCGTCGCCGCCGGAAACCGCGGCGGCACGGACGCTCCGGACGACAACGTCTCCTATCCGGCGACCCACCCGACGGTCATCGCCGTCTCCAACCTCGACGACACCGATCCCACGAAAGGGCTGGACCTGAAAGATACCTCCAGCACGGGGCCCGGAGTCGATCTCGCGGCTCCCGGCACCGAGATCACGTCGGCCTTCCCCAAGAACAAGGTCAAGGATCTCTCCGGCACCTCGATGGCCGCCCCCTTCGTGACCGGAGTGGTCACGCAGATCATCGCCCGCCATCCGGATTGGACGCCCGCGCAGATCCGCGAGCACCTCTACAAAACCGCCACCGACCTGGGCGAAGCCGGAAAGGACATCCGGTTCGGCCACGGCGCCATCGATCCGATCAAGGCCGTCTTTAGCGAGTAGCAGCGAGCGGGGCAGTCTCACGGGTGTGAGACTGCCCCCTTACAGCTTGTCGGCGAGATGCCGCCCCAGGTCGGCGCCGTAAAGCTCCGCCTTGAACTCGTCCGCCTCGTAGGCCGCCGCGCCGCGCGTCCAGCCTCGCGAGAGCTGTTCGAGGACCTCGCCCCAGTCCTCGCCGATCCCCTTGCCGCCCGGCTTTACCCGATCCAGCGCCCCCTTGAAGGCGTCGCCCCATCCGGCCTCCATGCCGTTCATGAGGACGCCGAAGACCACCTGCTCGCCCATGGCGTCGAAAAGGGCCGCCCCATCGGTCTTGGCCATCCCGAAGCGATCCGCCATCCAGTCCGAGACCGCGTCCATGCCGCCCGGCAGGTTCGCGACCGCGTTCAGGACGCTGCCGGCCCAGATCGGCGCCGACGACCAGATCGACGCTTGCTCCGCGCCCAGCGCGTCCTTGCGCAGCTCCCAGAAGCCTTTCTGCTGGCTGACGAAGCCCAGCGCCGCCATGCCGAACATGTGGTACCAGTCGTCCGAGAGATCCGTTCGCCGGGAGGTGGACTCGGTCCGGAAGCGCGTGTCGAGGCAGTCATGGAAGAACTCCAGGTCCTGTTCCTCGATGCCGGTGGCCGCGTCGTCCCCGCGAGACAGCGCGCGCAGGGTATTGTGCACCGTGATGAGGGCCTGCGCGACGTTCCCGTCGTTCAAATCCAGCGCGAGCGCCAGGACATCGCCGGGCTGCAGCTTCTTGCCGGTCGTCCGCGCCTCCTGGACGATCGCATCGCGCAGGACGACCTCGCGGCCGGTCGCGAACTGCTCGTTGGAGGAGTCGGTGTGGGCCAGGTAGGCGTTGAGCTCGAAGACGTTGACGTCCTTGGCCCCGCTTTTGAGCGCGCGGTCCTTCAGGGCACGGTCGAACTCGGCGCGCAGGTACTTCAGGGCGGCCTGCGGTGAGGCGGCCCGGTAGGTGGCCGATCCGGTCGAGACGAAGGCATCCGGCTCGCTCGCCACGCTACGGAGCTCCGCGTTCGGAGCCTGCGCCGGGGCATGCGGCTTGGCGGCAGGAGGGATCTTTGGCGCCGAGAAGCTCTGAATCCGCGAAGTCATGGGAGGTCCTCCTGCCGACCGGAACGTGATTGACACGGAAGGGTCATAGGAGATCCTTACCCGTGAAAGCAGGGGCTCAATCGACCGCTTAAACCGGGCAAGTTGTGGTATAAGAGTAGGGCCATGAACCCCGCGATCGCCAAAACCCTGACCCTCACCGCGTTCAGCGTCATGCTGATCGGTCTTTCGGCTTCGCCGGCACAGGCCTGGGGCGATCATCGCTTGCTCACCCGCGAGATCCTGGCAGACGCCTCCTGGCTCTCCAACCCAGAATTCCGGCAGATCGAGGTCAAGCCCTACCGCTACGAGAAGGAAGATGCCGGCCCCTACGCGCCGGGGTTCCAGCCGATCTACGTCGACCGGCTGGTCGGCGAGAAGACGACGGCCCGAGAGATCCTCCTGCGCTACGTCGACGAGCCCGACTGGGGCATGGACGACGGCCTCGAACTTTCTCCGTTGCAGGGCCTGGCAGGCGGCAGCAAGGGATTCCGGCACCAGCGCTACTACTACCTGGGCGGCGTGCTGAGGGTGGGCGACGCCCACAAGCGGGCCGAGCACTTCTACCGCATGTCGAAGCACGCCTTCAGCCAGGGAGACGCGTACTGGGGTTTCCGCTTCCTGGCGCGGTCCCTTCACTACGTCGAGGACATGGGCCAGCCGCTCCACACCCGGCCGTTCCGCCTGCGGCAGCTTCCCGCGGCGGGCTTCATCCCCGAGAAGCTCGCAAACCTGGCCCGCAACTACCATCATTACTACGAGGCGTGGGTTTCCGATCGCCTCTCCAAGCAGCAGCGTTCGGGCTCGGGCAACTGGGTCACGGCCATCCGCGACGCGGATGTCAGCGAGATCCGCAGCGTGAAGGAAGCCTCCAAGGCGCTTTCCGCCTATTCGAACAAGCATGCCGACCCGCTGCTGGAAGCGAACGAGCGTTACTGGCCGCGCAAGGTCAAGGAGACGGAATCGGTCGTCCCCATCGACTCACGCCTGCTGGATCCGCCGAAGCCTCCGGCGGGCTGGGAGCAGATGAACTTGCTCACGGCCAACGCCATGCACGTGACCGCGAAGGTCTCAAAGGGTTTCCTGGCCTTCGCCTACCGCGACGCGATCACCCAGACCCGGCCCCGGAACCCCGATTCCGGCTGGGGAGGCCTCACGGATCTCGATTGACTCCGGTCTTGATCTCGACTACTATGTTAAGTCTGGGCTAAGTCCAGCCAAGGCTTCATTGAGGCGAGGCGCGACGAACCCGGGTCCGTTCGTCTGGTTTCGAGTTGCGGGTTCCCTATCGGGGTTCCCCAGAAGGCTGCATGTTCGAGTCACTCAGCGACAAACTCCAGGACGTATTCAAGCGGCTGCGCGGGCAGGGGAAGATCACCGAGGAGAACATCTCCGAGGCCCTGCGCGAAGTTCGGCGTGCCCTCCTGGAAGCCGACGTCTCCTTGGCGGTGGTCAAGGACTTCGTCGCGAAGGTCAAAGAGCAGGCCATGGGCGTGGAAGTCACGCAGGGCCTCAATCCGGGTCAGCAGTTCATCAAGATCGTCAACGACGAGCTGGTCGCACTGCTGGGCGGCGAGCGCGCCCCGCTGGAGCGTAACCCCAACGGCCTGACGATCATCCTGATGGCCGGTCTGCAGGGCTCCGGTAAGACCACGACCTCGGCCAAGCTGGCCCTGACCATCCGCAAGCAGGGCATGCGCCCCTTGCTGGCCGCCTGCGACGTCTACCGTCCCGCCGCCATCAAGCAGTTGCAGGTGCTAGGCAAGCAGATCGACGTCCCGGTCTACGCCGAGGAAGGCTCGACCGATCCGGTGGCGATCGCCAAGCACGCAGTCGAAGAAGCCAAGCGCGACGGGCGCAACTACCTGATCGTGGACACCGCGGGCCGCCTGCACGTCGACACCGAGATGATGGACGAGATCCGCCGTCTCAAGGAGACGCTCGCGCCGCAGGAGATCCTGCTGGTAGTCGACGCCATGACCGGTCAGGACGCCGTCCAGATCGCCAAGAGCTTCCACGAGGCGCTGTCCATCACGGGCGTGGTGCTGACCAAGCTCGACGGCGACACCCGCGGCGGCGCGGCGCTGTCGGTCAAGTCCATCACCGGGCGTCCCATCAAGTTCGCCGCCACCGGCGAGAAGCTGGATGCCCTCGAGCCCTTCCACCCGGACCGGATCGCCACGCGCATCCTCGGGATGGGCGACGTCCTCTCGCTGATCGAGAAGGCTCAGGAAGTCATCGACGAGAACGAGGCCAAGGCCATGGAGCAGAAGCTGCTCAAGGCCGAGTTCAACCTCGAGGACTTTCTCAACCAGATGCAGCAAGTCAACAAGATTGGATCGCTAGAACAGATCCTGACGATGCTCCCCATCGGCAACATGCTGGGGGTGAAGCTCGAGAAGGATCAGATCCAGGAGGGGCAGAAGCACCTCAAGAAGATCGAGACCATCATCAACTCGATGACGGTCAAGGAGCGCCGGCGTCCCGAGATCCTCGACATGTCGCGCAAGCGGCGTATCGCCAAGGGTTCGGGAACCTCGGTCGAGGAAGTCAACAAGATGCTCAAGGACTTCCAGAACATGCGCAAGATGTTCAAGGAGCTCTCGGGCTTCCAGAAGAACATGATGAAGCGGATGCCCAAGTCAATGCGGAACAATCCGCAGGGCGGAGGCTTCGGTGGCGGTTTTCCGGGCCTTCCGGGGCTCGGTGGCGGCATGGGGGGCCGTGGCCCCTTCCCCCCAAAAAAGAAGTAGTCCCCCTCAAAGGAGGTGAAATCAGAATGGTTAAGATTCGTTTGAAGCGGTTCGGTCAGAAGAAGGCCCCCAAGTACCGGGTGGTCGTGATCGACGGTCGGGATCGGCGCGATGGCGCTCCTATCGAGGAGATCGGTTTCTACGATCCCAAGAAGCAGCCCGCCGAGATCCGCATCAACGTGGAAGCGGCCCAGAAGTGGATCCAGCAGGGCGCCCAGCCCAGCGACACCGTTCGCGAGCTGCTCCGTCGCGTCGCTGCCACCGAGGCGGCGAAGTAAGAGGGTTCCATGCAGGCCGTTGCAGAAACCATTCTGAAGGCCTTGGTCTCGCACCCCGAGGCCCTGGTAATCACGCGTTCCGATGAAGGCGATCGCACCCGGATCTTGGTCCAGGTCGACCCTTCGGACGTGGGCAAGGTCATCGGAAAGCAGGGCCGGACGATCCAAGCGGTCCGGACGGTCCTGAAGGCTGCTGCCGCCAAGCGGCAGGAGCAGGTGAGCCTGGATCTCGTCACGGATTAGCCCAACCGCATGCGGGGGGACGGGGAAACCCGTCCCCCCGTTCGCTTCTCCATGGCGATTCCTGGGTATTCAGCTGATAGGAGACATGCCCTCCCCGTCACTCCCGCCTTGGCGGGAGTCCACTGGATTCCCGCTTTTGCGGGAATGACGCCGCGAGGCATGCGGGTCTCTTGGGCGCTCTGCTGGCCAGAGCGTGAGGCCTGCGGCTATAATGAGTAAAACTGGCAACCCCAGTGGGTTGGTATGTCAACCGGCAGCGCCTGCGGCTGTTGCGTAGCGCCAGCGGCTAGAGACTAGTAAAGCGCAGCTGACCTGTAGCAACTTTCGCTTAGAAGGAGGGCTCATGCTCGAGACCATCGTCGCCATCTACGCCCAGACCATGGAGCGCCATGGCTCCCGGAAGGCTCAAACCGCCAAGATCGACGGGAAGTGGACCAGCTGGACGTGGACCCAGGTCGATCGCAAGATCCGCAGCCTGTCTGCCGCCATGGTCGAGCTCGGGCTCCAGCCGGGCGATCGCATCGCCCTATTGAGCGAGAACCGCCCCGAATGGGCCTGGACCGATCTCGCCATCCTCTTGACCGGCGGGGTCAACGTGCCCATCTACCCGACGCTGACCGCCAAGCAGATCGCCTACCTGTTGAATGATTGCCAGGCCAAGGTGGCCTTCGCCTCCACGCCCGCGCAGCTCGCCAAGCTCAAGGAAGCCGCCGCGGAGGTCCCCTCCCTCGAACTGCTCGTCCACTTCGACGGAGCCATCGAAGGCGCCCGCTCCCTCGATGAATTGCTCGCCCTCGGCGAGGATCGCCTCAGCGCCCACGCGACCGAGCTGGACAAGCGCCGGGAGGCCATCCGCCCCGACACCCTCTGCTCGATCATCTACACCTCCGGCACCACGGGCAACCCCAAGGGGGTCATGCTCACCCACCGGAACTTCTCCACCAACGCCACCAGCGTCGCCGACCTCGTCGACATCCAGACCGAGGACTCCTGTCTCTCCTTCCTGCCCCTCTCGCACGTGCTCGAGCGCGTCGCCTACTATGTCTTCCTCTTCCGGGGCGCCCACATCAACTACGCCGAGAGCATGGACACCGTGGCCCAGAACCTCACCGAGGTCTCGCCCACCTTCCTGGTCTCGGTGCCGCGCCTCTTCGAGAAGATCCGCGCCCGCGTGATCGACACCATGGCCGAGACCGGCGGCGTCAAAAAGGCCCTCTTCGAGTGGGGCCTGCGCGTCGGCGGCGAGTTCCACGGCCTGAAGGCCCAGGGCAAGGAGCCCGGCCCGATGCTCGGTCTCGAGTACAAGCTCGCCGATCGCCTGGTTTTCTCGAAGGTCCGCGCCCGCACCGGCGGCAGGCTCAAGTACTGCATCTCCGGTGGCGCCCCCCTTTCCAAGGAAGTCGGCCTCTTCTTCAAGATCATCGGCATCACCATCCTCGAGGGCTACGGCCTGACCGAATCGTCCCCGGTCATCACGTGCAACCGCACCACCGCCAACAAGATCGGCACCGTCGGCCTGCCCATCCCGCACGTCGAGGTCAAGCTCGCCGAGGACGGCGAGATCCTGGCCCGCGGCCCCAACATCATGCTCGGCTACTTCAACAACCCCCAGGCCACCCAGGACACGATCGATGCCGACGGCTGGCTGCACACCGGCGACATCGGCAAACTCGACGCGGACGGCTTCCTCTCGATCACGGATCGCAAGAAGGAAATTCTGGTCATGTCCAACGGCAAGAACGTGGCCCCAGCACCCATCGAGAACGCCCTGATCACCAGCTCCTACATCGCGCAGGCGGTGCTGATCGGCGACAACCGCAACTTCGTCTCGGCGCTCATCGCCCCCAACTTCGACTCGCTCGCGCGCTGGGCCAAGGAGAACGGCGTCCCGGGCAACCCCGGCGACTGGATCGCCGATCCCAAGGTCAAGAGCATGTTCCGCGCGGAGATCGACCGGCTCACCACCGACTTCGCCCGCTTCGAGCAGATCAAGGAGTTCATCCTGCTGCGTGAAGAGCTCACCCAGGAGAAGGACGAGCTGACCCCGACCCTCAAGTTCAAGCGCCGGGTGATCCTCGCGAACTACGGCACGCAGATCGACAGCATCTACGGCAGCGAGACCGTCAAGGCCTAGCGACCGCAACGCTCCTCCAGGCGCCCGCCCTCTTGAAAGAGAGGGCGGGCCGCTTTTTCAAGCGACCACGGCTTCTGACTGTGCTAAACTACTCCAATGGAACTATCGGTGCACTTTCTCGGAACAGCCGGCTCCGTGCCGACGCCTCACCGCGCGCTCTCGGCCACCCTCGTCCAGCGAGGAGGCGATCGCTTCCTCGTCGACTGCGGCGAGGGCACCCAGCGCCAGCTCATCCGCATCGGGATCGGGATCAACCAGATCTCGCACATCCTGATCACCCATCTCCACGCCGATCACTACCTGGGCGTGCCCGGCATGATGAAGACCTGGCAGCTTTGGGGCCGCACCGACCCGGTGGCGATCTACGGCCCCAAGGGCCTCCTGGACTTCCTCGACGTGCTCAAGCGCCTCATCGGCAAGGTGGACTACCCCGTCTCCTGGCACGAGCTCGCCCCCGGCGGCGAGATCCCCTTCGAGGACTTCCACATCGCCGGCGTGCAAACCCATCACAAGATCAACTCGCTCGGCTACATGCTGGTCGAGGACCAGCGTCCCGGCCGCTTCGATCCCGCCCGGGCCGTCGAGCTGGGCGTCACGCCGGGGCCGGACTTCGGCAAGCTGCAGCGCGGCGAGTCCATCGCCGTCGGCGACCGCGTCGTGCGGCCCGAGGACGTCATGGGCGAGACCCGCGGGAGCCGCAAGCTGGTCTTCACGGGCGACACCCGCCCCTGCGCCAGCGTGATCGCCGCGGCGCAAGGTGCCGACCTCCTGGTGCATGACGCCACCTTCACCGGGGAAGCCCAGGAGCGAGCCGAGCAGACCATGCACTCCACCGGGGCCGAGGCCGCCGGCGTGGGCAAGGCCGCGGACGTGAAGCTGCTCGCCCTGACGCACAGCAGCTTCCGCCACCACCCGCGCGAGATCCTGCACGAGGCGCGCGGCGTCTTCGACCGGGTCATCCTCCCCAACGACTTCGACCGGCTGGTCATCCCCCTGCCCGAAAAGGGACCGTCCTACCTCCTGAAAAGCGAGATGGGTTAGCCAGGTGCTGTTTGCTTAGCCGTAGGCGCTGGCGGCAGCTCCAAGGGTCGTTCGACGCTTGCAGGCGGTGCGCGCGTGCCCTAGGCTCGGGGCATGCCTGAGCGCGTGATGACGGGCGATCGCCCGACCGGAAAGCTCCACCTCGGCCACTACGTGGGCTCCCTGCGCCGTCGGCTCGACCTGCAGGAAACCCACCCCATGACCGTGCTGGTCGCCGACCTGCAGGCCCTCACCACTCACGCCGAGCGCCCCCAGGAAGTCCGCCAGGCCATCCGGGACGTCACGCTCGACTACCTGGCAGTCGGGCTCGAACCCGCGCGCACCACCATCGCCCTGCAGTCCCTGCTGCCCGAGCTTGCCGAACTGGCCGCCATCTTCGGGCTGCTCGTCACCGTCGGCCACCTCTACCGCAACCCCACCATCAAGGCCGAGCGCGCCAGCCTGGACATCGACGAGGAGCAGCTCACCTACGGCTTTCTGGGCTATCCCGTCAGCCAGGCGGCTGACATCGTGGGACTCGGTGGCGTGCTCGTTCCGGTCGGCGCCGACCAGGTCCCGCATATCGAGGAGGCCCGCCGGATCGTCCGGCGCTTCAACAGTCTCTACGGCGAGACCCTCGTCGAGCCCCGCGCCCTGGTCGGAGAGGTTCCCCGCCTCTCGGGCCTCTACGGCAAGGATAAGATGAGCAAGTCCCTGGGCAACGCCATCTTCCTCGCGGATCCCCCGGACGTCCTGCGCAAGAAGGTCCGCCAGATCTACACCGACCCCACCCGCCTGCGCGCCACCGACCCCGGCCACCTCGAGGGCAACGTGGTCTTCGAGTACCTGGACGCCTTCGACCCCGATCGCGAGGACCTCGCCCGCCTCAAGGATCGCTACCAGGCCGGCGGCGTCGGGGACGTCGCGGTCAAGGAAAGGCTCTTCGAGGTGCTCGATGGCTTGCTGGCGCCGATCCGGGAACGACGAGCCCTTTGGGAGCAAGATCCCGAGGCTGTCGATCGCGTGCTGCAGGAAGGCACGACCAGGGCCCGGGCGATCGCCATCCGCGTCCTCAGCCAGGTTCGCGACGCCATGGGCTTGCCCTTGCGGCTATAATGGTACGAATAGGCTAGTCGCCTGTCCTCTACCCCGATAGGAGCCAAAAACTATGGACGTCGCATTGTTCAACTTGCACCGCATCTTCGGAGAGCGCGTGCTCACGGTCCTGATCGTGCTCGGCATCATCTACCTGGCCGCCACCTGGAAGTCCGAAAACCAGCGCCCCGTCGTCGGCCGCATCCTGGCGGTCCTCGTGGATATCCAGGTCGCCCTCGGCCTCTTGCTCTATGGCTTGCAGATGGTTGGCGGACGGGCCTTCCCGCCCTCGATCTTCCTGCACGCGCTTCTGGGCATCCTCGCCGCCGGCGTGGCCCACATGGCGGCCAAAAACCCGCCCTTCCTCGCCAAGATGGGCCGCTTCAGCCCCATCGCGGGCTTCGGTGTCTCGCTTCTGCTGATGCTCGTCGCGGTCTTCATCTCCCGCGCCATCTAACTCCCGAACGTGGCCCCAAGATAGCTTTCAGCCCCCAGGCAAGACCTGGGGGCTGAAAGGTTTGGGCCGGGGCGTGGCTTACTTCAACGTGGCGACGATCTGGTTCATCTTGAGGCCCAAATGCAGCATGAGGCGGTTCTCGGAGTCGTCGAGATCGATCTGGGTGATGTCGCGGATCCGCTCCAGACGGTACTTCAGAGTGTTGCGGTGAATGAAGAGGCGATCCGAGGTCTCGGTCAGGTTGCCGTTGCACTCCAGGAAGGCCCTCAGGGTCTTCACCAGCTCCTTGTCGGCCTGCTGATCGTACTCCAGCAACCGCTCGAGCGCCTCGCAGAAGAACTCGTTGGGGTTGCGGCTCTCGGCGAACTGCAGCAGCATCCGGTAGATGCCCAGCTCGGAGAAGGAGGTGATGGAGTGGGTCCCGCTGAGCGCCCTGCCGATCTTGACCGCATGCTGGGCCTCGCGATAGGCCCGCGGGATCGAGAGCAGGTCGGGATAGAGCATGCCCACGCCGATCGAGACGGTCCAGCCTTCGGTGGTCCCAGAGACCTTCTGTCGGATGGTCTCGGCGAGGTGCTGCACCTTCTCGAGGGTCGGCTGCCCTTCCTTGACCGGGTAGAGGATGGTGGCGCCCTGGGTCTGGGTGATCACGAGGGCCTGGCGGAAGCTAAGTAGCGAGTTGAGCGTGCTCGCGAGGCGCTTCACCTCGTCGGGAAGCAGCTCCTCGTTGGGGACCAGGTCGTATTCCACGACCAGGACCCAGTACGAGCTCGAGAGCTGGTAGCCCAGGTAGGTGGCGCGCCGGTGCAGGGTCTCGGGCGAGATGTTGCCGTTGGCGAAGAGCAGGTCGCGGAAGAAATCGCGCCGCATCTTTTGCTCGTTTTCGGCGATGCCCTTCTGCTTGAGCAACTCGATAGCGATCGCATGGGTCGCATGCATCAGGATGCTGGATCCTTCGGTACCCAGGGGGCGTCCCGACTCGACGTGCGAGAGGAAGCCGCAAATCTCTCCGCCGACCACCACCGGGAAGACGTGGCGCGCCTCGGGGTGGCCGTCGCCGGCAGGCAGGATGACCGGGCTCTTGTCGTTGCGCAACGCACGCAGGGTGCCGTCGTCCTCGAGGACCTTGAGCATGGCCATGGGAGTGCCGTTGGATCCCACGACCAGGTCGAAGGTCTCGGACTGGACGCCCTGGGGATTGGCGGCGACCATCAGGTTGAACTGGCGGTCCTCGACCATGACGGGACCGTCGACGCGGGTGGCCAGAAGCTTGACGATCTCCTCGAGCCCCGCTCCGTCGAGCGCGATCTGGGTAAGTTGGTGAGAGAGGGCCAGGCCTGCCGCGGCCATGCCATCCGAGCTCGCGAGCTTTTGAAGGCTGTACAAGAGCTCACCGGGAGCCTTGGGCAAGGGAGCATGCAGGACCGGGAACTGTGCCGCGTCGGCCAAGGCCACCAGCTCCTTGCTGAAGCCGCCGCTGGGCCCCGAGACTCGCGCGTCGGAGAGGATCAACAGGCCCGCCGCCTCGGTGCGGATCAGGGCCGAGAGGGCCTCGCTGGTCCAGTCCACGCGGGAGCTGACCACCAGCTCGCCGGCTCGGGCATAGGGGGCGACCTCCCGCAGGTCCAGCGACAGGATTCCCCGAACGGGGCGGGTCATGCCGGGGGCCCCCGCCAAGATCTCGGCCTCACGCAGCGGATCCAGAACCAGGACGGAGGAGACCGTCACGCCAAGGACGCCTGAGGTCGAAGGATCCCGCGGAGTCGTCGTCTCGGGGACGTAGAAGCTCACGTGCATACTCTGTTCCCTCCCTGGTGATACATCCGTGATGTCGCTCCCCGACGCAAACCGGAACACCCTCGGGGGGCCTATCGTGGACTGATACTCTAAGGATCGTTCCTGGGGGCCACCCAGTGGCGACCCGAATGAATTCAGCTTAACGGGGACCCATGATCGGGGCGAGGCTGGGGACCGTTGATGGGAAGACCCGGCTGAGAATTACCGATTGTTAAGTTGCGTTACAGCTTAACACATCGTTACAAAGCATGCAAGCGATCTTGACCCATCCTCCCGAAAGGGCGCTGCCAGGGCGATTCTCCGTGATGAGCACTCCTGAGACTTGACAAGACCAGACTAACGTTATAGAAGTCTCTTGCTGACAAGCCTGAGCCCCCGCTGTCCTGCCACCACCCGATTAGGAGGCTGCCGTGCGTTTCGATCGCTTCACCCTGAAGGCCCAGGAGGCCATCCAGGACGCCCAGACCATCGCAGAAACCCATCAGAACCCGGCCGTGGACCCGTTGCACCTGCTCGCGGCCCTCCTCAACCAGGAAGAGGGGATCGTCCTGCCCCTGCTCAAGCGGCTCGAGCTCTCCCGCGACACCCTGATGGGCGCGCTCGAAGCGGAGTTCAACCGCCTGCCCAAGGTCCAGGGGGCTCAGCTGACCATCACCCCCGCCTTCCAGACGCTGCTCAGCAAGGCCACCGAGGAAGCCGCCTCCCTCAAGGACACCTACGTCTCCACCGAGCACTTGCTGCTGGCAGCCGTCCAGGGCAGCGATCAGGCAGGCGCATTGCTGCGCGAGCGCGGGGCCTCGCGCGATCGTGTCCTTAAGGTGCTGACCACGATCCGGGGCTCCCACCGGGCAGACAGCCCCAATCCCGAGTCCAAGTATCAAAGCCTGGAGCGCTTCGGGCGCGACCTCACGGCCCTGGCCCGCCGCGGCAAGCTCGATCCCGTGATCGGGCGCGACGAGGAGATCCGCCGGGTCATCCAGGTCCTCTCCCGCCGCACCAAGAACAATCCCGTCCTGATCGGCGAGCCGGGCGTCGGCAAGACCGCCATCGTCGAGGGCCTGGCGCAGCGGATCGTGAGCGGGGACGTGCCCGAGACCCTCAAAGAAAAGAAGGTGGTCGCCCTCGACATGGGGGCGCTGATCGCGGGCGCCAAGTTCCGAGGCGAGTTCGAGGACCGCCTCAAGGCGGTCCTCAAGGAGGTCACCGACTCCGAAGGCGCGATCATCCTCTTCATCGACGAGTTGCACACCATCGTCGGAGCCGGAGCGGCCGAGGGCGCCGTCGATGCGGGCAACCTCCTGAAGCCCGCCCTCGCGCGCGGCGAGATCCACTGCGTCGGAGCCACCACCCTCGACGAGTACCGCCAGCACATTGAGAAGGACGCCGCTCTGGAGAGGCGCTTCCAGCCCGTGCTCGCCAAGGAGCCGTCCGTGGCCGACACCGTCTCCATCCTGCGCGGCCTCAAGGAGCGCTACGAGGTGCACCACGGCGTCAAGATCACCGACTCCGCCCTGGTCGCCGCCGCCGTGCTCTCGAACCGCTACATCGCCGATCGCTTCCTTCCCGACAAGGCGATCGACCTGATCGACGAGGCGGCCAGCCACCTGCGCATCGAGATCGACTCGATGCCCACCGAGCTCGACGAGCTGGAGCGGCGGATCCGCCAGCTTTCCATCGAGCGGCAGGCGCTGAAGAAGGAGTCGGATGCCGTGGCGGGCGATCGCCTCGCCGCCATCGACCGCGAGATCACCGACCTGGGCGCCGAACGCGACGCCCTGCACAGCAAGTGGCAGGCGGAAAAGGACCTGATCGCCGCCACCCGCACGGCCAAGGAGCAGATCGAGGCGACGCGCATCCAGGAGCAGCAGGCCGAGCGCGAAGGCGACCTCTCCCGGGTCGCTGAACTGCGCTACGGCACGCTTCCGCAGCTGCAAGCCCAGCTCGAGGAAGCCACCGGCAAGCTGGAGGCGCTTCAGAAGCGCTCCTCGCTGCTGAAGGAAGTCGTCGGAGAAGAGGAGGTCGCGGAGGTCGTCGCCAAGTGGACCGGCATCCCCATCTCCAAGATGCTCGAGACCGAGGTGCAGAAGCTCGTCACCATGGAATCGCGCCTGCAGGAGCGCGTGATCGGCCAGAAGGAAGCCATCGAGGCCGTTTCCAACGCCGTGCGCCGCGCCCGGGCCGGCATCCAGGATCCCAACCGCCCCATCGGCTCGTTCATCTTCCTGGGCCCCACGGGCGTCGGCAAGACCGAGCTCGCCCGCGCCCTGGCCGAGTTCCTCTTCGACGACGAGCACGCCATGATCCGTATCGACATGAGCGAGTACATGGAAAAACATGCCGTCGCCCGGCTGATCGGTGCGCCTCCGGGCTACGTGGGCTTCGAGCAGGGAGGACAGCTCACCGAGGCCGTGCGCCGCCGCCCCTACTCCGTGGTCCTCTTCGACGAGATCGAGAAGGCGCATCCCGACGTCTTCAACCTGCTGCTGCAAGTCCTGGACGACGGCCGCCTCACCGACGGTCACGGCCGCACGGTCGACTTCAAGAACACCGTGGTCATCATGACCTCGAACGTCGGCTCGCCGATCATCCAGGAGATGGCGGGCGAAAGCGAAGCCGCCGTCCGGACGCGGGTGCTCGAGGAGTTGCGCGGCTACTTCCGGCCCGAGTTCCTCAACCGGGTCGACGACATCATCCTCTTCCACCCGCTGTCGCTCAAGGAGATCACGCAGGTGGTCTCCATCCAGCTCGACCAGCTCCAGAAGCGGCTATCCGAGCGCAAGATCACCCTCGCGCTCAGCAATGCCGCCAAGGAGACGCTGGCCCGAGAAGGGTTCGACCCGACGTTCGGGGCGCGGCCTTTAAAGCGGGCGATCCAGACGCTGGTGCTCAACCCGCTGTCGCTGAAGCTGCTTGCCGGGGAGTTCCACGACGGAGACACGATCCGGGTCGATGCGGTGGGCGGCAGCCTGATCTTCGAGAAGGAGTGCGCGGCGCGAACCTAGCGCCAGCGGCAAAAGCTCGCTGTCCTGCAGCAACGAAGATCGCTCTAAAGTGCGCTTCAGCCTTGAGCCGTCGCTAGCCTCGCAGGCAGCGGCGGTTCAGCTCGTTCATGGGCATCAGGAAGCCCGTGGGGCGGCCATGAGGGCACGTGAACGGCTGTTCGCACTTGCGCCAGAGGCTGAGGATGCGCTGCATCTGCTCTTCGTTGAGGCGATCGCCCGCCCGGGTAGCCGAGTGGCAGGCGATCGAGACGCGCCAGGCATCGTCCTTGTTCTTGGGCGAGACGAAGCGCGACTCGCAGCCGCGGCCGAGCATATCCCGGATCACATCCTCGGCCTCCGTGATCGGCAGGATGCTGGGAACCGCCCGGACGGCCCAAGTGGCCTCGCCGAAGGGTTCGAGGCGGAAGCCGAGGGCCTCGAGCTTGGAGAGGTTCTCTTCGAGCACGGAGAGTTCGGCGTGGCTGAGCGACATCGGCACCGGCAGCAGCAGCTCCTGGCTGATGGCCTCGGCAGGCAACAGCTGCTCGTAGAGATAGCGTTCATGGGAGTTGTGCTGATCGAGCAGGTACAGGCCTTCGGGGTGCTCCAGCACGATGTAGGTATTCTGCAGCTGGCCGATGATCCGCAGCGAGTCCCAAGGGAAGTCGACCTCTCGGCTCTGGGCGACCATGTCGGGAAGGAAGGGCTGGTACGGGCGGGCCGGCATCAAGGGGCGATACGCCTCCATGGCGGCATCCGTGTCGGCGGGACCATGTTCCACCGAGCCCCGGGGGTCAGGCGGCCTCAGCACGGAGCCGAGCGATCCGAAGGCCGGCGGTCCCGCAAATGGCCCACCGGTGGCAGGCAGACCGGTTCCCGGAACCGTTGACCCCGCACCGGGTGCCGCGAAACCACCGAAGGCATTGCCCGGGTCTCCATGCGCAGGTCCCGGCATGGAGGCTCCGAAGTGGGGCGCCCCGGCAGGCGGGGAGTCCGACACGGCGAGGGGATTACGGCGCAAGGCGCGCGCCACCGCTTCGCGGATCAGGAAGAAGAAGCTCTGGGCATCGGCGAGACGGACTTCCTTCTTGGTCGGGTGGACGTTGACGTCGACGCGCTCGGGGTCGATCGTCAGGCTGAGGATGTAAAGCGGGTGTCGGCCCGAGGGGATGTGACCGAGGAAGGCCTCCTCGACGGCTCGGGCCAGGGTGGGATGGCGAACCGGGCGGCCGTTGAGGAAGAACCACTGCTTGTCCTTGCCGGAGCGGATCAGCTCCGGGGGGCTGACGAGCCCCTTGAGGGTGCCGTGCGGGCTTTCGCCCTCCACGGGAAGCATGGCCTGGGCGATGTCGAGGCCGAGCACGTAGGCGGCGGTGTCGGCGAGCTGGGTCGCGCCCGCGGTGTTGAAGACCTCGCGGCCGTTGGATGCGAGCAAGATCTGGGTGTCCGGGTTGGCCAGGGCGAGAGAGGTGACGGTCTCGACCACGTGGCCGATCTCGGTGTTGGCCGAGCGCATGAACTTGAGGCGGGCGGGCGTGTTGTAGAAGAGCTCCTCGACGAGGATGGAGGTGCCTTCCGGGCAGCCGGCGGGGGAGACCTCGGGCTCGGATCCTCCGTGGATGACGACCTGGGTGCCGGTTTCCTGGCCGCGCGCACGGGTGGTCAGGGTGACCTTGGCGACGGAGGCGATGGAAGCGAGGGCTTCGCCGCGGAAGCCGTTGGTGGTGAGGCGGAAGAGGTCGTCGGCGGATTCGATCTTGGAGGTAGCGAAGCGCTCGAAGGCCAGCAGGGCGTCCTCGGCGGTCATGCCCTCTCCGTCGTCGACCACGCGGATGGTGCGGCCGCCGTCGGCGGCGAAGACCTGGATCCGGCGCGATCCGGCGTCCAGGGAGTTCTCGAGCAGCTCCTTGACGACGGAGCTGGGGCGCTCGATGACCTCGCCGGCGGCGATCTGGTTGGCGATGTGAAGTGATAAGCGACGGATTTTGGCCATGAGCACCCTTGAGGGGCCGCCAAAAGCGGCCGTAACATTTCCCTGAGGGCCCATTGTAGCACCGGGGCTATCGGCGGGCAAAGCCGCCCGATAGCAGGCCAGGAGTGGGGCAAGCGGCCGAATTTCGGAGCCGCGCGCGGTCAGGAGCGAGCAATGCCTTGAATCGGGGTACAAAAAAACGGGTAACCCCAGGTCCGAGGGCCCGCGAAGAAGCGCCCGCGGCTGTTGCGTAGCGCCTGCGGCTTGTCTGGGCAAGCGAAGCTGGCCTTTAGCAACGATGGCTTGTAAACGCGGCTGATTCACGGGAGGTGATGACGTGATGACTCCGGAAGAAGGCGGGATCTGGCGACCGACCGGCGACGCGGAGCTGGATCTGACGAATCCGCGGCAACTCTCCTTTGCGATCCTGAACATCGCGCTCTTGAGCGAGGACGAGCGGGTGCGGGTGGTGACCCACCTGGCGGAGGTCGGTCAGTACTACCAGGCGGCGCGCTGCCTCGAGATCGTGGCACAGCACACGCTGGGACTGGACTTCACGGGCACGGAGCTGATCGATTATCAGATTCCGGGCTTCGGGGGCTTCCACGCCATGATCTACGATCTCTTGCGCTCGGGTTCGCTGTACGTCAAGGCGAAGCGGCCCAGCACGGCGCTTGCGGCCTACCGTCGCGCCTTGCTCTTCGTCGAGGAGGCCCTGCGCAGCATGAAGCGCTACCCGCAGGACGACCAGGATGCCGTCTGGGGGGTGGGGCTGGCCTTCGAGCTGGCCGGCCATTGCTGCGCGGCAATGGACGATTCGAGCGGACTGGAGTATTATCAAGCGGCAGAGAGTTACTGGGGCAAGGCCGTGAGGCTGCGTCCGGAGGAGATCACGCACTGGACCTCCCACCCGGTGACCATGACCGTGATCAACTGCCTGAAGCCGGTGGTGGAGACGCGTTCGCTGAGCGACGACTACCGCGAGCAGCTGCTGACGAGCGACTACCAGACCCGCCTGGAGTCCGCCAAGAGTCTCCTGAGGTAACCCGCCGACCGCCCCGAGCCATCCGACTCGCCGGGCCAGGATAACGGAGAAGACGATTGGAAGTAGTGGAAGAGGATCTCTACGCCGTCCTCGGCGTCGAACCGCAAGCCACGGACACCCAGATCCGTAAAGCCTACAAGAAGCTGGCCATCGAGCTTCACCCGGACCGCTTCGTCGGCCGTCACGCGGAGCAGGAATCGGCGCAGAAGCGCTTCGCGCAGGTTTCGCACGCCTACAACGTCCTGAAAGACACCCAGCAGCGCAACGAGTACGACTTCATGCGGCGCATGAAGTCCGGTGAGGGCGCCGAAGCAGCGGCCGCGCAGCCAGCGCAGCCGGCTCCCGACGACGAGGCCAAGCAACGTCGCCGCGAGCGTGGGGAGCGCTACTTCAAGCAGGGCATGTCCCGCCAGATGGAGCGGGACTTCAAGGGGGCCATCGACTCCTTCAAGGAGGCCATCCGCCACGACGCGTCGGTCGCCCAGTGGCACAGCATGCTCGCCGTCTGCTACCAGAAGCAAGGCTGGCTGTCCTATGCCAAGGCTGAGGCAGACGCCGCCCTGAAACTGGATCCGCGCGACGCCCTCGCCGTCAAGCTTCGCAAGGCCCTGCGCGAGCAGGAGAAGGCCGCCAAGGAACTCGAGGCCAAGGACGCCAAGAAGGGCAAAAAGAAAAAGAAGGGGAAGGCTCAGCCCAAGACGGCCGCCACCGGCCAACTCGCCTTCAAGAAGAAGCGCACCAGCTTCCTCCAGAACCTCCTGGGCATGTTCCGACGCAAGTCGAACCCCTAGCGCCCCCTACTCCATCGCAGGCGCTACTCTCCATCCCTGGGCGGCCGCGCCGGCAAGTAGTATGCCAAGAGCAACGACGCGATTCCCAGCCCAATCATCCACCAATCATTGGACATCACACCCGCCCTCTCTCAAACCTGCTTGCGCGCGGCCAAACCCGGTTTCAAAGGTTTCAACCGGACAGCTCCCGGCACGCCACGCGCTTCACAAAAGTTTACCTCTCGCCATTGTACGGGTCCACGCCCCTCCCAGCAAGGCTAGGAGGAATGACGTATCGGTCTAATTTTCGTTCCTTCATCAAAGCTGAAACTCGGTTGGCTGGCCGCCCTCCCGGGGTATAACCCAATTACTGGACCGAAAGTCCACCCGAGGGGCCTTTCCACGAGGCAGGAGCAACCGCGCGCCATGGCTGCAAAGTTCAAGTACCGCCTGCAAAAGGTCCTCGACATGCGCGTCAAGCACGAGGACTCCACCAAGCTCGAAGTCGCCGCCCGCAAGCGCGAGCGTGACTCCGAACAGGCCATGCTCGACGACCTCAAGGAGCGCGAGAGCACCTCCCAGCGCCAGATGAACGACCAGCTCGCCGCCGGCCGCACCGCCGACGTCCAGATGTCCAACGACTACCTCGGCGCCCTCGCGGAAAAGATCAAAGCCCAGGCGGCCAAGGTCAAGGCCGCTGAGACCCGCCTGCAGGACGCCGAAGCCGCTCACAAGAAGGCCCAGCGGGAACTCGAGATCATCAAGAAACACAAGGAAAAAAGCCACGAGCGCTGGCGCGCAGAGGAGAAACGCCTCGAAGGCATGCGCCTCGAGGAGATGGTCGGCAACATGAACGCCTTGAAGCAACGCAAGGCTCTCGAAGAACAGGCCCAGGACGAAGAGTACGAGGAGCGCAAGGCCCAGGCCGAAGCCCTCGCCCAAAGCATGATCGCCGAATCCGCATGGGCCCAGGGATTCCTGCAAACCGCTTACCAGGAAGCGGAGCGCCTCAACACCATGCGTAGCAAGCGTCCCTCTTGATCGACCCCGGCACGGACTCATCGTTAGATAGCGCGCGGCGCTCCAGGAGGTGAGATGTTAGAGATCGCCCCCCCCACCCGTGTTCCCCTCGAACGCTTGGGCATCCCTCCTGCCGCCGATGAAACCACCCGCCAGGAGGAGGCCGAAGCGGCCCGCCGCCGCGAGGACGACCAGCGCGTCCGCGATCGCCGCACCACCTTCGACGAGCACCTCAACACCCTGCTCCCCCCCGGATGGGCCCCCATGACCGAAGCCGAGGTGCTCGCCCTCCCCCAGGTCAGCCTCACCGATCTCGGCCTCGCCGCCGGCGTCCAGGGCTACGTCCGCTCCGAATGGCAATTGCGCCTGGCCGATCCCACCCAGACCTCCGAGCTGCAAGAAGCGACCTCCATGCCCGTGCTGATCCCGCTGGCGCCGCAAACCCCCACCTTCGACCCCCAGGCCCTGCTCCAGGCCGTGAGCGAGGGGCAAGCCGTCGACGTGAGCTTCCTGCCGAACGTCCTCATGGCCCAGCTCACCCAGCTGAAGCAAGCGGGCCAGCCCGTCACCCAGCTCGCCCTGCGCCTCAATCCCGAGCACCTCGGCCCGCTCAACATGACCGTCGTGGCCGAAAGCAACAAGGTCTCGGTCCAGCTCGCCGCCCACAGCGAATCCAGCCGCAACGTCCTGGAGCGCCAGCTGGAGGACATCAAGGCCATTCTGGTCGCCCATCAGCTGGCCCCCGGCGAGCTCAAGGTGGTCGCCACCCCCAAGGGGCAATCCAGCGGGGGCAGCTCGGCCCGTGACGACGAGGCCTACCCCACCCCGAACCGCTGGGTCTCGCGCAAACCCACCAAGCCGGACGAGTCCCTGGACGTCGCACTCTAGCACCCGTTCAACCGCGCCAACGGCTAATAACCAGAAAAGCGGCCCCTCTTTGGAGGGCCGCTTTTCTGGTTATTAGGGGGATCAGTTGCGAATGGTGATCGGGATCATCTGCGACGAGATGACCTCGCCGTTGGCCTCCATGGCCAGGATCTGCAGCGTGTGCTCGCCATTCTTGAAAGCCGTGGAATCGAAGGGCACCTCGATCAGCTCCGCGATCTGGGGAACCGCCTTGATCGGTTTGCCATCCACCGCCAGGTTTACCAGCGCGAGCTTGCCGGGGTTCTGGACCTTGACCCGGATCATCGGGGTCATGCGAACGGTGTTGCCGGCATGCGGGAAGGCCAGCTCGAGTCGTGCGGCAGCACTCGGCTCAGGAGTGGCGGCCGGGGCGGGCGTCTCCTCCATCGCCGCGAACTTCTGCCGCGAGGCGATCGGGTAGCTCATGGCCTTGGGCGCAGCCGCTACGGGCGTCTCCTGGGCCACGGCCGCCGGGGCGGGCCGTACCGGAGCCGGAGCGGGAGCTGCCGCCCGGGCCGCGGGCATGCCGGCCCGTGGGGTCGAGGCCAGCGGCTTGGCTTGCCGCACCGGGACGTGAATGTAAACGGGCTTGTACTGGATCTCGACGTTGCTCTGGACGGATCGATCGTCGCCAGCATTGTCGGACGTCAGGTCGGCTTCCTCGACGATCGGGATCTCGGCCGGAGGAACCGTCGCCGAAACGGAGTTCTGGCGGGCGAAGAAGGTGCCCAGGCTGAAGGCGACGAGCATCAAGAGGGCCATTCGGCTGATGGGAGAGCGCGACACCCGGACCAGCGGGGCCACCGACGGCATGAGGAAGCCGTACGACATGGCGCGTCGGGTCTTGGCGGGGCCGCTGCGGCCCTTGGCCTTGCGCTTCTGACCGGCGGGCGCCTCGGTGTCAATCAGCTTGCGGGGTAGCTTCAGGGCGGCCTCAGGGCGCGCCGAGGTACGAGCGTCGCCGAGGACCTGCTGCTGAAGGCGGTCGAGCATCAGCTCCATCGTGATCGAGCGCTTGGGAGCGGGAGGCTCGATGAGGCGAGGAGGCTCGGCGCCCGAGTAGCCCCGTTGCACGAAGCGCTTGAGCTTGCCGCACTCCGGGCAGAGGCCGTCTTCGACGCAATGGAAGCAAACCGTCAGCTTGCAGCTGGTGCAGTGGCTGATCGCTTCGATTTTCGGATGATAGTAACACCGCTGCATCGCGACCTCCTCGTGATGTGCTGATTGTCGGAGGTTCGCGGCGATCCTTTCTTAAGGGAGAGCTAAGGTTGATCGAAGGAAGGATTAATCCGTGTGGCGCAGCGCTTTGGCGCGGAAGAAATCGGCCGGAAAAGGCGAGGCCGCGCTTGTCCCGGGATCCTGCGAGTGCTATGATCAACGGCTGTGATAGAGATTGAGCGGACCCTCCAGCAACTGATCGTCCCTGATGCCTCGGCCCTCGCCACCACGCGCGGCGCATGGATGGGGGTGGATCTTCGCGCCATCGCCCAGAACGTCTCCGCGCTGCGGAAATGGCTTCCCGAGCGCACGCACCTCATGGCCGTGGTAAAGGCCGACGGCTATGGCCACGGATCCATGGCCGTCGCGCAGACCGCCCTATTGGCGGGTGCCGACTGGCTCGGCGTCGCCACGGTCGCGGAAGGCCTGAGGCTTAGAGGCCTCGGCTTCAACCAGCCGATGCTGCTGCTGGGGCTGGTCACGCCGGCGGCCTTTCCGTCGGCCATCGAGGCCAACCTCGACGTCACGGTCGGATCCGCGGCCGCGCTCACCCAGCTCTCCCGGACGGCGAGCCTGCTGGGACGGGTCGCCCGGGTCCACCTCAAGCTGGACACCGGCATGACGCGCGTCGGCGAGCCGACGAGCAAGGCCGACGAGCTGCTGGCGATCGCCCTCAACTCCTCCCACCTCGAGCTGGTGGGCATCGAGAGCCACCTGGCGACCGCCGAGGACGCCGACGGACGCTATGCCCGTGAGCAGCTGACGCGCTTCGCGGAGGTGGCCTCGCGGCCCGACCTGCCTGACACCGTGATCCGCCACGTGGCCAACTCGGCCGCCACCGTCTTCTACCCGGAAGCCCACTGGGACATGGTTCGCCCCGGCCTGCTGCTCTACGGCATCCCGCCGCGCCCCGGAGCCACCATCCCCTTCCCCTTGCGCCGCGCGATGACCATCGCTGCGCACATCACCCAGATCCGCGAGGTCGGCCCCGGCATCGCCGTCGGCTACGGCGGCTCCTTCGTCACCCAGCGCCGCACCAAGCTTGCGCTACTTCCGGTCGGCTACGCCGACGGCTTGCCCCGCGCGCTCTCCAACCGCCAGACCGTCCTGGTCGGCGGCATCCGCTGCCCGTTCGCCGGCAACATCTCCATGGATCAATGCGCGGTCGACGTCACCGACGCGGATCCCGACCTCGGAGACGAGGTGGTCTTCCTCGGGCCTCAGGGCAACGACGAGGTCCTGGTCGAAGAATGGGCCGACGCCGCGGGCACCATCCCCTACGAGATCATCTGCGGTCTCGGTCGCCGGCTGCCTCGCCTCTACCTCAAGTAACCCCGCTCTCCATCACGAAAAGCCACCTGGACTCCCGCTTTCGCGGGAGTGACGGCATTGCGTCATTCCCGCGAAAGCGGGAATCCAGTGAGTCGCTCCTGGGGAGGTGAAGCCCCTCAGGCCAGGATGGCTTGCTGAAGGGCCGGATCCTCTCGGAAGACCAGCTCGTAGAACGCCTTCACGTTCTGCTCGGACGCGGGATCTCCGAGGTATTGATAGCGGGGCGCCAAGGCCTTGCGCACGGAGGGCGGAGTCTCGGGACCGAAGGCCGTCTTGAGGTAAGCCACCTCCGCCTGCAGGCGTCCCGCGCGCTCCAACGAGGCCATCAGCCACTGATAGGCCTCAGGCACGAAGCGCAAGGGCTTGAGCGCCGCCTTGAAGGACTTGACCGCCTCGGCGTAATCCGCGCTCAGGTAGTGCGAAATCCCCTTGTAGTAGTGAACCTCGCCCAGGACGGCGTCCATGTCGGTGCGCTCGGGGATGTTCCCCTCGAAAGCCACCTGCAAGGCGCCGTGATACGAGTTGATCGCTTCCTCGTAGATCCGGTTGCTGAAGCATTGATGGCCTTCCCGGACCGCCCTCAAGAAGCGCTCCCCGTCCGGGGTGGTGGGCTGGAAGCGGGTCGCCTGATAGGGCTTGGGCGGCACCGGCTTGGCCTCGTCGAGCTGTCCCTTGCACTTGCCACAAGCCGGCCGGGGTTTGTTGAAGGCGAGCCGGTTCTTGGTCTCGCAGGCGGGGCAGACGACGATCTGGCGAAAAAGCTTGAAATCCCAGAGACCGGGCTCGGTCGTGACGGACATGCTTCCTCCTGAGTCATAAACGGGACTCTCCGAGGCAGGTCACCCGGGAGCCTACGCGCGTCTAAGAGGCGTTCACGCTATCATAACACGCGACTAGCCGTTTGCCCCCGCAGCCCCCTGGCGCTCGGAGGGCAGCACGACGAACGCGAGCGCTGCCGCGGCGACCATGATCGCCAGTCCCACTCCGTACGGGTAGCCTCGGTTCGCAGCATAGAGAATGCCTCCGAGCATGGGGCCGAAAACCCGAGCCAGCGAATCGAAAGCCTGCATCATGCCCATGGCCGTGCCCTGCCCCGCGGTCGCTCCGCGCGAGACCCCGGTGGCCAGCGAGGTACGCAGCAAGGCCGCACCGATGCCAGTCAGGCAAAAGGCTCCCAGCAACCATGCGGGATGCGGCGCGAGCGGGATGAGGCCAAAGGAGAGGCCGAGCACGCCGATCCCCGCGCGGCTGATGGCAGAAGCGCCAAAGCGCGTGATCAGCTTGCCGACGCCGCCTCCCTGGACTCCCGCCGAGACGAGGCCCATCGCCATGAACATCAACCCGACCTGGAGGATCGTCAGGCCGAAGCGGTCCTTGGCGTAGAGGACGAAGGTCGCCTCGAGGTTGGTGAAGGCGAGCATCTGCAGGAAGGTCAGCGCGTAGAAAGGCCAGAGCTTGCCGCCGGTCTCGCGCAGGGCTGCGACCAGGGACATGGCTTGCGGATTCACGGGCGGACGGGCGGGCAGGATGATCGCCACGACCCCGGCGGTCGCCAGTGAGAGGCCGCCGGCGACGAGAAACGGGACGTGATGCCCCCAGTGGCCGGCGATGCCTCCCAGGGCGGGGCCGACCACCATGCCGAGCCCGAGCCCGGCACCCAGGATTCCGAGGGCCTTGGCCCGGGCCTCAGGGGTGGTGATGTCGCCCGCGTAGGCCATCGCCGTCGGCAGCGCCGCCGCGCCGAGCGCTCCACCCAGGATGCGGGCCGCGAAGACCTGCCAGAGGGACTGCGCGAGGCCGAACCACAGAAACGACAAGGCGAGGCCGATGATGCCGACCAAGAGCACGGGCTTGCGACCGATCCGATCGGAGATCCGGCCCCAGAGCGGAGCGCAGAGCACGTTCATGACCGAGTAGGAGGCGAGCAAGAAGCCCACGGTGCGGGCGTCTCCACGCAACTCGAGGGTCTGGTAGGGAAGCGCCGGGATGACGATCCCGAAGCCGGTCATCACCAAGAAGAGGGTGACGAAGAGGATCGCCAGCAGGCGCTTGGACTGCGTGGCATCGGCAGAGGCAGGCATATCGAATCTCCGTGACAACAGGGGTCTGCCCGCAGCATACCACGCAGGCAGGCGTGGGCACTTCGTTACAGAGTATTGCGCAGGCGATTCCGTCAATGTGGCAAACTACTGATTTTTGCCAAAAACCCTTGCCTGAGTGTATTATACGTGTTAATCATCGTTAACAGCAAGAAATATCAGTAGAATTCACCGTTGCCACAGGAGAAACTTCGTGAACCAACACGCACTTGATCCTCATGGCCACTCCGCGGACCACGACGCTCACGTGATGAACAGCCCCTGGCCTCCGGTCGCTTCGATCGGTGCGCTGGCGATGTTCTTCAGCTTCGTGGCGTTCTTCGCGGGGAAGGCCTCCCTCGGCTGGCCCATGCTCGCCGTGGGCGTCGTGCTCACCCTGGCCGGCTCGATCGGCTGGTGGGTCTCCCTGGTCAAAGAGCAGCTTCCCGGGCCTCCGCCGATCGGGATGCCTGGCCAGTCCGTCGACTTCAAGCTGGGCTGGATCCTCTTCATTGCCTCGGAGACCATGTTCTTCGCGGCCTTCTTCGGGTTCCTGTTCTACACCCGGTTCCGGTCCGCCACCTGGCCGCCCGAGGGCGTTCCCCTGCCCATCCATGACCTGACCCTGCCCGCCGTCATGACGGTGCTGCTGGTCACCAGTGGCCTGACCTACACCTTCGCCGAGTGGTCGCTGATGGCCAGGAAGCGCGGTGGCATGATCGTCGGGCTCGGTCTGACGGTGCTGCTCGGCGCGGTGTTCCTCGGCATCCAGTACTACGAATGGACCCACTCGGCCCTGAAGATCACCGACGGCCTCCTGGGCTCGGCCTTCTTCATGCTGACGGGCTTCCACGGCATCCACGTCATCATCGGCGTCATCTTCATCGCCGTGAACCTCTTCCGCGCGTTCAAGGGCCACTTCACCCCCCAGCGGCACTTCGCCCTGCAGGGAGCCGGGTGGTACTGGCACTTCGTCGACGTCGTCTGGATCATCCTGCTCGTCGTCCTTTACCTGCCCCTCGTCTCCGGCACCGGCGGCGGCGGACACTAAGACGCGGTCATGGCTAGTTTGCAGTTTCGAATTCAATCGGATATTTGGAGGACAGAAGTGGTAGAGCGATGGCAGGACGCCCTCGGGAAGCTTGAGGGCAAGGCGATGCTCGGCATTTTGGCGTGGGGGCTCATGGCCGCCGCGGCGGGGGCCAACCCCATGGATGCGGCCGTCACGCCGATCGCCTCCGAGGTCAACGGGGTCTACAACCTGATCTTGTGGATCACCGGCATCCTCTTCGTGGGTATCTGGGGCGTCTTGGGCTATGCCCTCTGGAAGTTCCGCTACCGCAAGGATCGCAAGGTCAACGACTTCCACGGCAACCTCACCCTCGAGGTCGTCTGGACGATCATTCCGGTGATCCTGCTCATCATCATCTCGGTGCCCGCCTTCCGGGTGCTCCAATTCACGGAGTACGCCCCCAAGGACATCACCGAGACCGTCGAGGTCATCGGCCACCAGTTCTTCTGGGAGTACCGCTACCCCGACTCGAACATCACCATCGCCAACCAGCCGCTGCGGCTGCCGGTGGGCCAGAACGTCCGCATGCTCGTCACGTCGGATGACGTCATCCACAGCTTCTCGGTCCCTGCCTTCGGCTTCAAGCAGGACGCCATCCCGGGCCGGGTGAACGAGCGCTGGGTCCGCGTCGACAAGGCCGGCACCTACGACGGCTACTGCGCGCAACTCTGCGGCGCCCTTCACGCCAAGATGCTCTTCAAGGTCGAGGCCATGGAGCCCGAGGCCTATGCCGCATGGAAGGCCGAGAACAAGAAGTCCGCCGCCGCTCCGACGGGCCCCGTCACCAAGGAGCAGCTCATGGCCTCCGGCGAGAAGCTTTACGCCTCGAACTGCGCCTCCTGCCACCAGGCCAACGGCCAGGGCCTCCCCGGCGTATTCCCGCCGATCGCCGCCTCCGACTGGATCGCCGGCAACGACAAGAACGCGCACATCGAGGCCATGCTCAACGGCGTGCGCGGGGAAATCACCGTCAACGGCCAGAAGTACAACGGAGTCATGCCGGGCTTCGCTCACCTGACCGACCTCGACCTCGCGGCCATCGCCACCTTCGAGCGCAACTCGTGGGGCAACGACGGCGGCATGGTCACCCCCGACGAGGTCAAGGCGCTTAGAAAGTAAGTCCACCTGAGGCCAGCCTCCCCGCGCGCCGACACCAGGCGCCCGGGCAGCTGGCGACAGGTCCCGAAGCCTATCAGGAGTATAACGATGTCAACCGCAGCACACGCCCCGGCGGGACACCAACACCCGCTCAAGTCCAGCCTCTGGGACTGGATCACCACCACCGACCACAAGAAGATCGGGATCATGTACCTGATCCTCTCGCTCTTCAGCTTCTTCGTCGGCGGCGCCTTCGCCCTCTTGGTGCGCCTCCAGCTCTGGCGGCCCGACGCCGGCATCCTCGCACCGGACGTCTACAACCAGATGCTGACCATGCACGCCACGGTCATGATCTTCCTCGCCGTCATCCCCCTCTTGACCGGCTTCGGTAACTACGCCGTGCCCCTGATGCTTGGCGCCAAGGACATGGCCTTCCCCCGCCTCAACAACGTCGCCTTCTGGCTAGGCGCGGCGGCGGCAGTCGTCCTCATGTCCGCCTTCGCCATGGGCGGCTCTGCCGCTGCTGGCTGGACCAGCTATCCTCCCCTGTCCGGCGGCATCTTCAGCCCCGGGCGCGGCGTCGACATCTGGATCCTGGGCATCCACCTCGCCGGCATCAGCTCGATTCTCGGCGGCGTGAACTTCATCGTCACCATCATCAACATGCGCGCGCCGGGCATGTCCCTGCACAAGATGCCCCTCTTCTGCTGGACCTGGCTCGTCACCGCCTGGCTCCAGGTCATCGCCACCCCGGTCCTCGCGGGCGTCCTCACGATGCTCCTCTTCGACCGGAACCTCGGCACCTCGTTCTTCCGCCCTGAAGCCGGCGGCGACCCCGTGCTCTGGCAGCACCTCTTCTGGTTCTACTCGCACCCCGCCGTCTACATCATGATCCTGAGCGGCTTCGGCATCGTCTCGGAGATCATCCCGGTCTTCAGCAAGAAGCACATCTTCGGCTACCTGGCCATCGCCTACTCGTCGGTCGCCATCGGCCTCTTGGGCTTCCTCGTCTGGGCCCACCACATGTTCGCCACCGGCATCGACGTCCGCGCCCGCACCATCTTCTCGGTGCTGACCATGCTGATCGCCGTGCCCACCGGCATCAAGATCTTCAGC
>JAKFCW010000103.1:0-27846 GCA_036676455.1 Candidatus Sericytochromatia bacterium
GGTGTCGGGCGAGCCGAGGCTCATGTTGATGACCTTGGCGCCCATGTCGGCGGCATACTGGATGCTCTTCATCACGGCGGCCGTCGAGCCCTGGCCGTTGTCACCGAGGACCTTGACCGCGAGCAGCTTGACGTTCCAGGCGAGGCCGGCGACGCCGATGCCGTTGTTGCCCTTGGCGCCGATGATGCCCGCCACGTGGGTGCCGTGACCGAAGCGGTCCATCACGTCGAGCGAGTTGTCGACGAAGTTGTAGCCCTTGATGACCCGGCCTTCGAGTTCGGGGTGGGTGTAGTCGATGCCGGTATCGAGGACCGCGACGGTGACCTTGGAGGCGTCGATCTGCTGGTCCCAGACCTTCTCGGGCTGGACCTTGTCATAGCCCCACTGGTCGTCGAAGGAAGGATCGTTGGGGACGAGGGCGACGCCGTAGACGCGGTTCTCACCGACCGACGAGACGGCGGGGTGGTCGCCGTAGAGGCGCTTGCCTTCCTCGAGGCTCATGCCGGCGGGAAGCTGGATGACCGCGTACTGCTTGCCGACGCTGATGGTCTGGACCATCTGGCCGCCGGAGGCGGTGGCGAAGCCGCGGACCGAGTTCTGGAGCTGAGCGCCGGGCTTCAGCTCGAGGATCAGCTGGTTGGAGATGCTCTTGGGCTGGGAGAGGGCGAAGTCGGCGCCTTCGGCGGTCGCTCCGAAAGGGGCGTCCTCGTCGAGGCCCGTGCCCTGGTGGAGGCCGTTCACGTCGGCAAGGCTGCCCGAGACCACCTGGTTGGTCGGCGAGAGGATCTCGGCGAGCTGGGTCTGGGTAGGCTGCTGGACGGGGTTTTGGACGGGCTGCTGGATCGGCTGCTGCGAGCGGGGCTGCGCGGTGGGCACGTAGGCCTGGGTGGGGCCGTAGGGCTTGCCGCAGCCGAGCAGCGTGGCGGTGCAGGTGAAGGCGATGAGCCAACGAACCGATCGACGGATTTCCATGTGCACCTCCAGCAAAGCAGCGTTCAACGTTACTGAGTTGTCGCCGGATCGGTCCATGGAGTTGCCAAAGGGGCCGGTAAGCTTCGGAGAAGCTTGGGTTAAGCGAGAGCCTCCGCAACGGCAGGGCGCTTGGGTTGGCTAGATGTCGATGACGATCTTGCCGAAGTGCTGGCCTGAGGCTTCGTGCTGGAAGGCGTCCACGAGGCGCTCCAGGGGGAAGTGGCTATCGATCACCGGGCGCAGGTCGGAGGCCTCGAGGGCGCGGATCATGTCCTGCTGCTGGCGGCGGTTGCCGACCAGCAAGGCCTGGAGGCGCAACTGGCGTGACAGGGCCAAGCCCAGTGGCAAGCGGGAGTCGGCACCGGTGAGGACGCCGATCATGGCGATATGGCCGCCGACGCGGGTGGCGATCATGGACTGCAAGAGGGTCGCGGGGCCGCCGACCTCGATGACGTGGTCGACGCCGCGCCCGTCGGTGAGCTCGCGGACCCGCGGTCCCCACTCGGGCAGCTGGCGATAATTGATCGTGGCGTCGGCGCCCAGCTGCTTTAGGCGTTCGAGCTTGGTATCGCTGGATGAGGTGGCGATCACCCGGGCGCCGGCCAGCTTGGCGAACTGCAAGGCGAAGATCGAGACCCCGCCGGTGCCCTGCACGAGCACGGTCTCTCCGGGCTTGAGGGAACCGTCCTCGAAGAGGGCTCGCCAGGCCGTCAGACCGGCGGTGGTCAGGGTCGCGGCCTCGGCGTGACTGTAGCCGCGTGGCGCGCGCGTGAAGGCTTTGGCCGGCATGGTCACCTCTTCGCGGGCGAAGCCGTCGATGCCGTCACCGGGAGTGCGCGTGAAGCCCGAGGCCTGCGGAACGCCGTCCTGCCAGTCCGGGAAGAAGAGGCTGACGACATGATCGCCCACGGCGAACTCGCTGACGCCCAGCCCCACGGCGATCACCTCGCCGGCCCCGTCGGACATCGGGATGCGCGTCTCCTTGGGGCCCATCATGCCGCTCACCACCCCGAAGTCATGGTAGTTGAGCGAGCTGGCGCGGATGCGCACGCGGATCTCGCCGGGACCGGGGTCCCGCGGCTCGGTGGTGCCCACGATGAGCTTGTCGAAGCCGCCTCCGGGCGGCACGTAGAGGGTCTTGATTGGCATGGGGGGAATTATACGAAGGAGCGAGCGCCGCGTCGTGGGCAGAAGGCTGGGATTTTTCGGCGGACTTAGAGCGGCCCCGTGCCGAGGCGCGGATCGAGGTTCGGCAGGCGCACCAGGACGGCGCCGTCGTTGGAAAGCGTGCTGTTGCCCGAGGCCAGCTGCTCGCGGTAGCCTTCCAGCGCGAAGTCCAGGTGCGTGGCGCCGTCGCGGCTGACCACCTGGTAGTAGGCATCCTTCATGAGCATCTTCCCGATCAACAGATCATGCCCCACGCCCAGCACGTAGCAGGGCGCCTGGGGATCGATCAGCGGGGGAGGAGGATCGAGCGCTTCGTCGGGCGAGTAGGTCAGTACCAGCTCGCCACGCTCGAGGCGGGCCTCCTTCGGGCGGCCCTCGGAGCGCGGCTCGGGCAGCGCGGCGATCGGGTCGATGTAGAGGCGATTGTCCCGGACGATCAGGCCGGCGGCCCCCACCTCGCTGGCGGGTAGCAGGCTCTCGAGGTTCATGTTGAAGAAGCCCATGAGCCCACCGAGGCCGATCTCGGCGGCCCGGATCCGCTCGACCTCGAGCACGAGGCGGCCGTCCTCGACGGGCAGCAGCTGGCACTCGAGCGCGATCGGCAAGGGCAGGTTGAGGCGCCAGCGCAGCTTGGCGTGCAGAGTCAGGCGATCGCCCGAAATCGACACCCGCGCGTCGTAGAGCGGAAGATCCGACTTATGCAGGACGTGGCGGTTGAGCAGGGCCTCCAGGCTGGCGGATGGCAAGCGGATCTCGCCCTGGTGCATGACGATCGAGTAGGAATCCTTGCGATCCGGCCGCAACGGGTAGCCCGTGTCGTGGACGCGCATGTCGGCGACCAGGTCCCGGATCTTGAGCACGACGGCGTCATCGTAGTAGAGGTGAAGGTTCTTGGCCCAGATCCGGCTGCGGCCCTCGGGCAGGGCGGCCAGCTCCTTCTCGGCCGGAGAAGGCGGGTGCCCCGTGAACAGCGTCTGATAGAAGGCCTTGGCGAACGCGGAGAGTTCACGCGCCTTTCGCTGAAACGGGATCCGGATGGGATTGGACAACGCTCGCACCTTTCAAAGGGAATGAAGCTCTCAGTATACCAGAAACCCCCGGTCTCACCTGGATCCAGGTGAAGCCGGGGGCTACGGAACGGATGGTTGCTGGCTTCAAGCTCCGCGGCCGGCGGCCTGGGGCAGGTTCTGCGTGGCGATCTCGCGCAGCAAGAGGATGCAGCAGTCGGAAAGGAACTCGATCAGCCATGCGAGTCGTCCCTTGCCCAGGACGAACGTCTCGTTGCCGGGGTGGCAATTGGCCAGCTGCCAGAGGTAGTCCTCGGCGTGGCTGAGGTGATCGACCAGCACGGCCTTGGGGAAGAGCGGCTGAGCCACCCGGATCATGATCCGGCCCAGGGCATGCTCGGGGGAGATGACCATCTCGGCCCGCAGGCGCTGGCAGGCGTGAGCGGCCTCCAGGAGCAGATCGCGATCGGAGCGATCCAGCGTGCCGCCGCGGTAGGAGATCCGGCTGAGCACGGTGACCGCCTCGGAGAAGCTGAGGCTCAACTGGTAGGTGGCAAGCGGTTCCGACGGAGTGGTCGGGTTGAGTTCCGGGTTCATCGGGCCCCCTTCCGGGTGACAACGTGGCGACGTTTGGGAGTAGACACGCATGCAGACCGTTGCGATGTTGCCAGGGATCGTTGTTTACAACTATACCACAACTGCCCGCTTTGCTAGCATGGGGGGCGACGCCCGAACCCCGCCGGCGCGCTCGACGCCGTCTTGCTGGAGGATGCAATGCTCGACGCATGGTTGGTTCCCCCCCGAGGCCATGAGCCCGAGGACATCGATCACCCGGACACGCCGGAATCGGTCCTGCGCGAAGCCATGCACGGCATCCGCAACCTGAACCGGCGGCTTGGCTACCATCGCTATCTCACGGCGCAATTGCAACGGCGCCTGCCCCGGGGGTTCGGTGGAACGCTCAACGTGCTCGACGTGGGAACGGGACTGGCGGACCTGCCGGTGGCCCTCGCCCACTGGGGGCGGCGGCGGGGCATCAGCGTGCAGGCGGTCGGGCTGGAGCTGAACCCGCGCATCCTGGCCATGGCGGAGGAAGAGACCCGAGACATGCCCGAGGTCGAGCTGGTGGCCGGAGACGCCCTGGACATGCCCTTCCCCGAGGGGGCCTTCGACGTGGTCGTCAGCCACCTGGTGCTGCATCACTTCCCCGAGGATCGCCTCGTCGCCCTTTTGCAGAGCATGGATCGCGTCCTGAGGCCGGGTGGCCTCATGCTGATCGGGGATCTGGTGCGCAGCCGCCCCAACCAGCTGCTGGTCGAGGCGGCATGCGCGGTCTTCGGCTCGCCGGCAGCGCTCAAGGACGGGAAGACCTCGATCCGCAACGCCTACTCACGGGCCGAACTCAACGCCTTCCTGAAGGCCTCCGAGCTGGACTACCTGAGCCTCGCCAAGCCGGGGTACCCCACCCAAGTCCTGATCGCCGGCCAAAAACCGTAGTTCTCCGGAGCTGCTTCTCGTACTAAGTACCGATCCCCTTTTTTCATGTTCTGAGTACGCTACCAGCGTGCCTCGCAAGTACCGTACGGGGGTACGGCATCAAACGGGCGCGGAAAGAAAACGAGGAACCCCAATGAGCGAGAAACTCTCCATCGTTCTGTTCTCGGGCACCGTCGACAAGCTCATGGCCGCCACCATCCTGGCCACCGGCGCCGCCGCCATGGGCAAGGAAGTCAACCTCTTCCTGACCTTCTGGGGCCTGATGGCCTTCCGGAAAGAGGATTGGAAAACCAACCAGAAGCTGAGCGCCGACTTCGCCGAGTACGGACCCATGGTCGCTGCGGCCATGCAGCAGCACCAGGTCCCGAGCTGGCGCCAAACCCTCGAAGAGGCCATGGACGTCGGAACCGTGAACATTTACGCCTGCGGCATGACCATGGACCTCTACGGCCTGAAGCTCGAGGACCTCGAGCCGGTGGTCTCGGACATCATCGGCGTGGCCGGATTCGTCGGGATGGCCGAAGACGGCCAGACCCTGTTCATCTAAGGAGGCTCCCCATGGAAAATCTGACGATCGCCAAGGAAAGCGATGCCCGCGGCAGCTTCTGCCCCGGCCCCCTCATGGAGCTGATCCGCATGATCAAGGCCGGCACCGTCGGAGAGGTCTACGCCATCCTCTCCTCGGACGAGGGCAGCAAGAAGGACATCCCGGCTTGGATCAACAAAGCCGGCCACGAGTACCTCGGAAGCGAGCCCGCCGAAGGCGCCACCCGCTTCCTCGTCCGCAAGGCCAAATAGGCGACAGGAAGAGGCCCGTAATGAAACGCATCGTCATTCTCGGCGGGGGTACCGGCGGGACCATGATGGCCAACATGCTGAGCAAGAAGCTCAGCTCGCGCGAGGCCGAAATCGTCCTCATCAGCAACTCCCCCCGCCACCAGTACCAGCCGGGATGGCTCTACGTCCCCTTCGGCTGGGAAGAGGCCACCGACCTCAGCCGCCCCCTCAAGGACCTCCTGAGGCGCGACGTCCACCTCCACATCGACGCGGTGAAGTCCCTCGACCACCTCGGCAAGACCCTCCAGCTCGAGTCCGGCAAGGTGCTCGCCTACGACTACCTGATCATCTCGACCGGCTCGCACATCCATCCGGAGCAAGTCCCCGGCCTGGCCGAAGGTGGCGACCACTTCTACTCCGAGGCCGGAGCCCTGCGCCTGCGCGAGAAGCTCAACGACTTCCAGGGGGGACGCATCGTGATCGGGGTCGGGGGGCTGCCTTACAAATGCCCTGTCGCCCCCCTCGAGTTCACGTTCCTGCTGGATGACTACCTCAGGCGCCGAGGCCTCCGCGACAAGACCAGCCTCACCTACACCTTCCCGATCAACGCTTGCTTCACCATCCCCACCGTCGCCGACATGGCCCAACGGCTGCTCGACGAGAAGGGCGTCACGGTCGAGACCTTCTTTAACCTGGAGACCCTCGATCCGACGCTGAGAATCGCGACCAGCCTGGAAGGCTCCGAGATCAGCTACGACCTGGCCGTCTTCATCCCCCCCCACCGGGGCGCGGAGTTCCTCTGGAACCACCCCATCGCCGACGCAGACGGCTGGATCGACGTGCACCGAAGCACCCTCCAGTCCAAAGTCGCCCCCGAGATCTGGGCGATCGGAGACACCACCAACCTGCCCATCAGCAAGGCGGGCAGCACGGCCCACTTCGAGGGCCCGGTGGTGGCCGCCCACGTGGTCGCCGCCGTGCGGGGCCAGGAGGCCGAGTCGAAGCACGCCGAGTACGACGGCCACGTCATGTGTTTCCTGGAAGTCGGCGAGGACCGAGCGTCCCTGCTCGACTTCAACTTCGCCGGCCCCCCTCGCCCCAAGGAGCCCAGCACCCTGGTGCACTATCAGAAGATCCTCTTCAACCACGCCTACTGGCACCTGGTGCCGACCGCCGTCATCTGATCCCCCGCCACTGCCAAGCCTCAGGTGAGGGCCATCGCCCCCCGCTCCTCGCTCGCGCCGGGAACGGGGGGCGATTTTGACAGGGCAACGCGCGCATGGCTATCATGAAGGTTCCAACTCGCCGAGAAGCGCCCATGGAGGGAGAATGAAGAAACCCTACGCACTTGGAGTCGCCCTTAGCCTGGCGATCGCCACCAGCCTCAGCGGCTGGACCCCCGCCGCGATCGCCGCCCCCGCGCAGTTCGCGGCCGCCGCGCCGGACGCCGCCAAGCCCGCAGCCAGCAAGACTCCCGCCATCACCACCGTCCAGACCATGGCCGGTCCCGTCCAGGAGCTGACCCTCTCCAACGGCCTCAAGGTGATCCTCAAGGAGGACCACGCCGCCCCCGTCGTCACCTGGGTGGTCTACTACAAGGTCGGCTCCCGCAACGAGGTGATCGGCACGACCGGCAGCACCCACCTGCTGGAGCACATGCTCTTCAAGGGCACCAAGACCCTCGGCAAGGGCCAGGTCGCCCAGCTGCTGGGACGCAACGGCGCCAGCTTCAACGCCTCCACCTGGACCGACTGGACCAACTACTACGAGACCTACTCCTCGGACCGCCTCGAGATGGGCCTGATGATCGAGGCCGCCCGCATGCGCGACGCCCTCATCCTCGACTCCGAGCGCCAGAGCGAGATGACCGTGGTCCGCAACGAGCTGGAGCGCGGCGAGAGCAACCCCGGCCGACTCCTCTACCAGGAAGTCACCTCGGCCGCCTTCAAGGCCCACCCTTACCACCACCCGGTGATCGGCTGGCGCTCCGACGTCGAGGGCGTCTCCACCGACGACCTCAAGGCCTTCTACGACACCTTCTACCACCCGAACAACGCCGTGGCGGTGCTGGTGGGCGACTTCCGGACCCCGGAAGCCGTGAGCATGATCCAGAAGCACTTCGAGAAGATCCCCGCCGGCCCCAAGGCCCCCGAGCTGTACACCTCCGAGGAGCCCCAGGTCGGCGAGCGCCGCGTGACCCTGCGCCGGCGCGGTGAGACCAACCTCGTCCAGATGGCCTTCCACACCCCCAGCGTGCAGAGCAAGGACATCGCGCCTCTGCTGGTCCTTGACCACGTGCTCTCCAGTGGCGTGACCGACCGCCTGCACCAGGCCCTGGTCGAGAAGCAGCTCGCCACCGGCACCTACGCCTACACCGGAGTCCAGCGCGATCCGTCGCTCTTCAGGGTCGGCGCCACCGTCAAGCCGGGCGTCACCCATGACACCGTCGAGAAGGCCCTCCTGGCCGAACTCGACAAGCTCAAGGCCGAGCTGGTCCAGAGCGCCGAACTGCAGAAGGCCAAAAACATCGCCGAAGCCTCCTACGTCTTCCAGAACGAAGGCACCTCGGGCCTGGCCATGGCACTCGGCTCTTACGAGGCCATCGACCGCTGGCAGCGCTCCTTCGAGATTCTCGACGAGCTCAAGCAGGTGACACCCGAGGACATCCAGCGCGTCGCCAAGACCTACCTGACCCCCGACAACCGGACGGTGGGCTGGTACGTCTCCACGCCCGACGGCCCCGTCCCGCCCAAGCCCACGAACTCGGGCTCCGGCAAGGCCGTGGCCAACACCGGCAAGGTCGTTCCCGCCAAGCCCTTCCCCTTCGAGCAGCAGAACCCGAAGCCTCGCGCGCTCACCCAGCCCGCCCGCAAGGTGCTCTCCAACGGGCTGACCGTCCTGGTGCTGCCCAACGACGCCGCCCCCACCGTTTCGGTCAGCGGCTTCGTGCGCGCCGGCGCCCTGCTGGAGCCCAAGGGCAAGGACGGCCTCGCCCCCGCCGTCGCCGCCATGCTCGACAAGGGCACGGCCAAACGCACCAAGCTGCAGCTGGCCTCCGACCTCGAGACCGTCGCCGCCAGCGTCGGCTTCAGCGGCGGCACCGAGACCACCGAGGTCAGCGCAAAGATGCTCTCCAAGGACCTCGACCTGGGCCTCTCCGCCCTCGCCGAGATGCTCCAGGAGCCCGTCTTCCCCGCCGAAGAGCTCTCGAAACTGAAGGCCCGCTGGGTCGCCAGTATCAAGCAGGCCGAAGATCAGCCCGAAACCCACGCGTCGCGCGCCCTGTCGCAGGCCATCTTCCCGGAGGGGCATCCCTACCGCGAGCTGAGCTCGACCGAGCAGATCGCCGCCATCGAGGAACTCGACGCCTCGGACCTCAAGGCCTTCCACGGCCGCTACTTCGGGCCCAACAACACCACCCTGGTCGTGGTCGGCCAGGTGCAGCCCGAGGAGGTCTTCGCCAAGCTCGACACCCTGTTCAAGGCATGGAAGCCTGCCGAGAAGACCGAGGTCAAGATTCCCGAGACGCCCCGCAAGGACGCCCAGCGGATCGTCATCCCCATGATGGACAAGACCAACCTCGAGATCCTGCTGGGACACGCCGGCCAGGTCACCCGCCGGTCACCCGACTTCCACGCCTCGTCGCTGGCCAACTTCATCCTGGGCGGCTCGGGGCTGTCGAGCCGGCTGGGCGTGAAGCTGCGCGACGAGATGGGCCTGACCTACGGCACCTACTCCTCGTTCGACGCCGGCTCGGGCGCCGGAGCTTGGCAGGCGAGCATCACGGTCAACCCCGCCAACATGGAGACCGCCATCACGGCCCTCAAGGCCGAGATCGAGGCCTTCCTCACCAAGGGCATCACCGCCGAGGAACTGGCCGCGGCCAAGGGCTCGTACATCGGCCGCCAGGCCGTTGGGCTCGCCACCAACGCGGGCATGGCCGGCTCGCTCTCGAACATCGAGTACTACGGCCTCGGGCTCGACTACTGGAGCCAGTACCCGGCCATGATCAACGCGATCACCCTCGACCAGGTGAACGCCGCCGCCCGGAAGCTGATCGCCCCGGACCGCGCCCACCTGATCATCGCGGGCCCGCACTCCGAGAAGTAAGCCCCCGGATTCTAGATTCCGGATCCCCGACGCCCCTGGCCGATTTGGCCGGGGGCGTCTCTCTTGAAGCCATGAGTTGACAATCATTCTACGTAGCATTACTCTGGGATGGTACTAGCTAGGAATTCTCGACTTCGGGATAACCCTCGCTCACTGGTAGGGCCGCAGGCCCATGCGTTCATCGTCCCGGCCTCGCCGGCGTGTAAAGGAGTTTTTTGTGGCGACCATGACCCCCGCGACCCCCGTTCCCGCGACCGCATCCCCGCTGAGCATGCTGACCAAGCTGCTGGCGACCAAGAACGATTTCAGCGCCCTCGTCGCGCGCGTGGCCCTCGGCCTCGTCATCCTCCCCCACGGGCTGCAGAAGACGCTCGGCTGGTTCGGCGGCGGCGGCTTCGACGGCACCATGGGCTTCTTCACCGGCCAGATGGGAATCCCGGCCGCCTTCGCCTTCCTCGCCATCGTGGCCGAGTCCGTCGGTGCGTTGGCCCTCATCCTCGGCCTGCTGGGTCGCGTCTCGGCGCTCGGCGTCGGCATCACCATGGCGGTGGCCATGCTCATGGTCCACGTGCCCAACGGCTTCTTCATGAACTGGTTCGGCGCCCAGGCCGGCGAAGGCATCGAGTTCTTCCTGCTGGCGATGGCCCTCGCGCTAATCACCCTCGTGAAGGGTTCCGGTGCGCTCTCGCTCGATCGCGTCCTGGCCGAACGCCTGAGCCGCTAACCCGGGCAGCATTCCGCGCCCCTGGCCGAATCGGCCAGGGGCGCTTGGCATGAAACCACCGCATGATCATCACGCTCCGAATGTGATCCCGGAGACGTGAGGCCCTCTCCCCTGGCGGGTAAGCAACTCTAGCGCCCCTATGAGGAGAGGTCCCATGCCGCTGAAATCCCGCAAGCTTGTCCACGCTCTGAGCCTGAGCGCATTGCTCCCTCTGATCGCCTGCGCCCCCGCCCCCTCGACCTCGGACGTCAATTCGGGGCCAACTGCCGGCCGGTCCCAGGCGCTCACGCTGAAGGGCCGGATCGATGCCCAGGGAGCCAAGCGAATGCTCCTGGTGGATACCCAGCGCAACGCCGTCACGCCCATCGAACTGCAAAACGGCGCCTTCAGCGCCTCCGTCCCGCCGGGCCAGTACGCCATCACGCTCCTGGATGCCAACAACCAGCCCCAGGGCCTGCTCTACCAGAACGCCGGTACCATCTTCGAGCTCGCCGGCGACACCGACCTGGGCGGCCTCACCTGGAACGCCGCCGCCAACACCCTCAAGACCGTCTCCGCCCTCAAGACCGTCTCGGCCTTGACGGCGGTCGCCCCCTTCCGCACGGCTGCCGAAGAGGACGACGTCGACTTCCGCGACATGCGCAGCGTCAACGCCATGATCGCGGGCACCGGCAGGGGCACGCAGTTCGACTTCGGAAAGGTCTTCGCCGGCGAAACGGGCGACGTCGACGCGGATCTCGTCCCCAACTTCCTGGACAACGACAACAACGTCAACGGCATCTTCGACAACCTCGAGGGCCTGGAGACCCAGGCGATCGCCTTCGACGGAGACGCCGCCGTCCTCGCCGAGCTTCGCAAGGCCCGCTTCATCGTCTTCGACAACCTCAAGCTCGATGCCGACCAGGTCCAGGCCGGTGACGGCGACACGCTTCCCCATACCGAGCACCACGTGCTGACCTTCCACTACCCAGTCAGCCCCGCGCTCGCCTCCCAGATCGAGTCGGTCAGCCTCCATGGCGCCCCGGCCTTCGCCCAGGGCACGGTCATCGAGGCGTCAGGAAACTTCAGCTTCGCCGCTTACCCCAGTCGGGACAGCGCCTGGTCCGCATCCGGCTACAAGCTGCCGCTTGCCAACGCGGGCAGCCAGCCGAACTTCTCGATCTGGGTGAAGCCCACGGCCGATCCCGTCCCGTCGGTCGTCACCCTCAAGGTGAAGCTGAAATCGGGCGCCGAGGCCCTGGTCGCGACGCGCCTCTTCTACGTCTTCAACACGCCGGCCAAGGTCACCGAGATCAACGGCACGCCGCTCACCTACCCGCTGACCGGAAAGCCGGGAACCCGCGACAACTGGATGAGCATCGGCACGACGGACGACGTGGAGATCGTCGCGGATCGCCCGAAGACCAGCACCGACGGGACGCCCATCGTCGGCATGACGGTTGTGGCCCAGATCTTCTACCTGGACGCGGATGGCAAGCAGATCGGGCAGATGGCCAGCACCGAGCCGATGGAGGACCTCGGCACCGTGGACATGCCCCTGAACCTCACGATTCCCCGCGCGCTCTTCAAGACCGACGTGGGCGGCGTGGCCGTGAAGGGCTACCAGGTGGACGTCATGCTGCAGGGGCGGCACGGGGACAACGCGGCCCAGAAGTTCTGGTTCAAACCGTAAAGCAGGTCACGCCTTCGCGGACCGCGGGTCCCGGACGCGCGCGAACGCCGCAAGGGCGCGTTCGCGCGCCTGGGCATGGTCCACGCGAGGCGGCGGATACTCCCCGCGCAAGAGCGGCGGCGCCTTCCAGGGCTGGTGACGCCACTCGGGGGGAAGCACAGCGAGCTCCGGCACCCAGCGGGCGATATACTCCCCCCGAGGGTCGAAGCGCTCGGCTTGCGCGGTCGGATTGAAGATCCGGAAGTACGGCGCCCCGTCGGCGCCCGAGCCTGCGACCCATTGCCAGCCAAAGGCATTGCAAGCCAAATCGGCGTCGACGAGGGTGTCCTCGAAATAACGGGCCCCATCCTGCCAGGGCAAAAGCAGGTGCTTGACCAGGAAGGAGGCGGCGATCATCCGGACCCGGTTCGGCATCCAGCCCGTCTCCCAGAGCTGGCGCATCCCCGCGTCGACGATGGGGTAGCCGGTCCTTCCGCGCGTCCACGCGCGGAAGTCCGCAGGGTCCTCCCTCCAGGGGAAAGCCTCGTACTGCGGTCTCAAGGGCCGCTCTCGCATGGAGGGGTAGGCCTCCAGGAGATGCCAGGCGAACTCCCGCCATGCGAGCTGGCGAAGCCAGGCGTCGGCCGGCGCCATGGAGACCGCGCCCGCGTCCTGGGCCCGGCGAACCGCATGCCAGGCTTCCCGAACCGAGAGTTCGCCGCTGGCGAGATACGGCGAAAGCCGTGACGTGCCGTCCACCGCCGGAAAGTCGCGATCGTCCGGGTAGCGCGCGAGGGCATCGGCGAGAAACCTTGCGAGCCCCTCGCGTCCCGCACGGCTGCCGGGCTCCCAAGTGCGGCGCAGGCCGCTCGCCCAGTCCGGCGAGACGGGACGCCAGCCGAGGTCGGAAACCAAGCATCCCGCGAGATCGGCCTCGGGCTTCACGAGCCGCTCGGGGGGCGGAAGAGGAAGAGGCGGCTCGCCATGAGCGCGAAGCGCCTCCCAGAACGGGGTGAAGACCTGATAAGGGGCTCCCGAGCGGGTGCGGATCGCCTCGGGCTCGAACAAGGTCACGCCGGGATGCACCCGGATATCCAGCCCTGGAAGGCGGGAACGGACGCGTTCCAGGCGATGGCGGCCCAGGGGATCGAGCGGCCGCGTCAGGTCGAGGCCACGGGCTCTCGACTCGCGGCAGAGTGCCTCCAGCACCTCGGCACTGGGGCCCGTGCGGATCAGCAGGGGCGAGCCCAGACGCGCGAGGTCGGCGCCGAGGGCGCTCAAGGCCCCATGCAGCCACCAGCGTTTGGCCCCGCCCGAGAAGCCGTCATGGTCCCCGGCGGGAACCTCGGGATCCAGGATGAAGACGGGAAGCACGGCGCCCTGCGCCGCGGCTGCGAGCAGCGCCGGATGATCGTCCACGCGCAGGATCTGGTTGAACCAGACGATCCGGACGGGCATGGCCGTGCGGGCTAGCGACCCAGCTCGTGGCGCAGGGCGGCCTCGAGGTCGGGGAACGCGAACTCGAAGCCGCTGGCCAGCAGCTTGCGGGGAAGGATGCGCGCGCCGTCGAGAAGCAAGGCCTCACCCAGCTCTCCGAGCATCAGCTTGACGACCGGTTCGGGCAAGGGGAACAGCGTCGGCCGTCCCAGGACCTTGCCCAGGGTCCGGACGAACTCGGCGCTTTTGACCGGGTGGGGGGCCGTGGCGTTGACAGGTCCTTCCAGCGACTCATTGACCAGCGCGGCGTGAAAGGCCCCCAGCAGATCGTCGAAGTCGATCCAGCTCATCCACTGGCGGCCGCTGCCGATCACTCCTCCCAGACCCAGCTGGAAGGGCAGCAGCATCGGGGCCAAGGCTCCTCCGCGCGGGGTGAGCACGATGCCGGTTCGCATGGTGACGACGCGCACGCCGGCCCGGCGCGCGGGCTCTGCCGCCTGCTCCCAGGCCTGGCAAACCTCTGCGAGGAAGCCCGTGCCCGGAGCGCTCTCCTCGTCGAGGATCTCGTCTCCGCGGTTCCCGTAGAAGCCAGTGGCGGAAGCCGAGACCAGGACGCGGGGCGGGTTTTTCAGCTTGGCGATCGCCTCGGCGATCAGGCACGTGCCGCGAACCCGGCTGTCGAGAATCTCGGCCTTGCGCGCCGGCGTCCAGCGCCCCCCGGCGATGCTCTCGCCTGCCAGATGGACGACCGCATCGAGGCCCTCCAGGCGCTCGAGCTCGATCTCCCCGCGCATGGGATCCCAGAAGATCTCGTTCTCGCTCGGCGCCCTCCTCACCAGCGGCAGGACCTCATGCCCCCCGCTCGTGAGGAAAGCCGTGAGCTCGCGGCCGATCAGGCCCGAGGATCCGGTCATGGCGCTCCGGAGCGGAGGGTGCTCGGCGAGCGGGGCATGCCGCCGCAGGTCCTGGCGGGTCCGGGCGTGACGGAACTCAAACATGCGTGCAATCTCCTTCTCGATGGCGGATCCGAAGAGGGCTTGTCCGGGGATACCTCCGGGGAGGCGATAGGTGATGCGATCGCTCAAGCGGCTTCGCGTCGGCGAGAGCGCCTCGAAGGCATGCGTATGGGCCCACGCCGCAAAGGGACCGGCCAGCTGAACGTCCGTGAACTCCTGGTTCTCGACGTAACCCCGGTGCTCGGCGACCCAGCGCGACTCGAAGCCGCCGACGCCGAGCGCCATGATCAGACGATCCCCGTCGCGGATGCCGCCCTGGCGCGAGAGCAGCCGTACGCGACGCCACGGTGGGATCAAGCGCTCGAAGGCCCCGGGGCGGGAATGCCACGCAAAGGCGGCGTCGCGGGAGACGTCGAGCTCGGTGCGGGCTTCAAAATCAGGCATGCGGCTTCCCTCCCGTGACGCCATCCTAGCCTCCCGCTCCGGCGCTGTCAATGTATTGTCTATGACAAACAATTGACAAACGAGAGGCCCAGGGTATGATGACCCTGGAGGAAGCGCCATGCCGGAACCCGCCACTCACCATTCCATCAAGGTCGTTGCCCGGATGACCGGGCTGAGCCCCGACGTGATCCGGGCCTGGGAGCGCCGCTACGCGGCGATCGCTCCGGCCCGCGACGATCGCCAGATCCGCCTGTACAGCGATCAAGACATCGAGCGCCTGTTGCTCCTGAAGGAGGCCACGGCCCTCGGACACGCCATCGGACGTGTCGCGACCCTGCCCGACGCCGATCTCGCAGCCCTGGTGAAGCCTCGGAGCGCCCCGCCGCCTCATGGGCAAAGTCGCTTGGCCCAGCGGGTGATCGAGGCCGTCGAGCGCCTGGATCCGCTGGGAGCCGACGACGTGCTCGGAGAGGCGGCCGCACTCCTTGCGCCCGGTCCCTTGATCGATGAGGTGGTGCTTCCCCTCTTGCATCACGTCGGAGAGGCTTGGAGGCATCAGGAGCTGGGGATCGCGACGGAGCACCTCACGACCGGCATCCTCAGGAGCCTGCTAGGCTCCCTGCTGCGGACCCGCACGATCGATCGCAGGCACCCTCCCGTCCTCCTGGCGACGCTACCGGGCGAGCCTCATGAGCTGGGCCTCCTGACGGTGGCCCTGCGCATCGCCTCGCAGGGAGTCCCGGTCTGCTACCTCGGGCCCGAGCTGCCGGCCGCGGAGATCGCAGGCGCCGCCCAGACGATCGACGCGTTCGCCGTGGGGCTCAGCATGGTGCTCGCCCCCGATCCGGCCCGGCTCGAGGCCCTGGAAGCCCTCGCGCGCGACCTCGCTCCCGGCATCGGGCTCTGGCTCGGGGGCCCGGCCGTAGCGGCCCTTCCTCAGGAGAGCCTGCCCTCTCGCGCCCTGCACGTCAGAGACGCCAGGGAGCTGGAACTACGGCTCAGGGCCCGCACTCCCCGCTGATCCCGCGACGGTCACGGGCGCCAATTGAATTCAGCCCCAGGGAGGATGCCCCCCCGAGGCCTTCCTGCGATGATCCTCCCAAAAGGAGGAGCCATGAGCGCCAAACCATCAGACGACGTCATCATCATCGGATCGGGGCTGGGAGGACTGGCCGCGGCCATTCGGCTCGCCCATCAGGGGCGCCGGGTCCGGGTGCTCGAGAAGCTGGCACGCCCGGGCGGCCGCTCGGGCATCTGGGAGGCGGACGGCTTCCGCTTCGACACCGGGCCGACCCTGCTGCTGATGATCGATCAGCTTCGCGAGCTCTTCACCTCGGTGGGCCGCCGCATGGAGGACTACCTGGAGCTGACGCAGCTGGATCCCAACTACCGGATCCACTTCTCGGACGGCTCGCACTTCGACAACACCAGCGTCCTCAACAAGCTGATCGCCGAAGCCGAGCGCCTGGAGCCAGGCGTCGGCCCCCGCCTGCTGGAGTTCCTGGCCCTGACTCAGCGACAGTACACAATCGGTGTCGACGGCTTCGTGTCCAAGAACTTCACGCGCTGGCACGAGTTCATCAACCCGACCAAGCTCAAGCAGCTCTTCCAGGTCCGGGCGCATCAGACGCTCTACCCGATGGTCAGCCGCTACTTCAAGGACCGGCGGCTGCGCGAGGCCTTCTCGTTCCAGTCCATGTACCTCGGCATCTCCCCGTACGAGAGTCCCGCGGTCTACGCGCTCTTGCCCTTCACCGAGACGGGCCTGGGGCTTTTCTTCCCCAAGGGCGGCATCTACGCCATCGTCGAGGCCATGGTCCGGATCTGCGAGGAGCTGGGCGTCACGATCGAGACCGGCTGCGAGGTTTCGACCCTGCACCATGTCTCCGGCGAGGTCACCGAGGTCGCATGCAAGGACGGGCGTCGGATTCCCGCTCGACTGGTCGTGGCCAATGCGGATCTGCCCTACGTCACCAAGCACATGATCCCCGACATGCCCTACCCACGCCAGGAGAGCCTGCGCTACACCTGCTCGGGCTTCCTGATGTACCTGGGCGTCGAGGGCGAGTATCCCGAGCTGAAGCACCACAACCTGATCGTGAGCCGCGACCTGCGCCGGAACTTCCAGCGGATCTTCCACGACATGCAGCTTCCCGACGATCCGGCTTACTACATCTGCAACCCCAACAAGACCGACCCGTCATTGGCGCCCGAGGGCTGCGAGAACCTCTACGTGCTGGTGCCGGTGCCGCACCAGACGCCCAGCATCGACTGGAAGGTCGAGGGGCCGCGCTACCGCGACCAGATGATCGACCGGCTGGAGGCCTTCGGGCTGAAGGATCTGCGCCAGCGCATCCGGGTGGAGCGGATCTTCACCCCGGACGACTTCCGGATCGACCTGAACTCGGAGATGGGCTCGGCCTTCGGGCTGGCGCACAACATCCCGCAGATCGGCTACTTCCGGCCGCATAACCGGCACCACCGCCTCTCGAACCTCTACTTCGTCGGAGCGAGCACGCAGCCGGGCACCGGCATTCCGATGGTGCTGATCTCGGCGCGGCTGGTTTCCGAGCGGATCGGCGCCGAGCAGAAGGCCCCGCACGCCAAGGGTGCTACTGGGGCTTCAGCACCATCACGGCCAGCGCCGCAACCAGCAGCAAAGTAGCGAACCAGCCGACGACGTTCCACCACCTGAAGGTCTCGTAGAAGGCCGGAGGGAGGGGGGCGTCGTCGGCGACGTCTTGGGACAGGCGGATCATCCGAACCTGGCAGGGCAACAAGACGACGAGCCAAAGAAGGGTCGACAAGCCGAGCAAGCCGAAGCCCCCGGCGATCCAGGGAGTTCGCCAGGGGTCCAGGCCGTACGTTTGGGCCAGCAAGAAGCCGGTGATGCTGAGAAGAGCCCCGCCACCGAAGGTCAGCCAGACGTCCGCGGCCATGACCTCGCGCTGGGCAAAGGCGATCACGCGCGGTTGGCCCGTGCGGACCGCCTTGAGGTTCCAGAAGCCGGTGACGATCACGTTTCCGAGGATCAGGACGGCACCGAGGACGTGCAAGGTCTTGAGCAAAAGGGGGATCATGGGGGGCCTCGAGGGACCCCATCACGGGGTCGGGATGCGGTTTTGGGCGAAGAGCGTCTCGGCCGCGGGGCGCGGACGCGGCATGAGGTCCGTCACCAAGCAGCGGCCCATCAGGCGCAGCTTGTCGGCAGTCGTCAGGTAGACCCGGCCGCGGAAGACATCATACCCCACGTCCTCGATGGCCGTCAGGATGCCCGCGTAGACCCGGCCCATGAGGTGAGCCGTCAGGCGCGAAAGCGGAGAAAGCAGGTCGATGCCCGCATGGGCCTCGGCGTAGAACTGGCGGGCCCGCGCGATCTGAAAGCGCATGAAATCCTGGAAACGCCCGTCCAGGTTGCCCTCGCGCAGGTCCTCTTCGCTCAAGCCGAAGATCGCCAGCTCCTCAGCCGGCAGGTAGATCCGGTTCATGCGCAGGTCCTCGGCCACGTCGCGCAGGATATTGGTCAGCTGCATCGCCAGCCCCATCCGCTCTGCGTACGCCAGCGCCCGCGCGTTCCGGTACCCGAAGACATGGCACATCATCAGGCCCACCACCGAGGCCACCTTGTAGCAGTACCCATGCAGCTCCTCGTAGGTCGCGAAGCGTGGCGCCTCCACCAGGTCCATCGACACGCCCTCCAGGAGGTCGAGCAAGTACCCCTCGGGAATCCGGTAGCGCTGCACCGTGTCAGCCAGCGCCGGCCAGATCCCGTCGGTCGGCACCTCCCCGCGGTAGATCCCGCTGAGCGTCACGAGCATCTGTGACAGCGACAACGCCACCTGCTCGCGCGGCTCGCCTTGCGCCCGGTCGACCAGGTCGTCCGCCGTCCGGCAGAAGGCGTAAAGCGCGTAGGTCGCCCGTCGCCGCGCCGGAGGCAAGGCATGCGACGCGAAGTAGAAGCTCTTCCCATTGATCTGGGCCAGCTCCCGGCAAACGGCATAACTCTGTGCCAAACGTTTCTCCACGCGATTCTCCTCCCCCCAGTAGGCTAGCCGACGTGCCCCCGGGATGGCTTCTGCCAAATCGCCGAGACGCATGGCGATGCTAGGCCGAATCACTCGGACCGCCATCCTCCTTCAGGATGAAGCGCAATTTCGGGTATGATGGTTCCGTCGCCCCCGACTCGCTGGAGCCCCCCATGACTCCATACCTGATCGTCGCCGCCCTCCTGGCCCTCGCGGCTCCCGCCCGAGCGTTCGAGACGCCGGGACTGGACCAGGCCGTGGCCACCTACCGCCTCGACGCGGTCAGCGAGCTCGAGGCCACCCTGAAATCCCGCCTCACCTCCTACCAGCGCGCCGAGATCCTCGCCTCCAAGGCCCTGATCCTCTCCACGCGCAAGGACAACGACGGCGCCAAGCGCCACGCCCTCGCCGCCATCGACGCCCTCAAGGCCGCGATCGCCGCCAACGAGGACATGATCGCCAGCCAGTTCCTCCTCTTCAAGCTCTACGGCCAGATGACCGCCTTCGACTGGACCTTCGCCCTCAAGACCCGCGATCCCCTCGCCTACCTCCAGACCCACGCCCCGCAGGACCGCCGCACCCGGATCGCCGAGGCCATGAACTGGCTCTTCACCCCCGGCCTCTTCGGCGGCAACCCCGAAAAGGCCGTCGCGCGCCTCGAAGCCCTCCATGCCGAGCGCTTCGACCCTGAAACCGCCAACCTCCTGGCCCTTGCCTACCAGCAAACCGGAAAGCGCAAAGAGGCCCGCGCCATCGCCTCCGAGATCCTCGCGCGCAACCCTCAGGACCGCTCGGCCCAGGACCTCCTGGAGCGCCTGCGCTGATGCCCCACCGCTCCTTCCTCGAGATCGCCCTCCGCGGCGACCGGGCCGCCGCAAGGGCCCTCACCCAGACCCTGCGCAACGGCGGCTACACCCCGGATCGCCTGGCCCTCGAGGTTATCACCCCCGCCCTCGTCGAGGTCGGAAACCGCTGGATGCGCAACGAACTCAGCGTCGCGGACGAGCACCTCGTCAGCTCCATCGCCGAACGCACCCTCGTCGAGATCAGCCTGGACATCCCCCAACCCGCCCAAAGCGCTCCCATGGTCCTCATGGCCTCCGTCTCCTCCGAGGCCCATCGAATCGGCCAGCAGATCCTCGAGATCCTTTTCCTGCAGGCCGGCTTCCGCGTCCAGGTCCTGGGAAGCAACGTCCCCGCACTCGACCTCCTCGCCACCGTCCGACGCCTCTCCCCCCAGGTCATCGGCCTCTCGGTCACCATGAGCTACCACGTCAACGAGGCACGCGAGACCCTCGCCCTGCTGCGAAGCGTCACCTCGGTCCCCCTCCTGGTGGGTGGCGCCGTCTTCAAGGAATTCCCCGAACTCGGCGCCGGCCTCGATGCCGACTGGATCGGCGCCGACGCCACGGAAGCCGTCCGCTTCGCCGCCCGGCAAACCCTGACCTCTCCGACCCCCTGATCCCCTCGCCGAGAGTCGCCATGCACACCACCCCCGCCCAACACGCCGCCCACTTCTACGCCTCCTCCCCGGATCCGGTCCTGCTGGTAGACCCCGCACGCCTCATCCGCTACGCCAATCCCGAGGCCACCCGCTGGGGGATCCGCGACGCCCTCCCCCTGGACGACCTCCTCGACCCCTTCTCCCGTCCCAAGGCCAAGCTACTCCTGGAACACGTCGCCCAGCACGGCTTCGCATCCGGCTGGGAGCTCAATCTCGATCTCTCCGGCCCCCGGCTGGTCTCGCTAACCGCCCTCGAGATCCCCGGCTACCCCGGACACGTCATCTTCTTCGTGCGGGATGCCAACCTCCCCGTCCTCACCGCCCAGCGCCTGATCGAGGCGAACGCGGAGATCGATGCCCGCAACCAGCTCCTCTCACGCCTGATCGAAACCCGCGAGCAAGAACTCGCCGCCCTTCAGACCCACCCCAAGGGCTCCCTCTCCCTCACCGCCATGGCCGACGAGGTCCTGAGCGCCCGAGAGCGCGACGTCCTCCTGCTCATGGCCGAGGGCCTCAGCAACCAGGAAATCGCCGAGCGCCTCGTCATTTCCCTGGCCACCGTCAAGACCCACGTCCGCCACATCCTCCAGCGCCTGGGCGTCGAAGACCGCTCCCAGGCCGTGATTCAGGCCTTGCACCGGGGCCTGATCCACCTGGGGTAAGCCATGCGGCATGCAGTGGTCGTCGGAGCCGGCCTGGGCGGCCTCGCCGCGGCCTTGCGGCTCCAAGTGGCCGGCTGGTCGGTCACGATCGTCGAGGCGCGCGACCGGGTCGGAGGGCGCTGCGACGCGGTCGAGGGCGACGGCTTCCGGATGGACGCCGGTCCCACCCTCCTGGTCATGCGCGACGTCCTGGAAAGCCTCTTCGCCGATGCCGGCGAGTCCCTCGCCGACCATCTCACGCTCGGGCAGGTGAAACCCAACTACCACGTGCACTTCGCCGACGGCAATCGCCTCACCTTCCACCCCGACGTCGACCGGATGAGCGCCGAAGTCGAACGCCTCGCCCCCGGCTCCGGGGCCGGCTTCCGGCGCCTGCTGGACGAAGCCCACCAAACCTACCGATCCGGCAGGAAAGGCGTCCTGGAGCGAAACTTCAAGAGCCCCCTGGACTACGTCACCGCCCCCATCCCGCCCCTCGAAGGCCTCAGGATGGTCACCATGGGAACACTCGATCGCTACTTGGGCCGCTTCTTCAGCGATCGCCGCCTCAAGGACGCCTTCGGCTTCCAGACGCTGTACCTCGGGATGTCCCCGTACGACAGCCCTGCCCTCTACGCCTTGCTGCCCACGATCGAGTTGCTCGAAGGCCTCTGGTACCCGGAAGGCGGCATGGCCCAGATTCCCCGGGCGATCGCCCGCCTTGCCGAAGCGCGTGGCGCCCGCTTACGCCTGAACGCCCCCGTCGCGGAGATCGAATCAACCGCCGGCCGCGCCACCGGGGTGCGACTCGCCTCCGGCGAGCGGATAGCCGCCGACCTGGTCGTCTGCAATGCCGATCTTCCCGTCGCCTACCGGGATCTCCTCCACGAGACGCCCCGGCGCCACACGCGCCTGCGCGTGGGCGCCTCCTGCTTCGTCCTCTACCTCGGCATCGAAGGCAAGGTGCCGGGCATCGCGCATCATAACCTCTTCCTGCCTCGTGACACGGCCCGCAGCTACCAGGCCGTCTGCGACGAAGGCCGCCTCCCCGAGGATCTCTTCCTCTACCTCTCGGCGCCATCCGTCACCCAGCCCGATCTCGCCCCCGACGGCGAGTCCCTTTACTGCCTGACCATGGCCCCCAACCTCAAGGCGGACCTCGACTGGGCGGAGGCCGAGGTTCAGCTTCGCGCGCGCATGCTCGACCGGCTGGAGCGCGAGATCCCAGACCTGCGTTCGCGCATCCGCTTCGAGCGCCGCCTAGGCCCCCGCGAATTCGAGCGCAACCTCTCCCTCGGCTGGGGAGCGCCCTTCGGCTTCACGCATCATCTCGATCAGGTGGCTTACTTCCGCCCCCCCAACCGTCATCCGCGCCTGGGCAACCTCTACTTCGTTGGCGCCAACACGCATCCGGGTGGAGGCGTGCCTATGGTCCTCCTTTCCGCGCAGCTCGTGGCCCGGCGGGTCGCCGAGGAGCAAGGGGGTGCGGGGTGATCGAGGCGCGTAACCACCCGGCATTCGAGGCGGCGTTTCGCCATTACATCCAGGACCTGGCCCGAAAGCGCTTCCACGCGGTGCGCATCGCGGGCCGGGAGCACCTGGAAGGCTGGGATCCCGCGGTCCCAACCATCGCCTACGCCAACCACAGCAACTGGTGGGACGGGTTCATGGCCTTCCTGATCACGCATCTCGCCGAGGGCGGGCGCTTCCACGTGATGATGGAGGAGCGACACCTGGCACGCTACCGCTTCTTCAGCCGGATCGGGGCCTTCGGGGTGGACCGTGAGCACCCGCGCGCGGCACGCGAAAGCCTCGCCCATGCCCTCGGGCTGCTGGGCCTGCCTCGCGCGACGGTCTGGATCTTTCCGCAAGGGGTCCTCCGGCCCAGTGACGTCCGCCCGTTGAGGTTCTATGCCGGCGCCAGCCATCTCGCCCTGGAGGCGCGCGAGGCGTACGGTGCGGTCCGGCTGCTGCCGGTGGCCATGCGCTACGACTTCCTGCAGGAGGATCGCCCCGAGGCCCTCTTGCGGATCGGCGCCCCCAGCCTGCTCGAGGGAGAGATCAGCGCCCGGCGGTTGACCGCGCGCATGGAGGCCGACGTGACGGAGCTGCTGGATGCCTTGCGTACGCAGGTGGTCGCCGAGGATCTTTCGGAGTTCCAGGACCTGGTGCACGGCGGCATGTCGCTCAACAAGCGCCTCGATGCGATCAAGGTCCGGCTGGGGCTGTTGCCACGCGAGGGCTTCGACCCGAGGAACGGCGTGTGAGCGTGCTGGTGCTCGGGATCGGGGCGGGCCTCGCGGGGCTCTTCGCGCTGCTCGTGGACAACCTCCGCCGCTTCCCGAGGCTTCCCGATGACGTGCCGACCATGTCCCGGGTACGGGTCTCGGTCGGGGTGCCGGCCCGTGACGAGGAGCGGGTGATCGGGGACTGCCTCGCGAGCCTGCTCGCACAGGAGGGCGTATCGCTGGAGATCCGGGTGCTGGATGACGGCTCCAGCGACCGGACGGCGGCGATCGTGAGGGAGATCGCCGAGCGGGACGGGCGGGTCACGCTGCTGGAGGGTGCTCCGTTGCTGGAAGGCTGGAAGGGCAAGCCGCATGCCTGTCAGCAGCTGGGGGAGGCGGCGACGGGGGAGTGGCTACTTTTCGTGGATGCGGACGTGCGGCTGGGGCCCGGGGCGATCGCCGCGGCGTTGGCCCAGGCGGAAGCGGCGCGGGCGGATCTGCTCTCGGTCTTTCCCGAGCAGGTCTGCGGCAGCTGGAGCGAGAAGATCCTGATCCCGACGCTGGGGTTCATCCTCTTGGCGTTCCTGCCGTTTCGCTTCCTGGAGCGGCCGGATCCTCGGATCGCGGCGGCCAACGGTCAGTTCATGCTGTTCCGGCGGGAGGCGTACCGGGCGATCAATGGGCATGCGGGAGTGAAGGACGCGATCGTGGAGGACATCGTCCTGGCGCGGCGGGTCAAGGCCGCGGGTGGGCGGCTGGCGATCGCGGACGGCACGGGACGGGTCTTTTGCCGCATGTACCGCAGCCTGGGCGAAATCTGGCACGGATTTTCGAAGAACCTCTATCCAGCCTTCGGGGGCAAGCCCGCACCCTTCTGGTTCAGTATGGGGCTCTTGGGCATGTTCTTCGTGTTGCCCTGGGTCCTGGCGATCGGGGGAGTCGCGTGGGCGTGGGTGGCCGTGGCCTTGGCGCTGGGAATGCGGGCGATCCTGGCGTGGCGGCTGCGGCAGTCGGTCTGGGCCGTCCTGGGACACCCGCTGGCGATGGTATTCCTGCTGGCCCTGGGGCTGCGCTCCTTCGGGGTGGCGCGTTCCGGGCGGACGGTGCCTTGGAAGGGCCGGACCTACGCGCCTTGAGGCTTCCAGGGCGCGCGAAGCAGGGAAATGCGCGTAGCGAGGCTCCCGGCCGGGTATAGGAGGGCCAGGAGGGCGAGTCCTTGGCTTTTCGAACGCGATGGAGGTCGACGGCGGCGATCGTCCTGTTCCTGGCGCTTTCCGGCAACGGAGGTCCCGGAGGCAGGATGCTCGGGGCGTCGGCATCGCCTGCCAAGCTGCAGGCGGCCTCGCCGATGCCCGCGGCCCAACCCGCGACCCCGTCCAGCGAGGCAACGAGCCAGGATCCAAACTACTATGCGTACGCGACCCGGTACTACCTCGAATACCTGAACTCGCAAACGCATGCCGAGAGCAACGCCAAGGATCCCTACCACTTCTTCAACTACTACCAGTTCTACCGGGAGCGTTACGCACCGGGGGTGGCCTCGCGGGACCCGCAGGGAGTGGTGCCGGCCTGGTTTGCGACCATGCCCTTCCGCAATGCCCGGACGCAGGCTTTCGCGCGGTTCGTCCAGGTGGCCTCCCCATCGGCCACTCCCCCTGCCCGCTGGGCTCAGCCCATGCGGGACTTGCAGCGCAAAGCTGGCAGGTGAGCTTCCCTCAGGCCAAGCGGCGGGTCCAGCGCCCGGCAGTTTTGGACATTGCCTCTCTCGGGGTGATGGCGCTATCCTCTTGCGAAACGAAGAAAGGACATAGCTGATGAGCAAGCGGGTCTGGGTCCTGGTGGGCCCCTCGGGAACGGGCAAGACGACGATCGCGCGCGATCTCGTCGCCGCGGTCCCGCAGCTGCGCAAGGCGGTCACCTGCACGACGCGCCCGCCCCGGGAAGGGGAGCGTGAGGGCGTGGACTACTTCTTCGTGAGCGAGGAGCAGTTCGACTTCCTGCTGGCATCTGCCAAGCTGATCGAGCACACGATCTACGGCGGCTACCGCTACGGGCTGCCGGTGGATCAGTTCCTCGAGGCGCAAGAGGCGGGCCTCGACATGCTGGCGGTGCTCGACATCCAGGGGGTCCACCATCTCCGCAGCACCTTCGGGCGTGAAAACGTGCGAGCGATCTTCCTATGCAGCCCCTCCGAGGAAGAGCTGATGCGCCGGATGCGCGAGCGCGGCAGCAGCCCCGAGGAGATCACGAAGCGCCTATCGCTCGTCGCGCAGGAGCTGACGGACGCCGAGGGCTGTGACCACGTCTTGGCCACCGATGCGCCCTACCCCCAGGTCTACGACCAGGTCAAGAGCCTGATCGCCCCCTGAACGATCGCCACGATCGAGACGGCAAAACGCCCTGGGCCAAAGCCCAGGGCGTTTTGCTTGAGGATGGGGGGCTTTCTTACGAAACAGCCGCGGGCGCTAGAGACGCCACCACTCCCAGAGGTTGGCGGTGTCGGCGGGAGGGGTGCCCGCGCCGGGGTCGGCAGGAGCGCCCGGGTCGGCAGGAGGCGTGACGGGATCGGCAGGCGGGGTGGGGGCGGTGCCCGCGTTGGGGTTGATGGCCCGGACCACCAGCTTCATGTAGAGGTCTTCCCATTCGCCCTGCGAGATCTTGCCGTCGCCGGTGATGTCGGCGGCCGTGAAGTCCTCGCTTGCCACCTCGTCGATGCGGACGCGAACGTGCAGCTTCTCGTAGGCGAAGCCGAGGCCGAGCTGGCGGAGCGCCGTGCTGTTGAGCTCTTGCTCGGTCAGGTAGCGGTCGCCGGAGCCGAAGGTGCTCTCGCGCTTGTCGAGGCGGTTGAAGGCCGTGGCGAGGAAGCCGCGCATCCGGTCGAGGAACTTGTTGGGGTTGTCGTTGCCCAGCAGGAAGCCGCCGGCGGTGGCGTACTTCATGAACTCGGTGCGGGAAATCTTGCCGTTACCCTTGGTGTTCTTGCCCTTGTCGGCCTTGGGGAACTCACGGGTCAGGTTGAAGAAGGGGCCGGCTTCGTACTCGTCGATGTAGTTGTCGCCGTTGGAGTCGATCCGCGTGAAGATGGCGGTGTGGACGTCCTTGAACCCCTTGCGGAGCGTGGCAGATGCCGCGGCGTCGAAGCCGGCGGCCTGGTTACCCTGCAGACCAGCGGTCGGGCCTCCCACGCCGCAACCGGCGAGCATGGTGGCCGCCAGGGTCGCGGCGAGCAAGATGGACCTGGTGCGGGTTTGGCTCATGGGAGCACTCCTTCCGTGAGCAAAGTGGACAGGCATGGCAGAGCTTTAACTGAGGTTAATATCGCTCCGTTTGCGCCCGATCTTTCTTAAGGCAAGTTTAAGCTCAGTTAAATCCTAGGTGATCCCAGCGCGCATGGGGGTTCCCTGCCGGGAGCGCCGGGGGGTAGGCGCGGGGAAGGCTTCACGGTATAATGCGGTGTTCACGCGTCCGGTGAGGCGCACGCGCAACCCGACTGACGTCCCGCTGCTGACACTAAAGGCTAAAAGGTAAGATCCACGATGGTTCCGACCGAGCGTATCCGCAACTTCTCGATTATCGCCCACATCGATCACGGCAAGTCCACCCTGGCCGATCGGCTGATCGAGTACACCGGCACGGTCGCCTCCCGCGACATGGAGGCTCAGCTCCTCGACACGATGGACATCGAGCGCGAGCGCGGGATCACCATCAAGGCGCAGGCCGTCCGGATCAACTACACGGCCAAGGACGGGCAGGAGTACATCCTCAACCTGATCGACACCCCAGGCCACGTGGACTTCACCTACGAGGTCTCGCGCTCGCTGGCCGCCTGCGAGGGCGCGCTCCTGGTCGTCGACGCCAGCCAGGGCGTCGAGGCCCAGACGCTGGCCAACGTCTACCTGGCCCTGGAGAACGACCTCGAGATCGTGCCGGTCCTCAACAAGGTCGACCTGCCGGGCGCCGAGCCCGAGCGCGTGAAGGCCGAGATCGAGGACGTGATCGGCCTGGACACCTCGGACGCCGTCCTGGCGTCCGCCAAGGAGGGCCTCGGCATCCAGGACATCCTGGAGAACATCGTGGCGAAGGTCCCGGCGCCCAAGGGGGATCCCAACGCTCCCACCCAGGCCCTGATCTTCGACTCCTACTACGACGCCTACCGCGGCATCATCGTCTTCTTCCGGGTGGTCAACGGCGGCCTCAAGGTCGGCGACAGGGTCCGCTTCATGGCGACCGGCGCCGAGTTCGAGATCCTGGAGCTGGGCGTCCTGCGGCCCAAGCAAACCCAGGTCAAGGAACTGGGCATCGGCGAGGTCGGCTACATGGCAGCCTCCATCAAGAACGTGGGAGACGCCCGCGTCGGCGACACCATGACCCTCGCGACCAACCCCGCCCCGGCGCCCCTGCCCGGCTACAAGCAGGCCGTGCCCATGGTCTACTGCGGCCTCTACCCGATCAACGCCGACGAGTACCCCGACCTGCGCGACGCCCTCGACAAGCTCAAGCTCAACGACGCCTCGCTGCAGTTCGAGCCGGAGAGCTCGGTGGCCCTGGGCTTCGGCTTCCGCTGCGGCTTCCTCGGCCTGCTGCACATGGAGATCATCCAGGAGCGCCTGGAGCGCGAGTACAACCTGAGCCTGATCGCCACCGCCCCCTCGGTCGTCTACCACGTCTACCAGACCGACGGAGAGATGGTGGAGGTCGACAACCCG
>JAKFCW010000104.1:0-25010 GCA_036676455.1 Candidatus Sericytochromatia bacterium
TGGTGATCTCGGGGTGGTAGCGGTTCCGCAGCTGGGCGAGGTTGCTATCCAGGTCGTCGACCGACATCTTCTCGTAGGCGAAGAAGTTGAGGACGTTCTCGCGGAAGACGTAGTTCATCGAGGCGTCGAACTGATCGCCCTGCAGCCAGCGGTCGGCCTCGTGCCAGAGCTCGCCGACGATGTACGCCTCGGGGTTGATGGCCCGGACCTTCTTTCGGAAGGTGCGCCAGAACTCGTCCGAGTCGATCTCGTTGGGCACGTCGAGGCGCCAACCATCGATGCCCTGGCGGGTCCAGTACTCGGTGACCTCGAAGAGGTGCTTCTGGACCTCGGCGTTGTCCTTGGCCCGCAGCTGGGGCAGGGTGCCGAAGCCCCACCAGGCGTTGTAGTTGGGCTTGGGCGAGGTAACGACGGGGAAGCCGTAGATGGAGTACCAGTTCCAGTACTTGGAGTTTTGGCCGTTCTTCTTGGCGTCCTGGAAGGCCCAGTGGTCGTCGCCGGTGTGGTTGAAGACGCCGTCGAGGATGACCCTGATGCCGTTCTGATGGGCGGTGGAGATGACGCGCTTGAAGGTCGAGAGATCGCCGAAGGACGGATCGATCTGCATGTAGTCGGCCGTGTTGTACTTGTGGTTGGAGGAGGCCTTGAAGAGGGGGTTGAAGTAGATGGCGGTGACGCCGAGGTCCTTCAGGTAGGGCATCTTCTGGATGACGCCGTCGAGGTCTCCACCCATGAAGTTGTCGTAGGTCGGCTTGCTGCCCCAGGGCTCGGCACCCTTGGGATCATTGGCGCGATTGCCGTTGGCGAAGCGCTCGGGGAAGATCTGGTAGAAGACCGCGTTCTTGGCCCAATCCGGCGTATCGACCTGGCCCCGCTTGGCCTGGGCTGCCACCGAGCCGCCCGCGGATTGACCCAAACCGAGCGGACTCAGCATTCCGCAGCCGGTCAGGGTGGTGGCTCCTGCAAGTAGTACCGCCAGAGACTTCAACTTCGACGCCAATGTCTGATCCTCCGCTGGCTCACCAAGGCGATGAGCAAATGCCAAAGAGAAAAGGTTGTGAGAAGGTTATCGCCAGCAGGAGGTTTAATCTTGCCTTAATTTTACAAAAAAAAGCGCCGGCATGCGCCGGCGCCGGGGAAGGTTTCGCGGGGATCGCTCAGGGAACGCGCCAGGCGCCCTTCTCATCGAAGAGGTAGTCGCCTTGCTGGAAGGGCTTTGCGCCCTTGTAGATCACGAAGTCCGACTCGGTATGGGGCATGGTGAGATCCGCAAGCACCACCTCGTCGGTGGAGCCCGTGACGATCCGGATCGGCAGGGCCGGGTTGTAGGGATTGGGGATGGCCGTCACCAGGCGAAGGTCGGCGCCGTGGTACTGCCGCGCGCCCAGGTGCAGGTCGCCCTTCGAGACCTTGATGGGGAGGTACTTCAGGAGGGCCTTCAGGTAGGCGTTGGACTCCGGGGTGCCGTAGATCAGGAAGACCGTCTGGGCGGGATCCGCCGCGGAGGCCTGCAGCGAGGTCATGACCGTGAGGGTGACGCCGAACTTCTCACGGTAGCGGGCGACGAGGTTCTTGACGAAGGCGTCGGCCAGCTTACGCTGCTCGGGGTCCTTGGGCTCGGGACGGACGAGCACGGTCTTCTTCAGGTAGCGCTCCTCGGCGGCCGCTGCGATGGGTCCCATGAAGCGCTTGGCGGCAGTCTCGATGCGCTGATGCTCGCCCGCGTCCTTCCAGAAGCTCAGGGTGGCCATCATCCGCGGGTAGTAGCTATCGAGGGTGGGGTAGGTCTTGCGATCGCCCTGATAGGCCGCCAGCAGGTCGAAGAACTTCCGGACGTACCAGTAGCCCTGGCGCTCGTGCTTGTTGAGCTCGACCTGCGCCTCGCGCACCTTGCCGCGGGCCTGGAGCATGCGGGCTCCTACTGCCCTCAGGACGTGGGCATTGACGGCCTGGGTCCAGGTCGTGACCCCCTGCGCGCTGAGGCGCTCGGCAAGCGGCGAGTAGAGAATCTCGGTGTCGGCGAGGTCCCGCTCGAACTGGGCTGTCAGCGCGGGCACCACGGCCTGGCCGATGGCGGTCTCGATGGCGAGGAAGAGGCGCTGGGGCTGGTAGAAGTCAGGCTCTTGCTGAGCCGTGGCGCCCAGGGCCCCGACGACGGTGAGGACCTCGCGCCGGCCGTCCGCATGGGTGACGACATGGCCAATGCTCGCGCGGTTGAGCATGAGGGCCGGGATGACCGTGAAGCGATCCCAGGTCATGCCGTAGAACTCCTCGACGCGGCCAGCGACGTCATCCACCGTCAGGAGGGCGCCCATCTTCTTGGCAATGGCGGCGTAGAGCCCTCCGTGCGCGGCGTAGAAGTCCATGAAGCGGCTCTGAGCCACGTAGCCCTGCATGGCCATGACCAGCGCGGTCAACGACTCGCCATGGGCGGAGAACTCGGGGGGCAAGGGCGTGTCCAGGGTCATGCCCGGCGTGCTGAGCAAGAGGGCGAAGCGATAGGGCTGGTCGCCCACGAAGCCTTGCTTTTGCAGATCCTGGAGGATCTTGATGGCGGGATGGGCGTCGTAGGCGGCGAACGCGGCGGAGGCTGCGGTTCGGTAGGCGATCGCCACGTCGTCCTGCTGCAGCTTGCCCATGGGCGTCCGGCTGACCAGAAGGCTCATCAGCTCGATGCGGGGATCCGCCGCGACCCGCACGCGCTGGGCCAGCACCGGCGACGCCGTCGCCACCGGTTGCGCGGCGGCCGGGACCGGCAATTCCCCCGCGCCGGGCGGCGGCGGCAACTCCACCTGGGCCCCAGCCGGAGCCGCGAACGAAGCCGCCAAAGCGGCGGAGAGCATCACGCGACGCGCTGCGTTCATGGACATGTTTCAAGCCTCCCAATCGCCAATCGAGGCCATGATAGCCCGGTAGTCAAGATTTAGCCAGGATGCACGCCCTCGCGATCCGCGGGAGTGGCTCATAATGCGCGTTCCTTGACGCAAAAGGGGCCTCTGTTATGATGGTCAAAAGGGGCATCAACCCCGGATCCTATTCCAGTACACGTTTTCAGCCCACAGCAATGGACCATCAGGAGTGTGACCCATGTTCGAAGAACGCCCGTCGACGGAAATCGAATTGAAGGTCGACCCGGCCCCGCTTGCCGACCTCAGCCCCACCCTGCAGCGCCCGATCGATCTAGCCGTGCGCTCGGAGATCGGGCGCATTCGTACCGTGATGATCCATCACCCCGGCGCCGAGGTGGATCGCATGGTGCCGTCCTTGATGGACGAGCTCCTCTTTGACGACATCCTCTTCGGCGACCGCGCCCGCGAGGAACATGACAAGTATCGCCAGGTGCTCAACCTGGTCGCGGACGAGGTCCTCGACATCCAGGAGGTGCTGGCCGAGAGCCTCGCCAACGCGGACGTCCGCGCGTCCTTCGTCGACGTGCTGGGCAAGCTCGAGCAACTCAAGCCCGCGACCCTGGAGTTCCTGAGCTCGCTGAGCGCCGCGGATCTCGCCCGGGCGGCCATCGGGGGCCTCGAGTTCCCGCTGCATGAAGTGGAGCACCACCCCAACCCGAAGGTGCCGTTCCTGCTGAACCCCCTGCCCAACCTGCTCTTCATGCGCGATCCGCTGGTCGTCATGGGCGATGGCGCGCTGCTCGGCTCGATGGCCCGCACGGCCCGCCGCCGCGAACCGCTCATCATGAAGTACGCCTACGCCTATCACCCCCGCCTGCGCCTGCAGGAGCGCGATCGCTTCTACTTCGACGAACTGAGCATCCCGTCGCTGCACCGCCGGCAGAACCTGCCCTCCATCGAGGGAGGCGACGTCCTGGTCTTCAGCGACAAGGTGCTGGCCATCGGCGTCTCCGAGCGGACCACCGAATCCGCCGTCGAGCTGCTGGCCCAGGCCATCAAGGATCGCACGTCGATCGAGACCATCCTGATGGTCCTGATGCCGCGCCAGCGCTCGGCGATGCACCTGGACACGGTCTTCACCCAGACCAGCGCGGACGAGGTCCTGGTCTACCCGCCGATGTTCATGCCGGACGGCGTCGAGCTGCTGTCGGTGGTCAAGAAGGACCTGCGCGGCGGCCAGATCCGCAGCACCTACAAGGAGAGCCTGCTTTCGGCCCTGAAGGACGAAGGCATCGACCTCAAGCCCCTCTGCTGCGGCGGCAAGGGCGATCGCATCTCCCAGCAACGCGAGCAGTGGACGGACGGCGCCAACGCCTTCGCCCTGGCCAACGGCGTCATCGCCATCTACGAGCGCAACCTGCGCACGGCCGAAGAACTCTCGGCGAACGGCTATGCCGTCGTCCATGCCGAGGAGCTGCTCGACAATCCGTCGGCCTACCGCCTGGACGGCACGCAGAAGGTCGCGGTCCTGATTCCCGGCATGGAGCTCTCGCGGGCCCGCGGCGGCGCACGCTGCATGACCATGCCGCTGGTGCGAGACAGCCTCTAAACAACCACCGCAAAAAAGCAGAGCGGGTCGGGCAATGCCCGACCCGCTCTGCTTTGGACCTTCGTCGCGGCTCAGTCCTCGTTGCGGCGGTCCTGAGCCCACTGCTCGTACCAGACGCCCGGCCCCTTCGGCAGAGCGGCCTCGTCGATCCGCATGACGTTCAGGTCGATCTCGTTGGAGAGGTGCTCGCGCAGGCGCTCGCTCTGATGCGGATCATGCCCGGTCCCGATGTACGCGGTGGTGAAGGGGTGAATCTTGAAGTACTCGGGCAAGACCTCGAGCAGGTTCCCCGGCAGGATCTTCACCGTCAGGATGAAATCCTTTTGAAGAAATAGCGGAAACTCCTCGAGTTGCTGGGACACCAGGCGCTGGACCTCCTCGAAGATCTCCAGCGGCTCTTCCTTGGTCTGCGCGTGGAAAAGCACGATCTCGATCGGCCCCGAGGGCGCATGCTTCTTGAGCATGAAGCTCAGCAAGTTCACCAGCCGGACGGGGTCGACCTGGGCCACGCAGATGACCAGGCGAGGCAAGTCCTCGGGAAGATCGCGCAGTCCCCTGAGCGACCCCATGCCGAGCCGGAGGTCAGGAAGCTGCACCATCCGCCCCTCGACCTGAGCGAGGCGGTAGAACGCCATGATCAGCAGGACCGCGAGGAAGAGCTGTGCTCCGAGGTCGCGGCTCTCGGACGAGGTCACGAGCAGGACCGCCTCGGCCACCAAGAGGAAGCTACCGCCGATCACCGGCGCCCACGGGATCTTCCGATCGCGCAAGCGGAAGGTCCAGGTGCTGAGATAGGGAGAGCGTTCCACCTTGGTCGGATGATAGAGCCGGGTCAGGATGACCCCGGCGCAGTAGGAAATCATGACGCCCAGGAAGGCCATGCCGTAGATCTCGCCGAGGTGATCGACGCTTCCCGGGAAGATGGCCAGCATCGCGAGGCAAACGACCATGAAGGGCAAGGCGACGTAAGGGTAGCCCTTCAGGTTGGGGTTCTTGTCGACCCAGCGCTTGAGGACGGCCCCCGGCAGGTTGCCCTGCTGCCCCATGGTGGTCATCAGGCCGGTGGCCCCGGCGAATGCCGTGTTCACGGCCGCGAACAGGGTCAAGGTGGCGGTCAAGACGAGCACGATCAGCCAGGGCTCACCGCCCTGGTGCAAGGCGAGGCCGGAGAGGATGTTGTGCTGGAAGGCCTCCACCTGCTCCTTGGGCATGAGCACCAGGGCCAGAGCCGGAGTCAGCGGGGCGGTGACGCTCACCAGCAGGATGATGCTGAGGTAGATCTTCCGGATCGACTTGGCGACGGGTTGCTCGAGCTCCTCGACGATCTGGGCAGCCGACTCGAAACCCGTGATGCCGAGGAAGGCCGCCGCGAAGCCCATCAAGAGGGCATGCGGCCCCAGGCTGCCGAACCCCGTCCAGAGGCGCGACCAGTCCGCACCTTGCGTGAATGCCAGGTAGAGGCCCCAGACGTCCATCACGAGCAGCAGCGCGAAGACCGAGGCCGAGATGCCGAAGACGAGCTTCGCGGACTCCCGCAGGCCCCAGAGGTTGAGGATGGCGAACCCGACGATGGGGATGCCCGCCACGATCGCGACCAGCCAGACCGGCCAGGTCACGCCCCAGAGAGCGGACCAGAGCGACGAGATGTAGTAGGCCCCCGACAAAGCGCTCACGACCGCCGTCGCCAGGTAGGACAGAATGGTCAGCGAGCCGATGGCCAAGCCCGCCTGACGCCCCACCGTGGTGAGCACCATGGCATAGGCTCCGCCGTTGACGGGATTGACCGAGCAGCCCTCCTGGTAGGTGGTCTTGAAGAGCCACATGCAGATGACCACCAGGAGGACGAAGAACGGGGCCGCGAAGCCCACATGGGGAAAGAGAATTCCGGTGCTGTAGAAGACCGAGGTGCCGATATCTGCACCGACCAACCCGGCGGCAAGCCACCAGGTCAGGGAGGCATGGGAGGCAACCTGTTCCGAGGCGTGGGGTGTTTCTGGCATGTCCTAGCCGATGAGCGTGCTCTTGAGCTGCTCTTCGTTTCCTTTCAGGGTGATGGCGAATAGCTCGTCGCCGGGTTGAAGGATCGTGTTACCGTCCGGAATGATCGGCTCTCCTCCACGCCAGATCGCTGCCAAGAGCGAATTCGACGGGAAATCCAGCTTGCGGATCGGCATCCCCACGACGGGAGAAGATGGTTGAAGCTCGAGCTCCACCATGGACATGCGCTTGTGCCAGGTGAAGAGGGTCTTGATCTCATGGGGCACGATCTCGTACTCGATGGCCCGCGAGACCATGGAGGTCACGGAGATGATGTAATCGACCTCCTCGATGCGGAAGAGGTCCTCGTTGCGCGGATCGTTGACGCGCGCGACCGAGCGCTTCACCTTGAAGAGGTGACGGGCCATCTTGCAGATGACGTAGTTATCCTGGTCGCGGCCCGCCACGGCGATCAGGACATCGGCCCGAGCGGCGCCGGCCCGAGCCAGCAGCTCGGGGCGCGTGGCGTCGCCGGCGATCACGATGGCCTCGTTGAACTCCTCGACCACCTGCGCGCAGACCCGCTTGTCGCGCTCCACCAGGGCCACTTCATGCCCCAGGGATAGCAGGCTGCGGATCAGGTGCAGGCCGACCTTGCCGCCGCCGGCAATCAGAACGAACATCAGGCGTCTCCCTTCACGCTCAGCTTGCGCTCGAGGAGATCCGTGGCCTCCGCGATCGGGCTCAGGACCTCGAACCCCTGGGAACGATAAAGCTCCAGCATCTGAGGCTGGTCGATCCGCACGATGATGCGCTCGATCCCGAAGACGTTGCGCGCCACGTCCGCCACCATCATGTTGGTGCTCTCGTCGCGCGAGACGATCACCACCGCGCGCGCCTCCTCGATGCCAGCCCGGCGCAGCACGTCCGTGTCGATCTCCATGCCGGCGACCGTGCGGCCCTTGAAGTCCTTCGGAAGTTGGGTGGCGAAGCTCTGACGATCGTAATCCAGGACGGTGACCTCACCGCCCCTCTCCAGGACACGCTGGGCAAAGCTTGCTCCAAGACGGCCGCAACCGACGACTAAGATCATTCCGCAAGCTCCATTCCCATCATGCCAAATCCCCGGCAGGCTCCGCGCTTCGGGGTTTCCGGGGTCCCTTTTGCCAAAGGCCAACTATACCCCTTTGCCCAGAGGCGATCAAGGGTTCTCTAGCACGCATCAGAAAAGGGCCGGCAGGGACTTCCTGCCGGCCATCGGTTTTGAGAGGAGCGTGGCGCTAGGCGAGCAGCCAGCGTTCGGGATGGGCGTCGTCCCCCTTGGCATCCAGCGCCGCCAGGCGGTCCTTCATTCCTTGCGGCATGAAGCGGTAGACCAGCTTCCGCACGGCCTGCATGCGCTTGCGCCGCACAGCCTGCTGCGTCAGCGCATGATCCAGCTCGTCCAGACGAATGGCTCCCATGGTCACCAGGATCTGACCGATCCGCCCTCCCTCGCGCTCCTGCACCAGCAGGGCCTGATCCAGGGTGGACTGCGTGATCTTACGCCGCTTGACCAGGGCGTCGCCAAGCTTGAGATCGGGGTGAATCTCGTAAAGCACGGCGCGAAGCTGGCGGAAGGTGACGCAGCCCAGGGTCAAGAGGGCGTCGGTGAGTAGCAGGGTGGGACATTCCTTGCGAACGGCGAACGCCGTCCGGATCTGCTCGGGGGTCACCACGCCGCGCTCGAGCAGGCATCTGGCAGCGTAATGCTGAGAGTCGACCATGCCTTTCATCTCCTTGTCTCATGAGGGGGGCCTTCCCTCACGTACCCGGCGAAGGTTTCGTAAATTTTGCGTGAAAACGATCCCCAGGTAAACGAGCGGGGGGCTATGATGGGAGCAATGCCGCCAAGCGCCCAATAAGGAGTGTTCATGAGCGCCGATCCTCGCCAAGTCGCATCCGACGCCATCGCCCAGCACCGGGTCATCGGAGTCATCCGGGCCAAGGACGCGCCGGAAGCCATCTGGGCTGCCGAGACCACGGTTTCGGGGGGCCTGCCCCTGGTGGAGATCACCCTGACCACGCCGGGGGCCTACGAGGCGATCGCCCACATGCGCGAGTTCCCCGGCGTCACCGTCGGAGCAGGCACCGTCCTGGACGAGGCCATGGCCCGTCAGGCCATCAAGGCCGGCGCCCAGTTCCTGGTCTCTCCCCACACCGACCCCGCCATCATCCACCTCTGCCGCGACTGGGGAGTCCTGGTCGCCGCCGGAGCCGCCACTCCCACCGAAGCCCTCAACGCCAGCCGCCTGGGCGCCGACCTGGTCAAGATCTTCCCGGCCGAAACCCTCGGCGGCCCCCGGTTCCTGAAGCTCTTGCTCGACCCGCTGCCCTGGCTCAAGCTGATGCCCACCGGCGGAGTGACGCTCGACTCCCTGGCGGCCTACTTCGAGGCCGGAGCCCACGCCGCCGGTGTCGCATCCATCCTCTACGACAAGGAGATCATGCGCCGGCGCGACGAGGACGCGCTGCTCGCACGGGTGCAAGCCTTGCAGGAGCGCATCCTCGTGCTCGACGGCCAGCCGTCCTAAGCTTTCGTTTCGTCAGGACTGCTTCGCTTGCCCACATCAACCACGGGCGCGACGAAACAGCCGCAGGCGCTACGCCTAACCCTCTCGATTCACCACAAGGAGAACGCCCCATGCAGCTCGGTGAGTTCACCCTCCGCTGGTTCAGCGACGGCATCTACAAGCTCGACGGCGGAGCCATGTTCGGCGTCGTCCCCAAGGTCGTCTGGACCCGGAAGTACCCGGTCGACGAGAACAACTTCATTCCCCTGGCCCTAAACGCCGTGCTCATCGAGACTCCCGAGGCCAAGGTCCTGATCGACACGGGCTACGGCACCAAGCTCACCCCCAAGCAGGTCTCGATGTTCCACCTGGTTCAGCCCCCGACCCTGTTGGGCTCGCTCGCGGCCGGCGGCGTTCGGCCCGAGGAGATCGACTACGTGGTCTACAGCCACATGCACCATGATCACGCCTCCGGTGCCACCTACCGCGACGCGGATGGCACGCTGAGGGCCACCTTTCCCAACGCCAAACACGTCATGCAGCGTCTCGAATGGGAAGAAGCAAAGAACCCGAACATCCGCTCCGCCCACGCCTACTGGGAGGAGAACTGGGCGGTCCTCGAGGCCCAGGGCCAGATCATGCCGGTGGACGGGGAAGTCGAGCTCGTGCCCGGCGTGCGCTTGATTCCCACGGGCGGACACACCCGCGGCCATCAGGCCGTACTCGTCAGCTCACAGGGGCAAAGCGCCCTGCACCTCGGCGACCTCCTGCCGACCCGCGCCCACCTCAACCCCCTCTGGGTCATGGCCTACGACGACTACCCCATGGACTCGATCGCCGCCAAGGAGAAGTGGATCGGCCGCGCCAAGGCCGAGGGCTGGTGGCTCACGCTTTACCACGACCCCGAGCTCCACGCCGGCATCTGGGATGCCGAAGGAAACCTCGTCCACGCCGTCCGGGCCGAAACCGCCCTCACTCCAGAAAGGTAGTCGCGATGCGCTTCGTCCGCTTCGAATTCCAGGGCCAGATCCAGTATGGCCAGCTAGACGGCGATCGCGTGATCGCCCTCGAGGGAGATCTCCTCGGGCGCTGGAAGCCCACCGAGACCACGTTGCCGCTGGCCGGCGTCCGCCTGCTCGCCCCCGTCCAGCCCCGCCAGATCCTGGCCGTCGGCCTCAACTACCGCTCGCATCTCCAGGGCCGACCCGGCCCCCAGAAGCCCGAGCTCTTCTGGAAGCCGGCCTCCGCCGTGATCGGCCCCGACGAGGCCATCGTCCTGCCCTCCGACGCGACCAACGCCCACCCCGAAGGAGAGCTCGTCGTGATCATCGGTCAGCGTGCCAGCCACGTCTCAATCCAAGACGCCGGGCGCTGCGTGCTGGGTTATACCATCGGAAACGACGTGAGCGAGAGGAACTGGCAAGAGGGCGATCGCCAGTGGTGGCGAGCCAAGGGCTGCGATACCTTCGCCCCCATGGGCCCCTGGATCGAAACCGAGCTGAACCTCGCAGAGGCCACGCTCACGACGCGAATCAACGACGAGGTCATCCAGCAAGGAAAGCTCAGTGAGCTGATCTTCGGCGTGCCCGAGGTCATCTCCTTCGCCAGCCGCTACGTGACCCTGGAGCCCGGCGACGTGATCTTCACGGGCACGCCCGGCCACACCCGGGCCATGAGCCCGGGCGACCGCGTGGATATCGACGTGTCGGGACTGGGCGTACTCTCCAACTCGGTCATGGGCTAAGGCCCACCACTCCCGCTTTCACGGGAATGACGGAAGTCCCTAGTGCCCCTCGCCGGCGTGAGCCGCGGGGGGCTCTCCTTTGGACGTCCAGTAGCTCTCGTCGAAGGCCTGAGCCTTCCCGACACCCTTTCCACCGGGAGTATGCAGCGCCAAGTAGCCCGTGGCCAGCTCGACCGAGGACTTTACCAGATTGCGGTGCATCTGGAGATACCCGCCCGCCTGGTCCACGCTGGGCAAGGCGTCGGCCTGGGCCTGCTTCGTGACGATTTGCCCGACCGGAACGTAACGCCCCTCAGGCACGACCACCCCGATGACCGCCGCGCGAGGCGCAATCACCGTTCCCTTGCCGATCCTGGCATGCTGAACGAGAGCCTGCATGCCCACGTAGACATCTTCTCCGAGCGCCGAAGGACCATGGACCTGGGCCTGGGCATCGACGGAAACCCGGCGCCCGAGGTGCACCGAGTAAGACTGCCCGTTCACCACCACCTGGTTGCCGATACTGGGCTTGCCTTTCGACTCGGTCGGCTCGCCCTGGATCACGGCTCCGGGCTGGATGTTGGACTCCTCCTGGATGCGGATGTTCTGGCCGACATCGGCGCGGATGGTGGCGTTGGGAGCCACGAAGACCTTGGCATCGACCGTCACGAAGCCCATGACGGCGGCCTGCGGGTGAAGGTACGCGCTCTCGGCGACCATGGGGCGCTCGATGGTCATGTTGAAGGAGGTCGGGACGTTCGGCCCGGTGGTGAAGTTCTCTAGACCCGGCGGATTGAAGATCCGACCATGGTCCTGGCCCTCGACGGACGGGACCTGGACCACCACCCGCTGCGGCATCGCGAAGCGGATGCCCAGATAGGCCGTGAGGCCCGAACCCCCGACGATGATGACCAGCATCGCGAAGGCCGTCGGATCGACCTTGGGGAGGCGGGGCAGCGGCACCTTGGGGCGCTTCTTCTGCGCTGGAATCGGCTGGTCTTCTTGGGGCGGAGTCAACTCTTCGACGGCCATGTCCTCAATCCTTCGTCTAGTCACCAGGCATTCGCCTTCTGTATTTTCCCCCCATCCGCGACGTTTGACACCTGCGTCGGAAAAACCCGCCCCCCGCTCCGGCCCGGAGAACGTCCGGTGGACGCTCGCGAAAGGCAAATGGCATAATGGGGGGCGTTCCCGCTCATCCAAGAGGAGAAACCCCGCATGAAGGCATTGCCCCTCCTGCTAACGCTCGCCAGCATCACGTTCGCGCCTCTCGCCATGCAGGCTCCCGCCCTCGCCTCCGAGGCTTCCGTTCTCAAACAGGTCGAAAAGGCCGCTGGACACAAGGTCGTGAAGGGTTCGACCGTCAACTTCACCACCACCAAGGGCAAGTTCAGCGTCGTGCTCTTCCCCAAGGAAGCTCCCAAGACCGTGGAGAACTTCGAGAAGCTCGTGAAGGCCAAGTTCTACGATGGCCTGACCTTCCACCGCGTCATCCCGGGCTTCGTGGCCCAGGGCGGGGATCCCAAGGGAGACGGCACCGGTGGCCCCGGCTACGGGATTCCGGATGAGCTGGACAGCACGCTCAAGCACCTCGACGGCAGCCTCGCGATGGCCAAGTCCTCCGCTCCCAACAGCGCCGGCAGCCAGTTTTACTTCTGCCTGGGCGCTCAGCCGCACCTCGACGGCAACTACACCGTCTTCGGACAGGTGGTCAGCGGACTGGACGTCGTGCACAAGCTGAGCGTGGGCGACAAGATGACCAAGGTCGAGCTCGCCAAGTAGATCCACGACCTGCGCGAAGGGTCCCGGCCAAAGGCCGGGACCCTTCGTCTTGTTTAAAAGTGTTTGATCAGGCCTTGAAGAAGCCCTTGACCATGCCCATCGCCGCTTGCAAGGCGCTGGCCTTGCGGGTGGGAGGGATCGCCGTCGCGGCCACGAGGTGTCCCGTGATCCCCGAGACGTCGGCAGGGCTCAGCGGGCGCGTATAAGCGAACGTGATCGGACGGACGCGGACGACCTGATGGCGGCTTGGAAGGCGTTCAATCACGACTATTCCCCCGGGGTTAACCCCTCAATGCTGAACCTTAACCGTAGCTTAATTATAGCGCGTCCCATGCAAACCTTGCGTGTCTCGGCAAAGATTTTTTCTTCAATCAAGCAAGCGGGTATAATCCTCGGGGCCTCGCGCCTGACGTCTCCCGTGCGCACCCGGAGGGTCGACTTGCTTCAGAAGCCGCATGCCTCGCCGATCCCGATGGCCGCCTCCCTGGCCGAAAGGACTGCGTAATCCCCTTGGAAGCCTACCTGGTCGTCAATCCCCGGTCGGCCGACGGCTCGACCGGTGCGCAATGGCCGCGCATCGCTCGGATGCTGGACCAAGCGGGCCTTCAGGCCGAGCCTCGCTTCACCGAGGGTCCGGGCCATGCCACCCAGCTGGTCCGCGAGGGCCTTGCCGGCGGCCATCGGCTGGTCGTGGCCGTGGGCGGAGACGGCACCGTCAACGAGGCGGTGAATGGCTTCTTTGCTCCGGACGGCTCTCCCCTGCAGCCCGGGGCCGAGTTCGGCGTGATCTGCCGTGGGACGGGCTGTGACTTCATCAAGAGCCATGGCATCCCCAAGCGCGAGGACCTGGCACTGGAGCGGATCCTCCGCGGTTCCTCCCGCTCCATCGACCTGGGCAGGGTGCGTTTCGAGAAGCCTTCCGGCCAGCCACAAAGCCGGATCTTCTGCAACATCGCGGAGGCGGGACTGGGCGGGGCCGTCGTGGAGCGCGTCAACCGCAGTTCCAAGCGACTGGGCGGCTTCGCCTCCTTTCTCCTGGGAACGCTGGCGACCTTCGCGACCTACCGCAACAGCCCGATGACCCTGGAGGTCGACGACTCCGCGCCGGAAACCCTGGTCGCCTCCAACCTGGTGGTAGGGCTGGGGCGCTACTTCGGCGGCGGCATGTGCATTTTGCCGGAGGCCAGGGTCGATGACGGCTACTTCGACGTCCTGGTGATGGAGGACCTGAGCCGGCTCGAGCTCTTCACCAATATCGCCCGGGTTTACCGGGGCAGCCACCTCTCGCATGCCAAGATCCGGCATCTGAGGGCCCGCGAGCTGCGCGTCACGTCGAGCGCGCCACTGCTGCTCGACGTCGATGGGGAGCAGCCCGGCCTTACGCCCGCCACATTCTCCTTGCTGCCGGGCGCCTTGCGGCTTCGCTGTTGAGCGGTGCCTGAAGGCGCGCCAGCAGACGCATCACGCCTTGGCATGAGCCTCCAGACGAGCTAATATAAGCGCCCGCGGCTGTTGCGCAAGGCAGCGAAGCTGACCTGAAGCAACGATAGGCTGGTAATCGTGGCTGTTGCGTAAGGCAGCGAAGCTGACCTGAAGCAACGATAGGCTGGTAATCGTGGCTGTTGCGTAAGGCAGCGAAGCTGACCTGAAGCGAGGAACGGCTAGGAGATGCTCAGATCAGGAGGCCAGGATGTCGTTTAACGGCTTTACTTCCGCGGATTTCGCGGTCTTTTCGCTACCGGGATTCGAGGAGCGCATGGGAGCGCTCAAGCAAACCGTGCGCCCGAAGCTCGAGGAACTTGGGAGCTTGCTGGCGCCCCGGCTCAGCGAGGCCGTGGGTCAACCGATGTACGCGCACGTGGCGAAGCACGCGCGCCGCACCGTGAACCCGCCGAAGGACACCTGGGTGGCGTGGTCAGCGAACGCGCGCGGCTACAAGGCACACCCCCACTTCCAGGTGGGCCTCTGGGGCACGCATGTCTTCGCGCAGTTCGCCTTGATCTACGAGGCGCCGCAGAAGGCGCATTTCGCGCGTTTGCTGCGCAAGAACCTGAAGGCCCTGACCCTGCCTGCAGATTTCGTCTGGTCCGGGGATCATACCCAGCCTGCGGTTCAGCGGCATGGCGAGATGCGCCCCAAGGATTTCACGCTTTTCCTCGAGCGGCTGGAAACCGTGCAGAAGGCAGAGGCCCTTTGCGGCATCCATGTGCTGGCGGACGATCCTCTGCTCACAGACGGCGAAGGCCTGATCGCGCGCATCGAATCGACCTTCCAGGCGACCATGCCCCTGTATCGGATGGCGCAGGCGCTTTAGCGACCTAGTCGAGCTTTTCCACCTCGACGTCGTCGAAGTTCACCTCGTTGCCGATGGAGCGCAGGGCCATGTAGTGGGGCTTCGACGGATCGAGGTCGGGCACGGGCATGGTGGCTTCGATCTTGCCGTCGACCATGAGCACGAAGGTCTTGCTGGAGACGTCCACGATCCCGCCGACGCGCCGCACGTCACCTGGCTGGGTCGCCATCGAGCGGTTGAAGAGCCGCTTCCAGCCGCGGCCGTTCATGGGTTGCCCGCCGTCGCAGTACCAGACTTGCAGCTCGCGCGGCGTGTTGACGACCTCGAGGTAATGATCCACGTCCAGGTAGTAGGGCTGCACCCCCTGATCCCCGGTGGGGGGAAGGTTGTAGGGACTTTCGATCGGCTGCTGGGAGACCTCGAAGCGGTAGCGCATGGGCATCTGCCCGTTGGGGCCGAACTGCGTGCCGCGGTAACGGACGAAGGAGACCCAGGGCTCGGGGCGCTTCTCGGTCTGACGCAGGACCTTGCCTCGAATCGGCGACCGGTTGACGCTGGCCACCTCCCAGGTGCCGTCATACAGCCACGCAGGCGGCGTCTTGCCCTGCGCGAGCATCTCGGCGCGCACGCCCACCCAGTCGGCTGGAAGCACGCCCACGGAGGCTTGCTCGAAGTCGAGCCTCAACATGCGTGCGGAGGGAGTCTGGGTGAGACGGGGCTCGGGAGACGCCTCGCTCTGGCGCTCGCCTCCGCCACCGCCTCCGGGGCTTCCCGGAGAAGCGACGCAAGCAACCAGCGAGCCGGTCGCCAAAGCGAGCCCGAAAACGGCTCGCACGAGGGTCTTGCCGAAAGCGTACCGCGGCTTGCCGGCCGATCCCGATCCGGCGTTTCCGGTTTCTCCGAGGCGCATGCCGCCCTCCTTTACGAACGAAGACGCGCCTTCAGCCTAGCGTGAAGCGCGGCGCGTGACGCTTGCCGGAAAGCCCAGCGGGACTGGTGCGAAACGGCGAAGGGGAGGCCGTGCGGCCTCCCCTTCGGTGATTCGTTTGTTACACGGGAGGTTGTCCCGGCCGGTTGCGCGTCTCGTCGAGGGCGCTCTGCGGCTCGGCCTCCATGCGGGCCATGGTCACCCGCTGCTTGGGGCTTCCCGTTCCGCCGACCGTGGCCAGGCGATCCAGGAACATGCGGTTGCGGACCAGCACCACGCCGGAGTCGGTGGCGAGCTGGGTCGAGAGCAGCCCGATCCGCTGGATGGTGCCCGTCAGGGTCCGTCCCTCGGTCGTCAGGCTGATGGAATCGCCGCGGTCCACGACGCGCCGCAGCTCGGTGGCGGCCAGCATGTCCGCGGCCTCTTGCCGCAGGCCCAGACCGAAGGCCAGGGCGGCGGCCAGGGCGACCGCGCCGATCACCGCGCTGAAGAGAATCTGCACCAGCTCGGGGGCGATGTTCAGCTGGGTCAGGGCGGCGAGGCCCGCGAAGATCACGATCGCCCAGTACGCCACCTGACCCAGCAACTCCGAGGCCTCCAGCGGAGTGGTCTTGACCAGGTTGCCGATGAAGGACGCCAGAAGCGCGCCCAGCGTCACGATCAGCAAGGCGGCGATGACGTTGGGGATGTAGGCGATGATGGCCATCAGGGCCGTCGTCACCTGGGGTAAGTTCAGGGCGTCCGCGGCCACCACCAGCGTCACCAGCACCACCAGCCACTTCACCAGCTGGGCCACCACGTTGCTCGCCTGCATCGAGAGGCCGGCCCGCGTGAGGACCTTGTCCACGCCCGCGCGGGCCATCCAGCGATCGAAGCGCAGGGCGTCCAGGCCCTTATCCACCAGGGCTGCTAGCAGGTTGGCGATCGCCCAGCCCACCAAGAGGACGATGATGGCGCCGATCAGGTTGGGCAGGAACCCCAGGATCCCGCTCAACGCGGCTCCGACGGCAGCCCAGAGCGCCGCTCCCCATCCAGTCACGGTTTCCATTGGCCCTCCTCTCCGGGGACGCGCTTCGCCCCCGACCTCGGCCCGGCTCGGCGCCCCGCGCGCCCGAGTCAGCGACATCCCGGCATCCTCGCGCGGACGCTAGATCCCCTCCGGCCCGCGATCCATGGTCGCGTCCAGGCGAGACTGCGTCTCGTCGACCCGCCGCTGCGCCCGCTCGGCCGCCTCGTCCACGGCCTGACGGCCGCGCTGCATCACCTCGGGGACCTGCTGCTGCGTGCGATCCATCAGGTCCTGGGCGCGCTCCTGCGTGGAGCGAATCAGCTCGGTGGCCCGCATGCGCCCTTCCACCAGGCGGCCCCGGGCATCGGTGCGCAGCGTGTCCGCCTGATCGCGCAGGCGGCGGCGCGTCTCGGGTCCCGAGCGCGGAGCCAGCAGCATGGCGGCTCCCGCCCCGATCAACACCCCCAGCAGGGTCGCACCAAAGCGGTTCATCCCGACCTCCTTTCAGCGCGAGAGTGCGCCCGCTCAGTACCCGCGCGAACGCTGGCCCGAGATCAGGCTGAAGAGCCAGACCACGATCGCCGCGCCGATGATCGACGGAATGATCGCCAGCCCGCCGATCGCCGGTCCGCTCGGCACGTTCAGCAACCCGAAGAGGTAGCCGCCCAGCGCCGAGCCCACCAGGCCCGCGATGATCGCTCCGACCCAGCCGCCCGGCAACGAACCCGGAGCCAGGGCATCGCCGATGAAACCCACGATCGCCGCCACCAAGAGCATCACGAGAAACCCTAACACGTGCTCACCTCCTCGCATGTCCAGCCTGCGCCGCCTCCTTGGCCCGCCCCTGCCGCGCCGTCCACGGCCGGCCGGTGCGAGCCAGGTGAGCTGCCGGGCGCTCCGCCCCAGGCTCGAGTCGTCACGAAACGTAACACAAGCCTTGCGGGCCTGCAACGCTACGCTTGAGGGGCTCGACCCCGGCCCCGCGAGGCCGGGCGGGGGCCTCGCCCCAGCAGGCGCTCGTAAAGGGCGAGGTAGCCCGCGACCATGGCCGCGGTCCCGAAGCGCTCCTCCACCCGGCGGCGGCAGGCCGCCGGATCGATCGTCGCGGCCGCGCGCACGCCCTCCAGCAGCCCCTCGAAGTCGTCGGCAATCCAGCCCGTCTCGCCGTGGCTGACCACCTCGGGGACCGAGCCCCAGCGGGTGGCCACCACCGGGGTGCCGCAGGCCATGGCCTCGATCATCACCAGACCGAAGGGCTCGGGCCACTGGATCGGGAACAAGAGGCAGCGCGCGCCGGCGATCAGGTCCCACTTCCGGCGGCCCGTGACCTCGCCGACGTAGCGGATCGCCTGAGCGTCGACATGGGGCATGACCTCTTTCTGGACGTACTGCGCGTCCACGGGGTCGATCTTACCGGCCAAAACGAGCGGGATCCCCAGGGTCCGGGCGACGGCGATCGCCGTGTGGGTGCCCTTCTCGGCGCAGAGGCGCCCCAGGAAGAGCAGGTAATTCTCCTTGCACGCGCGAAACACCGGCGCGTTCAGGTCCATCCCGTTGTAGACCACCCCCAGGAAGTCCAGCTCGGGGCAACGCCTGGCATGGGCCTGGGAGATGGCCACGTAGGCATGCTCGGGGTGCGCGAGGTAGACCGCCCGGCGCGCGGGGCTGAAGTCGTTGTGGACGGTCGTCAGGACGGGAGTGGAAACCGTAGGCGCCAGGATGACGCCCTCGGTCTTGGTGTGGTCGTGGATCAGGTCGAAGCTTCCGGCCTGGGCGAAGGCCCAGGCGGCATGGGCGCGCTCGAAGGGGAGCGTGGTGGCCTGGGTGGCGAAGCCCATGGGGGTGAGGGCGCGCGGCAGCAGCGCGCGCAACTCAGCCCGGGTCCGGGAGTCGCCGGTGGCGAAGAGGGTGACCGCGTGGCCGGCGGCCACGAGGCCCTCGGCCAGCTGGTGGACCACGAGTTCGGTGCCGCCGTAGCCTATCGGCGGCACCGGCAGGGAGACCGGGGCCAGGATCGCAATTTTCACGCCGCTGTCCTCTCACGTACCTGCGGGGCCGAGCCCCCCGTCCCTCCCGGCTGGCAAGGGCCGGCGACGGGTCTACCGTACGCGCCGCGTGACGAATTGTAAAGTGACCAAAGACTCGTCACAAGCAGCAGTTGTGACCCCCCAGGGGCTATGCTATGGTTGGCCACGCCTTACCTTAACATTACTTCACGCTTCGAGGCGCCCCCGGCAGTGCCGCGGCTCAAGGCAGCCCCGGCGCCACGGGGGCCACGGAAGGGAGGCGGGTTTGAGATCAAACGCTCAGGGATGGGGTTCAGACGATTACCGAGACGCCATCCAGGGACTCTGCCAGGCTGGCTTGGCCGACGTCAACTTGATCCTGGCGTCGAACCGCGGTCCGGTCGAGTTCCGCCGGGACGCGGGCGGGGGCTTGCGGACCCAGCGGGGTCAGGGGGGGCTGGTCACGGCGCTGAGCTCGATGGTCGAGTGCCTGGACACCACGTGGGTGGCGGCTCCCTTCACCGAGGTCGACGCGGCGATCGGGGTCTCGGAGATGCCCATGGGCGATCGCCTCCTGTCGCTGGCGTTCGTGGAGGTGGATCCGCAGGACTACCATCGCTACTACAACGAGGTCTCCAACTCGCTGCTGTGGTTCCTGCAGCACGGCATCACGCACGCTCCCGAGCATCCCGAGTTCGACGGGGACGCCTGGCGCTCGTGGGAGGCGTACCGGAAGGTCAACCGCCTCTTCGCGGAGGCGATCGCCCAGCAGGCTCGCGCGTCACGCAAGCGGCCGGTGGTGATGATCCATGATTACCACCTCTACCTGGTGCCGCTTTACCTGCGCGAGCTGCTGCCCGAGGCCCTGATCCAGCACTTCACGCATATCTGCTGGCCGGGCCCGGATCTCTGGTGGCAGGTGCCCACGGCCATGCGCCGCGAGATCATGGAGAGCCTGGCGGCGTGCGACGTCGTGGGCTTCCACACGCCGCGCTACGTGCGCAACTTCCTGCACACGATCGAGACGGTGCTCGACGTCCCGGTCGATCTTTCGGCCGGGGTGATCGAGATGCCCGCGCGGCGGGTCCGGGTGCGGGACTACCCCATCTCCATCGATCCCGACGGCATCCAGCGCTTCGCGGAATCCCCCGCCGTGCGCGCCGTCGAGTCCGAGCTGGATCTGGGGCAGTCCGGCCTCAACATCGTGCAGGTGGCCCGCACGGATCCGAGCAAGAATCTGCTCCGCAGCCTGAAGGCCATGGATCTCTTCCTGCAGCAGCATCCGCGCTACCGCGGCCAGGTGCGCTTCTGGGGGATCCTGCCGGCGTCGCGGCAAGGCTCCGAGCATTACCGCAGCTACCTGGACCGCCTCTGGGAAGGCGTGCAGGCCGTGAACCGCAAGCATGCGCGCGCGGGCTGGGAGCCGGTGACGGTCTTCCTCGAGAACTCCTACCCGCGCGCCATCGCGGTCATGAAGCACTACGACCTGCTGCTGGTGAACTCGCTGGCCGACGGCATGAACCTGGTCGCCAAGGAAGGCCCCATGGTCAACGGCCGAGACGGCGTGCTCTTGCTGAGCGAGACCATCGGGGCGGCCGAGGAATTGAAGGAAGGGGCGATCGCCATCAACCCGTACGACCTGGTAGGCATGGCCTCGGCCTTTGAGCGCGGCCTGACCATGGCGCGCTCGGAGCGCCGGCGCAAGCTCGCCATCCTGCGCGAGCGGATCCAGGCCAATCCGATCCACCGCTGGGTCTACGACCAGCTGCTGGACCTCTCGATCCTGCTCAAGCCGCGGCTGCGGGTCTCGCCGTTCTATCCGCCGTCGAGCATCCACCCGACGGATCCCGACGTCATGACGAGGGGGTAAGATGACGCATCCCGATCGCGAAGGCATCGCCCGCCGCCTGCTCGAACTGGGCCTGGCCGGCGAGACTCCCAACACACCGGCTTCCAACCTGCGCGCCATCCGGCAGATGCGCGACGGCAACGTCTTCTACACCTTCGGCATCGAGGCCGTCCGCCAGGCCATGGCCCGCGGCCTCCTCTCCGAGGCAGCCGTCATCGACCTGATGGCACGCCATTGCGGGCAGGCAAACGGCCAGGACTTCCTGGCGAGCAACGGCCGCATCGCCGTGGAGGCCGCCATGGCGGGCCTGGAGCGCGGGGCGCAGCTGATCCGGAGGGTGATCCAGGCCCGGGGTACGGTGGCATTCGGTACGGGCCACCCCGGCTCGCTGCTCAACGCTTACAACCGGCTGGCGGACGCGCTCGAGCGGCGCGGCTGCAGAATCGCCCGGACGGCGCCGGGTGCCACGGTCGGCGTGGACTGGGTCCTGGACTTCGTCGGGCGCGTGGCGGTCACCAGTGACACCTGCGGCGTCCTGCACGGCCACTCGACCCGGCCCATGGAGCAGTTCCTCGCCGCCTACGGCGATCCGATCGACCTGGTCATCGGCGATCATGGCCACGCCGGCGCCGCCCTCAACGCCGGGATCGCCACCGTCGCCCTCATGGACACCAACGATCCCGCCCTCGCCATCGCCGCCCACCTCGCGATCGAGGACCTGGTGGTGATCCCCCTCTACGACAACCGCCCCAACGCCGTGAGCGAGGAACTCGCGGATCTCTGGCTCTCCCTGATCGATCGGCCCTTGGCCGAGACGCCCCTCCGGCCCGTGACGCTCGACGCATGAGCCGCGCGGCTTCACGGCGCGCCTTGCCGAAGGCGGGAACGGACGGTATGATGACGGGCGTTCCCCTCGCGCCTGCCGCACCTTGCTCAGGAGGCCCCATGACGGTATCCAACACTCCCAGCGACTACGAGAAGGCCCGCGACGATCGGACGATCACCCGGACCATCTGGACGGCAACCCTGGCCAGCGTCGCGTTCGCGGCCGCCGTGGGCTACGTCTTCACGCTGGTCGACTGATTTTCGGATTGACAACCGAGCTTAAACAGCTACGATAAGGCATATTGGGGCGGTTAGCTCAGTTGGTAGAGCGTCTCGTTTACACCGAGATGGTCGCGGGTTCGAGTCCCCCACCGCCCACCATGCCCCGCCCTCGAGGCGGGGCTTTTTGCTACCCCTCGAGAGACGATTGCGGCCCCGGATCGCCGGAGGTAGGGTAAAGCCGTCCGGAGCGCCCGCGGCGCTTGCGTATTCTCCAGGGAGGGCGCCATGACTCTGAAAGGCTTACTGGATCTTCCCGACTTCCACGTGGCGGAAGGCAGCATCGATGCGCGAGGCTGGCCCTTGCTCGACGCCTCCGGCGAGCCGGTCGGGAGGATCGTCGACTTCATCGTGGATACCGACGCGCTGGAGGCCCGCTACCTCCTGGTGGCCCTGGACGGCCTCTTCCGGGAGGTCGTGATCGCGCTCAAGGAAGTGGACCTCGATCCCCGCAACCGCCTGGCCCGTTGCCGCCAGGCGACCAAGCAGCAAATCCAGCAGCTTCCCTACTTCGGCGGCACGTCGCTCAAGCCCGAGGACGAACAGCGGCTCTACGCGACCTTCATCCCCGGCACCGAGCGAGAGGAAGCCGAAGCCAGCCGCTTCCGAGAGCGACCGACGCGCATCCTGGTCTTGAGCATGGCGCGCCGGGAAGGAGAGACGCCATGAACCTGGTCTTTCAACTGGCGAAGCGCCCGGATCTCACCGAGGCGCAGCGCTTGTCCCAGACCCTCGACCAAGAGCGCGGGGTGACCTCGGCCCTGGTCGATCCCCAGCTCGCGCGGGTCTTCGTGACCTTCGACCCGGATCTCACCGGAGACCTGGCGCTGCAGTCCGTCGTCGAGCGCTTGGGCTACCGGATCGCCGGCGAGGGAGAACCGCTGGAGTTCATGACCGAGATGCCCGGCTACCAGTCGGAAGTGCAGAACGAGCGCACCGAGCTGGATGCGGCGGTCGGCATGGTCCGCGACGCCGAGTTCGAGCTGCCCGAGGCCCCGCATGAGGTCCGCTACGGGACCGGAAGCTCGGGCGCCCCGTAGCAGCCGAGACGCTCGCGTCACGTGAGCGCGAAGCGCGCGAGCGGGGTGTGAATCGCCCCGCCCGGCTGCAGGGTCGACTCGAACAGCACCAGCTCCGAGACCGTCCAGGCGATCTCCCGCACGTGAAGGTCGGGAACCTGGACGTGGCTGCGGGGGTCGCGCGCCAGGGTGATATGAGGCGCGTAAGCGCGCGCCTCGAGGGGGATGCCCAGGCGCACGAGGCGCGGGCGGATGAGGGCCTCGAGCGCCGAGAGGCGATCGCGCTGGCCGGCGACTCCCAGCCAGATCGTCCGGGGCCGTTTCAGGCTGGGAAAGCCTCCGAGGCGATCCAGTTGTAGGCGGAAGCTCCCAAATCCGTGACAGGCCGCTCTCAGGGTCTGCTCCAGGTCGGGGCGCACGCGCGCGTCGACCTCTCCGAGAAAGTGCAGGGTGACGTGCAGGGTCCTCTGGGGCTGCCAGCGCCGAAAGGGCAGGGGCCTCAGCTCCTCCTGGAGGTGAACGACCTCCTCCTTGACCTCGGGTGTCAGTTCGAACGCGGTGAAAAGCCTCAAGCGAGCCTCCTTTCCAACCAGGGGTTTCTCCGGAATGGCCGTAGGCGCCGGGCGAGGGGTTGCGGATCATGATACCGCGTCCTCGTACCGAAACCGCCTGAGGCAGGAAGGGAATCGCATGACGCTCGAACTGGACTGGGAGGTGGGGCTTCCGCGCTGGCGGGAGCTGCTGGCGACAAGCCCGCGTGCGACGTTCTTCCACAGTCCCGGCTGGTACCAAACCCATGCCGAGATCGGGGGGTACGCGTTTCGATGTCTGGGCTTCCGCTGGGACGACGGGCAAGAGGCGCTGCTGCCGCTGGCGCTGCGCACGCGGTACCGCGGCTGGGTGCAGGAGGCGCTGGCCGGGGTCGAGAACGGTTACGGGGGCCTCGTGAGCGCACAGCCGCTGCCCCCGCACCGGCTGGAAGAAGCCTACGCGCTGGTCCGGGCCCGCTACCCGAACCTCCGCGTGCTGGGCAATCCCCTGGGGCGCCATGACGGCGTCCCCCTCCGCGGCAAGACCTCGGAAAGCTTCACGCAAGCCGTGCCGGTCCTGGAGCCCGAGGCGCAGCGGGCGCGCATGAGCGACATGCGGCGGCGCCATTACCGCAAGGCCGAGAAGGCCGGGTTCGAGCTGCAACGGATCCACCCGGTGGTGCCCTCGGACGCCCGCGACATCTTTCCGGTCTACCAGGAGCACAGCGCGCGCTGGACCTACCGGCGCTGGGTGCGTGACGAGGGCTACTTCCGGGCCTTGTTTCGCCATGCGGGACATGACCTCGCGCTCTTCGTGGCCCGCCACGAGAACGAGATCGCCGGGTTCCTCCTCCTGGGCTGCCAGGGAGAGACCCTGGTGGAGCTACATCTGGCCACCCGGGAGGCGAAGGAGGCCCAGCAAGTGGGCACCTACCTGATTGCAAAGCCGCTGGAATGGGCGTACGAAGCGGGATACCGGGTCTTCGACTTCTTGCCGAGCGGGCAGCTGGAAGGGATCATCGCGTACAAGGAGTCGTTCGGCTCCGATCGTCTGCGACAGGTCGAAGTCGTCCAGGACAGCCTCTGGAGCCGCGGGCTCGCGTCGCTGCGCGGCGCCATGACCCGCGAAACGCTCGCCTCCAGCCACTAGCGCGACGGAGGCGGCGCTTCGCGGAGGAATCGCCTACTCGCCGTTCTGGAAGCGCACGACCCGAAAGCCATGGTGCTCGATGGTCTCGCGAATCCGCTGGGGGTCCACGAACCGCGGGTTGAACTTGACGGTCGCCGTGCCGCAGACCGGCTCGTCCGGCGGCTCGTCGATGGCCGGGGGGGAATTGATCTTGGCCGCGACCACTCCGTCCACGGCCCGAAGCTCGTCGAGCAAGTTGCGAATGCAGTGCTTGCAGGTGAGATCCTCGACCACCAGGGAGGTTTCCTTCAGGTGCTCGATGCGGTCAATCAAGCTGTCTTGCATGGCGTCCTCCTTTCATCGTCACCCTACGCGTGCCCCAGGCGGTTTTCAAGCCACGAGCGGGGTTCAGTCCCGGCGATCGTAATAGCGCAGCTCCGGCACGATCGTTCCGGCGGCCAGTTCCAGCAAGCCATACGAGTACTGGGACATCCGGCGCTTGTCGGTGGGAGAGCCGGGATTGAGGACCCAGCGTTCGCCATGCCGGGCGCAGTAGGGCTGGTGGCTGTGGCCGAAGAGTAAAAGGTCGATCGCGTCGTCCTGGAAGGCGGCGAGGGCGCGTTCCAGGGTGGACCTGCCCTTGCCGTCGCC
>JAKFCW010000105.1:0-5748 GCA_036676455.1 Candidatus Sericytochromatia bacterium
GCCGAGGCTGACCGGGATGATCTGGTGCTGGCGGATCAGGTTCTCGGGGATCAGCTTGAAGACCTCGGGCGCGACCTTGGTCTTGCGGAGGTTGATGTAGCGAAGGCCGTACTGGAGTTCGAGCGCATCCTTGATGGAGGCCTCGGTGATGAATCCCTGCTTGATCAGGATCATGCCGAGGCTTTCCTTGGTCTGCTTCTGGATGTCGACCGCCGACTTCAGCTGACCCTCGGTGATGAGGTTGGCGTTCAGTAGGATCTCGCCCAACTTCATCTTGACGATGGCCAATTCGGTTCTCCTTCCGCTGGTCGCCGCGCCTCAACCCACGCCCGGGTGGACGCAGAGGTCGCTCGATGAGGACTCGCTTGCTGGCTTTATTGTACCCGGAATGTCCTAGGCTTTTTCAGACACCGAGGCGATCGCCTGGAGAACGCCCGCCAGGTCCAGCTGCATCAGGCTCTGCGAAAGCACGACGAGCACGCCGACCTCCAGGGCCATCAGCAGCAGCACGCCGCTCTCGGTGTCCACGATGATCTGACGGGCAGGCCCCAGCTTCATCTTCTTGCACTGGACGTCGAGGTTGGTCTGCATCGAGCTCGCGATGGCGCCGATCATCTCCTTCTCGTACGCCGCGGGCAGCGTGCTGGAGATGACCAGGCCGTCCCGGCCGACGATCATCGAGCCGGCCACGCCCTGGACGCCGTCGATGACCTGGAGGATGGCATCGAGGTCCTGGCCGCGCGACTCCGAGATGACCTTGGTGGTGGTGTAGAGGCCCGCACCCCGCTTCTCGGCGTTGTCGATGATGCGCTTGAGGGTGTTCTGGTCGACCAGCAGCTTGCCGATGGAAACCAGGCCATCGGGCTGGCCGGGAGCCGGCGCCGGGGGCTGCGGACGTGCCGCCGGAGCGGCCGGGGCATGGCCCTGGAACGGCTGGGTCGGAGCGCCCATGGGAGCCGCAGGCATGGGGGCCGCTGCAGGTGCAGGCGCGGGTGCCGGAGCGGAAGGCGGCGCTGCGGCTGCAGGCATGGAAGGCGGGGGAGCCGCCAGGGCGCCGCCCACCTCGAAGCTATCGAAGAGCGCGTCCAGCGACGAGTCCACCCCGTCCGGGAAGAGCTTGCTGTTGTCCACCGCCGCAGCATGGCTCGGGGCCGGCGTGCTGGGCTGAGGAGCGGCAGGAGGAACGCGCTGCTCCTGGTATACCGGAGCAACAGGAGCCTGGGGAGGCAGCATCCCGGCCATGTCAGGCGGGTTGTTGCCGAATTCCAGACCCGCAAAGAGTTCGTCGTCCATGTCCGAGTAGGCACCGGCCGACGGAGCCGACGGCTGCAGCGCCTGGTCGAGATCGAGATCGAAGTCCTCGGGAGGCGGAGGAGGCGCGGGCTTCGGCTTCTTGGCCGCGACGGCACCTTTCCTGGCAGTGGCGCCCTTGCCGGCCTTACCGCCAGCTTTCTTCTTGCCGGCGGCCTTCTTGCCGCCGCCAAATCCTGCCAAGAGGCCCGCCAGGAACCCCTTCTTTTCTGGTTTCTTTGGCTTACGGGTGCCCATCCCTGCGAGCGCTCCTTTTCGTATCCTGATCGTTCGCGTCTCGCGAGCGTCTCCGGCGAAACTGGCCGGCCAAAGCCCCCGCTTGCGCGTATCCAACCCAGTTTACCCTGAATCCCCCTTAAACAATCAAGAGGTAGGGCCAGGGAGCCGCGGCGCCAGTCGCGCGCCGCGGCATCCCTTGGCGTCTAGGATCCGCGCCGCTAGTCGCGCAGCGCGGCTCCGTAGCGTTCGGCCATGCGCTCGACGATCCGCTGATGGATCGGCTCGACGTCCGCATCCGACAGGGTCCGTCCCGCCTCGCGGTAGCGCAGGCGCAATCCGAGGCTGACCCGACCCTGCGGGACCTGAGGCCCCTGGTAGCGGTCGAAGACCTCCACCGATTCGAGCAGGGCCCCGCCAAGCGCCTGGACTTCCGAGACCAGCTCGCTGGCGCTCAGGTCCTCGGCGACCACCAACGCCAGGTCCCGGGCGATCGCCGGGTACCGGGCAAACGCCGTGAAGTGGGGTTCGTGCTTGCCCAGCGCCAGGATCCGGTCGAGATCGACCCAGCCCACAGCCGCCCGGCCGCCGGCAGGGAGGTCGGTGTCGGCGTAGCGCTGCGGGTGCAGCTCGCCGAGATATCCCAGCGTCTCGCCGTTCAGAATGAGCTTGGCGGACCGCCCGGGATGCAGCGCAGGATGCGCGTCCGCGACGAACTGCACGCCCTTGACGCCCAGGCGCTCCAGGAGATTTTCCAGGATTCCCTTGAGCCAGAAGAAGTCCGCCAAGAGGGCTTCAGGCGCGCGCCGCCAGACGCCGTGACCCATCTCGCCCATGGCGAGCAGGGCGAGGCGCTGCGACTCGCGCGTGGGGCCGACCTCAGGCTCGACGTAGGTCCGTCCGATCTCGAAGATCGCCAGGTCCGAGTTGCCCTGGTAGTGGTTGTGGCGTGCCACCTCCAGCAGCCCCGGCAGCAGCGACTGGCGCAGGCCGGTCATCTCGGCCAGGGGGTTGGCCAGCACCACGGGCTTGCCCTCGGCATCCTGACGGTTCGCAAGGTTCACCAGCGACGGGGTGATTACCTCGTCGAAGCCCGCGCCCACCAGGAGGCCACGGACGGCCTGCTCCAGCTCGTAGCGCGGGGACGAGCCGCCCACCCGGTCGAGCCGGGGCAGGGTGGCAGGGATCTTGTCGTAGCCGTAGCGACGGGCGATCTCCTCGATGAGGTCCGCCTCGCGGGTCACGTCATGCCGGCGCCAGCCGGGCACGGTCACCACAACCGGTCCTTCGCCCGAGGTCCGGAAGCCGAGGCCCTCGAGCAGAGCGCGGATCTCGCTCACGGGAAGCGTGATGCCCAGGATCTTGGTGATGCGCTCGGGGCGCAAGGTCACGGTCAGCTCGCCGGGCCAGGACGGCTCCTTCAGGGCCTCGGCAGGAGCCCCCACAGGCGTCGCTCCCGCCACCTGGGCCAGCAGCTGGGTGGCGCGAGCCAGGGCCTTCAGGGTGCCTTCGGGGTCGACCCCGCGCTCGAAGCGGTACGAGGACTCGCTGGACAGGCCGAGGGCCTTGCCGGTGCGGCGGACCGACTTCGGAAGGAAGTAAGCCGATTCCAGGAGGATGGCCGTGGTCGACTCGGTCACCTGGGAATGGGCTCCGCCCATGACGCCGGCCACGGCGTGAGCCGCCGAGGCGTCGGCGATCACGAGCATGTCGGTCGTCAGCTCGCGCTCCTCGCCGTCCAGGGTCTGGATCGTCTCTTCAGGCCTGGCGCGGCGGGCAGTGACGGTGGCCGCGTCGATCTTGGCGAGGTCGAAGGCATGCAGGGGCTGACCCAGCTCCAGGAGGACGTAGTTGGTGACGTCCACGACGTTGGAGATGCTGCGGATGCCGGCCAGCTCCAGGCGCTTGGCCAGCCAGTCGGGCGACGGGCCTACCGTGAGGCCCTCGAGGATCTGGCCTGCGTAACGCGAGCAGAGCTCGGGATCGGCCAGGCTGACGGATGCCTTGCTGGCCGGAGACTGGGGCAGGGTGGCGAGCTCGGGCTGCTTCAGGGTGGCGAGATTGGCCGCAGCCAGCTCGCGGGCGACGCCGACGATCGAGAGGGCGTCCGGGCGGTTGGCGGTGACGGCGATCTCGAGGACGACGTCACCGATGCCCAGGACGTCGGAGGCCGGGATGCCGATGGAGGTGTCGGCGGGGAAGACGTGGACGCCGTCAATGTCGGGCGGCAGGCCGAGCTCCTTCTTGGAGCAGTACATGCCGAAGGAGTCGACGCCGCGAAGCTTCGAGGCCTTGATCTCCAGTCCGCCGGGCAGGTTGGAGCCGACCAGCGCGACCGGGATGATGTCACCGGCCTCGACGTTGGCGGCGCCGGTGACAATTTGCAGGGGCTCGGCCTGACCGACATCGGTCTGGCAGATGCGGAGGCGGTCGGCGTTGGGGTGCCTGTCGGTGGAGAGGATCTTGCCGGTGACCACGGTCTCGAGGCCGGGCGCGACGCGCGAGATGCCTTCGACCTCCAGGCCCGCGTTGGTGAGGGCCACGGCGATCGCCGAGGTATCCGACAGCGGGGGGGACAGGTAGTCGTTCAACCAGTTCAAGGGGATACGCATGACGAAGAGTCCTCTCTTAGAACTGCCGCAGGAAGCGCAGGTCGTTCTCCCAGATCAGCCGAATGTCGGGGATGTCGTACTTGAGGAGGGCGATTCGCTCGGCGCCGAGGCCGAAGGCGAAGCCCTGGTAGACATCGGGATCGAGGCCGACGCCCGTCAGGACGCTCGGGTCGACCATGCCGCAGCCGCCGATCTCCAGCCAGCCGGTGTGCGAGCAGAGGCGGCAGCCTTCGCCGCCGCAGATGCACTGGATGTCGTACTCGGCGGAGGGCTCGGTGAACGGGAAGAAGGAGGGGCGGAAGCGCACCTTGCGATCCTTGCCGAAGACCTCTTGCATGGCCAGGGTCAGGGTGCCCTTGAGGTCGGCGAAGGTGGTCTCTTGGTCGATGACCAGGCCCTCGATCTGGTGGAAGATCGGGTAGTGGCGGTTGGTCACGGTGTCGCGGCGGTAGACGCGGCCGGGAGCGATGATGCGGATGGGGGGCTTCTGCGACTCCATGACCCGGATCTGGACGGGGGAGGTATGGGTGCGAAGCAGGCGGCTGCCGGGGGCTCCGGCGCGATCGCCCTCAGCGCCTGCGGCTTCGACGTAGAAGGTGTCCTGCATCTCGCGGGCGGGATGGTCCTCGGGGGTGTTGAGGGCCGTGAAGTTGTGCCAGTCGTCCTCGACCTCGGGGCCCTCGGCGACGGTGTAGCCGAGCTTGGCGAAGACGGCGATGATGTCGTCGAGCACGCGGGTCAGGGGGTGGGGATGGCCGAGGGTGACGGCGCGACCCGGGAGGGTCACGTCGATGCGTTCGCGCAGGAGCTTCTTCTCGAGCTCGGCGGATTCCAGCTCGCGCTTGCGCGCGTCGAAGTCCTGTTGCAGGACGCCCTTGATGCGGTTGACCTCCTGGCCGAAGGACTTGCGCTCCTCGGGGGGGAGCTTGGGGATCTCGCGGGTGAGCTGGTTGAGCTCGCCGCGTTCGCGCGAGAAGTAGCGCAGGTACCAGTCCTCGAGCTCCGTCAAGGTCTGGACCTCGGCGAGCAGGCGCTTGGCGTCGTTCAGAATGGAATCGAGCTGGGTCGTATTCATCGTTGGCCTCGTCGATGGAAAAAAACGGTCCGGCGGCAGGAGCCGACGGACCGTACGGGTTTAGGGAAAACTCCCTCGCGCTGGTTCGGGTTTCTTCAAGCCAACGGCCTGGAAAAACCGCGGCAGGCGCTAGTCGATCGAGAAAGGCAGCAGCGCGATCTCGCGCGACACCTTGATCGCATCCGTGAGTGCCCGCTGGTGCTTGGCGCAAGCGCCCGTGACGCGACGGGGAAGGATCTTGCCCCGCTCGGTCAGGAACTTACGCAGGCGCATCACGTCCTTGTAATCGATAAGGGTGACCTTGTCCACGCAGAAGGAGCAAACCTTCCGACGCTTCATGCGGCCACCACGCTTAGCCGGTGCGGCCATGTGGTTACCTCCTGCTAGAAGGGAATCTCGTCCGCATCCCCGAACGCGGGTTCGGCTTCCTCGTACTCGGGCTCACCGGCGGCTTCGGGGGCGCGGGGCGCTCCCGTCCGGATGGGCTCCACGCTCAGCGCGTCGACCTCGATCAGCTTCTTGCGCTGACCTTCG
>JAKFCW010000106.1:0-41754 GCA_036676455.1 Candidatus Sericytochromatia bacterium
GCCGAAGCTCTCGACGTAGGCCTCGTCCACGAAGGGGTCGAAGCTGTCGATCCGGTTGAACTCCCGGTTGGAGCGAATGACCGCGTGCGCCCGGGTGCCCGGCAGGAGGTCCATGTCGGCCTGCAGGTGAAGGTTACGCAGGTAGAGCTTGTCCGGCCACGCGAAGACGCCCAGGCCCACGCTCCAGTGCCCGCGGCCGAAGCCGACTCCCGGCAGTTGCAGCCCCGAAGCGGACGGTGGGATGGTGGATGGCGACGCATCAGGGGTCACTTGAGCGTGGGCCGGCGGCATGACGGCCAGCCCGGATAACGAGAGACCAAGTCCCAGCAAGAGGTTGGATTTTGAAAGAACGTTCATGGATTACCCTCGGCTTGGCGATCGTGCTTTCCAGGGCGGGGGGTGTGCGGTGATGCCCATGATAGCAAGTGTTCGCTCGTCATGCGCGGGCGATCGCTGAAACCCCGGTGATTTCGCCCCCCCTGGAGGCGAAAACCCCGATGGTTGGTAGAATCAAGAGACATGGGTAACGCGTTGAACAAGGAGTCATGATGATCCGGTCCCTGAGGGCCACGCGAGGCCTCGCCGTGGCCGCCACGCTCGGCAGCATCCTCTCGCTCTGCATCGGCTCCTCGTATGCCAAGACGCTCTTCCCGAGCCTCGGGGCCGAAGGGGCCACGGTCGTTCGCTTGGCCTTCGGCGCGGGGTTTCTGTTGCTGCTCTGGCGTCCCTGGCGGTGGCCGCTGTCTGGACGCGATGCCGGCCGTATCGCGCTTTACGGCCTGGTGCTGGGAGCGATGAACCTGTTGTTCTACCTGGCGATCGCCCGCATCCCGCTAGGCCTGGCCATCGCCATCGAGTTCACCGGTCCGCTCGCGCTGGCGATCGCCTCGTCCCGACAAGCCTCGGACTTCCTCTGGATCGGCTTCGCCGTGCTGGGACTGGTGCTCTTGCTGCCCATCCTCCCGAACGCCGCCACGCTCGATCCGCTCGGCATCGCCTTTGCCCTCGGCGCCGCCCTCTGCTGGGCGCTCTACATCATCACCGGCCAGCGCGTGGCCCACGTCCGCAGTGGGCAAGCCACCTCGCTGGGCATGCTCATGGCCGTCCTGCTCGTGCTCCCGTTCGGGGCGGCCCCTGCCACCGCCGTCTGGCGGGATCCCGCTCTGCTGCTCGCGGGGCTCGTCGTCGGCATCATGTCGAGCGCGCTGCCGTACTCGCTGGAGATGGTTGCGCTGAGGCACCTGCCCAAGCCGACGTTCGGGATCCTGCTCAGCTTGGAGCCGGCGGTCGGGGCCATGATCGCCCTGGTCATCCTCGGCGAAGCGCTCACCCCGCTGCAGTGGGCGGCCATCGCCTGCATCGTCGTGGCATCGGTCGGCAGCACCCTGCTCAGCACCTCGCGGCCCGTCGCAAACCCGTAAACCCGGGTATAGAAGCCCGGTAACCCGCATAGAAGCCAGGGGCGGGCGCACGCCGCCTGACGGCTTTCTGATTCATCAGCCGCAGGCGCTAGAAACGGCAGATTCCCTTCCCCATGCCCGAACTTGATGTTTTACTCTACGGCCTGCCGCTCGCGTTCTTGGCTGGATTCGTCGACGCCATCGCGGGCGGCGGCGGCGTGATCACCCTCCCCACCCTGCTGATGATGGGCTTGTCGCCCGGGCAGGCCGTTGCCACCAACAAGCTGCTGGCCATCTTCGGGTCGACGACCAGCGCGGTCGCCTTCTGGCGCAAGGGCGCGGTGGACAAGGCGCTACTCGTCCGCATCGTGCCGCTGGCGCTACTCGGCAGTGCGCTAGGAGCCCTGCTCGTCAGCCACATTCAGGACGCGGCGAGGTTCCGCCAGTTCATCGCCGGCCTGATCCTGCTCGTTGGCACCCTGGTCATCTCGAACCGCTCCCTGGGCCTGTCCAACCGGTTTCCCGGGATCACCCCGCGCACGCTGGCGATCGCGCTGAGCGCCGCCTTCGTCATCGGGGTTTACGACGGCTTCATCGGGCCCGGCACGGGCACCTTCCTCATGTTTTGCTTCGTGAGCTTCCTGGGCTTCGATTTCGTGACCGGCAGCGGCAACGCCCGCGTGATCAACTTCGCGACGAACCTCGCCGCCGTCACGCTCTTTCTCTTCGCCGGCCAGATGATCTTCTGGCTTGGCCTCTCCATGGGAGTCGCAAACGCCCTGGGGGCCCAGTTGGGCGCCCACATGGCGATGCTGCGGGGCAGCAAGTTCGTCAAGATCATCTACGTGGGCATCGTGATGGCGGTGGCCGCGCGCCTCCTGCTCATTCGCTAGCGCCCCGATTACGCAAGAAACCGCCCGGCATGCGGAGCTGACTACGCGGGCGCGACCGGCGAGTCCGCGATGCCGCGGCAGGAGTCGGCGGCGTCCTTTCGCCAGCGCACGCAGCCGAAGCCCTTGCCGGAAGGGAACTTCCGGGTGGGCGCCCCGCAGAGCGGACACGGCGGATTGCCCAGGTCTGCGACCGCCATGATGAAGCCGCAGGCCTCGCGTCCGCGCGAGCAGCAGAAGTATTCGACACCGTTCTTCTGGCTCCGGACCCGGCGCGTGAGGGCCCCGCAGCGAAGACAGGTCGGATTCTCGAACATCGCCGCGACGTCGCCTTGGGTGGCAGGAGCGGCGCTCTCGCCCTTGCGTGCCTTCCGGGGGCTCGCCTTCCGGGGGCTCGCCTTGCGAGGCGAGGCCGGCCGTTGCTCGCCTCGGGGGGTGAGCAAGCCCACCTGCGCCGCGTCGAGCAGGGGGGAGAAGCCGCCCCAGAAGACGGAGAGGAAGTGATCCCAGGTCTCCTCCGCCTCGGCGATCCGGTCGAGATCCGCTTCCAGCTGGGCCGTGAAGCCCTCGTGGATGATCGTCGCAAAGTGCTTGCGCAACTCGGCGTCGAGCCTTTCCCCGCGCTCCGTGGGGGCGAGGAACTTCCGGTCGACCTTGGCCACGAACTCCTTGCGCAGGATGAGCGAGACCATCGAGGCGAAGGTGCTCGGTCTCCCGATCCCTTGCTCTTCGAGGTACTTGATGAGGGAGGCCTCGGTGAAGCGGTCGGGTGGCTTGCTCCAGTGCTGCTTGGAGGCCACCTGGATCAGCGCGAGGACCTGCTGTGCGCTGAGCGGGGGCAGGCGGGTCTCCTTGGCGTCGCGATCGTCGAGAAGCGTCAGGTAGCCTCGCTGCTTGAGGACCCGGCCGCTGGCCTTGAGAACATAGTCGCCCGCCGTGATCCAGGCCTCGGTTGCATCGAAGAGGGCGGGCCGGCACTGGCTCGCCAGGTAGACCTTGGTGATGAGATCGTAGAGCTGGATGGCGCGCGGATCAAGGCTCGGGCCCGGCGTCTCGCCTAGCCGGGTGGGGCGGATACATTCATGCGCGCCCTGGGCGCTGGCGGACTTCGCCTTGTGGACGTTGGGCTTGGCCGGGACGACCTCGGCTCCGTGACGCTTGCGGAGGAAGTCCAGGGTTTCCTGCTGGAACTCGGGGCTGACGGAAGGCTCGTCCGTGCGGATGTAGGTGACGAGGCCGGCCTCGAAGAGCGCCTTGGCATGGCGGGTGGTCTCGTCGGTGCCCATCTTGAGGTGGCTCGAGGCCTGCTGGAGCATGGTGCTGGTGATCAAGGGGGCGGGGGGGTTGCGCTTCATCTCCTTGCGAACGACGCGGGAGACGACGTGGGGGACGTCGCGCAGCACCTGGGCGATCGCCTCCGCCTCCTCACGGGTCGCGACGGTTTGCTTCCGGGGCATCCGCCCTTCGGTGAGCTTGCCGCCCGGAACCTTGGCATGGACCTCCGCCTCGAACTCCGGCTCGCCCCCGGGATCGCGGTAGCGCGCATGCACCGACCAGGACTCCACGGGCGTGAAGTCTCGAATCGCGTTCTCGCGGTCGACCACGACCCGCAGGGCCACGGACTGCACCCGCCCCGCCGAGAGCTGCTGATCGCCTGGCAAGCGGTTGCGCACGATGGGACTGACCTTGTAACCCACCAGGCGATCGAGGATGCGCCGTGCCTGCTGCGCGTGGACCAGGTTCATGTCGAGCGGCCGGATCCGGGCGAAGGCCCGGTCGAGTCCTTCGCGGGTGATCTCGTGGAACTCGAGGCGCTGCACCTGGCGACTGGGCAAGCCGATGGTCTCGGCGATATGCCACCCGATCGCCTCGCCCTCGCGGTCGGCGTCCGACGCCACGAAGATCTGCTCGGGTCGATAGCGACCCTTCAGGGCCTTGAGTTTGGCCACCACGTCCTTGCGCTCCGGGGCATAGACGTAACTGGGCTCGAAGCGGCGATCGACGGCGACCCCCAGGTCCTTCTCCGGAAGGTCCCGGAAATGCCCCACGGTCGCGATGACCTCGTAGGCGGACCCGAGCAGCTGTCGGATCGTCTTGGCCTTGTTGGGAGACTCGACGATGATGACGCGGTTGGCCATGGGCACCCTCCTGACGAATGGAACATATGTTCCATCCTACCCCATCGAGGCCACTTCCACCAGCCCGACCGACCCCATGCGGAGCGCCTAGACACGGGTGGAACGTGGGCTCAGCGGGAAGGCTCACCCAGCGTGAGGGTCCTGGTGGCGATCGCCTCGACGAAGCGCGGGTCGTGGCTCACGAGCACGATCGTGCCCGGATAGGTCGCGAGCGTTGCCTCGATGGCCTCGCGGGTGTCGAGATCGAGGTGGTTGGTGGGCTCATCGAGCAAGAGCACGTTGGCCCCGCTGAGCAAGAGCCTGGCGAGTGCCACCTTGGCACGTTCCCCTGCGCTCATGCTACCCACCGTCTGGAATGCCCGCTCTCCGCGCAGCCTCAGGCACGCGAGCAGAAGCCTGGCCCGGGCCTGGTCGGGGCGAACGGCCAGCAGGCTGTCGAGGGCCGAGGCCCTGAGATCGAGTTGCTCGGCCTCCTGGCCGAACCATCCAGGCTGCGCCCCGTGGCCCCAGATGACCTCTCCGGCGTCCGGCGCTACGAGCCCCATCAGGATGCGCACCAGGGTGGACTTGCCCGCCCCGTTCGGCCCGAGCACGGCCAGCCGTTCACCGCGCCCCAGCTCGAAGCCGAGCCCATTGAAGAGGCGGCGATCGCCGTAGGCTTTCGCGAGCCCCCGTACTGCGAGCGGCAGGTCTCCCGAGCGACGCACGAAATCCCAGTCGAAGACGGGAATGGCGTCGTCGAGCACCGGCTTCGGGGCCTCTGGCTCGCGTTCGGCTCGCGCCTTGAGCATCTTCGCCGTCTTCTCGATCTTGGAGGCCTTGGCCTTGTAGAAGGCCTTGTCACCGAGGCCTGGGCTATCCGGAGCCTTGGAGACGCCCCGCGCGAGGGCCGTACGCTTGTCAGCAGCCCGCGAAGCCGCCTCATGGCGCCGTTGCTGCCCCTCGTAGGCTGACCAGGCATGGCGTTCCGCAAGGGCCCTGGCTCCCCGGTAGAAGTCGTAGCCGCCTTCGTGAACGGTGAGGGCACCGCGGCGCAGCTCGAAGATCCGCTCGGCGGTCGCCTCGAGAAAGGCGCGGTCATGCGAGACGAGCAGGATGGCGGCGTCGACCCCGGGCAGCCAGGCCTCGAGCCAGGCACGCCCGTCCGCGTCGAGGTGGTTGGTCGGCTCGTCGAGCAAGAGCAAGTCCGCCGGGGCGACGAGCAGCGCCGCGAGCATCGCGCGCGAGCGCTGGCCGGCGGAAAGCGTGCCCCAGGGGGCGTCGTGGATCTCGGCCGGCAGGCCCAGCCCCTCGAGGACCATGGCGGCGCGCCATTCGGCGCCGTCCGGCTCGGCGGCCGCGACATGATCGAGCAAGCGCCGGTCGGGGGGAGCCTCGGAGACCTGATCCATGGTCGCGATGCACAGCCCGCGCCGGCGCACGAGGGCGCCCTCGGTGGGCTCGAGCGCGCCCGTCATGAGCTTGAGCAGGGTGGTCTTGCCGGTCCCGTTGGGGCCGACCAGGGCGATGCGATCGCCGGGTGAGATGTCGAAGGTAACGTCCGAGAAGAGATCGTCCGGCATGGCCGGATGCCGGAACGCCGTCCGGCTCGCAGAGAGAAGTGACATACGGGGGTCCTCGCAATGCACGCAGGCTGCAGCCGTCTGGCGGCATGCCGGCGTTCTGGGGATAGGCCGTAGGTCTACTTCTTCATCGGGGTCGGGACCTCCTCGGGTTGGACGGTATCGACATCCTGCTCCATCCTCGCCGCACAGTCAAGCGATTCCCGTCTCACTCACACGAGGCGCCGCGCCTTCAGCACCATGTCCTGGATGGTGAGGGTTCGTCCCTCCCGGTCCGTGGCGCTGCGCGGTCGCGTGCCCGCGAGCAGAATCTCCCACTGGCCAGGCACCAGCAAGGCCGCCACGTCCTCGGCCGTGAAGAACAGCTCCGCATTCGCAGGCCGGCCCACTGTCGTCTCGAGATCGGAGGGATGATGGGCGACGACGAGCAACGTGCCTCCCGGCCGTACGGCCCGAGCGAGCCGGTCGAAGACCGCCGCGCGCTCGGCAGGTGGGATGTGCACGTAGTGAAGCGAAACCAGGTCGTACGCGTCCGCTGGCGGCTGCCAGACGAGCATATCGGCCTGTAGCCAATCCACCTGCTGATCTCGATCGGAGGCGCGCGCATGATCGAGCGCGACCCCGGAGATGTCGACGGCCGTCACGTGCCAGCCGCGCTTGGCGAGCCAGAGCGCATCCGTCCCCTCGCCGCACCCCAGGTCCAGGGCCGTCCCGGGCGCGAGCCCCGCGCTCTCATGGGCCAAGACGGGATTCGGCTCGCTGTTCCCAGCCGCATGCCGGTGACCGTACATGTGATCCCAGAACTCCGCACCAACACCGTGCATCGTGTTTCCTCCTTATAGCAAACGTCGTTTCTGCAGGTCAGCGAGCTTGACGATTCAACCGATTGACGGCTGCCTCGCGGCTAGCGCTCGCTGCCTTACGAAACAGCCGAGGGCGCTAGCTTCGCGCTCTCGACTCGCGCTCGAGCAGCTCGCGCTTTCGCTCGACGCCCCAGCGATAGCCTGAGATCCCCCCGTCGCTCCGGACGACCCGGTGGCACGGGATCGCCAGAGCCAGCGCATTGGCCCCGCAGGCCTGGGCCACCGCCCTCACCGACCTGGGCGCGCCGATGCGCTCGGCTATCTCGGTGTAACTCGCCGTCGCGCCCGCGGGGATCTCCCGCAGGGCCTGCCAGACGCGCTGCTGAAAGGCCGTGCCACGAATGTCGAGCGGCAGGTCGAGCCCGCCGGCAGGCGCATCGATGTAGCCCGCGACCTTGGTGACGAGCGCGTCGACGCCCTCGCCCCCCTCGATGAGACGCGCCTGCGCGAAGCGCTCCTGGAGGTCGCGGCCCAGCGCATCCGGGTCGTCTCCCATGAGGATGGCGCAGACTCCGCTCGGGCTGCGGGCGACGAGCAGGAAGCCCAGTGAGCTTTCTGCGACGGCGAAGTGGATGTCCATGTCGGCTCCTTCGGCACGAGAGGGGGTGGGCTGGGCGGGGTCGCGGTTTCCCGAGCAAGCAACGAGGTGTGCATCCCGGGAGCGGCGGGTACGTAAAAAGGCGTAGCACGCAACGAGAATCCGCATGACCGATTCTACCCCGTACCCAAAGGAGACCCCCATGCTTGGAAGCTTGTTCGCACTGCTCTGCGGCGCCTGCCTCATGTTGCAAAACGTGGCCAACGCGCAGATCAGCCGCGACATCGGCACCTGGCAAGCCGCGGCCCTGACGCAGTTGGTCGGATGCCTCGTGGCCCTGGCGATCGCCATCAGCTTGCGGCCCGGCGGATGGCAGTCGTTCAAGCAGGTGAAGCCGCTGTACCTGACGGGCGGAGCCCTGGGGGCCGTGATCGTCTTCGGCTGCGTCACGGCGATTCAGCAAATCGGAGTGACCATGTCCGTGGCGGTGCTGCTGATCGCGCAGCTGAGCACGACGGTTTTGGTCGATCTCAACGGGTGGTTCGGCGTGGCGAAGGAGGCGATCCGGCTCCCGCAGTTCGCCGGCATCGGCCTGATGATCGCCGGCGTGCTGATCCTGCAGTCCTGAGCGGCCGCAACAGCGAGGAGGGAAAAAGGAATGGTTTCGGGCCTCTTGGCGGCCATCATGGCCGGTTCGCTGGTCGCAGTGCAGAACATCTTCAGCAGCAAGGTGAACGAGCACGTCAACTCCTGGGCCACCACCGCGTGGGTCCTGGGGCTGGGGGCCGTGGCGTCGCTGGCGATCGGGCTGTTCGTGGAGGGAGCCCAGATGTTCACCCTGCGCTCCATGCAGCCCTGGTACTGGGGTAGCGGCATCCTCGGCATCGGGGTGACCATCGGCATGGTGCAGGGCATCAAACGGCTCGGGCCCACGTTTGCCGTCTCGCTCGTGCTGGCCTCCCAGCTCGCGTTCGCGGTGCTCTGGGACGCGACGGGCTGGCTGGGGGTGACGCAAACTCCGCTATCGCTCAAGCGCCTGCTCGGCGTGCTGGTCATCGTCGCCGGCGTGCTCGTCTTCAAGCTGGGCGACAGGCAAAAGGCCGCGCCGGCGCCCGAGCCTGCGGGCGTCCGCTGAGGCGCCCGATGCGAAGCCCGTGTCATTCAACCTCGGGGAGGGGGTCATGAAGCGATACCACCACTTACTGTTCGACGTAGACGACACGCTGCTGGATTTCGGTGCGGCCGAGCGTGTGGCCTTGCGCTTGCTCTTCGAGGAGCATGCGTTCCCCTTCACGCCGGAGACCGAGGCCGCCTATCGGCGCATCAACCATGACCTCTGGCGCGCCTTCGAAAGGGGCGCTATCTCGCGCGACGAGGTACTGCACACCCGCCATTCACGCCTGTTCAAGGAGTTCGGTCGCGAGGTCGACGGCGCAGCGATGGACCGGACCTTCAGCCGCCACCTCGAAGCGGGGCACCAGCTGGTGGACGGGGCTTACGACTTGATCGTCAGCCTCAAGGACGATTACCACCTTTACCTCGTCACCAACGGCGTCTCGACGGTTCAAGACAAGCGCCTCCGAGGCTCGGGCCTGCATCCGCTGTTCAAGGGCATCTTCGTGTCGGAGGACACGGGCTACCAGAAGCCGATGAAGCAGTACTTCGACCACGTCTTCGCGCGCATCCCGGGCTTCTCGGCAAGCACGGCCCTGATCATCGGGGACTCCCTGACGGCGGATATCCAGGGCGGGCACGGCGCGGGCCTGGATACCTGCTGGTTCAACCCCGGCGCGAAGACCAACGGCGGTGGCGTGACACCCACTTACCAGATCCAGCGGCTCGACGAGCTTCATCAGATTCTGGGATCGGCCAGATCCTCCGGCCGATCGACGACCGCTCGCGGGCGAAAATGAGGAACGACGGCGCACGGCTGTCGTTCCTCCCATTAAACCCACCGGCCACGGATGAGTTCCTGCATGGTGGCGATTAGCGCTTGGCCCGAAATCTCGCCTCGCCAGTGTGAAAGCTCACATGCCTAGATGCGGAGTTGCCAGGCCAGCACTCCCGCAAAGGCTCCCCCCAGGACGAGCCACGCGGAGTTCAGGCGGAAGCGAATCAGCAAGACGACGCTGAGAAGCGCCAGCATCAGCGTGAGCCAGTCGGTGACGGCCGCCTGGGCGAGTTGGATCGTCACGGCCGCCATGAGGCCCAGGGAGGCCACGTTGACCCCATCGAGCACCGACCCGGCAATCGGCGACTTTCGGATGCGGGGAATCAACGGCCCGCTCACCGCGACAAAGAAGAACGCGGGCAAGAAGATGCCCACCGTCGCGACGAGTGCGGCGACCGGCCCACCCACCAGGTAGCCGATGAAGGTGGCGGTGGTGAAGACCGGACCTGGAGTGATCTGGCCAATCGCCACGGCATCCAGGAGCTGGGTGCGGGTAATCCATCCCATGCGGTCGACCAGGCCAGCGTCCAGGAACGCCAAGAGCACGTAGCCACTGCCATAAAGGACGGAGCCCACCTTCAAGAAGAACCAGAACAGCGGCCAGAGGCCGAATGGCGTGCTCGCGGCGGCGAGCGCACCCGGCGCCAGCCCCAGGAGGGGAAGGGCCGTGACTGCCGGCATCGGACTCGTCCCGTCCTGACTGGGCCGATTGAGCCATTGCTTGATCCCCCAGACGAGCCCCGCCATGACCAGCAGCAATAGCTCGTTGACGCCAAGCAGCATCAGGATGAGGGTGGCGAGCGCGAGGCCCGCGAGCGACTTGCTTTTGATGGCCGTGTGGCTCAAGCCCCAGAGAGCCTGCAACACGACCGCGATGATGACGGGCTTGACCCCGTAAAGAATCCAATCGACCTGGGGCAAGGCCCCATACGTGACATAGCCCCAGCCGAGGGCGCCCACGATCAGCGTCGCAGGCAGGATGAAACATGCCCCGGCCACCAGCAATCCCCGCCACCCGGCCACGTGATGCCCGACGTGAATGGCGAGTTCCGTGGAATTTGGCCCGGGGATGAGGTTGGAGGCCCCCAGCAGATCGAGGAACTGCTCCCGGGACAGCCACTTCCGGCGGCGGACGACCTCGTCCTCGAGCATGGCGATGTGAGCGGCGGGGCCCCCGAAGGCGATCGTCCCCAGCTTCAGGAAGAGCAGGGCGACTTCCGCGAGGGGCACCCCGGTCGAGGGCGGGCTCGTCGCCTGGGTATTGGTCATGGGGTTACCTTACGATGCAAGACGCGGCGGCCAGCGGACGTACTCCTGGTCCCTGCGCGAAGGAGGCTACCTGGCGACTCCCAGCTCGACAACGAGCTCGCTGACCCGGTCCTTGATTTGATCCCGGATCGCTCGGACCTTGGCGATCGGCTGGTCCTTGGGATCATCAAGGCCCCAGTCCGCCATCTCGCCCAGGTGCACGGGGCAGGCCAGACTTACGCCGCAGCCCATGGAGATGACACGGTCTCCCTCCTGAAGGGCGTCGAGGTCCGCGATCTTGGGGTGATGGCCCTCGGCGACCAGGTCAATGCCGACTTCCTTCATCACCTCGAGAACCGTTGAATTCATTCCGGTGGCGGGCTCGGTTCCTCCCGAAAGCGCCCGGGCCTTGGCAGGATCGGCCATCCGATTGAAGAAGGCCTCGGCCATCTGGCTACGGCCGGTGTTGTGAACGCAGGCAAAAAGGACGCGCGTCATCAGGAGCTCCATGTTAACAGCAGGAGAGCGAGGAGGGGGCTTCGGCTGCCGGTTGGCAGCTGACAGTCACAGGCATGTCCGGGTCGCCCTGCTTGACAAGGCAACGCGTATTGATAAAAATCGATACATCGATATTCTTCGTTCAGTCACCCTCGGTTGTCAAGAGGGCAACCCCATATGACGCTCAAGCAACTCGCTGACGGCTGTGCCGAGCCCATCCGGTCCCCGGAGTTCTCCGTGGGGCTCTGCGAGAAGGCCAAGCTCTTCAAAGCGCTTGGAGACGAGGTTCGGCTCAAGCTGCTGCACCTCGTCCGGGATCAAGAGGTCTGCGTCTGCGACCTCGTGGACATGCTGGAAATGCCCCAGGGCACCCTCTCGCATCATCTCTCGGTACTCTTGCAGGCTGGACTCGTGACGGTCCGCAAGCAGGGCCGCTGGAATCACTATCAGGCCACCCCCCTCGCCAAGGGCTCGCTGGCCGTCTTTGAAGGGAATTGACCGTGGCCACGGAAGCCGTCAATGTCAAAAGCATCGTCGGGAAGCTGTCACTGCTCGACCGTTTCCTTCCGCTCTGGATCTTCGCGGCGATGGCCCTGGGGATCGGGCTCGGAAAGGCCTTCCCAGGCATCGGTCCCGCACTTGATACCGTCAAGGTGGCAGACGTCTCGCTGCCCATCGCCATCGGCCTCCTGGCGATGATGTACCCCGTGCTCGCCAAGGTCCGCTACGAGACGCTCGGCACGTTCAAGGCCAAGGGGAAGCTCTTCGGAGCCTCGATCTTCTTCAACTGGGTCCTCGGCCCGGTGGTGATGTTCACCCTGGCTTGGGTGATGCTTCCCGATCTTCCCGAGTACCGCACCGGCCTCGTCATGATCGGCCTCGCTCGCTGCATCGCCATGGTCCTCTTATGGAACATGCTCGCCAAGGGCGACAACGAGGCGGCGGCCATCATGGTCGCCCTCAACTCGCTCTTCCAGATCGTCATGTACTCGGTGCTGGGCTACTTCTTCCTGACGGTGCTGCCGGTCTGGCTGGGAGGCACGGCCACGGCCCTCGACGTCTCGATCGGGGAGATCGCGAAGAGCGTCCTCATCTTCCTCGGCATCCCCCTGGCCCTGGGAGCCGCCACCCGCCTCGTCGGCGTCAGGCTGAAGGGGAGCGCCTGGTACGACAACGTCCTCATGCCGAAGCTGGGGCCGACCGCCCTCATCGGCCTCCTTTACACCATCGTCCTGATGTTCAGCATGCAGGGCGGCAAGATCGTGAGCCTCCCGATGGACGTGCTGCGCATATCCCTGCCCCTGCTGGCCTACTTCCTGATCATGTTCTTCCTGGCCTTCGCCGTGAGCAAGGCGCTGGGTTTCAATTACCAGGAGACCGCCGCGCTGTCCTTCACCGCGGCCGGCAACAACTTCGAGCTGGCGATCGCCGTGGCCGTCGGCATGTTCGGCATCGCCTCCTCGGAAGCCCTGGCCGCCGTCGTCGGCCCTCTCATCGAGGTCCCCGCCCTCGTGGCCCTGGTCTACGTCTCGCTCTGGCTCAAGCGCCGCTGGTTCCCGCATGAGCCAGAGAGCCCCCTCCACGTGCCGGACTGCACGACCGGTCCAGCACGCAAGTAGGACCCGCCTCCCCGCAAAACGGACAGCCTGACAAGAATTGAGAGGCCCTCAGTCGTGTGACCGGGGGCCTCTCATGGTTAACAACCAGACGTTAAATCGGAAATGCATGACGACGCAGTTTCAATCCGTTCAATGGTTCGAGTGGTCGCTGTCTCCCGTCAGGCGGGAGGATTGATCCCCGGCACCCAGCCGGATCGCCCCGTCGAGCGATATCGTTGTTCAGTCTCCCCAGGAGGCATGAGCCTTGGCTTGGTGCGCCATGTAGTCGCCGTAAGCCCCCTGCCCGAGGAAATGCTCGGGATGAAAGCCCTCGGGCCGGAGCAGGCGCGCGCGCTCGGCGCATCGCTCTCCGATCGCCGTCCATTCGGCCTCGTGGCCGACGCCGTAGGCCGCCACGGCCATCATCACGCCGACCGAGAACAGGAACTCGGCGTCACTCGAAGCTTCCCCGCCCAGCTCCTCGAAGACCTCCCGGAAGAGCGTTCCGGTATCCTCCTCGTAGGGCAAGCCGGTGAACGGGGTGGGCTCCGCGAAGGCATACCAGGCGAGGAACATGAGCCGCATGGCGGTCTCGCGGTCGCGGGCTCCCACGCCCCAGCGCTGCTTGAGCATGGCGTAGGCCTTGCCTAGCGAGGGAGCGCCATGCGGTCCTGCGTAGCGGCGCTCGAGCACATCGATCTCGGCGAGCGAGAACATCAGGTCATCAGGCGAATGGGCCAGGTCAAGCGTTCCATCCAGCGGATGCGTCCGATGCGGTGGTTCTTCCTTGGGCCGCGGAGCCTGCGCATGCTGGCGTGGTGGCACGCAGGCCACGCCATCGATGGGCAACCCCAGACGGCCCCTCAGCTCTCCCACGGTCATGTGCAGCAGCGGCTCGTAGGCGTCCGGCTCGCGGAACAGGTTCCGCTGCCCACCCGCAAATCGAAATGCGCGAAGCACCCGCCCCGGATTTCGGACGCCCCCGAGCAAGAGCTTGCGAAGGTTACGCCGGAAGCGCCAGCGCGAGAGCGCTCCCGTACGGAGCTCCCAGGCCGCGAGTTCTGCTTCACCAAGGGCATCCGTACCGAAACCGGTCACCACGTGGTGCAGATCATGCGCAGGCTGCGTCTTTCTCCGCTCGTCCGGGTTGGGAAAGACGATGGGCGTGCCGGCAACGAATACCGTACGCCAGATCTTGCTGTACTCCAGAATATCGAAGCCGTTGACCGCAAGAAAACGGTCTCGCGCCTCTCGAACCTGGAGCGAGGGCTCTGCGAAATTCATGTGCTGCAGGCCTCGATACAGGTAGGAAGCTCACAAACCAGATCATGGCACCTGAGCCGCTCACGCAAAGGTAATGACACCTCCAACCCGCCGCAAAGCCGTTCCTGTAGCCCCGGAGCGAGGGGGTGACGTGCGTGCGAAAACGTTAGCGAAGCGCGACCCACGCGAGAAGCGCAAGGCCGGCGACGATCCGGTAGACGGCGAAGCCGCGAAAATCGTTGCCCGAGACGAAGCTGAGCAGCCAGCGGATACTCACGATGGCCGTGACGAAGGCTGTGAAGGTGCCCAAGGCCAAGGCCAGGAAGTTGCCTTGACTCGCGATCGCATCGAAGTTCTTGGCGAACGAGTACAGCGTTGCCCCACCGAGGGTCGGCAGCGCCAGGTAAAAGGAAAACGCCGTTGCAGTCTTGCGATCCAGGCCTGCGAGCAGCCCCCCGACGATGCTCGAACCCGAGCGCGAGACGCCCGGGACCAGCGCCAAGACCTGCGCGAGACCGATCCAAAACGCCTGGCGCAGCGTCATGCTCTCCATGCTCGTGGTCAGCGCCACCTCGACGGTCGGATTACCGCCCATCGGAGGTTGCGTGGCCGCAGCGGCCTGAGGTCTAAGCTCGACGAGATAGAGGATGATTCCTCCCACGATCAGCGAGACCGCGACGACGCTCGGCGAGAACAGGTTCTCGGTCACCATCTTTCCAAGCGTCAGTCCGAAAAGCCCCGCCGGGAAGAAGGCCACGAGGAGGTTGAGCCAGAAGCGACGAGCCTCAGCGCTCCTGGGCAACGCGACCAATCGCGAGAGGAGATCCTGGCGATAGAACCAGGCCACCGCCAGCACAGCTCCCAACTGGATCACGATCTCGAAGACTCCGTTCGTATCCGGAATCCCCAGCCAATCCGCTGTAACGATCAGATGACCCGTCGAGGAAATAGGAAGAAACTCCGTGATTCCCTCAACCACACCAAGCAAAGCGGCACTCAGATAACCATTCATTGGGTTCGATTTCCTTCGCGTTCGGGAGGATGGCCTCGCCACGACAGCAGGACCGGCGGCTACCATCATACCAAGAATCGTTCCGACTAATTCCCCCTCACGGTGAGCGAACGCTTGAACAACCTGACGCAAGTTACCAGGCCCCCAAGATCATCCGACTCCACCTCGTCCGCGAAAAGGCCCTCGCGGTTTGAGAGCCCCGTGACACCTCCGGGGTAGACCTCGCTCACCTGCCAGAGCAAGGACTCCGCAGGCTCAGCGTCTCGCCCGGTGAAGGGGCCAAGCGAGTATAATGAGGCCGTTCGCGCGAAGGAGGTTCCCATGTTGCGCTCGGCCCCTTGGATCTTGGCGGGAGCCATCACCCTTTGTTCCACGAATTGCCCGCTCCATGCCGCCCCGCTCGAAACCTTGTCCCTTCAGGCGGACGATCTCGAGGGGCAGACCTGGTTGACCCCTTCGGGAGTGGAGGAGGGCACTTTCACCGTGGCGCAGATGCGCACCTCCAGGGAGCCGATCCGCCAGAACGCCCAGCAGGATGCCTCGGGCCGGCCTGGACACGCGCAAACGCTGTCCCTGCTGACCATGATGGCCACTCCGGGGCTCCTGGCTTCCGGCGCCTACCTGATAAGCCCCGAGCCGCTCAGGGTCTTCCCGATGGCGCTGGGGGCCTTCGTCCTTCCCGCGACCTTTTACCTGGTTTCAGAACTGCACAGCGCGCAGCCAGCCTCTGCCAAGTTCAAGTCACCGTGGGACAACTACCTGATCCTCGGATTCCTTGCGGCCTCTCTGGTGGGTTATCCCGCCTACGAGGTGTACGACGTGTACCGCCTCCGCCAGGAGGCCGGCAACTTACCTTGAGGAGCCAGCCCTCGCGGGCTGCCGCATTACCTCAGGATGGAATAAAGCTTCACGTCTCGGTAAGTACCATCCTTCAACCAATAGCCTCGAAGAACACCTTCCCAGGTCAGCCCGAGCTTTTGCATCACGCGCTCTGAAGCCACGTTCTCCACCATGCACTTAGCCTCGATTCGGTGGAGGCCCATGACGTCAAATCCGAACTGGACGACCATGTTGGCCGCTTCGGTTGCCAAGCCTCGGCCCCAATACTGGCGTGACAAGGAATAGCCAAACTCCCCTCGTGAATGTTTTTCGTCCCAAGCATCAAAACCAGTGGCTCCGATGAGTCGCTGAGTCTCCTTCGAAACGATGCCCCATGGCACGGGCTCATTTTTGAGCGCCCTCTCAATGAGGGTCTCAATGAGGAGCTTCGAATCCGCCAGCACCTTCGGAGAGGACCACGTCGTAAATCGTGAAACCATGGGATCGGAGGCGTAGCCGAAAACATCCGAAACGTCCTCGATGACGAAGGGGCGGAGAATGAGGCGGGAAGTCTCAAGCTTGGGTAGCGCTGTAAAAATCGTTGCTTCAGTCAAAAAGGCCTCCGCTCATTCTCCGCCGGATGTCTTCGAGGATGCCTCGGTCAGGACGCCCCCATGACACACTACCGAAACCCCCATGACACCACGCAAGCAATCAAGCATCAAGACCACCCCTCCGAGAAGGCCGCTCCCCCATCATGCTGGAGGGTTCATCCAGGGCGTTGGGCGGTACAATGAGGGCAGCGGAGGTAACGGCATGAACGAACTGATCATGATGGTCGAGGAAGCCCCCGAGAGCGGCTACATCGCCCGTGCCCTGGGCGCCTCGATCTTCACCGAGGCGGACACTCTCGATGAGCTACGCGAGCAGGTCCGGGACGCGGTACGCTGCCACTACGAGGAAGGTCTGGCCCCCAAGATCGTCCGACTGCACTTCATCCGCGAAGAGGTCATCGCCGTTTGAGGCTGCCCCGAGACATCTCCGGGGTAGACCTCGCCCACCGACTGAAGCGGCACGACGACGAGATCACCCGACAAACTGGCTCGCATATCCGGCTGACAACGAATCAGGGTGGCGAGCACCATGTCACGGTCCCCGCCCATACGCCGCTGCGGGTAGGTACCCTCTCGGCAGTGCTGGGAGAGGTTGCGGCACACCTTGGTATGAGCCGTGATGCGTTGGCCGAGCGTCTGTTTTAGGGGCGACCGATGCTGTCCAAAGCCGAGTTCGATCACCTAGCCGAACAAGCCAAACAGGGTGAAGCTGAAGCCCAGTATCGACTCGGTTACCTCTATTGGATCAGCAACGTATGGGGGCCTGATCTCGAACAAGCTCACCACTGGTTGTCCGAAGCCGCCAAGCAAGACCATCCAGCTGCCATGTCCCTCGTCGGAATGATGCATCTATCGGGGCGAGGTGCGCCAGCAGATGAGGCCGAGGGCTTAGCCTTGGTTCGGAAAGCGTCTTTGCTGGGGAGCAGCGAAGCCCGTGACCACCTTGCCCTGCGCGAGGCGGCCAAACTGAGCAATGATCCCGAAGCACCGTCCCGCCTCCTCGCGTTAGCACAGCAAGGGGATGCAAATGCCATGAACTGGCTCGGACATCAAAACGAGTACCAGAACCCGCAGACCGCACTGGATTGGCACCAGCAAGCAGCGGGGCTGGGTCACGCGGAGTCGGCCTACACCGTAGGTTACCTCCTCGAGAAGCGGTTCCAGCGTCCAGCATCTGAAGCCTACAACTGGTACCTGAAGGCTGCAAATCTAGGCGATTCGCGGGCCCAGATCGAAGTTGGCTTGATGAATGAAACCGGTCGTGGTACTCCCGAGAATTCCATTGAAGCAATCGAATGGTACCGAAAGGCAGCCGATCAAGGCGATGTCTCAGCGCGGTATCTCCTCGGCCTCCGCTATCTAAATGGTGTTGGCACTGACAAGGATGCCCAGAAAGCTCTCGATTACTTGAAGGAAGCAGCCTTCGCCTCGTATAAGGCAGCACAGTTACAGCTTGCCCACATTTATGAGGACGGAAAGGATGTCCCTCGGGACATGGAAGCTGCGTTGCTCTGGTACCGGGAAGCTGCGGGGGCGGGAGTCGGCAGCGATGAAGCCATGTTTAAGCTGGGCCAGTTTTACGAGCTAGGACAAGGCGTGCCCCAAGATTACGAAACTGCGCATGATTGGTACACGCAGGCTGCTGAAGAGGGTTATGTCTACCGAGAAGATGCCTTGAACGCAGCCAGACGACTTGTTGAGCGAAGGCTTGTGCAACCGGACGCAAATTGAGGGGCTCCAAGGAAATGACACATAAATGCCATACATGAGGCACATCCCAACACACATGCCATTTGCTATATGCCTCGAATGGCCGCTACCGACTGCAATCCCCTCTACGAGGATCCGGCAATCAAGTTGAGGAACGTGAGGTTTGTGAGCTGCTCGGTCAAGAGGTTGTAAGCCATCAGACGAAAGACGCCTCCAGGCAAGGTTACGAGAAGGACCACGTCAAAAGGATCGCTGCCATAGAAATTGGGCGCCCCAACAGTTTCGGCATTCCAGGCGATCGCCACGTAGGGAACGGTATCGATTTGGCCCGTCCAACGGTCGAAGACGAAGATACTCCGCCGTAAAGTGTCGTGCCAGACGACGAACCGTCCCCAGATGGGGTCGATGTTGGCCGAGGATGCGTGAATCCCGCCGGAAAGCTCCTGCTCGACGATCAGGGCCTGAACCGCCACGCGTCGGGTGTCATAGAGGTAGAGGCCGCCATCCGCAGTAGTGAAGACCACCCAATCGCCCGTGCCGGTCACGTTGATGGAGCTGATTCCACCGTGGAGCGCCCCGACGGCATTGATCTTCGCGAGATAGGCTGGCTTGCCGAAAATCGGACTCACCGGAAACGGCTCTCCGATTCCCGTGACGGGCGCAAGAACGGTGTCGGTCGCCGACATGCTCCCTGTGGCGATCCCCAGGATGTCCTCGATGCCGTTCCGAGGGGCTCGCTTGACATAGGCATGCCCGATCGCGGCGTCGGCCAGGTCCGGGTCGGCGGTTCCCAGGAAGTAGAGGTTGTTCTTGCCATCGAAGACGGGCGAGAACGCGAAGCCCCCCACCTCGCCCCCATCGACCAAGGTGATCCGAACCTCGCGGGGGGAGTCCAGGAGGAAGATGTCCCGGCGGTCGTCATAGTAGAACTGGTAGGGGTTCCACTCGAAGACGTTCGATATCCCCACCCCGGCGCCCGGGTAAACGAGGATGTCCTGGCTGGCACGGTCGTAGAGCCAGAGCAATGCCTCCGGGCCGGGAGGCAAGGCATAGGGAATGCGCTCGAATGGAGCGGGCGATGCGAAGTAGGGCGCAGGAGATTCCAGAGGGCTCGGCGACGCGCTAACCTGCGGGCTCGGCGATGCCCCCGCCCTTCTCACGGCTCTCTGCATGGTTCCCAAGGAGCCGTCGTCTTGCAGCATGCACCCGCCCACGCACCAGAGCGCAATCAGCAGGGCCTGCAAACGTCGTCTCATCTCACCCCACCTCCAGCTTGCCAGTCTAGGAGAATCCCCCGTCCGGAGGCTTGGTCGGTCTAGCGAATAATTCCAGCCAACCCAATGCCCTCCCCGGAAGGTCAGATAAAGGCATGGCTCAGGGGGCTAATCCTCCTCATGAGTCGCCACCAACACGACGTCGATGTTGGTCGTCTGGTGGAGCACGGTCTCCAAGATCGGCTTCCTCCAAAGCGACTGCCAGCGAGGACGGCGCGACTCTCCCAGCAAGATCATCGTGATTCGGTGATCCTGGGCGTAATGGGCGATCGCCTCCCCGGGATCCGAAAAAGTCACCCGATCGACCTGCGCCTCGAGTGACTCGGCCAGGGCAATCCCTTGCGCCAGATCCCGTTCTTCCGCAGGGGTGAGTTTGCGCTCCTCGACGTACAGCACGTAGGTCTCAGCGTTGAGCCGAACGGCGATGCGGATCCCGCGCCGAATGAGGCGCTGGGCGCTTGCAGTAGGCGTGATGCAGATAAGCACCCGCTCCAGGATGCCTGCCGCTCCTTTGGCCCGTCCGATGTCGGCTCGCACCGCCTCGAGCCGTTCATCCACCTTATCGGCGAGCTCGCGCAAGACCAGCTCCCGCAAGGCCGTCAGGTTGTAGGTGGTGAAGAAGTTGGTGAGGGCCTGGGTGATCTTCTCGGGAGCGTAGATCTTGCCTGCCTGAAGACGAGCCTGAAGCGCCTCAGGCGGCAGGTCGACCAGCATCACCTCATCGGCCTCCTCCAGGATTCCATCGGGCACCGTTTCCCGGACCTTGACCCCCGTGAGGCGCTCCACCACTGAATTGAGGCTTTCCAGGTGCTGGATGTTGAGCGTCGAGATCACCGAGATGCCAGACATTCGGATGAGATGGACATCCTCATAGCGCTTGGCATTCAGGGAACCGGGAACGTTGGTGTGCGCCAGCTCGTCCACCAACACCCAGCGAGGTTTGCGGGCGAGGATACCGTCCAGGTCCATCTCGGTTAGCCGCGTGCCCTTGTACACGATCTCCCGGCGAGGGACTTCCGGCAATCCCTCGGTCAGGATGGCCGTTTCCCGCCGCCCATGGGTTTCTACCAGCCCAACGACTACGTCCTCGCTCCGCCCATGCATTTCATGGGCCTCACGCAGCATCGCATAGGTCTTGCCCACTCCGGGGGCCGCACCGAGGTAGATCTTGAGCCGCCCTTGACTCCGAGCGATCGCTCGCCTCAAGACGTCCTGAGGGTCCACCTCCTCGGCACCGCGCGCTTCGTCAGGACGAACACTCCGAGCCATGCGCCAGACTAGCCGAGCGGCCGAACCGAGAGTGAGAGGAGCAAGCTCGACGGCATCCGCCCCCTCTGCCAGCAGTTCCCCTAGCTCCTCTTCACGCGCGGCCAAAACGCCCACCAGCACCCACCGGGACTTGGCATGGTGACGAATGGCCGACAGCCACCTCACGACCTCCGACACCCCGTAAGTAGAGGCATCGAGCACGACCATGAGCGTATCGGAGCGCTGGGCGTTCTCAGCTGCCGTGAAAGGGCTCGCCGCCGCATAGGGCAAGATGCCGAGGGAGGTCAGCACCTCCCTCAGCATCGCCATGCTCGGAGTTTCAGGCCCCGCCAGGACGGCGCGGGGTTCGATCGTAGGCTTCATCCCGAACCACCCTTCACCCCACCAGTGCGTCGAGCGCACGGTTGAGCTTGAGCACATTGACACGTGGCTCTCCAAGGACACCCAGGCTCCTACCCTCGGTGTACTCGGTGATCAGGCGCCGGACCTGTTCGACCGGGATGTTCCGGACGCGAGCCACTCGATTTGCCTGGTAGTAAGCCGCCGCCGGTGAGATGTGAGGGTCGAGCCCGCTTCCCGATGCCGTGACGAGATCCGCGGGAATCGGCTCCCGGTTATCAGGATCGGCCGCCCGAAGTGCCGCCACCCGGTCCTCGACGGCCGCTTGCAGCTTTGGGTTGGTGGGCCCCCAGTTGGACGCACCTGACGAGCCCCCATTGTAAGGATGCTCCAGCGTTGCCGACGGACGGCTCCAGAAGTACCGAGGCGAGGTGAAGGGCTGCCCGATGAGCTCGGACCCTAACACGCGCCCCCCCTCCCGGATGAGACTCCCGTTGGCCTGCTCCGGAAATAGCGTCTGAGCGATCCCGGTGACGGCCGCGGGGTAGAGGAGGCCAGTGAGCAGCGAGAACAGTCCGAGAAGCAGGACGGCGGGACGAAGCATTGCGAACATGGCTTGCCTTCCTTATCGCGAGTAGAGCATCAGGTGCTCGTTGATCGGGCCAAGCGCCAGGACGGGGAAGAAAGTCAGCGCCCCGATCAGCACGATCACGCCCACCAAGACCCCCACGAAGAGCGGGGTGTGCGTTCCCAGGGTTCCCACGCTCGGCGGAACGTGCTTCTTGCGGGCGAGGGCACCGGCGATCGCGAGCACGGGGATGATCACCCAGAAGCGGCCGATCAGCATGGCGATCCCGAGGGCCGTCGTGTAGAACATCGTCGACACCCCGAGTCCAGCGAATGCCGAACCATTGTTATTGGACGCCGAGGTGAAGGCGTACAGGATCTCGCTCAGGCCGTGGGCTCCTGGGTTGCTCAGCGTGGCGAGGCCCGCGGGCAGGACCGTGGCGATCGCCGTGCCGACGAGAGCCGAGGCCGCTGGCAACAGGATGACCAGGGAGGCCATCTTCATCTCGTAGGCCTCGATCTTCTTTCCGAGGTACTCGGGTGTACGGCCGACCATGAGGCCGGTGATGAAGACGGCGATGAGGGCGTAGACCAGCATGCCGTAGAGGCCCGAGCCGACGCCTCCGAAGATGATTTCGCCGAACTGCATCAGCCACATGGGCACGAGCCCCCCCAGGGGCGTGAAGCTGTCGTGCATGGCGTTCACGGAGCCGTTCGAGGCGGCGGTCGTCGCCGTGGCCCAAAGCGCGCTGTTGACGATACCGAAGCGCGTCTCCTTGCCTTCCATGTTGCCGCCTGACTGGAGGGCGCTGGCCGCCTGGTCGATGCCCAACTGCGAGAGGATGGGGTTCCCGGCCTGCTCGCTGGCCACGGCCAGCGTCAGAAGCGGCAAGAAGATAACGAACATTGCGGTAAGGAGGGCCCAACCTTGCCTGCGGTCCTTGACCATGGCTCCGAACGTGAAGCAGAGCGCGGCGGGAATGAGCAGCAGCGAGAGCATCTCGACGACGTTCGAGATCGGGGTCGGGTTCTCGAGGGGATGGGCGGAGTTGACGCCGAAGAAGCCGCCGCCGTTGGTGCCGAGCTGCTTGATGGCGACCTGCGAGGCCGCAGGCCCCAAGGCGATGACCTGATCAACGAGGGTCTTTCCGTCGCTACCTGGGGTCGGATCGAGCAACTGGGCTGCAGCGTAGGAGCCAAACGTCTGCACGACCCCCTGGGAGGCGATCACGAGGGCAACGACGAAAGACAGGGGCAACAGGATGTACAGGGTGCTCTTGGTGAGGTCCACCCAGAAGTTCCCGATTCCCTCGGTCGAGCGCCGTGTGAACCCGCGGATGAGGGCCACCAGGACCGCCATGCCGGTGGCCGCCGACAGGAAGTTCTGGACGGTCAATCCGAGCATTTGAGTCAGGTAGCTCAATGTCGTCTCACCCCCATAGGCTTGCCAGTTGGTGTTGGAGGCAAAGCTGACGGCCGTGTTGAACGAGAGTTCGGGCGGTACGGCGCCGAGGTTCGCCGGATTGAGCGGCAAGCCCGCCTGGAGCCGCTGGATCGCGTAGACGGCCAGGAAGCCGAGCAGATTGAAAAGCAGGACGGCCCCGGCATAACGCTTCCAGGACATGTCCTCATCAGGGCGAACTCCTGCAAGGCGGTAGAAGAGCCGCTCGACGGGAGAGAGCAGGCGCTGGGCGAAGGTCGCCTCTCCCTGGTAGACGCGCGCCATGTAGGCACCAAGCGGGATGGCCAGGGCGATGAGCATGACGAGGTAGAAGCCGCACTGTAGAAGGGCGTTAGTGATCATGACGGCCCCCTCACGCCTTCTCGCAAAGGCGGATGAAGCCCATGCTCAGGCCAAAGAAGCCTAGTGCCAGCGTAAGAAAAACCACGTCCATGGAGGAACCTCCTAGATGAAGCGCCCGACCACCAGGTCGATCAGCTTGATACCGATGAAGGGGACGATGACGCCGCCCAGGCCGTAGAGCATGACGTTCCGGAACAGGAGCTGGTCGGCCGTCAGCGGTCGGAACTTCACGCCCTTGAGGGCGAGCGGGATGAGCAACGGAATGACGATCGCGTTGAAGATGAGCGCCGAGACGATGGCGCTCTGGGAGCTCGACAGCCGCATCACGTTGAGGGCAGCCAGCTGGGGCAGCCCCACCGCGAAGATGGCCGGGATGATCGCGAAGTACTTCGCGATGTCGTTGGCGGTCGAGAAGGTGGTGAGCGCCCCGCGCGTGATGAGCAACTGCTTGCCAATGGCCACCACGTCGATCAGCTTGGTGGGGTCCGAGTCGAGGTCCACCATGTTGGCGGCTTCCTTGGCCGCTGGTGTCCCCGAGTTCATGGCCAGTCCCACGTCCGCCTGAGCGAGCGCCGGAGCGTCATTGGTCCCGTCGCCCGTCATCGCGACGAGCTTGCCTTTCGCCTGCTCCTCGCGGATCAGGCGCATCTTGTCCTCGGGCTTCGCTTCCGCCAGGAAGTCGTCAACGCCGGCCTCCTTGGCGATCACCCGTGCGGTCACGGGGTTATCGCCCGTGCACATGACGGTCCGAATCCCCATGCTGCGCATCTGCTCAAAGCGATCGCGCATCCCCGGCTTGATGGTGTCCTTGAGGTGAATGACACCCAGGATCGATTGGCCTCGGACCACGGTGAGCGGCGTTCCCCCCTCCTCGGCAACCTTTCGTACAGCCGATTCGAGATCAGAGGGCACGCTCCCTCCGCGCTCCAGCGCATACCGCTTGATGGTGTCGCTCGCTCCCTTGCGCAGGACGGTCCCATCCGTCAGGTCGGTGCCGCTCATGCGCGTCTCGGCCGAGAAGTCGATGCCCGTCGCCTGGTCCCACTCCGGGCGCTCCGAGATGCCCATCCGGACGGCCAGCGCCACGATCGATCGGCCTTCCGGCGTGGTGTCTTGCCAGGAAGCGGCCATGGCCGCCTCGGCGAGCGCTCGCTCGTTAAAGCCCCCCACGGGGATGAACTCGGCAGCCATGCGGTTGCCAAAGGTGATGGTGCCGGTCTTGTCGAGGATCAGCGTGTTGATGTCGCCCGCCGCCTCGACCGCCTTGCCGGACATGGCGATCACGTTGAACTGGGCCACCCGGTCCATGCCGGCGATACCGATCGCCGAGAGCAAGCCCCCGATGGTCGTCGGGATCAGGCAAACCAGCAGGGCGATGAGCGTGGACACGTCCACCGGACTCCCGGAGTAGCTCCCGAAGGGTGCGAGCGTCACCGTCACCAGGAGGAAGATCAAGGTGAGCACGGCCAAGAGCACCGTCAAGGCGATCTCGTTGGGGGTCTTCTGGCGGGCGGCGCCTTCCACCAGGGCGATCATCTTGTCGAGGAAGGACTCCCCGGGATTGGCCGTGATCCGGATGACCAGGAAGTCGGAGACGACCTTGGTGCCGGCGATGACGCTGGACGCGATGTCCGTACCGGGCTCCTTGAGGACCGGGGCGGATTCGCCGGTGATGGCCGACTCGTCGACCGAGGCGATTCCCTCGATGACCTCGCCGTCCCCGGGAATCAGCTCCCAGGCCTCCACGCGGACGACGTCGCCCTTGCGGAGCTGAGTGGAGCTGACGTCCTCGTAGGATCCATCGGGACGGCGGCGGTGGGCCATGGTGTCGCTCTTGGTCTTCTTGAGGCTATCGGCCTGAGCCTTGCCTCGCCCTTCAGCGATCGCCTCGGCGAAGTTCGCGAAGAGCAAGGTAACGAGCAGAATCAGTGCGATGACGCCGTTATAGGCGGCCGTCGCCCCGCTCGGCCCGAACAGGTCCGGCTTGACCGTCAGGAGGGCGGTCAGGATCGTGCCGATCTCGACGACGAACATGACCGGGTTCCGGATCATGATGCGAGGGTCGAGCTTCTTCACGGCCTCGACCAGGGCGCGCTGGGTGATCCCCGCGGTCTCGACCCGAGGCACATGCCGACGTTCGGAACGGGGAGCGTGCGCGTATTTGTGGGCGGAATGCAGATCCGCCGGGCGGTCGCGGTTGTCGCGTTCGTTCATGAGGGTCTCTCCAGGACTAGAATCGCTCGGGGCGTAGCATCACGTAGGTCAGGTAGGCCCCGACGGCGACGGAGATCGCCAGAAGGGTCAGGGTTCCGAGGGTCATTTGGCCTCCTATCTCGCCCTTCATCAGAAGCGCAGCGTCGAACTGATCACCGCACGGGTCCCCGAGGTCCGGAGATCCGCCGGAGTCGCAGTGACCCCGCCGGGGCCCGCGATGTAGGGGATGCTGGCCATGTCGTGGCGGACCTCGAGGCGATGCAAAAGCCAGGGCGAGGGCTTATAGTCGAGCGTTGCGGTCACTTCACCGGTGGTAAGGGGATCAGAAGAGAGAGACTGGCCGACAGCCAAGGGAGGGGCTGCGGCCACGAGCTTCTGCGGGTCGGAGTAGACCGAGGCCCGCAAGGAGAGGGCCCACTGATCGCTGAAGGCGATCCGGTGCAAGAGGGCGGCACCGCCCATGCTGGTCGCCGGTAGCTGGGTTCCAGCCGTGTTGTAGGCGTAATCCACCGCTGCGACGAGCGCCATGTGCGTGATGCCGGGCACCGAGTTCTCCGCGTACTTCCACTGGACGGAGTGGTTGGAGTAGTAGCGGGTACGACTCTGGTCAGCCTCGAAGTTGCCGCCCAGGAAGTTATGGGTGAGGGAGAGGCGATCACTAGGAGTCCAGTTGAGGCTCCAGCCGAAGCCCTTGCCCTCTCCGAACTGGGAGATGCTTTGCCAGCCATTCACGAGCCAGAACTGGGCCTTGAGATCCGGACGCAGGTTGCCCTCGACGGCTCCGCCCATCAGGTAGTAGGGAGTGAAGTCGGAAAGCAGGTTATGGGTGTAGTTCCAGTTCTCCTGGGGCCAGTAGGAGTCGATCCCGATGAACGCCGGGAAGAGGCCCATCTTGATGCTCAGATCGGGGGTCAAACGCTGCCCCACGTAGGCCTGCTGGACGTTGCGCATGCTGGCGAGGCTCGAGAAAGCGCCCCGTCCGACCGTTGCGTCGGTTCCCGTCACGGTGTCGACGTAGTTTCCCGTCTGGAGAACCAGCTTGCCGAAGGTATCCGGCAGGCCCGTGATCTCGGCTCCGAGCACTCCCAGGTTGAGGTTGAACTCGTTGTGCCGGGGAGCCGTGGTGGTGGGGAATACCGTGTGATCAGACGGCCGGTTGAAGGCGTAACCGTAGTAGGTGTCGATCAGCAGGGACCAGGTGACCGGCCCGGCCTTCAAGGGCGCTTCCGGCTGGTCGTTAGTGCCGTTCAACCAGCCGAAATCGAGCCCCTCCTGGGCCGAGGCCGCTGGGGCTCCGCCCAGGACCGCGGCTCCGCACAGGGCGGCTCCCATGATCCGGCGGGCACGAGGGGACGGCATCACCATCGTAAACTCCTTGTTCCATTCGGGGCGGGACCCTTGTCCTCGGCCTGAGGTCAGGTCCACCGCTATGCTAGGCGTCCCGCAATCAGGATGGAGTCAAGAATCGCCCCGGCGGCGTCAAGAAAATCTCAAGATTCACGGGAGAGCGACGCGAGAATGGTAGGATGAGGGCCATGACGGAACCGAGCTTTGCCGCCACACGAAGGATTGGGGAGAACTGGCTGGGGGCTGATAGTCCTAGCCGCCGCAGCGAGCACTCCTCCTGGCGAGCCTATGCCTGGGCGATTGTGACGGTCATCGCCTGCACGCTCATCGATCACCTGATCTTGCGCCTCACGCCAGAATCGAACCTGATCATGGTCTACCTGCTCGGCAACGTGGCGGTGGCGTTGCGAGGGAACCGCTGGGCGGCCCTACTTGCGGCCATCTTGTCGGTTGGAGCTTACGACTTCTTCTTCGTCCACCCTTACCTCACCTTCGCGGTCGCGGACACCCAATACCTGTTCACGTTCTTCGTCATGGGCCTGGTGGGAACCGTGATCAGCACCTTGACCGCGCGCTTGGTGGCCGAACTCTCTGCAACGCGACAGCGGGAACGCCGTGCACTCGCGCTCAACGCCTTGAGCCACTCGTTACTGACCGCAGATGCGCCTGCGGAGATGCTAGAAGAGGCCGCCCGCTTGATCGGCCATGACCTTGGACTAACGGTTGGAGCCTGGTTGAACGGTGAGCAAGAGGGGCCTATCGTCGCCGTCCCTCCCCCCTCATCCCTCACGCGGAGCGAGGTGGAGATTCTGCGTGCCGTCTTGAAGGAAGGGATGGCGGCTGGCCCCGGAACGACGAACCTGCCGGGCTCAGGCTATCTTTTTTTGCCGGTGCGTTCCGCGCAGCGAATCCACGGGGCGATTGGCATCCCCATTCCCGAGGGTACTCAGCTGCTCTTGCCTGAGGTGCGCTCAGCCCTAGAAACCGTCGCAAACCAGCTGGCGATCGCCATGGCCCAAGCTCAAGCCAGAGCGGAGGCCGATGAGGCCAAGCGAAAAGCCGAGTCGGAGCAACTTCGCAGCGCCCTCCTCAGCTCGGTCTCGCATGACCTCCGCACACCGTTGACCGGCATCGTGGGTTCGGCAGGGACCCTGGTGGAAGGCGCGGAAGCCCTGGATCCCCACATCCGCCGGGAGCTCGCCCAGAGCATCGTCGAGGAGGCAGAGCGCTTGAGCCGGCTGGTCAAGAACCTCCTTCAGGCAACCCGGCTGGAAGCCGGATCGGTCCAGTTGATGCGGACATGCTTCCCCTTGGAGGAGGCTCTCTCCCCCGCATTGGCGCGCTTGCAGCCGATGCTCGAGGGCCACCCCGTTGAGGTGGATCTGGCCCCTGATCTTCCCTTCGTCGACGGGGACCCGGTCTTGATCGAGCAGGTCTTCGGGAACCTCCTGGAGAACGCGGCCAAGTACACGTCGGCCGGCACCCCAATTCGCATCGAAGCCTCGATGGCGGGGGAACTCCTCTGGGTCTCGGTCTGCGATAGGGGCCCCGGCCTTCCCTCGGGTGAGGAAGAACGGGTTTTCGAGAAGTTCCACCGTCATCCGGTTCCCGGGGGACGTTCGGGAGCCGGATTGGGGCTTTCGATCTGTCGCGGCATCATCGAGGCCCACGGCGGAACGATAAAAGCCTTCAACCGGACCGGCGGCGGCGCTTGCTTCCGCTTCTCGCTTGCCATCGCCCCCGCCCATGGGAAGATGCCGCATCCCCCGCATGAGGTCACGTAACCATGGCAGACTCGAAGCCCCTGATCGTCGTGATCGAGGATGAAGCTCCCATCCGGCGCTTCCTTCGCGCCTCGCTGCCCCTTCATGGGTACAGAGTGCTCGAGGCAGCCACCGCCGCCGAGGGAATCCGACACCTGGCCGAACAGCGCCCGGACCTCGTCATTCTGGATCTGGGATTGCCCGACATGGAGGGTCTCGATGTGGTCCGTCAGATTCGAGAGTGGAGCGAGGTTCCGATCGTCGTGCTTTCCGCCCGTGAGCGGGAGTCCGACAAGATTACCGCCCTGGACGCCGGGGCGGACGATTACCTCACCAAGCCCTTTGGAATCGGAGAACTCCTGGCGAGGCTGCGCGTTGCTCTGCGTCATGGGGCCCGTCGGGCGGCGCCTGAGGCAGCCACCTACGAGGCCGGGAACTGGTCCGTCGATTTGGCTGCACGTCGGGTCTTTGTCGCCGACGAAGAGGTCCATCTCACCCCGACGGAGTATCGCCTGCTAACCGTCCTCATCCGTCATGCCGGCAAGGTCGTGACCCATCGTCAGCTCCTACGTGAGCTCTGGGGCGACGAGCACGAGGACGCCCAGCACACCCTGCGCGTACACATCAGCCAGCTCCGAAGAAAGCTGGAGCCAGATCCTACCCGGCCGCAACACTTGATGACCGAACCCGGTGTCGGCTACCGGCTCCGCGAGGACGAACCCGGAAAATGAGGTTCCCCCCGATTTAGGAACGGCCAAAGGAGAGCGCATCGGTCTCCCGGATCGAACTCCGGAACGAGCTCGGTGGCCTGACGACGGTCATGGCCTTGGTCGGCGGCCTAGTATTCGCGCTTGATGACGAAGAACGACCCCCGGATGGTGCCTGCCAGCTTCGACTTCTGCCTGGCAAACTTGAACTTCCCCTCCAGCGCCTGTGGGACGTCCATCCCTTCCGAAAGCTTGAAGCCCACGGCACGCTTCTTGGGATCATCCAGCGTATACAGGACATTGACCGCGAGGCCATCCTCGAAGAAAACGAAGGTCCAGAGGATGTTCTCGACCTGAAGTCGGGAGGTCTCCAGGGGCTTGGCCGAAATCTCGATGTCCCGTTCATCCTTGAGAATCCGGTTAACGTACGCGACGAGGTCCTGACTTTCGCTGGCGGGGGTCACCCGGAACTCATGCTTGTACTTCGTCATGAAGTAGCGGGCTTCGTTGGCTCGAAGGCCCGCCAGCGCTGCCGCGACCGGAGAGGACTCCAGGCCTTCCGTAGACACGTTCTTGAAATCGACGACCTTGGACATCCCAGTTTCTCCTTGCTTGGCTTCGGACGGAGCTATGCGTGCGCGAGCTCCGCCATCAAGGCTTCCGGCAGATCAAAGTTTGCCGTCACGTTCTGAACATCAGCCAGGTCGTCGAGGGTGTTCATGAGCCTGACAAGCTTCTTGGCGATCTCGCGGTCCTCGACCAAGACCGTGTTGGCGGGGACGAGGGAGACTTCGGCACTGGCGATCGTGACCTTGGCGGCGCGCAGAGCTTCCGTGACCGCTTCGAGAGACTCGGGGGGACATTCGATGACGATCTCGCCGTCCTCCGTCCGGAGGTCCTCCGCGCCGGCATCGGCGGCCAGGAGGAGGAGGTCCTCCTCGGAACGCGTACCGTCGTCGTTCGGCACCACCACCACGCCCACACGGCGGAACATCCAGCCCACGCAGCCGGTCTCGCCCATGTTCCCGCCCGACTTGTTGAACGCCGCGCGCACGTTGCCTGCCGAGCGGTTGCGGTTCTCGGTCATGACCTCCACGATCACGGCCACCCCGCCCGGGCCGTAGCCCTCGTAGGTGATCTCCTCGAGGGTCTCCGAGGAGTCCTCCCCCGTGCCCTTCCGGATCGCCCGCGCGATGTTTTCGTTCGGCAAGCCGGACACCTTCGCCCGCTCGATCGCCTGGCGTAGGCGGAAGTTGCCAGCGGGGTCGCCCCCGCCGTGTCGCGCCGCGACGATGATCTCGCGCGAGATCCGGGCAAAAACCGAGCTGCGGGCCGAGTCCAGCTTGCCCTTAGAACGCTTGATGTTCTCCCACTTACGTCCCATGGATTCCTCTTACACGTTGAAGCGAAAGGGCATGACGTCACCCTTCCGAGGTGCTCAATAGTTAATTCGAGTGGCCACTATCGCGGGCTAGCGGCCTCTTTGATCTGCTTCAGCCTGATGGCGATGAGCTTTGCGACGAGTTCTTTGGAAAGTGGCGCATCGACGGGAAACTTCAGGGCGCCGCTCGACCAAGAATATGAACTCAGGTCCTCCCTCAACTGCGACAACACCGAACCGCTATGTGGCAGATAGCTGAGGTGATTCTTGAAAGCCCCAAACCCTGCGACGACCTTGCCATCGATCTGGAAGGCCGGAAGCCCGTAGGAGATGCACTCCTCGGCCTCAGGAACAATTTCAAGAATGGTCTTCCTGAGGACGTCCAGGGTCCTTCGCTGGGGTTCGTCTTGACGTGCGAGGTAGGCATCGATTGCATGGCCGCTCATGGACTCAGTATTGGGCATGTCCCCTGGCTCGTCAACCGACCAGCCGTTCCTGAGACTTCGAGCAGATGGCCCCGCGGTGAGCCAGCCGAGCAGGCGGCCTGAACTCTCGGCGCTCTCGATCTGCCCGCGCGATAGGGTTCGGTCCCCGCTCAAGGCTCAGATCGGCCAGGCGCTTCAGTTGCGATCCCGTCGGCATGAGCAGCCCCCTCGCGACCCTGCCCATAGCCACCCCTTAGTTAACGGAATAATAACAGGCTTTTTACCGAATTCTGGCTCTTAGTCTCGACAATGACCTCGTTAGGTAAGCAGAGAGGAGAGGTCATCATGCGTCATACCATTCCTTCGATTGCTCTCCTGTTGCTCCTGACCGGGTGTGGTGCGCCCGCGGGCACGCTGCTCTCCAATGGAACGGACGCCGATTCGGTATCGCTGGCTTCACTCGGTGGTCGTGCCTACGCGAAGTTCCGGGTCGATGCCGATCTGCCGCGTGACGGCGCCCCCAAGAATGCCGTCAAGCTGAGCTACATGATCGCGGACGATCGCGTCTTCGGCTATCTGAAGCGGGGGGCATCCATGCCCGGAGAGCCTCCCATGCCTGTCGTTCCTGGCCTTGACCAAACGATGGAGGGGTTGGGAACCGTGGCTCAAGGCAAGGCCCACAGTCTGATTTTCTTCGATGGGATCAAGGCGGATGACACGCGGCTGCGCTACGCGCAAGGCCCGCGTCCCGCTTCTCAGTGGCCTTCGAGTTCGCTCCTGCCGGGGGTTTCCGAGGTTCAATCCAACAACCCCAAGGTCCTCTCCGAGACCCTCCGGTGGACTCTGGACAACTACGACCAACCCCGTCGCTACCTGCACATCATGACCCACGGCCTGGGGGCCTTCGGCTTCGGGGCGGATGAAATCCAGACGGCGCCCGACGGGACTCCTTTGCCCAAGAGCCGCCAGCTCAGGCTCATGCCCGTCGCCGATTTCGGCGCAGCGCTGCGGTCCGGGCTCGGCGGGCGCCAGCTGGATCTGACCTGGTTCACGAGCTGCTACATGAGCAACCTGGAGGCCCTTGGCGAGCTTCGCGGCCTCACCCGCTACGCCCTTGCCTCCGAAGCCGAATTCATCCTGAAGTCCGGCGCCATGGTCGACATGCCCCGGCGTTTCGAGGCCCTGCTCGCACGGGGCGATGACCCGCTCTCGATCGCCAGGGATCTCGCGACGATGGCCAACGCCGACTATCCCCGGAACGGACAACATATGCTTCTCAACCCCGCCTTCACGGGCTTCAACACCATCGCGGTGGTCGACGTGGACCGGCTGGGCCCCTTGACCCAGGCGGTCGACGAGCTCGGCAGGGCGCTCATGGGAGCCAACGCCGCGAACCGGTCCGCCATCCTGGCGGCCTATGATGAAACCGTCGCGTTCGACGGCCAGTCGACGGGGATGCGGGACCTGCTCGCCTTCACGCATCAGCTGGAGCGTCGGGTGACGGATCGGGCCGTCATGGGGGCGATCGCCAAGGTCAAGGCCGCTCAGGCCAGCGCGTTGCTTTTCGAGCAGGACTCGTTCGGAGACGAGGCTCATGGCCTCTCGATCCTGATGCCGGTCCGCGAAGACCTCAAGAAGCACCTCCCCTTCGTTCGCGGGGATTACCGCCGGACCCGTTTCGCCAAAGAGACCTCATGGGACGAGTTCCTGCTCAGCCTTCCTGCAACGAACTGATCGGGGCCAGGTCCACGAGTTCGGCCCGATGAGCACTTCTCAGGGGTCGCCATCGTCGGATCCGTTGCGACCAATTCGGCCGACCAGTACTCTGACCGCGATCTTAAGGCAATCAACGGTAAGCCCGCGAGGGGTAGCCGATTCCTGGAACGGGATGGGGCTCGGTTCGTCGATCGGTTTCAAGGGACTCTGGTAGGAAAACGTGAACCCGGGTTAACCTCGGTCGCGCTGGGGGAAGCCGTCAAGCTGTACCGCGCGCTGCGCGATGAAGCGGCCTTCGGAACCATTCGCCGCAACGATGCTGCCGAGACGGCGGTCCTGGCATGCTTGTCGGTGCGACTGCCGCTTGGGGTCTCCTCCCCCATCGTCAGACGAAGAGGGCCCGTTGTCGATACAACGAGCCCTCCCTCAATGGGGTTCGACGACTAGACGTTGAAGCGGAAGTGCATGACGTCGCACTTTCGATTCGTTCAATGCTTCGAGTGGCCGCTCCCCGTGCCCAACACACCCAACTCGACCTCTCTTTACGAACGTGCAAATTCTCGCGCCCTCAGCAAGGCTTCCAGCTGAGTCTCAACCGAGCAACCGACTTAGCAGTACAATTCATCTACGCTCGTGCCAATTAGAGGGGGGGTGGTCGCGCCACGGCCGGCCATCTTAAGCAAGGAGCAGAAGTGGTGCCAAATAGCGTACAGCGACGTCAAGTGGGTCGCTTCGTTAGAATTCATCTGCCCGGCCCTCCTCATTCTTGTCTGTCTACTCTTAGCCTAAGCACGGCTTCTACGTGCAGCGGAGGCCTCACAATTGCGATCGCCAGGATCCAATCCCAGCCACGTCAGTGGAGCTCGGTTCCCCACTAGCCTCGCAGTGCTTGGTCCAGGTCTCTGCAAAGGTCCTCAGGGTGCTCTAACCCCACGGACAGCCGAATCAAGTTGTTCGGAGTTTTAGTTAACGGTCCTTCAACCGATGCCCTGTGCTCGATCAGGCTCTCGACACCGCCAAGGCTAGTGGCTCTCGTGAACAAGCTGACGCGGGCCGCCACCGCCATGGCCTCGTCACGGCCACCCTTAACCTGAAAGGAGAGCATGCCGCCGAAAGCGCGCATCTGACGGGTGGCGACCTCATAACCTGGGTGCGTGGTCAGGCCAGGAAAATGAACAACCTCGACGGACGGGTGGTTATCGAGGAATCGGGCCACGGCCATCGCATGATCGGCGTGGGCGCGCATCCGGAACGGCAAAGTCCGCAGCCCGCGTAGCGCCAACCATGACTCAAACGGCGAGGGCACTGCCCCGGCTTGAATCTGAATCTCCCGGATACGCCTGAATAACGGAGAGGCCGTCTTCGCGATGACCATGCCACCCAGCACATCATGATGCCCCCCGATATATTTGGTGGTCGCGTGCACCACGAGGTCGACACCGAGGTCGAGCGGTCGCTGGAAGATGGGTGTGCACCACGTATTGTCGCAAGCCACGGCGGCACCGCCCGCTTTCGCGAGCGCGACAATGCCGGCGATGTCCGTGATCTTCAGCAGCGGGTTGGACGGCGTTTCGATCCAGATCAGGCGGGTGGGCGTCTCCAGCGCCGCTCGCACTTGGGCCAGGTCGTCCATGTCTACGAAGACGATGTCCAATCCCCACGGTTGGAAGACCTCACGCAGAATCTTGCCGACGCCCATGTAGGCGTCGTTGGGTGCAACGACCCGATCGCCAGGCGCGAGTGCTTGAAAGACGGCTGCCGCCGCCGCCATTCCGGAGGAGAAAGCTGCCGCGCCTTCGCCACCTTCCAGCACGGCCATCGCGTCCTCCAGAGCCGCACGGTTGGGGTTAGAGTCTCGGCTGTACTCGAAACCGCGCGGGTAGCCCCCCGATGCGTCACGCTCAAAAGTAGTCGACAATGAGATGGGCGGGGTAATCGCCCCCGTCATGGGATCAGGACGTAGGGCCGCATGGACGGCGAGAGTCTCGATATGCACTAATCTACTCCTTGAAGCGAACGACACATGCTCAACCTCATGTGAGCGCCGCGATTCGATTTCCATCGAAGCGTGCCGAACTCGCGCAGTGGGCACCCTTCTATCAAACAAGGCCGTCATCACGGAAGAAGCAGACCGGTGAAGGAGACCCCCTCAACCAGTTGGCTATCCGGCAATGGCGCCTCCATCGTCAGCTTGAGCGGCACCACGCCAGCCCAAACCGGTAGCGCATAATCGTCCGCATGATCGACTGGGCCACCCGAGCGGATTTTGGCTGAGGCCTCAGCGATCGTGATTGCCAGGACCAACGTACCGGCGAGCTCGGCCGCGCTGGGTTGGCGTGCTATCTCCCAGCGTCCTGGAGCGAGGTGTTCGGTAAGCGCCCGCAGTGCTTCTCGCTTGGCGTCTTCCTCCTCAACAAGGGCCGCCTGTCCGAAAACGACTACCGAACGATAGTTCATGGAATGGTGGAACGCCGAGCGTGCCAGCACAAGGCCGTCGAGGTGTGTGACGGCCAGGCAGGCGTCCACGCCACTCCCGAGCGTTCGCATGATGCGGCTTACGGCAGCGCCGTGGAGGTAAATCATTTCATCCACGCGAGCGTAGGCCATGGGAATGACAAAGGGCTTGCCGTCGGCGACAAAGCCGACATGGGCGACTAGGCCCTCATCCAGGATGGCATGGACCACCTCGCGATCGTAGTCAGCCAGCTTGGAACTGCGCCTGACGGTTGACCGTTCGGTGGGCGGATAAATCCGGTTGGTCATTGGGCGTCTCCTTGGACAAAGGTACTGAGCGAGAACCGTGGTGGCTATTGCGTCGAAGCCGTATGGTTTAGAATAAAGGTGGAATTGGCCCGGTAAAATATCCAATTCCCACTTAAACCACCAAGCCAATTGAGGTATTCGCCGTGGACCTTCCTCTTACGCTTGACAACACCTCACCCACGCCAATCTACCGCCAGCTCTACGAGGCGCTACGACAGGCTATCCTGTCGCGACGATTGGCGCCGGGCGAGCGGCTTCCTCCTACGCGAGACTTCGCAAGCGCGCTGGCCATCTCGCGGACTACGGTTACCGTTGCCTACGATCAACTACTTGCCGAAGGCTATCTCGTGGCCCGTACCGGCGTGGGCACTTTTGTGAACAGTGAGTTGCCAGATGCGTTGCTCAATTCCGCTGCTCTTGAGCCGACTACCTCGACCACTCGCCCGTCTCTGCCCTTATCCGCCTATGGTCTGCGCCTGGCAACAGCGGGGCCCTTGCGGGGAGTGAGCCCACCCGCAGCCATCACCTTCGGCCACTATGGTCGCCCCGCACTCGATGAGTTTCCGGTCGACACGTGGCGACGACTCATGTTGCGCCACGGCCGTTCCGGCCGCGCCCCACTCGGCTATACCGAGGATGCTCAAGGTCATCCTCCTTTGCGTGAGGCCTTGGCGGCATACCTTCAACGATCACGGGCCGTACGCTGCACCCCCGACCAAATTGTGGTTGTTGGCGGTTCGCAACAGGGCCTGGACTTGATATCTCGATTGCTCATTGATGTGGGCGACGGGGTGGCGCTCGAGGAACCGGGTTACTTGGGAGCACGCCATGCCTTCATGACAGCCGGTGCACGGCTGGTGCCGGTGCCCGTGGATGATGCCGGCATGATAGTTGACCAACTGCCGGCCGGATTGAAGCTCGTCCATGTCACGCCCTCTCACCAGTTCCCCACGGGGGTCGTGCTCTCCTTGCCAAGGCGCCTAGCTCTGCTCGCGTGGGCTCGCACCCAGGGCGCGCTGATTTTGGAGGACGACTACGACAGCGAATTCCGCTACGCAGATCGTCCTATCCCCTCACTACAAGGTCTGGATCCGGCTGGCGTGGTCCTTTACGTCGGCACGTTCTCCAAGGTCCTCTTTCCTGCTCTGCGGCTGGGGTACCTGGTGGTGCCGCCTGAATGGGCGCCTTTGTTTGCGCGCGCCAAGTGGTTGGCAGACCGTCAGTCGCCCTTGCTTGAGCAAATGGCCTTGACCGACTTTATTGTGGAAGGCCACCTCGAGCGTCACTTACGGCGCATGCGTGTCCTTTACGAGGGCCGTCGCCGCTGTTTGCTAAAGGCCTTGCATGAGCACCTGGGTGAGCGCGTGACCATCCTTGGAGATGATGCCGGCCTACACGTTACGATCCGGCTTCGCACGCAGCTCGATGGGGAGGCGCTTGCACAACGGGCTGCCACGCTCGGCGTTGGAGTTTCCAGCACGAGCGCATGCTACATGGGAAAACCGGAGGAAGCCGAGCTTGTGCTAGGCTATGCAGACCTTGACGAGAGCAGCATCGAAATAGGTGTGCGTCGCCTCGCCATGGCCTTTGACAAAACCTGACACCGAAGGGCCTCGAAAAGGCCCCCACTAGACGGCTCTTGCCGCACCGATCCAAGTGCCTTTGGGATGCCCCAAGACGAACTGATAATCCCGCCGAGGCCCCCTAAAAACAAGCGGGGATCCTGAATTGACGACGTGTCATCCAAGCGACCCCTCCTACGAGGGCCGGGTTCGCACGAGCTTTGCGAAGCAGGGTCGCCTGCTAACGCTCTCCCCGTCGCTGGTGGAGGTAGCGCCGGGGCGGGTGGATATTGCATTGACCCCGGGTTCAGCCGTGTCGCAGCAGCACGGCTTCGTGCACGCCGGCGCGCTTGCGACCATCACGGATTCGGCGACGGGCTACGCGGCACTCAGCCTCATGCCACCGGGAGCCGGCGCGCACACGACCGAGTTCAAAGTCAACCTGCTCGCGCCCGCAGCGGGGAGCGCATCCTCGCGAGAGGGCGTGTCATAAAGTCTGGTCGAACACTGAGCGTGGCTCAGACGGAGGTGGTCTCCGAGACGGCGGGCCAAGAGAAGCTCGTGGCCCTTCTCACCGCAACCTGAATGACCATCGAGGGACGAGAAGGCGTCAGCGACTGAGGTCACAAGACACACATCGATACGAAACCACCGACTCTAACCTCAGAGTCGGTGGTTTAACAACTAGGATGACTGCGATTTTTAGACGTTGAAGCGGAAATGCATGACGTCGCCATCCTTCACTTCGTAGGTCTTGCCTTCGAGGCGAAGCAGGCCCTTCTCCTTGGCGGCCGTTTCCGAGCCGCAAGCGACCAGGTCGGCGTAAGCCGTGACCTCGGCCCGGATGAAGCCGCGCTCGAAGTCGGTGTGGATGACGCCGGCGGCGCCGGGAGCGAGCGTGCCGCGGGTGATGGTCCAGGCGCGGACTTCCTTGACCCCGGCGGTGAAGTAGGTGATCAGGTCGAGGATCCGGTAGGTCGAGCGAATCAGCTTGCTCAATCCAGACTCGGTGACGCCCAGGTCCTTGAGGTACTCGGCGGCTTCCTCGGCATCGAGCTGCGAGAGCTCCGACTCGATCTGGGCCGAGATGGCGACGCACTCGGCCTTCTCGGCGGCCGCGAACTCCTTGACCTTCTGAACCATGGGCAGGTTGTCGGCGTCGGCCAGGTCGCCCTCGGCCACGTTGGCCGCGTAGATCACGGGCTTGTTGGTGAGCAGAGGAACCTGTTTCATGACGATCAGCTCCTCAGGGGAGAGATCAGCCGTGCGCGCCCACTTGCCCTGATCGAGCTGAGCCTTGACCTTCTCGAGAACGTCGACCAGCAAGGCCGCGGCCTTGTCACCGGACTTGGCGGGCTTGCGGTTGCGCTCCAGGATCTTCTCGACCGTGCCGAGATCCGCGAGGGCCAGCTCGAGGTTGATCGTCTCGATGTCGCGGATCGGATCGACGCCGCCCTCGACGTGGGTGATGTTGCCGTCCTCGAAGCAGCGGACCACCTCGACGATGGCATCCACTTCGCGGATATGCGCGAGGAACTGGTTGCCCAGACCCTCGCCCTGGCTGGCGCCGCGCACCAGGCCGGCGATGTCCACGAACTCGACCGCCGTGGGGATGACGGTGTGGGTCTTGACGATGCCCTGGAGCACCCCGAGCCGCTCATCCGGCACCGTGACGACGCCGACGTTCGGGTCGATGGTGGCGAAAGGGTAGTTCGCGGCGAGGGCGCCCGCCCGGGTCAATGCGTTGAAAAGAGTCGACTTGCCGACGTTGGGAAGGCCGACGATACCTGCGCGAAGCAACGGGTGATACCTCCTGGGGTGAAAAAAAGCTGAATGGCCGCATGAGGCGGACCGATCCGCTAGTTTACCACCCCTCAGCCCCCGAGACAAAGGGGCATACCTCCCGATCGATGCGATCCTGCATGGCGTCGGCCGCCACGCTCAGGTCGTAGTGCTGCTGGAGATTGAGCCAGAAGGCGGGACTCAGGCCAAAGTAGCGGCCCAAGCGCAGGGCCAGGTCCGCCGTGATGGGCGTGCGTCCGGCCAGGACCGCGCGCAGGCGCGAGGCAGAGACGCCCAGGGCCTGGGCGAGTCGAGGGACCGAGAGACGGTAGGGACGCATCAGCTCCTCGCGCAGGACCTCTCCGGGATGAATGGGAGGCAAGCGCGTCATGAAGCGCCGGGAGCGACGAGCTCCACCTTGTAGGCGTCCCCGTCCATCCAGCGGAAGCGTAGCATCCAGCCGTCGGCGACCGCCACCTCGTGCAACCCCTTGTGCGAGCCACCGGCAAGCGTATGCAGGCGATTCTCCGGCAAGCGCTCGAGGTCCGAGAGACGAATGGCGCTGTCCAAGAGAGCGAGCTTGCGCAGGGCGGCGCGCTGAAGCGCAGCAGGCAGGTTATCCGGCGGAGTTCGGCGGAAGAGCGTCTCGGCCGCCGGGTCCAGGAAGGTCCTCACCATGCTCCGAGCGTAAGAGATGGGGGCCCAGAGCTCCAAGCCCGGGGGGGAGATTTCCCGTGTCGATCAGCGCCTGCTTTTGGAGACGCGGAAGACGGCGGATGCGGTACTCCGCGGAGAGGGCCTGGCCCTTGGAGGGGAATTCCCAGGCGGCCATGGCCGTGACCGGGCGGCGGGCGCGGGTGTACTTCGCGCCCGTGCCGGCGTTGTGCTGGGCCACGCGGCGGGAGAGATCCGTGGTGTAGCCGGTGTAAAGGGTGCCGTCGGCGCAGCGCAGCAGGTAGACCAGGTGCATGCGAGTATTATAGCCAACGCCGGCGCGGGCGGGCCGGCGAATCCCGCAAAAAAAGGCGCCCCGCAGGGCGCCGGGTCTTGGCGACTGGCGAGGCCAGCTAGTGGCGGCCGGAGGATCGCAGGCCCATCTGGGCCCAGAGCAGCGAGATGGACTCGAGCATGAGGATGCCGTTGCGGTTGCCGGGCTGCGCCAGGAGGCAGAGGCGCCAGCGGCGCTCGAGGGCCATGAGGTCCTCGTGGCTGTAGGCCGTCGGATCGAGGCGGGTGATCACCTGGCGCAAGTCGAGATCGAGCGTCTCGGCCAGCTGGACCAGCACGAAGATCGAGGGCTGGGCCACCAGGTTATGCTCGAGCTTGACCAGGTAGGTGGCGTTGATGCCGGTGACCGTTTGCAGCTGCAACAGGCTCAGGCCCTTGCTGATGCGGGCCTGGCTGAGCACGAAGCCCAGCGACTGGCTGTTGCGCGCCTGCTGCCAGGCGCTGATCAGCTGCGTCGGGCTCTCGGGCACCCAGCTCGAAGGGGCAGATTCAGCGGGCGACACCGATGGGCGCCTCAAGGCTCTCAAGGCGCGAATCAGGGCGTTGAACCACTTCAACATGGGTACCGTCCTTTGGTAGACAGCGCTGGCAAACGTCGGCAGCGTAAAGACCCTTCACAAAAATTATGAATCATCGCCGGGGGCTTGGCAAGACGTTTAATCGAGAATTCACGGAAGTCTCACCCAAGCTTACCTGGGCTTAACGCAGGATAACCGCCCCGCGCGGCATTCCGGCCGGCGGCCTCCCCGTTGAATGCTCCGCATGACATGCGTCGGAGCGGGGCCCCGTGACGGCGGCCCGGATGTCAGTATAAAAACATGCCCGTGAATTCAATCTAGCGATGAAATGCCAAGAAAACTCGTCGAAATCTCAGCATGTTGACCAGAACCCCCCGGATCGGCCCGCGGCGCGCGCGCCGCGCGTCGGATGAAGATTTCCCCGCGAAATGGACAATTATTTTCTTGACAAAGGCCGTTTTCTCGCTTGCTGGACAAGCGAATCTAGTGGGTGATAGAGTGAGTTTCGTCGGTCAGTACGCTACATCTAGTGTGAACCGAACCTCTGGTTGTTAAATCTTTACAAACCCCCCTTAACCCTTCCCGATCCTCAGCCGGGACGCCCTTTTCGGCTCACCCGGCCCGACCCCCCAGAGCACCTTCCCCACCATCGCGCTCAAAGAGACACGGAGATTTCGCATGCTCAGTCAGAATGCCTTGACGGTTTTGGACAAGCGCTACCTTCAAAAGGATGAACAGGGCCGCGTCTGCGAGACGCCGGACGACCTGTTCTGGCGCGTCTCCAACACCCTCGCCCAGATCGACGGCCAGTACGGCGCCTCCCCTTCCGAGATCGACGCCACGGCAAGCCGCTTCCATGATCTGATGGCCGGGCTCGACTTCCTGCCCAACTCCCCCACCCTCGCCAACGCCGGCACCCGCACCGGGCAGCTCTCCGCATGCTTCGTCCTGCCGGTCCAAGACGACCTCTCCGGCATCTTCGAGACCATCAAGCACGCCGCGCTGATCCACCAGACCGGCGGCGGCACCGGCTTCGCCTTCAGCCGCCTGCGCCCCAAGAACGACCTCGTCGCCTCGACCAAGGGCGTCTCGTCCGGCCCCGTCTCCTTCATGGACGTCTTCAACGCCGCCACCGAGTCCATCAAGCAGGGCGGCATGCGCCGCGGCGCCAACATGGGCATCCTCAAGGTCGACCACCCGGACATCATGGA